>JBGTCV010000066.1:0-102220 GCA_041748655.1 Promineifilaceae bacterium (SeqCode) | reverse complement strand
CTGCGCCCCGGTGCTGTTAAAGGGAATAAAGCCCAATTCATCCAGCACAATTAGCTGGTGGTTAAGCGCCTTGTTGATGAAGGCCGCCACCCGGCCCTCGTCCTGTGCCTGGAGTAACTCATTGACCAGCGCCGCCGTGTTGTAAAAGCGCACCCGGCGCATCTGTTGGGTGGCGGCCAGCGCCAACGCGGTAGCGACGTGGGTTTTTCCCAGGCCAGGGTTGCCCAGCAGGATCACCGACTCGGCCTTGTCGATGTAGTCACCGCTGACCAACTGCCGGATTTTCTGCTGGTTCAAGGTGGGAATCTGGGCAAAGTCAAAGCTGGTCAGGTCCTTGACCACGGGAATCTTGGCTTCTTTCAACCGCCGCTGGCGGCGTCGCTCCTCCCGGTCGAGCACCTCTTGTTCCGCCAATGCCAGCAAGTAACGCGTATAGCTCTCGTTGTTCTGGGCCGCTTCGGCGGCATAGGTTTCATGATGACGCACAAAAGTGGCCAGATACAGTTTGCGCAAATAGCTTTCCAACACCACCTTGTCCACGGCCAGCACATTGGCCGACATTTTCTGGGCTGGCTGGCTCATTTTCCACCTCCCCACAAGACGTCATACGCCTCAGCCCGAACCGGCTGCTCCCCGACACCTTGCAACTGGGGTTTCTCCGCCAGGGTCAGTGCGGGGAACGTCGGTTCCTGGCGCTGCTGCTGGGTCAACCAAAGCCGCACCCCATCCAGGCTTGTGCTGAGCGCAGCCGAAGTATGGGCACACTGGTGGGACAGGGCGGCTGTCACGGCGGTGACGATGGCTGTTTCGCTGTACTCACGGTGCAGGTAAAGAATGTTGACAAACTCGCGCACGCCGCGGCCGTCGGGCCACTTCTGCCGCAAGTGGTCCAGCAGTTCGTCATAGACCGCGGGCCACTGCTCACGCCAGCGGCGCAGCGGCTTGGCATGGTCGATGGCTCCGGGTCGCTGCCGGATGAGTGGCAGGTAGTGCCGCGGGTCGAGCAGCTCCTGCTGACGGTCATAGCAGCGAGAATGGATGGCAATGGGCTCCGTGCGGTCTGACCGGTAAACTTCTACGGTGAACGGATACAGTTTGGCCGTTAACTGCGGCTGGGCGTCGTCAACGGGCACGGAATACCGGTTGGTTTCCACCTGCACCTGGCTGTAGCGGTTCAGGCTAACCGTCACGGTGCGGCAGCAGTCGTAGGGGTATGTCGGCAGCGGGCGGAGCAACGATTTTTCCTGCTGCCACATCTGACCGATGGTGGCCGGTTGGCCACTGACGATACGCGCATCATCTTCCTGGCACTGGTGCAGCAGGTAGGCATTGAGTTCCTCATAGCTGCTCACCTGGGGCAAGGGCACCATGAAGTTGCGCCGACCGAAGCCGACGCTGTGCTCCACCTGGCCTTTCTCGTTGCCAGCGCCTGGGGTACAGAAGTGGCTGTCGAACAGGTAGGTGCCGCGAAAGTGGAAGAACGCTTCCTGTTCCACGCAATGCCGCCCTTCGAGGATTTCCTTGACGGCTGTTTTGAGATTATCGTAGCTGATGCGTTGGGGCACCCCGTCAAAGAAGTGGAAAGCATATACGTGTCCCATGAAAAAAGCTTCTTGTTTCTGGTTGGGAAAGGCCATCATGAAGGTACGGCGCGAGTAGGCCAGCTTCATGAAGAAGAGCTGCACGGTGATTTGTGCCCCGTTCATGATCACATCACCTTCACCCCAATCCACCTGAGCATCGGTGCCGGGATCGAATTCCAGTGGCAGGTACGTGGCCGGGGGCTTGAGCAGTTTGCGCACCTGGCCCACGTAATGGCGCACGGTGGATTCGGCACCGGCAAAGCCCGCTTTTTGGATTTCTTTGTAGATCATGGGTGCGGTCCAGCGCTGCTTGCGCGGCAGGCTGGCGTTTTGTGCCAGCAGCTGCTGAATCTGCTGCTTGTAAGGTCCCAGCTTATGCGCCTTCTTGGGGCTTCCTCGCCGGTAGGTTGGTGGTGCCTCTGAGTCTATCATCCGCCTGATGGTGCGTCGGGCATAGCCGGTTTCGCGGGCTATCTCACGCATGCTTTTCTGTTCCACGTAGTAGGCTCGTCGTATTTGTTCCCAATTTTTCACTGTCAACATCTCCTAACCTCCATCATCATGTTTCTGTCATGATAATGGAGAGGGGTGGTGACATTTTATACGGCCGTGTCTCTTGCCAAGTGGTGCACTTTTAGACTATCGTAAACACTAACCCTCGTCAGCCAGGCATCGCGCCAGTTTGCGCCTGAATTTTTGGCTGAGTGCCCGCTGATCACCAGCACCGAACAACCCTACATCATTCCGCCAACCTGTGGCATAATTCATGAACTAAATTTTGCAAGAAGGAAAATGTTATTATGCACCTCTACATGATCCGCCACGGTCAAAGTTATGTTAACCTACACGACTGGAAAGGCGGCAACACCGATGAAGGATTGACTGATTTAGGCCAGGCGCAGGCCCAGGCTCTGGGGCGCTGGCTGCCCCGGGAACTCAAGGAGATCGATGTCCTGTATGCCAGCACCATGAAACGTGCCCAGGAAACGGCCGCTCCCCTGGCCACCGCCTACAACCTGCCCATCTTCAGCGACGACCGGCTGCGCGAAATTGGCAATAACCGGTTCGACCACACCCCCTGGCCCAGCGATGACCTGCCTGAATACGGCTCGTTTTGGGGCAGTGAACGGCCGTTTAACACCATCACCCCAGACCGCCCCGACGGCGAGTCGATGATGCATTTTCGGGTGCGCATTGGCAAGTTTATTGAAGAAATGCTGGAAAAACATCGCCAACAAACGGTGGTGGCGGTCTGCCACGGCGGCGTCATCGAGCTGGCTTTTGACCACGTATTCAACGTCGGCCCGTGGCGGCGCTGCGAAGTGTGGAGCAAAAACACGGGCATCACCCGCTTTGAATATGTCGAGCATCCCTCCCGTGAGACGTGGCGGCTGCATTACCAGAGCCGGGTGGAGCATCTGGTGGACATCGAGCTGCACACCGACGGTCGCGGCCCTGAAAGCCCCCGCGAGGACGCATGACCCCCAACCTGATCGCTACGGCCGATCCTGCTTTTACCAAAATGGCGCTCAAGGAGATTGAGACGGCAGCTGGCCAAATCGTGGCGGAGCTGGCGCCCGGTATCTGGGCCGTGCAGCTGCCGGGTGATTTTTTCGCCCTGGCCGAGCAGTGGCGGCAGCAGCCGCCCATCTTTGTGCGCCACATCTGCCCGGTGCAAACTATCCTGCCGCTGGCGGATGGGGTGGAGCGGTTGGTGGAAACGGCCGTTGCTACCTTCACCCATCTGCTAGAGCCAGATTGGCCGTTTTCGGTTCAGACGCGGGTGTTGGGGGAGGTGGCGATACGGCCGTATGACCTCAACCAGCCGCTGGCCGACCAGCTCGCTGCCGCTTCTGGTGCGCCGCTGGACGTGCGCCAGCCATTCCAGATTTTGTCCGTGGTTTTGGCGGCTGAACACGCTCACCTGGGGCTGTCGCTGGCGGTTAACAATTTGTCCGACTGGGCCGGTGGCGTGCGCCGCTTTGCCCGCGAGCCGGAGCAGATCAGCCGGGCAGAGTTCAAGCTGCTGGAAGCGCTGGAGACATTCAAAATCGAGCTGCCGCCGCGCGGTCGCGCCCTGGATTTGGGGGCCGCGCCCGGTGGCTGGACGCGGGTTTTGCGACAGAAGGAGCAGTATGTAACGGCCGTTGATCCCGCCTGGCTCCATGCCACCCTGCAAACCGACAAGGGGGTGCGCCACCTGCGCCTCACCGCCGAAGAATATTTAGAGCAATACCCGGACACCTACGACGTGATTGTCAACGACATGCGGCTGGATGCCCGGGATTCGGCGCGGTTGATGGGGGAATACGGCCGTTATCTTTACCCGCACGGCCTGGCCATCATCACCCTCAAACTGCCGGAGCGGCGCTACCAATCCGCCCTGGACCACGGCCTCAACCTCCTGCGGCAGCAGTACACCATCGCTGGAGCCCGCCAGCTCTTTCACAACCGCAGCGAAGTGACGGTTTACCTCAAGCCCAAATCTGGATGATTCTTATTACGAAGGAACAAAGAAACGTAGGAACGAAGATTTTTAACCTTTGTTCCTCCGTTCCTCCATTCCTTTGCCCCTTTGCGTAAAAATTCGGCCGTTTCATGAACAAAACCAGCTATGCTATACTATTTTTCATCTGGAGGTATTTGCACAATGGTTGAACCAAGAGGAAATTTACACGAAGGTTTTTCTGAGCAAATTCGCACGGTTTTGCCCGAACTGCGGCGGCAGTATGGCGTCAAGGATTTGTGGCTGTTTGGTTCCTACGTGCGAGCAGAACACCGTGAAGCGAGTGATTTGGACATATTAGTCTCCTTTGAAAATCCGACACTTTCACTGATTGAATTCATCCAGTTGGAACAAAAGCTTAGTGATTTACTCGGCGTGCGCGTTGATCTCGTTGAAAAAGAAACGCTCAAACCGGGCATTGGCCAACGTGTTTTGCAAGAGGCGCTGCCCGTATGACGCGACTATCAGATGTTGTCTGAGCAGAGTTAACTATTTTTAACGCAAAGAGCGCAAAGAAGCAGAGGGCGCAAAGTTTTTTTCTTTGCCTCTTTTGCGCTTTTGCACCTTTGCGTCAATTTCTCAGTTAACACGTTCCGTTTTGGGCTAGCAAGTGTTCCACAATTTTTAATACAAAGAGACGAAGAAACGGAGGAACAAAGGTTATAAAAAACTTCGTTTCTTTCTTCCTTTGTCCCTTCGTATCCAATTTTACTCCCCGGTTTCTAACACCCTGATGTGCAAAGTGCGGCTGTGGCCGGAACGGCCGTCTTCATCCCCCGGAATCCCCTGTACCATCAATTCATACCCGGTGGCCGTGTAGCGCACCTTCTCAAAGCAGTCCAGCACCTCATACGTGGCAGAGGGGATTAGCCCCTTTAGCGGCACCATGCGCCGGAACTGGCCCAGCTTGTGGCTGTGTACCACCACGGAGTAGACCGCCTCGCTGCTGTCGGGCAGCACGTACAAAATCGTCGAGGCATCTGCCTCTTCCAGACGCTCCAGCCGGTACAGCTCGCCCCCCTGCACAATGTGGCGAATCCGCTTGTAGAACGCAATGTACGCCACATACTCCTTCAGTTCCGCATCGCTCAACCCGTTCAGGCTGGCCCCGATGCCCAGCGCGCCGCGCATCGCCACGTCGAAGCGGGTGCTGAGTTCATGGAAGCGATTTGTCTGATGATTTTTCTCATGCGTCACCCAGGCGGTCATCACCCGCGCTGGGTAGGCCAGGCTGAACCCTTCCTGGATGCGCAGGCGATCCAGCGCGTCGGTGTTGTCGCTGGGCCACACCTGGTCGGTGCGCCCCAAAATGCCCAAATCGACTCGCCCGCCGCCGCCGGAGCAGCTTTCAAGCGTCAGATGTGGATATTTGGCCCGCAGCCGGTCGATAATGCCGTACACCCCGGCCACGTGCGCCTGCCAGATCGCCCTACCCACTACCGAACCGGGTTCGCTGACGTTGCGATTCATGTCCCACTTGATAAAGGCAATGTTGTACTGCGCCAGCAAGTTGTCCAGGGCGTTAAAAATGTATTCGATAACTTCAGGACGGCCGTAATCCAGAATCAACTGGCAGCGAGCCTCGCTGCGCGGCCGTCCAGGGAAGTGCAGCACCCACTCTGGATGCGCCCGGTACAAATCGGAGTCGGGATTCACCATTTCTGGCTCCACCCAGAGGCCGAAGTCCATCCCCAGCCGGTTCACCTCGCGGATGAGCGGTTCCAGCCCATTGGGGAACACGTCTGGGCTGACAATCCAGTCGCCCAATCCGGCCGTATCGTTGCGCCGCCCGCCAAACCAACCATCGTCCAGGCAAAACAGCTCCACCCCAATCGCCGCCGCCTTCCGCGCCAGTTCAATCTGGTTCTGCTCGGTGATGCCAAAGTAGGTGGCTTCCCAACTGTTGTAGAGAATCGGCCGGTAATTGGCTGCGGCCTGCGCTCCGGCCGGTGTCCTCACCGTGCCGGTTGCCTGTGCCAACGTTGTCTCTTCGCTCATCAATGACTCTGCCAGTTCAGCAGGTGGCGCGGCGGGGACGCCGGCCACAGCAGCAGGTAAGATTCGCTCACGGGTAAAGCGGTGCAGCCGTCGGCTGGCCCCGCCCCAACCCTCACCGCTCACGCCGCAGACCAGCGCCGGGGTGCTGTGCCGCTCCCCCGCCGCCAGCATCAGGCCAAAATCGGCGGGATGGTAGCCGCCGTGAACCCGCACATCGCTGCCGGGCAGCTGCTCAAAGCTGAGCTGCCAACTGCCGCTGTACACCAGCGCGCCAAAGTAGACTGTGCCCTGCTCCTCCCACGCCTGTCCGGGTCGATTGAGCATAAAAAACGGATTGGCCGCATGCCCCGTCTGCATGCTGCGGTGCTCGATCACGCGCCGCCCAATGGGTAGCCGCTCCCGCTGCGTCTGGAACTCCTGCGCCCACGCGCCGGAGACGCTGGTCAGCTCCGTGGTGCCGTTAGGCAGGTGCAAGACGCTAAAGTTGAGCTGCTCAACCGCGATGGGCTGACCGCCTAAATTTTCCAGCTCCAGCCAGCGCTCGATGATGTCCTGCGCCGGGGTGAGACGATAGCAAAGCGTTACCACCAGCGGCTGCACCGGATCGGCCAGCCGGATGCGCAGCGTTTCGCGTAGTCCACTGTTTGGCGTGGGCAGTCCATGTGCCGGGGCCAGGCCCGGCTGCGCGGACAGGCTCCGTTTGGCATCCGTTACCACTTCGTGCGAGATGTAGCGCAGCCGCACGTCTCGTATGGGCAGGTGAGGGGTATCGCTATCAGATAGCGGCTGGGGCAGGGTGGTGAAGTTCGCCTTGAGCGTCACCTCATGGTTCGTGGTGTCACCAAAGGTAACGATCTCGTCGCGGCGGCTCTGGAACTCAAAGGAAGCGTGGTCAGACAGCGTCGGGCGCAGCCTGCCGGAAAGCAAATCGGCCTCATTAGCACCAGCCGGGCGCGGCCCCCAGGCCAGATGCACCAGCCGGTCTTTGGCATCCACCTGCATGGCGTAAACGCTGTTGTGCAAAATCAAGTTAAACGTACGGCTATTGGGGTTAAAGTGAATCATGGGCACTCCCTTGGCTAAATTCAGTTTGCTCAATGCTACCAAACTTCGCCCTGCTCCGCCCGATTTTCTTGAGAAACAGCCTGGTTTTGTTTATACTGCTTGCGTTCGGCAACTAACACATTTGATGTGGCACCCATTGCCAGGTTAGGCAGTCAAACTTATGAATGAAAACCAACTAATAATTCGCAAAGCGACAGTGAAAGATACCAGACTAATAGCTGGTTTTGGGGCGCGCACTTTTAAGGAAACGTATGCCGCTTCCAATTCACCAGAAGCTTTGGCTGAGTACCTGTCTTCTAATTTTACTGATGCACATATTGAAGCTCAATTAAAAGACCCTGCATCCACCTTCCTTCTAGCCTATATGGCTGGTGAGTTAGTTGGTTATGCTATGCTTTATACTGACGTTTCCCCGACCGAAGTATCCGGCTCTAAACCAGTTGAATTGGTACGAATTTATGTTGACGGAAACCGCACCGGTGAGGGCTTTGGTTCAAGTTTAATGGAAGCCTGCCTAAAATATTCTGAAGAAGCCGGTTATGACGTGATATGGTTAGGTGTTTGGGAGAAAAACGAGCGGGCAATTGCTTTTTACAAAAAATGGGGGTTCAAGAAAATTGGCTTGAAAGAATTTTTGTTGGGGATTGAGGTACAGCGTGATCTGATCATGAGTAGAAAAATCTTTCCAGGATGATTCAGAAGGAAATAGATGTGAATAAGAAAAGTGAAGTTTGGCCAAACGGTATTCCTGAGATCGGGCAAAAAGCACAAAGAGCGAGACTGGTCACAGCCCGCGACATAGAACTGTTCACTGAAATAAGTGGTGATCGGAATCCGTTGCACTATGATGAAGCAATTGCCCAAAACAGTCGCTTTGGCGGCATTGTGGTCCAGGGTGGTGTCATTAGCGCCATTCTGAATGCAGTCGTAGCGGAAGATTTACCGGGACCCGGCACCGTATTTTTGCAGGTTAACTGGAGCTTTAGGGCACCCGTGCGACCAGGTGACACCATTAAGGGAGAAGTTGTGGTGACGAAAGTGCGGGAAGATAAACCAATAACGGAGTTGGATACCCGGGTTCTGCTTGCAGACGGAAGTGTGGTGTTAGAGGGCAGCGCTGTTTGCTATACCATGCCGATTCGATAACGTTCGATATTTTTTCGCCACGATGCGTTGTGGCGCTAAAGCCTCTAGCCCGCACGAGGGTGCTTCGCACCCCGTGCGGCGAACTTTTTTGGGGTTTTTTCACTTTTGGGGGGTGGGACACCCCCCAAAAGTGAAAAACCCCCGCCCATTTAACGTCGCCAGGCGCGAAGCGCCGAGGCGACGGCGTACTCGGCGTGAGGTTGGGCTTAACAAAAGTTGCCGGAACAGACCTGAAATGAGGCAAGAGCTGTCAACTCATTATCAGATTGAGAATTGCTGCCAAAATTCAGACTGCCTTGCCCCATTTATCTTGAGCAATGCACCGGTTTTGTTTATACTCGCATGGCTTTGTCTGTCTGGGCGTTTTTTATTGGGCTAATTGATCTAGCCGCTTACCAATAAACCAGTTTCTCTCTGGGCAACATATCCCGACACGTCATGAATGAAGTTCTGGTCTGGATAATATGGAAGGTAATTTTTTGACAAGCGAAGCGCCCCTTTTCACCACAAACCGCCTTCTGATTCGCCTGGCCACGGCGGCCGATGCCCCGCTGTTTTATGCTCTGTGGACCGATCCGGCCGTGATGAAAAATGTTGGCTTTCCTCATGGGCTGGCCATCACACGGCAAGAAATTGAAGAACAGTTACAAAATCAGGAGGTGGGCGTGTACGGCCGTCTCCTAGTAGTGGTTTTACAGGCAACGGGCGAGCCCATTGGCGAATGCTTCATGACACAGCCCAACGCCGCAGGCATTGCCGAAACAGACGTGAAGCTGCTGCCCACTTACTGGGGACACAAATATGGGGTGGAGATCAAGCGCGGCTTGTTGAATTATCTGTTCAGCCATACAGATTGTAGCTGTGTCCAGGCGACGCCCAACATCCACAATATCGCCTCGATCAAAATGCAGGAGGCGGTGGGCGGCATTCGCGCGGGGACGGGCAAGTCGCTCATTCCCCAGGCTGACGGAGCTAGGTCAGTTACCGTGGAATACGCCATTTACCGCGTTTATCGGCGCATCTGGCAAAAAGCCCAGCGCCAGGCGCTCAGTAGTGTGAAAAAAACTTGACGCAAAGACGCAAAGGGGCAAAGGATTGCTCAAGCGGGATCTTTGCACCTTCTAACTCTTTGCGTTCTTTGCGTCAAAAATTTCCATTCTTTAATCTGCTAAGACGGCTGTTACTCTGGTTTAATGTTCTGGTTCAGGCTGAAGAAGTTGGTGGGATCATACTTTTGCTTCAGTGCCGCCAGGCGGCTGTAATGGCTGCCAAAAGATTGGCGCATCATCTCATCACCCTCTTCCTGAAAGCCGGGGAAGTTAAGATAGCGGCTGCCGTCGGAGAACGCCTCCATATCGGCGCTCAGGTCGCGCAGCCAGGTGATGTTGGCCTCGTCATCAGCCGCATCTTGCCAGTTTGCCTCTGGGCTGAGCAGGAAGGCCGCCTGACGGCCGTAGAAGGCGCTCTCTTCAGCGCTTACGCGGGTCACCGCCCCACCGATGTGCCAGAGGGCAATGGTGCTGAAGGGTGATGGCTGCCGCCGGGAGTGGCTGACGATGCGCTCAATCGCCGCCTCATCCAGCCGGTTGAGATTGAGCGATTTCCAGTAGCGGCGCCAGCCACGCGGATAATCGGCATCAAAAGATTTTTGCGCCTGTACATAAGGCATTATCCCGCTAAAGTCCAGCAACGGTGTGTCAAATTCGCGGAGCGGCTGCATGACACGCTGGCCCTCTTCGGCCGGGCCGGCATACATGGCACCAAACAACATAAACTGATGGCCATGCGTTTCCACCGGCAAAATGGGATGCCCCGACGGTATCACACCGCAGCCCCAAAAAGCAGTGACTTCATCAGACACCGTGCTGACATAGTCGCGATAAAACTCGATGGCCTTCTGTAACTGCCCACCTTCGCCGCTGTAGAAGACAAAAGTAAAGGCTACGTCGGGACCGAGGGGGTGAGCCTGGAACTCAAAGGTGGTGACAATACCAAAATTACCACCGCCGCCCCGTAGACCCCACAGCAAATCGCTGTTCTCTGTCTCGCTGGCCCGGATCACCTGGCCCTCGGCGGTAACAACCTCGGCAGCAATCAGATTATCGCAGCTCAGGCCGTATTTGCTGCGCAGCCAGCCAAAACCGCCGCCCAGAGTCAAACCGGCGATGCCCGTTTGGGACACGACACCCATCGGCACGACCAGACCATATTCTTGGGTCGCGGCATCCAAATCGGCAATGGTGGCACCTCCGGCAGCCCGGACCACCTGCCGGACGGGATCCACGCTAACTTGCTTCATCGGTGATAGGTCAATAACCAATCCACCGTCGCTGGTGGCGTGACCAGCCGCATTGTGCCCGCCGCCGCGCACAGCCACTTCCAGGTTGTTTTGCCGGGCAAAGTTGACCGAGGCGACCACGTCAGCTATGCTGGCGCAGCGGGCAATCAAGACCGGATAGCGGTCAATCATGCCATTCCATACGGCTCGCGCTTCATCGTAAGCAGCATCGCCGGGGCGAATCAGCTCACCTTGCAGTCTGGCTTCAAATTCCTGGATTCCGGGTTCGTTTAAATATACAAAGGCGTAGCGTTGATCTACCTGTTCACTGAATGTGTCCATTATTTTCTCCTGTCTGCTAAAATAGATTGGCCTCAATATAGCGGACAGGTACAGCGAAACTGTCACGACAGCGCAACGAAACTGCAACGATATAGATTTTTTGAGAATGAGTCGGAAAAAAAGCGGCAGCAAACTAGAACTAAAACTGCTCGGCAGCTCAGAAGTCTGCCTGGATGGTCAAGTGGTAACCGGCTTTCGCTCCAGCAAAGCCCGGGCGCTGCTTTATTATCTGGCGGTTTCAGGGCGTGCCCAGCCGCGGTCGGTGCTGGCCGGACTGTTTTGGGGCGGGGTCGCGGAGAATCACGCGCGCCGCAGCCTGACGATGACCTTATCCAACCTGCGCCAATTGGTGGGGAGTTACCTGGACATTGCCCGAGAGACGGTAGCATTTGACGCCAACAGCTTCTATTGGTTGGATACGGCCGTTTTTGAAGCTGGGGTAATGGCCGTACCATCGGACCAAAACATTGATGCGTTGAAACAAGCCATCAACCTCTATCGAGGGGATTTTCTGGAAGGGTTCACCCTGCAAGATGCGCCAGCGTTTGAGCAGTGGCTGTTAGTAGAACGCAACCGGCTGCGGGAACGGCTGCTGCAAGCCCTAAACCTGTTGGCCGATCGCCTGGTCGATCGGAACGATCTGCCCCAGGCGATTGAAACCATACGCCGCTTGTTGGCCCTGGAGCCGTGGCATGAAGAGGCACACCGCCATTTGATGCTGCTGCTGGCTCGTAATGGCCAACGCAGCGCAGCACTGGCCCAGTTCGAAATCTGCCGCCAGATGTTAGTTGATGAACTCAACGTCGAACCAGGGCCAGAGACGGCAGCCCTATTTGAGCAGATTCGCGCCGGGGCGTTGGATAGAGCAGCCAGTGAACAAGTAAACGGAGGAGATGCAACTTCCTCACCTCCATCCCTCCCCACCCCTGCCTTGCGGCACAACCTGCCACCACAGCCCACGCCTTTCGCCGGCCGAGAACGCGAACTGGCTGAGATCGGCCGTCGGCTCACCGACCCGCACTGTCGCTTGTTAACTCTCGTTGGACCGGGTGGGATCGGCAAAACCCGGCTGGCCCTCCAGGTAGCCCAAACATTCTGCCGCCCGGTTCTGGATGAATGTCTCTTTAAGGACGGTATTTATTTTGTGCCGCTCGCTGTAGTCAGCTCAACTGAGGGCGTGGTGTTGGCTGTTGCTGAAGCGATCGGCGTTTCGTTTTATGGAAATGTTTCGCCCAAACAGCAGGTGCTGGATTTTCTGCGAAGCAGAGAACTGCTGCTTGTGTTGGACAACTTAGAGCATTTGCTCACTCCCCCGCCTGATCTTGTGGAAAAGGCAACATCCCCCGAGCAGGCCGGTGGCAGCGTAACTGGCCTTGTCACCGAGCTTTTGGCTGCGGCTCCCCATATAAAAATTTTGGTGACTTCACGCGAGGCTTTGAATGTGCAGGAAGCCTGGTTTCATCCGGTGGAGGGGATGTCATTTCCAAATGGTGACGGGCTCTCTTTCCGGGACGATGAATCCGCAGTTGGTTCAGGGGCTGCTTCGCTAGAGCAGTATGATGCGGTGCAGTTTTTTGTGCAAAGCGCCGCCCGTGCTCGCGTTGCGTTTTCATTGGCGGCGGAGCAAACGGCCGTACTCCGGCTTTGCCGCCTGGTTGAGGGCATGCCCCTGGCCATTGAGCTAGCCGCAGCCTGGCTGAAGGTCTTACCGGTTGAGGCCATTGTGGCCGAAATCGAGCGCGGCCTCGATATTCTGACAAGCCGGCAGCAAAATGTGCCCAAGCGCCATCGAAGTATGCGCGTGATCTTGGAACAGTCATGGCAGCTGCTGACAGCCCACGAACAAGAGATATTTCAGCGCCTGTCGGTCTTTCGCGGGGGATTTAGTCCCGCTGCCGCCCAGGCTGTGGCCAATGCCTCGCTGCTGGACCTGGCCACATTTGTCGACAAGTCATTACTGCAAGCAGGCTCAACCGGTCGTTATCACATCCACGAACTGCTGCGGCAATATGCCGCCGAGCGGCTGGCAGAGGCTCCCGAAAGGGTCGCCGAAACCTATGAAGCCCACTGTACCTACTATGCCAACTTCCTCCAGCAGCACGCGGATGCACTGCGCGGTGGCCAGCAGCGCCAGGCTGCTGCCACGATTGCTGCCGAGCACGATAACGTGTGGGCCGCCTGGGGCTGGGCGCTCAAAACGCTCAAGCTGACTGAAATTGAAAGCTTAGCCATGCCACTCCAGGGATTATTTCAACTTCAAAGCCGGTACCTGGAAGGGGCAATGGCCTGGGAAGAAGCCTATCAGCGGTTAACCAGCGTAGAGGCGACTGATCCGGTCAGGTTGACGCTGATTCATGTGATTATCTGGTGGGGCTGGATGCTCATCCGCCTGGGCCGGCTGGACCGGGCAGAGGCGGTGCTGCAGCAATGCCGCGATCTCTATCGGCAGCTTGATATTCCCTCTGTACCTGGATTCGGCACGGATCCTGGCTTACCTTTGAGTCTGATTGCCACGATTCGGGGTGATTACGCCACCGCGCATGAGTATGGAGAGCAGGCACTTCGGGAAAGCGAGACGCATCAGCATAAGGCAAACCTTTGTCTTGCTCATTACGCCGTGGCTAGCGTCGCCTTTGGCCAGGGAGATCATCAGGCCGCCCGGCAATCTGCCCAACGCGCCTATGCCCTGGCCCAACAGCGGGAGGACCGCTGGTTTATGGCCTACTGCCTCAATCTACTGGGTGAAATCGCCCTGGCGCTGGGCAATGTGACCATAGCGCAGCATCATGTTGACGCAAGCTACAGGCTGCGTCAAGAATTCAATGATCCTGAAGGCATGGCGGTGGCGCTCAACCACCTGGGCAAGATCGCACTGCAACAAAAACGTTACGAGCAAGCGCAACAACTTTACCAGAAGAGCTTAGACCTTTATCAAAATATCTTTGATAAAGGTGGCCTGGCCCGAGCCTACCTGGGCCTGGGGGCAGTTGCCAGCAGGCAGGGCGATGGGCAAAGGGCGCAGCAACAGCTTCTCCAGGCACTACAGCTGGCGGCAGAAATTCAATTTGTACCGCTTATCTATTCGATCCTGTGTGCGATAGGGGAACTTTTGCTCAAAAGCAGCCGACCAGAATACGGATTAAAGGTGTTGGCCTTCGTCCAACAGCACGCGGCAAACGATCACGCTACACAGGCTGAAGCGGTGCAGCTCCTGGATATGTATCGTACTGAGGCCGGAGAAGAAAAGGCAGACATCCTGGTCACAGTTCACGCCTATGCTAAAAACCGAACATTGCCGGATGTCGTGGCGGAGGTGAGCGATTGGGTACAAGAATAAACCCTGCCGTGGCACGTGTACGCCACGATGCCACACAGTTGCCGTGTTGAAGTCGACGTGCTTTTGACCGACAACAATTCGTTTTACAGACGACGGGGGTATGGTCAGCTACCTCTGGCTGAGTTATACTGACGGCAATATACACAATCGTTGTGCATCAGGTTGAATCAGCATCTTTAGCTGAGACAAATTTTCATATTCTCTGCGTCCGGCAATCCAAGATTGCATGCGCCTTTGCGTTAAATGTTTTTACAGGAGACGGCCGTATGCCCAAGACCCAACCCTTAACCACCGTCGATGCAGCCTGGCTGCGCATGGAAGACCCCACCAACCTGATGATGGTTTCAGGCATCATCACCTTCAAAAAAAGGATCGATTTTGACCATCTCAAAGCAGTCATTGAACATAAATTATTGTCGTTCGACCGCTTTCGCATGCGGGTGGTGCAGTCCCGCCTGCCGTTTGGTCAATCCTATTGGGAAATGGACCGCACTTTCCACCTGAACGCCCACCTGCATCGGGTGGCCCTGCCTTCCCCCGGTGACAAAGCTGCCCTGCAAGAGATGGCCAGCGATCTGATGAGCACCCCGCTGGACTTTAGCAAGCCGCTGTGGCAGTTCCACCTCATCGAAAATTATGAAGAGGGCTGCGCCATCATGTGCCGGCTGCATCACTGTATTGCCGATGGCATGGCCCTGGTCTTTGTGCTGCTTTCTCTCACCGATATGATGCCCGGTTTGCCGCCGCCCACCACCAGCACCCCAGAAGAGCCAATCGAGCCAGAAGATGGGCTGAGCAGCTCGCTCAACGCCCTGGTTCAGCAAGGGGCCAGGGCCGTGGGCAATGTCTGGCAAACCACCAGCAAGATGGCTTCGGAAGGGTTGGAATCGCTGGTAAATCCGGCGCACGCCATGGAGTTGGCGCTGAAAGGTACCGACACCGCCTTTGCCGCTGGGCGTCTCTTTCTCCGTTCGCCAGACCCCAAAACCTTGTTCAAAGGGAAGCTGGGGGTTGCCAAACGGGCCACCTGGTCCAAACCAATCCCCTTGCGGGATGTCAAAGCGATCAAAAATGTCACCGGGGGCACCGTAAATGATGTGCTGATTTCGGCGATGACTGGTGGGCTGCGCCGCTACATGCTCAACAAAGGGGCCAGGGTAGATGGGCTCAACTTCCGCGCCGCTGTGCCCGTCAACCTGCGCACGCCAGAAGAGATGGGCACGCTGGGCAATAAGTTTGGCATCGTCTTTCTGTCGCTGCCGGTAGGCATTGGCGACCCGCTGGATCGGCTGCACGAAGTAAACAAGCGGATGATGGAACTTAAAAATTCCAAGGAAGCGCCAGTGGCGTTAGGCATTCTCAGCGCCATGGGGATGTCGCCGCAGGATTTGCAGGGGACGCTGGTGAATATGTTTGGCTCGAAGACAACGGCCGTTATGACTAACGTGCCCGGCCCGCCCATGCCCCTTTACCTGGCGGGGCAAAAAATTGAGGAGCTCATGTTCTGGGTGCCGCAGTCTGGGCGTGTGTCTTTGGGCATCAGCATCATCAGCTACGCCAACCGGGTACACATGGGCATCGCTACCGATGCCGGCCTGGTGCCTGACCCGGACGAAATTTTGGCTGGCTTCTACGAAGAGTTTGAAGCGCTGATGACGCTGGTACAGGAAGCGGAAGCAGTTGCGGCAGCGGATGCTGCGGTCGAAGCAGATTCTGCCCGGGTAACCAAAGCAGATGTGGTAGAACTCTTGGGGGAAACGGCCGTTTCCGCCCAACCCAACCAATGCCAGGCCACCACCAAAAGCGGCAGCCAATGTCGCAATCGGCCGCTGCAAGGCTCCCAGTTCTGTCACATCCACCAACCTTAGAGAAGTGAGTTAGTTAAAAGTAAAAAGTGAAAAGTATCCACTACTTATCACTTTTCACTTATCACTTTTTACTTATCACCTTCCCACTCGCTTGCCACAATTTAGTTCAGGTAATGATACAAATCCGCCCCGTATTGCGGCTCGCGCAGCTTTTTCAGGGCCGATTTTTCAATTTGGCGCACCCGTTCACGCGATAGATTGAACAGCTTGCCCACTTCCTTCAGCGTGTGCGATTCATGGCCGCGCAGGCCGTAGCGCAGACACAAGACGCTGGTTTCGCGGGGGGTGAGATGATCCAAAAGCCCATCAATACGCTCGTGCAGCATCTTTTCAGCAACAACTTCGTTGGGCTGGAGAGCCAGGCTGTCTTCCACAAAAGCGCCCAATTCTGTATCTGGCTCTGGCCCGGCGGGCTGCTCCAGCGAGAGCAGTGGGGTGGTGATGCGCAGCAGCATGCGTATTCGTTCTGGAGTCATGCCGGTATGCTCCGCCAGCTCTTCTGGTTTGGGCGGGCGGCCCAGCTCTTGTTCCAGCTCCTGTTTAGCCAGATAAAGTTGGCGAATGCTGGAGGTTTTGTTGGCCGGGATGCGAATGATACGGCCGAAATTAGCAATGGCGCGGGTCATCGATTGGCGAATCCACCAGGTGGCGTAGGTGCTAAAGCGGTTGCCCAGGGCGTGGTCGAATTTGTCAACGGCCGTTAACAATCCCAGGTTGCCTTCCTGAATTAAATCCAGAAAATCCAGCCCCTGTCCCCGATACCTTTTGGCAATGCTAATGACCAGGCGCATGTTGGCCCGCACCAATTTAGAGCGGGCTTCCGTTTCGTGCTGTTTGACACAAAGCCAATGTTGGTGTTCATCAGCAGGCATCTGTTTTTTCAGCTGCGCATCGGCTTCTCGCCCGGCGGCAATCTGCTCAGCCAGAAACAGTTCTTCCTGGGCGGTGAGCAAGGCAGAACGGCGGCTTTCCTTGAGGTATTGTCCTAAAAAGTCGAAAGCCGTTGGCTCTCCGGCGCCATTGGATTCCGTTACGTACCGTCCATTGCTTGAATCAGTTATTGTTTTCATTGCGTTTTCCTCTTTGAGCCAATTCTGTCAATTGGCCCACTTGTTTTCCTCTTTCGAACCGTGATATTAAGCAGAACAATCCTCGAACTTTCAAAAAGTATTGAACGAAGTATATAGTATATGTCTATAATTTGTCAATATTTTGACAAGGTATTTCTTCCGGCAGGGCGTCGTCAAATCAGGCAAGATCGAGCAGAGGTAAAATTGGGTAATTTGCATATTGACAACGTTGTCATCTTGTATTAAACTCAAGACAACGTTGTCATTGCAGGAATGGGTGTTAAACTTTAGTTATGACTACCATAAAAGATGTGGCAAAAAAAGCCGGAGTTTCGTTTAAAACAGTCTCACGTGTCCTTAATGATGATACGGCCGTACGAGACGCCACTCGAGCCAAAGTTTTGGCCGCCATTGAAGCGCTGGATTATCGCCCAAACATCGTGGCCCGCAGCCTGCGCTCGCAGCGGACGCATACGATTGGCTTTTTAACCGATCAGATTGCGACCACACCGTTCGCGGGCCAAATTCTTCACGGGGCGCAAGATTTGGCCTGGCAGCATAATATTTTGCTGCTAACCGTGAATACAAATGGCGACCAGAAAATGAAGGATACGGCCGTAAAAACGCTGCTTAACCGTCAGGTAGATGGCATCATTTACGCCACGATGTACCATCGCGAAGTCCATCCGCCAGACAATATTCGCGAAGTGCCCACCGTTCTGTTGGATTGTTTCGTAGCTGACCGCTCCTTACCCTCGGTTGTTCCAGACGAGATTGTTGGTGGCAGAAGCGTCGTTGACTATTTAATCAAAAAGGGGCACCGGCGTATTGGGTTCATTTGTGATGAGGTGGATGTGCCTGCAAAAATCGGCCGTTTACAAGGTTACAAAGAGATGCTGACCGCGCACAATATTCCATTTGATCCGACCCTGGTGCGCATGGGTGAAAGCATGCAAAGCGGCGGTTATGAATGCACGATGGCCATCATGCAGCAGCAAAATCCCCCTACGGCCCTCTTTTGTTATAACGACCGCATGGCGATGGGCGCTTATGATGCGCTGCGCAAACTAGGCGTGCGCATCCCCGATGACGTGGCCGTTGTTGGCTTCGATAATCAGGAACTTATAGCGGCACATCTTTATCCTCCACTAACAACCATGGCTCTACCTCATTACGAAATGGGCCAATGGGCTGTGAATCATCTGCTTAAACAAATTCAAGAGCCGAACTTGCAAACGGCCGTACAGCAAAAGCTGCCATGTCCCCTGATAGAGAGGTTATCAGCATAATGTCTCTGCTGCCTTCAAGCAGCAGGCGCAAGGAGGAAAATGGATAAAAGAGTCAGGTGAGAAGAAGGAAATTTATAGTACCCCATCGTTTTACTAAGGCCGCGCTTAAAAGAATTTACCTCAATTCATTGAACTAGCTTCAACATAACAGTCGCGGTCATCATAATTTTTAAACTTAAGGAGAATGAAAATGTTATCCACACGCAAGTGGCGGCTTGTTGTCGCCTGCCTGTTCATCTTGTCTCTGTTGCTGGTTGCCTGTGGCGGCAGCACAGATGGAGCTGTTGATACGTCTACGGGCTCTACAGAAGTAGAAACCGCCGATGAGGAAATGGCAGAAGGAGCTGCCGCGCCTGCCAGTTCAGGTGATAAGATCACCATCAATATGTGGACGCACTCCGCTGGTAATCCTAATGAGTTGGCAGCCATCGCAAGCTGGATTGCTGATTTTAATGCCCAAAGCCCCCAGTATGAAGTTACGCTGGAATCCTTCCCGCAGGATTCTTACAATGATTCAGTAGCGGCTGCTTCTATTGCTGGCAGCCTGCCCTGCATCATCGACCTGGACGCCCCAACCGTACCCAACTTTGCCTGGTCTGGTTATATCCAGCCGCTCGGCATCACCGAGGCTGATATTGAAACGATCGGTGTTCTAACCAACGACGTGGGCCGCTTCAATGGCGAAATTTACTCCCTGGGTCAATTTGACGTAGCCCTGCTTGTTTATGCACGCCAATCTGTGCTGGATGCATACGGTATCCGTGTTCCAACCATTGACGAGCCGTGGACACTGGACGAATTCAATGCTGCTTTAGACGTCTTGAAGGATTCCGGTGAATTTGATTATGCACTGGATGTCAACGCTGGCTACGGTGGCGAATGGTGGCCTTATGCTTATTCCCCCATGCTGCAAAGCTTTGGTGCCGATTTGATTAATCGGGACAACTACACCGAAGCGGAAGGGGTTCTGAATGGCCCCGAAGCAGTTGCCTGGGCTGAGTGGTTCCAGAACTTGTTTGTCAACGGGTATACCCCGGCCACGCCAGCGGATGACCAGGGATTCAACACTGGCCGCGCTGCTTTGTGGTACACCGGCAGCTGGGCGGCCAACTCCGTATTGGAAGCTTGGGGCGATGATGCCCTGTTTCTGCCGCCTCCGGACTATGGGAATGGCCCCGTGATTGGCGCTGGTTCCTGGCAGCTGGGTGTCAGCACGGCCTGCTCTGATGAAGCGGCCGTAGGCGCTAAAGAGTTTGTCTTGTTCACCATGCAGCCGGAACAAGTCGCTGTCATGTCTAACATGTCCAGCCTGGTTCCCACCACGGCTGCTGGCGCGGCGCTCACCGAAAATTATGCCGAGGGTGGTAAATTCCGTGCCTTTTATGACCTGATGGAAGCCTATGCGCGGGTCCGCCCAGAAACACCAGGGTATTTGACAATCTCCAGCCAGTTTGAACAGGCCGGTTTGTCTATCCGTGATGGTGGCAATGTTCAGGACGCTCTGGATGATGCTGTGGATGCGATTGAACGCAATATTGAAGATAACGGTGGTTACGGTTTCGGTAATTAACAGTTAACTTCTTGTCCTCCTAGTAGAGGAGGGGATAACACCCCTCCTCTTCCACCAACGAGCAATATTTTTTAACAGGTTTGATATTCTTTTGAGTTATTTTGGCGACGGCCGTTCCCCCCTCCGCTGTATAAATCGCCAAAGGGAAAACCGCATCATGTGTCGTTTGCATCAGATTCCTGTCCGCTTTATTGCTCTCATTTGCGGAGTTGTTATGGGCGCATCGTTTATCGCTTGCCAGGCAGATACACCTGTACAGTTACCAGGAACCCGTGTTGAATTAACAGAAGAATTTCGACCGCAATACCATTTTTCACCTTTGTCCAACTGGATGAATGATCCCAATGGACTGATTTACGCCAATGGTGAGTTTCACCTTTTTTACCAACACAATCCGGAAGATGTGGTTTGGGGACCGATGCATTGGGGCCACGCTGTCAGTACCGATTTGCTAAACTGGCACCATCTGCCAATTGCCTTGTACCCCGATGAGATTGGCACGATTTTTTCCGGCAGTGCCGTCCTTGATGTGAACAACACGGCCGGTTTTGGCGCAGGCGCACTGGTGGCCATCTTTACCCATGATGCCGGCGGCAAACAGTCGCAAAGCGTGGCCTATAGTTTGGATAACGGCCGTACCTGGACAAAATACGCTAACAACCCTGTGCTGCCTCCGCCAAACAACCTCCGCAACTTCCGCGACCCCAAAGTGATCTGGTACGAAACTGGTCCCGGCAGTGGGTACTGGGTGATGATGGTGACGGGTGGCAATATTATTCTCTTTTTTACTTCACCCGATCTAAAAAACTGGGAACCGTCTGGCGGTTTTGGCCTGGGCTACGGTGCAATGGGTGGCGTATGGGAGACACCGGATCTCTTTGAGTTGTCTGTCGATAATGGCCTGGAAAAGCGCTGGGTGCTGAGCGTGGGTGTGCAAAACAACGCCCCAGCAGGCGGCAGCGGCATGCAATATTTTGTGGGTGATTTTGATGGTCAGACGTTCACCAGTGAAAATCCGAAAGAGAGTACGCTGTGGGCCGATTACGGCGCTGATTTTTATGCCGCTCAGGGATGGACAAATGCTCCCGACGGAACGGCCGTTTGGGCTGCCTGGATGAACAATTGGCGCTATGCAAACAGCATTCCCACCGCCACCTGGCGTGGCGCCCTATCGCTGCCGCGCGTGCTTTCCTTGCAAACCACGCCCGACGGGATTCGGCTGGTGCAAACACCAATTGCCGAGCTCAAAACTTTGCGTGGCGAAAATTGGTCATGGGAAAATGAATATGCAACGGCCGTTGCGCCCCAACTCGTCAACATTTTTAGCAACAGGCTGGAAATCATTGCCGAATTCCCTGTGACCCCCAACATGGCAGCCAGCCGCTTTGGCTTGCGGCTGCGCACTGGTCTGGACGAACAAACCACCATCGGCTACGTTACCAGCGAGCAAAAACTCTTTATCGACCGCTCCCAATCTGGGCTCAAAGAGTTTAGCGATGCCTTTCCTGGCATACATATTGCGCCGCTCTCCCCCATCGATGGCATCATCCGCCTGCACATTTTTGTAGATAGCTCATCGGTGGAGCTATTTGGCAACGATGGCCTCACCGTGATGACTGAGCAGATTTTCCCCAGTGGTAGTGCCTTCCAAATCGAGATATTTTCTGACGGTGGCGAGCTGTTTATCCACAAATTCGATATTTTTCAACTCAATGGTGCGACATTTTACACGGATCTGAAAGAAAAACTTGTCGTCAACTAAACTGCCTGCCTTCATTGGGCATTGCCGCCTGATATGAAGGGAATAGCAGAAAAAGCGGAGGAAAACGAAATGACAACTGTCCCAATGAAAACGGTTCAGGTAAATAAACCAAAGCCTCAAAAAAATCCCCAATATCTTACGGGCTGGATCATGGTTAGCTTTGCCTTTTTGCTCATGCTGATTTTTTCTATTGGCCCATTCTTTGGCGGCATTTATTACAGTTTTACCAATCAGCGGTTGATTGCCGCCAGAACAACTGAAATGGTGGGTTTTCGCAACTACGGCCGTCTGATAGGTCTGTCTCTACTGCCTTTAGATCCGATTGTTGACGAGAATGGTAACGTCGTGCTGGATGAAGCCGGTAAACGCACTTATCCCCGCTCGCGTGACTTCACCCGGGATAGGGAAAACTATCCACAATATGCCGATCGCACCGAATGGTTCTCAATCGATTCCGGAGAAACGCGCTACGTTATTCTGGCAGCCGATCCCATTTTTATGCGTTCTCTGGCAAATAACTTTTTCTTCGCGCTGGTCGTGATTCCTGTGCAAACGGGTTTAGCTTTGCTGCTGGCCCTGCTGGTCAATCAGAGGCTCAAAGGCGAAACTTTTTTTCGCACGATGTATTTTGCCCCTGTCGTCACTTCTATGGTCGTGGTTTCCATCGTCTGGAAGTTCCTCTACGACGTTAACAACGGGTTGGTGAATGAGATGTTGGGCTCACTTTCCTTTGGGCTTATCCAGCCCATCAATTGGCTGGGTGAACCAGGCATTGCCATGTGGGCCATCATTATTATGTCGGTGTGGCAAGGGGCAGGTATGCAGATGATGCTCTTCATAGCTGGTCTCCAGCAAATTCCAGAAACTCTCTACGAAGCAGCCAGCATCGACGGGGCGAATGGCTGGCAGCAGTTTCGCTACGTTACGCTGCCCGGCTTACGCAATGTCATGGTGTTTATCTTTCTCACCATCACCATTGCCGCTTTCCAATTATTCGACCAGCCGTTTGTGATGACCAACGGCGGCCCGGATAACGCTACGACAACCACCGTACTCCACATGTATCGCACAGGTTTCCGCGAGCAAAACATTGGCTACGCCTCGGCTATTGCCGTGATCTTTTTCATTATCATCGTTTCCATCAACTTCATTCAACGTTATGCGGTTCGTGAAAAATAGGAGTAAATTAAGATGACTACCCTACAGACTCAATCAGCCAAACCATCTGGATCAAGGCAGGTAAGAAAGCGAATAAAGCTGGCCGTCCGATATATTCCGCTGTTAATTTTGCTGTTCTTTTTCACCTTTCCCTTGATCTTTATGATCAACTCTTCTTTTAAGACGAGCAATGCCCAAATATTTACCGATTTACGCTCAATTCGTGCCTTTTTGCCTGTAGGTGAGTTAACAATGGCAAACTTTGAGCGGGTGTTCCAGGACAGTAACTTTCTGCGTTATATTATGAACTCGTTGGGAATAACGGCCGTTACCATCTTCCTTTCGCTCACCGTCAACAGTATGGCCGCCTACGCCCTGTCCCGGCTTAAATGGCGTGGGCAAAAAGCAATCTTGTCCATCATCATTGCTACACTCATCATCCCCGGGCAAGCCACCATCATGCCGCTGCTGCTGCTGGTAGCCAATCTGCCCTGGGTCTCCTTCGCCGATGGTTTTTCCATCACCCGTGGCTGGCTCGATTCCTATCATGTGCAAATCATCCCCTTCATCACCAGCGCCTTTTCCATCTTCCTCTTCTACCAATTCTTTCAGGACATCCCCAAAGAGCTGGACGAAGCTGCTCTGGTTGATGGTGCCAGCCGGTTCACCATCTTTTACCGAATCATTGTCCCCATTTCTGGCCCCGTATTTGCTTCCGTTGCTATTCTTACCTTCATTGGCAGCTGGAACTCCTTCCTGTGGCCAATCATGACCGTGCAAAGTGATGAACTGCGCCCGGTGATGGTTGGGCTGCTGTTCTTTTTTCAGCGAGATACGCAATGGGGTGAAGTGATGGCCTATACCTCCATGATCACCATTCCGGTTCTGGCGTTTTTCTTTGCCTTCCAAAGTGCCTTTGTCAAGAGCATCGCCACTTCTGGCATAAAAGGTTAACTGGCTTAACGTGAATGACCCACACCGACCTCACTATCACTTTTTGCCCCCGGCAAACTGGATGAACGATCCCAATGGATTGGTCCAGTGGCAAGGAGAGTACCATCTTTTTTACCAGTACAATCCTTACAGCCCCTGGCATCATAAAATTCATTGGGGTCACGCCGTTAGCCATGATCTGGTGAATTGGAAACATTTGCCCGTGGCCCTAACCCCCACGCCACATGGGCCAGATGCTGACGGCTGCTGGTCAGGCTGCCTGGTCAACAACAATGGCGTACCTACCATTTTTTATTCGGGGGTTTTTCCGCAATCTGTTTGCCTGGCAACCAGTGATGACCAGCTGATTGAATGGCAAAAATATGAGCAAAACCCCATAATCGCTCGTGTCCCTGAGGGTATTGACGCCGGAGATCCGTGGGAATTTAGAGACCCCTATGTTTGGCAAGAGGATGACACCTGGTACATGCTTATGGGGACGCGCATCGTTAATGAAGGCGGTGCCGTACTGCTCTATCGATCACAAAATCTCACCGATTGGGAATATCTTCACGTTCTCATCACAGGGGACCGCAACGCTTTTGAGCCATTTTGGACGGGAACCATTTGGGAATGTCCTAACCTGATCCAGCTCGGTGACAAACATTTGCTGATTGTCTCTTTTCAGCATCACGAAACAGGGCAGCTTTTGTACACGGGCTATTTTCCTGGGCGCTATGCAGATTTACAGTTCACCCCGGAAAAAGCGCACATTTTAGACTATGGGGCTCATTTTTATGCACCTCAAGTGCTGCAGGATGATCAGGGGCGCACAATTTTGTGGGGTTGGTTGTGGGAAGGCCGCAGTGATGAAGAGCAGCGGAAAGCGGGCTGGGCCGGGATTATGTCGCTGCCTCGTCTACTGACCCTGCATGAAGATGGTTTGTTGGGCATTGAACCCGTTCCTGAATTGCAAACGCTTAGAGGCGAACAGCAGCATCTGGAAAATGTAGCTTTAGCCAATGAGGAACATTATTTACTGGAGGGTGTTCAGGGGGATTGTCTGGAAATTTTGGCGACGATTGAACCTGGGGATGCTGTGCAGTTTGGTTTGAAGGTTCGCTGCTCATCTAACGGCCGTGAAGAGACCTGGATTTTGTGTGATACACTGCACCAATTTGTGACCATCGAGCGGGAAAAGTCTACCCTGGCCCACACGGCAAACCATGATGTGCTGCCTGCGCGGCAGATGGTACGCAATGCACCGCTTGCCATTTTAGCGGGAGAGCCCATCCAGATTCACGTTTTTGTAGACAAGTCTGTGGTAGAGGTATTTGTAAACGGCCGTATCACCCTCTCCAGCCGCATTTACCCGACCCTTTCTGATAGTGCGGGCGTGGCGCTGTTTGCCCGGAACGGCCGTATCAAAATCACGTCCCTGGACATCTGGCCCCTTAACGCAGCCAGCGCGGTGCCCCCACCCGCTTGAGTTCGCTTTCGATGGTCAGCTTGAAAATTTCGATGTGGTTAAACGGCCGTTTCAAATTAAAGGCATCAATTGCCTTGTTCAGCTCAGCCATCTGCCCGATCCACTTCAGGCAGCAATCGTCCCAGCTAATTGTCAGCTTACCCTTGTTGGCGCTGGCCACGCCAAATTCCTGGTGATGCCAGCGCCACTGACGCTCAATTTCAGTCCGCAGTTTGGCCACTTTGGCCAAAATCTCGTTTCGCTGCAAAATCCAGACCGGAGGCAGATCATTCTCTTTCAGCAGTTCATGGGCCAGCTCCATATCCGCCGCATAAACATTCTTGTTCAAATTGAGTGGTTTCCCCTTCCCCCGCAAATTATCAAACAGCCCGTTGTCTATCCCTTCCTGAATCAGCTCTTCAATTAAATCCTGCCGGTCATGCCGCAAACGCGCCCGATATTCCGCCAAATCAGCCAGGTTCTCCGCCGGTTTTTCATCTTTCTGCTTCATGAATCTGCCTACCTTTTGCCTGTATAGCGCCGTGGTCTTCTAATTTTCAAGCGAGTTACCAAACATTATAAGGTTTTTCGCAAGCATGGGAAGGCATAATCTACAACTTGTGATTATTTTCACATTTTTACTTTGCTAGCATACGCATATGGACAGTCAGGTAAAAACAGAGACAATTGCGGCAGCATGACAGCCAACAAAATTGGAGACTTAGCTTGGAGATAACCCAATTACAAAAGGTCGATTGGCGACCCTATCATGATGTCTTTTATGAACGCCAACGGCATTCAATTAGCGGCAACATCAAAATTGCCCAGAATGTGTACAGCCCTCAACTGAAAAATCAGCGTGACATTCTCGTCTACCTGCCCCCATCTTACGACCAGAGCCAAAACCGTTATCCCGTGCTCTACATGCACGACGGCTACAATCTGTTCGATGAGGCCACCAGCTTCACTGGCGAATGGCACGTCGATGAAACGATGGAAAAGTTAGGCGCCGAAGAAAATCTGGAGGCGATTGTGGTAGGCATTCCCAGCATGGGGCCAGAACGGCTGGCAGAGTACAGCCCATTTGTAGACCACCTGCACGGCGGCGGCAAGGGAGAAGCGTATCTTAGCTTCATGGTGCATACCTTAAAACCGCTCATCGACACCGCCTTTCGCACTCTACCAGACAAGGAACACACCGGTATTTCTGGCTCATCGATGGGTGGGTTAATCAGTTTGTACGCCTTTTTTCGCTTTCCGGCCGTTTTTGGCTTTGCCGGGGTGATGAGCCCTTCGCTCTGGTTTGCCAACCGGGCCATTTTTGACTATATCGAACACACCCCCTACCAGCAGGGCAAAATCTATCTGGATGCAGGCACGCGGGAGATGGGGGGCCACTGGTCAGACCAGACCGCCATGCGGAGCCGCTCACGCCGCTATTACGGCCGTGTGCGCCGCATCAAACGCATCCTGGTGCAAAAGGGTTACCGGCCAACCCGCAACCTGCTGCATGTGGAAGATGCCGGGGGGGGCCACAACGAAAGCGCCTGGGCGTTTCGGCTGCCTAACGCCATTCGCTTCTTCCTGGGAGCCACCCCCAAAAAGAGCGCTTGACCCTCCATTTGCGCCTAAAGCCCAAGACAGGTACGATCGTTGCTCCGCGAGCAACGATTCTTTGGCGCTTGCGTACTGGGCTGGAGTTCCCTCACCATCCAAACCAACGAGGGCAAAAGCCAACATATGGAGCCACAGTGCCGTACAGTGCTTCTTCTAGAATTGCACATGGCCAGATGCCCTCACGCAGGAAGAGAGTATGTCTATCATTACTGAACAAAAAGTAAAACCGCGCCCAACAGCGCGGGAGATCAAGCCTGTTTTCAGACCTGCACCCCCACCAACACTCACCAACCAGGCCAAAGCATGGCTGCTGTTGGGCGGCTTGTTGGCCCTGGCAGCGCTTACCTGGACGCTGCGCGAATCGCTGGCTGAATGGCTAACCATTTTGAGCGACCAGACGTTTGTGAGCAGCTATGTGCAGAGCTATGGGGCGCTGGCGCCGCTGGTGCTGGCCTTTTTGCAGGTGCTGCAAGTGATTGTGGCCTTTATTCCGGGGCATGTCTTTGTCATTGCCGGGGGATATATTTACGGCCTGCCGTTGGGCTTGCTGTTCAACATTACCTGCGTGGTGGCGGCCAGCCAGCTTGCCTTTTTGCTGGCACGCTGGGCCGGACGGCCGTTGGTCCACCGCCTGGCCGACCGCACAACCATTGAAAAATGGGAAGCTATTGCCGAAGAGCGCGGCTTTCTTTTTTTCACCATTGTCTTTGTGCTGCCGGTTTTTCCCACCGACCTGATGAATTTTGTGGCGGGCCTGACGGGCATCTCCTCACGAAAGTTTTTGGCGGCCAACTTTTTGGGCAGGCTGCCCAGCGTTGTCTTGCTGACGCTGATTGGTTCGCACGGGTTGGAACTGTCTAACACGGTGTGGCTGATACTGGCTTTGTTGGTAACGGCCGTTTACATCCTCGGCCGTTTTGCCATCTTGCGCATCGAGCAAAAGTACCGCCCCCGCCATTAGCATTTCCATCCAGTTTAGGATACGATTTCCCTATTAGGTAACCATCTAACAATCTGAACCAGAACGCAGCAACTTTCTTTTTCTCTGCGCCAGCGCGTCTCTGCGTTAAAATGTGCTTTCAGGAGTAATTTCGTGGAAAAAAAGTATCAGAAACTCAAAACCCGTCTACAAGAAATCAACGATCTCAATTCGGCCAATGCGCTGCTGAACTGGGATATGAGCACCTATATGCCGCCCGGCGGTGCTCCGGCGCGCGGTCGGCAGCAGGCCACCATTGGCCGCCTGGCCCATGAAAAGTTTACCGATAAAAAGATCGGCAAGCTGCTGGACAAGCTCACCCCGTGGGCCGAAACGCAGCCCTACGAAAGCGAAGCCGCCAGCCTGATTCGCGTTACGCGCCGCAGCTACGACCAGGCCGTCAAAGTGCCCGCTAAACTGATTGCCGCCCTGTCTGAACACAGCGCGGCGTCGTACCAAACCTGGGCCCAGGCGCGGCCCGCCAATGATTTTGATAAGATACGGCCGTATCTCGAAAAAACCCTCGACTACTCCCGCCAGATTGCCAACTGTTTCCCCGGCTACGACCATATTGCCGACCCGCTCATCGACTTTGCCGACCAGGATATGAAGGCAGAAACGGTTCGCGCCGTCTTCTCCGACTTGCGTCACCAGCTCGTTCCTATCGTTAAGGCGATCACCGATCATGCCCCGGCCGACGACAGCTGCCTGCACCAACCCTTCCCGGAAGCGCAGCAGCTCGCCTTTGGTTACCAGATTGCCCAGGCGTATGGCTACGACGTAAACCGGGGCCGCCAGGACAAAACCCATCACCCGTTCATGACCAAATTTTCCCTGGGCGACGTGCGCATCACCACCCGCGTGAAGGAAAACGACCTGAGCGAAGCGCTGTTTAGCACCTTGCACGAAACGGGCCACGCCCTCTACGAGCAGGGAATCGATATGTCGCTGGAAGCAACCCCGCTGGCGGGCGGCACCTCCGCTGGCGTCCATGAAAGCCAATCTCGCCTGTGGGAAAACCTGGTGGGGCGCAGCCGGGGCTTTTGGGAACATTATTACGCCAAGCTGCAAGCCACCTTCCCCGCCCAGCTCAACGATGTGCCGCTGGACACCTTCTACGCCGCCATCAACAAGGTGCAGCGCTCCCTCATTCGCACCGATGCCGACGAGGTAACTTACAACCTGCACGTCATGATCCGGTTCGATTTGGAACTGGCGCTGCTGGAAGGGTCGCTGGAAGTGAAAGATTTACCGGAGGCGTGGCACGGCCGTTATCAATCCGACCTGGGCCTGCAAGCCCCCAGCGACGTGGACGGCGTGCTGCAAGATGTGCATTGGTACGGTGGTATCATCGGGGGCGTTTTCCAGGGGTACACCTTGGGCAACATCATGTCTGCCCTGTTTTATAACGAAGCGCTGAAAGCCCACCCCGAGATCACCAGCCAGGTGCAAAACGGTGAATTTGGCACGCTGCACAGCTGGCTCAAAGAGAATATTTACAGCCACGGCAGCAAATTCACCGCCAACGAGCTGATCGAGCGGGTTACCGGCGGTCCGCTCATTATTGATCCGTACATCGCCTACCTCAAGCAAAAATTCGGCGATCTGTACAGCCTCTCCCTGTAAACAGAGGTGCGACGCACCTGTCCTTAAGTGCGTCGCACCTGACGATAAGTAGCGTGTCATTCTGAGCGCAGCGAAGAATCCCGCACAACGTGGTTGACAAGCGCATTTGTTTGCAGGAAGCCTTTGGAATTGGGATCGCGTGGGGATGCTGCGGGGGATGCTTCGGCAGCCTCAGCACAGGCTCTCAGCATGACAAGTTTATCACCCGAATAGATTTTTAATCCCCATTTGTCGGCCATTTTTGACCTAAACCAGGCTTCTTTTTGACATAACGTTAAATCCAGTCATATCTCATGCTGCCTGATTGACGGATAATTCTCAGATTTCTACCGCAGAGGACGCGGAGATTTCTCCGTCATTTTTCTCCGCGCTCTCCGCGATTAAATAAGCTTTCTCAGTCAACCAGCTATTGCCGCTTAATTTACAGAGAAGTTGCCCATATCCTGCTGGGGGAACTGTTTGAGGATGTCGATCTCGCGCCGGTACTGATTGGTGAGGAAGTTGAGGGCGTTGGATACTTTTTTGGCTTCCAGCAGCGATTGCTTGGTTTCCAGCGACACTTGCAGCAGCGAAGCGGCCATGTGGCTGAGCGCTTCTGGTTCGGTGGGCACCTGGGTGGGGTCGAATTCGATGTTGTCCGCCAGGGCCGTGAGGGTGGTGAGGTAGCGCAGCACCAGCGGGTGCAGCTCGTTGGCGGCGCTTTGGAGCGGCTCAGACTTTTCGGGCAGGTAAGGCAATGTTTCTACCTCGCCCACCAGGTACGATTGACGGCGATTGAGGGCCAACACACGGAACCGCTCCTGCCCCACGGTCATAATGAGCAAACGGCCGTCTTCCAACTGCTCCATCTGCGTAATTATGACCATACAGCCGATATTGTGGGGGATTACGGCCGTATCTCCCTCGGCCATGCCCTGCTTAATGAGCAAAATCCCAAACGGCGATTTTTCCTCAATGCAGTAGCGCACCATCTCCAGATAGCGCGGCTCAAAAATGTGCAGCGGCATGGGCCAGCCGGGGAATAAAACGGTATTGAGGGGGAAGAGTGGAATTTCCATGTCTTTCATTATACACAATCTGCTCTTTTGTCAGCCGGAACTCATTATTTTTTTAGATAATTTCATAGAGCTGTCCGGCCTGCCCCCGTTCGCCTCTGAGAACGCCAACCCCTCCGTAAAAGCCGCTCCAAAGAAATTAATAATACTTTGATATTGACATTACTGTATGATATACAGTATAATGCGCCGCATGGCAACAAATAACGAGAAAGAAGCACTATATGACAAACTCCTTCTGGAGCTGCGGCGGGGCGTGCTGATGCTCGCGGTGTTGAGTCAGCTGCATGAAGAACAGTACGGCTATTCGCTCAAGCAGTCGCTGGACGGGCTGGGGATGGAAATTAACGAAGGTACGCTCTATCCCTTGCTGCGCCGCCTGGAAAGCCAGGGGCTGCTGGAAAGCGATTGGCAGGTGGTAGACGACACGCGCCCGCGCCGCTATTACAAAATGAGCCAGGAAGGCGAGATGGTTTACGGCAATCTGGTGCAGGAGTGGCAGGCGTTGGGCGTCGTCATGGACCAATTGCTGGGCCTCAAGAAAAAATAATTAGCTACAGAGGAAAAAGAGAGAGAAGAGGCCAATTTGGCATCTAAATCTCTGTGTGCTCTGTGACAAATAAATGGAGTGTATCAATGGACACAAATGAGATGATTGACCGTTACGTGAATGAAGTGGGCCAACATCTGCCGCGCAAAACGCGGGCTGATATTGAAATGGAGCTGCGCTCGCTGCTGCTGGATACGCTGGAAGAGCAGAGCGATGGTGAACCAACGCCCAAAATTGCGGCGGCGCTGCTGCGTGAATTTGGCCATCCCGAGGCGATTGCCGCCCAATACCGTCCGGCCGAATCGCTGATTGGGCCGAAGCTGTTCCCCACATACAAACTGGTCATTACGATTACCCTGGCCATCGTGGGCGGGCTGCATCTGTTGGGGCTGGGTTTTGTGCTGTGGCAGAGCAGTGGGGCCGATTTTGTCGATAAATCGCTCAACTTTATCTTTTCATTCGGTCGGTCGGCTATTTTGAATGCGGGGGTTGTGACGCTGATTTTTGCCATCATTGAGCGAGTGGCGGGGGATGAAATAAACCTACCGGAGCGGGAAAAAATGTGGGATCCGTTTGCACTGCCGCCGGTGAAAGATCCGAATCGTATTGATCGGGCTGAACTGGTCGTGGGTATTTTCTTTAGCCTGGTTTTTCTTTCCTGGCTGAACTTTTTCCCCAACTGGTTTGGCGGGGCGCAGCTTGATGGGGAAGCGTCCTGGTTTGTGCAGCTGATGTCGGCCGAATTTCTGCAACAAATCCCCTGGCTGTCGGCTTCTTTGCTGGTGGACGTGGTGTTGAAAACGGCCGTTCTCATTCAAGGTCGCTGGCACCGTATCACGCGCTGGCTGGAACTGCCAGCTCTGGGCTTTGGGCTGTACGTGGCCTACCGTATCTTTAGCCTGGAACAGATTTCAACCGTGCCCATTTTCACCACCGGCATCAAATCAATATTGGCGATTGTGATTATCATTGCGCTGGTAGAGATTTTGGTCAAATTGTTCAGGCTGTTGCTGGGACGGCCGTTTACCCCCGGCACTCTCTTCAAATCCAGACCTGTTTAACCATTCGCTTCGCGGGAGGCCAGCAGCTCCGCCAGGCTCGCCTCTGCTTCTTCACGGGGCAAATTCCCCGCTTCTAAATGGGCATCACTTTCTTTCAGAATGAGCTGATAGAAGGTGATGCCCAGATTGCGAATCGACTCATCCCCTGGCTCTTGCGCCAACATCTCAAACAACACATTTTCTGCCTGATCAAACTGGCCCGCCTTGTGGTAATAGCGCAGCAGCAGCTGGTTGAGGTGGGTTGGCAGGTGGTAGGGGTTGAGAACGGCCGTTATCTCTGCAACTTCGGGCGCATATTCCGGCAGCGAGGAGCCATCATGGTTCAGTAATGCCGTCAGCAGCAGTTCCAGGGCGCTGGCAAACGAGGCAAAACTTTCCGGCTCCGCCCCCTGTTCCGCCTGGATTTCCCCCGCTTTCTGTAAGAGCGCCGCCGCCGCAATGAATTTTGCCTGGGTCATATCGGCCGCTTCGCCAAAGGAGAGTTGGCTCAGCGGTTCCCGCCCAAACAGGCGAGTGATCAGCGTGCCGTTCAGCCCAAACAGGTCCCGTAGCGACTCATCGATCACGGTCAGGGCGGTCTGGTACCGCTTTTCCGCCGCCAGCCCGCTCACCCGCTGTATTACCTGAACCATGAACTCAATCTGGCGCATGATGTAATCTCGTTGGTACATACAAATCTTCCTTGAAAATTGAACGCAGATGAGCCCACTGAGAAACTCACCGCAAAGGACGCAGAGAGCGCAGAGAGTAAAAATTATCAGAGAAAAACTCAGCGCCCTCCGCGCACTCTGCGGTAAAATTTGCCTTTTTTCAGTAGAGTCACACCTCCGCCGAAACGTGACTGTGCACATCGAAAATTGATAACGTTGGTTCTGCCCCGGCAGCTCGAAACATCAGCACGCCTCCCGGTGTTTTCGCCGACTGCCGGTATTCATCTAACGCTTCACGGCTGCGCCAGTGGGTGATAATGCGCCACGCGGTTGGATCAGCCGAATTTTGCGCCAGAAAGGTCTGCACAATCACAGGTGGTAGAGAAACCGTGCCTGCTTTATAAGCTTGTTCAAGCGTCGCCCATTTTTCCGGCGTAACATGAGCTTCCAGAATTGTTATGACCATATGAATGACCTCCATTGGCGAGATTGATATGATGAAAGCATCAATCGCGCCATTACGCCGATCGCTGTAACTGTTGTGACAAGTTTGCAAACGCTCCCCACTGATAACATAGTATAAGGGGGTCAGGGTCAAGTCAACTTTGCTTAGTGCAGTTTGGCATAAATTTATTCCGATATCTGTGGGTGCTGCGCCAAACTGCTTAAAGTACAGCGGACCGCTTGCAACTTGGAACTAACTTCTGCAAAGCTGTACTTAGCCGATTTTGGGTTGTGACAGGTAGTTTTGCTTGGCAGGGTAAAGGCGGCGCTGATTTCTCCACGCCTTGAGGCAGGTAAGCCTAGAAACGGAGAGCATGTCTATTGGCAACGGCCGTATTTGCACTAAAATCCCCCGATGTCTACCCTCACCAACGATGATACCACCGCTCACGGCTACCTGGTTGCTTTGGTCAGTGCCGCTATTTTGTCCACAACGGCCGTTTTCATCCGCTACCTCACCGAATCGTACCACATTCCACCGCTGCTGCTCGCCTTTTGGCGCAGCGTTTTTGTCACGCTCACCCTGCTGATTGGGCTGCGGCTCTATCGATCCGCCCTGCTGCGCCTGCCTCGCCACCATCTGCCCTACCTTGTCGCTTACGGGCTGCTGTTTGCCGTCTTCAACGGCTTGTGGACCCTGTCCGTGGCGCTGAACGGTGCGGCCGTGGCCACCGTGCTGGTCTACAGCTCCGCCGCATTCACCGCCCTGCTGGCCCGCTGGCTGCTCAAAGAGTCGCTGGAGGCCGCCAAGCTGGTGGCGGTTGTGCTTTGTCTGGCGGGCTGCGTCCTGGTGGCCGATGCGCTCGACCCCGCTGCCTGGGCCAGCAACCTGGCAGGGATTCTCACCGGCACGCTGGCCGGGTTAGGGTACGCCATCTACAGCCTGATGGGGCGCTCGGCGGCGCAGCGCGGCCTGAATGCGTGGACGACGCTGCTCTATGTCTTTGGCTTTGCCACTATCTTTTTTTTGTTGGCCAACCTGCTGCCGGGAGATTTTATTTTGGGCACGATGGCTGCGCCCGGTGAACTTTTCTGGTTTGGCAATGACTGGGCGGGGTGGGGGGTGGTCATCTTGCTGGCGGCTGGCCCCACCGTCGCCGGCTTTGGCCTGTACAACACCAGTCTGGGGCTGCTGCCTTCCAGCGTGGCCAATCTTATTTTGACGACGGAACCGGTGTTTACGGCCGTTCTTGCCTATTTTCTACTCGGGGAACAGCTCACCATACTGCAAATGGCAGGCAGCCTGCTGATTTTGAGTGGCGTGGTGGTATTAAGGTTGCGAAACGGCCGTGGGCAAACGGCCATTGCCTAGCTTGAGTTCAGTTCGTGCAAACAACCTCTTTCAAAATGCAAAGGTGCAGACAATCACTTTTGACGAATCCAGGCTTCAATTTCACTCATGGCCAGGGTTAGATTACCCATCTGGCAGTGCATGTCGGCGTGTTGCGCTTTGGTGAAGATTTTTGTCGTGACCGAACGAGCGTTGGTCAGCGCTTTTTCCTGCTTGCGCAGCAGCTTTACGGGTTGGAAGGTGTCGTTTTCACCCCCCACCAACAGCACATCCTGCGTGACTTTGTCACTGCTGATGTGGTGGCGGTTCATCCCCAGCAGCCAGCGCACCGCGTCCATTGGCTGGTCTTTTTTCACCATAAACATCGCCTGGTTAATGGCATGGTCCAGGATGGGAAACAGGCGCATGCGCAGGCGAATGGTGGCGTTCATAAACCGCTCCATCTTTACCAGCTGCTTGACGACGGTTTGTACAAAGCCTGGCACCTGCTCCAGCCAATCATACACCGGTGACCAGGCAACCACTTGCTTAATGCGGTTTTCATAAGCGGCGGCGCGAATGCCCCAATAGCCGCCCATAGAAATGCCAATGAGCGTAGCCGCCTCAATTGCAAAATGATCCAGGACCGCGCCAATGGGTTTTTCATAATCGTGATCGAAGGCGTGACCATAAAGCTGCCGCGCGCCACCTTGCCCCGGCCCTTCAAAGGCGATGACATGGTAGCCCGCCTCAGCAAAAAACTTCCAGATGACAAAAAATTCCTCGATCAGCGAATCGAAACCGCCGAAGAGCAGAATCGTCCCTTTGGCCGGTTGAGAGGCCGCTTGCAGTTCCATCACCGGTAAAAAGCTATCCTCGTAGGAAACCTTATGCCGGGTGATGCCTTCATCGGCAAAAGCGGTGTAGAAAGTCTCAAGAAATTCCTGGTAGATGGCTTTTCTTTGCGGCGAAGTGTGTTCAGTAAAAAATTCAGCAGCGCGCAGGTAGAAGGCGGCGTTTTTGGTACGGCCGTCTCCCTTCGCCTCGCCCGCCAGTTGGATAAACACCCGTACATAATCTGCCCGCGTTTTAATCTGGCTGGCCGCTTTTTCAATGTCTGCCTGCCGGGCGAACCCCAAGGCATGAAGCCGGTTCATCTGATAATTGAAGAACTTCTCTTTATGAAATGGTTGATAGCCAATGGGCAGATTCATTTCCCACCTCCTGTGACAAAAACGCCCCCAAACGTCGGATAATCGTCGAGATTGATCAAGTTTGTTCGTTCTATGGTCATCAATTGTTTGTTGAAATAGATGCACAAAATTATAGACCATCAGGTCTAGACCGTCAAGTCTAAACTTTTGGCATCAATGACAGACCTGCGGGAGACTAAAGATCGGGGGTTAACCAACCTCCAACTCCTAATCTCTAATCTCCCGTTGCGTGTGTTCGCATAATCTGGCATTATTATCCCATCTCGCCCTCATCATCAGGAAATAAGCATGATACCAACCACAATTGGTCGCTACGAAATTCAGGGAGAGCTGGGTCGCGGCGGCATGGCCACCGTTTACCGGGCATACGATCCCCGCACCCAACGCCAGGTGGCCCTGAAAGTGCTGCCCCAGGCGCTGCTGGACCAGCCAGACCTGCGCACGCGCTTCCAGCGGGAGGCAGAAACGATTGCCCGGCTCAAACATCCCAACGTGGTGGAAGTGTACGATTATGGTGACCAGGATGGCCAGCCCTACCTGGTGATGCGCCTGATGCAGGGTGGTTCGCTGAAGGATAAATTGGCCAGCGGCCCGCTGACGATCCCCCAGGCGCTGCCCATTTTGCAGGGGGTGGCGGGAGCGCTGGACGCCGCTCACGGGCTGGGCATCGTACACCGAGATCTCAAACCAGACAATATTTTGTTTGACCAGTACGACCAGCCGTTTTTGTCTGATTTTGGCATTGCCAAGCTGGGGGGAACCCACGCCACGCTCACCGGCGAAACGGCCATCGGCACGCCCCATTACGTCAGCCCGGAGCAGGCGCAGGGGGATCGGCCGGTAGACGGCCGTTCCGACATCTACTCGCTCGGGGTGGTGCTGTTTGAAATGCTCACCGGCAGCCGCCCCTACGACGCCGAAACCCCGATCCAGGTGATGATGCAGCACATCATGGCCCCCGTGCCCAAAATCAGCCGCCGCAGCCAGGATTTACCACCCGGCTGCGACGATATTGTCAGCAAGGCGCTGGCTAAAAACCCGGATGATCGGTTCCAAACGGCCGTTTCCCTGGTCAACGAGCTTTCCACCGTGCGCCAAACCGTGCGCCGCCAGACCCAGCGCCGCTGGGGCGTCTGGCTGGGCAGCATTGTGGCTGTCTTGCTGCTGCTGGGCGGCGGGGGCGGCTGGGCGCTCAATCGCGGCCTCATCGGCCCGGAAGATGCGCCAGATGCCCTGGTCGCCGCTGGCATTCTCACCCCAACCAGCACCTTCACGCCCACACCGACCTTTACGCCTACGTTTACACCCACACCGACGCCCACATTTACGCCGACACCAACAGCCACCGCTACGCCTACCCCAACGGCGACGTTTACGCCCTCGCCAACGGCCGTTCCCAGCGTCACGCCCACCTTCACCACCACCCCCATTCCGCCCACGCCTACGCCCGCCAGCCTCGGCTTCAACAACCAGGCCCAGCTAACGGCCGTACGCAGCCTGCAAACCAGCGGACAATTGGCCGATCTGGCCGTCTCGCCCGATGGCGCTTTGGCCGCCATTGCGGGCAGCGCTGGGCTGGAGCTGTTTACCCTGCCAGAGCTGACCCCGCTGCAAGCCACCCCGCTGCTCACCCAAACCACCAGCCTCACCCTCTGGTCGGCCGACAGCGCCCAGCTGGCCATCGCCCCGGCCGCTGGTGGGCTGGCGCTGTGGCAGCGGGACGACGAGACCGTGGTTACCCTGCTGGAGGCCAGCAGCCCCGTGACCGTTTTGCGCTGGTCTGCGGACGGCCGTTTCCTGGCCGCCGGTCTGCGCGATGGGCAAATTTACCTCTGGGCGGCAGCCGATTTAGCCACGCCCACCCTCCTGGCTGGCCACCGTGAACAAATCACCGATCTCGCCTGGTCGCCCACCGATCCCAGCCTGCTGGCCTCCGGCAGCACCGACGATACGGGCCGACTCTGGCAAATCGGCAGCGATGGCGTCGTCACCGAGCAGGCCACCTTCAGCGGCATGGCCACCAATGTCAACACCGTCCACTGGTCGCCCGACGGCAGCAAGCTGGCGCTGCACAGCAGCTTTGGCTCCCTGGCGATGTGGTGGGACGTGGCCAGCGGGGCACAGCGGGATCGCCGCATCGACGTGAACGCCATCGCCTGGTTCTCGGACAGCAGCCGTCTGGCCCTGGCCGTGGGCAGCAATATCGAGGTGCGCACCGCCGAAGGCAGCGCCGACTACACGCTGCCTGGCCACACCTCTGCCGTGCGCCGCCTCTCCTGGTCGCCCACCAACCCTGAATGGCTGCTCTCGGTGAGTGATGACCGGACGATGCGGTTGTGGGACGCCAACGGCCGTACCACTCTCCACTCGTTCAGCGGCCACAGCGAACCGATCGACGTGGTTGAATGGTCGCCCGACGGCCGTTTACTGCTGACAACCGACCTGGCCACGGTGCGGCTCTGGGACGTGGCCACCGGGCAGGAGCAGTACCAGCTGCCCGGCCATTTCCAGACCCGCGCCATCAACTGGGTCAACAGCGAGCGGCTGCTCACCCTGGGCGGCACGGACCAGCTGGTGCGGGTGTGGGACGTGGCGGCGCGGCAGCAGATGGCCCTGCTGGGCAGCTATGGCGTCACCGGCGAAATCCGCACCCTCGTCTGGTCGCCAGACAACACCCGGCTGGCCGTTCTGGGCAGCGACGACGTGGTGCGCATCTGGGACGCCAGCAGCGGCGCGGTGGTGCAGGCGTTGGTGGGGCATATCATCCGTGGCCCACGGGTGGGAGGCGGCAATGGCTACCAGCCGGTCAACGATGTGATCTGGTCGCCAGACGGCCGTTTCCTGGCCACCGCCGGAACCGACGAAACGATCCGCATTTGGAATGCCGCCACCGGGCAGGAGCAATATGTTTTGCAGGAAGCCGCGCCGGTGCGCGCCCTGGCCTGGGCCAATCAGGGTAACTTTCTGGCCGCCGCCACCAGCGATGAGTGGGACGAGGCGGGCCACATTCGGGTGTGGGATTTAAACACGCGCAGCCAGCTGTGGCGCAGAAGCCACCCGATGATTCGCGTTTCCGACCTGGCCTTCTCGCTGGACGATACCAGGCTGGCCGTAGGTGGCTGGTCTGGCAGCGGCGGCATCGAGGTGCGCGACGCCATCACCGGCAGTTCACTCAGCTTCTTGCAGCTGGTGGCCAGACGGCTGGACGTGGCCCGCTTTTTGTGGACGCCAGACAATGCCCGGATTATTACGGCCGTTCGCGATGCAGGCGAAATTCAGGTCTGGAACGCCATCGTTTTTGATGGCTCCAGCCGCTCGCTCGATTTTCTGGTTTCTGGCGTAGATACGCGCAGTTTGTGGGACATGGAGATTTTGCCCGATGGCGTGACGCTTATCACTCTGGGGTATTCCGGCAATTTGCGCATCTGGCAGCCAGACAGCGACAACCGCATTCTGGAGGCAGAGCCGCCCTTGCCGCCAGAAATTGCCACCGGCCATTTTGAAGGTCGCCGCAGCCAATTCCAGGGGCGGCGCAGCTATCTGGCGCTGTCGCCCCACGGTCAGCGGCTGGCCGTGCTGGCTGGCGACGGCCAAACCATCCAAATATTTATGATTGCCCCGTAGCGCCAGGCGACAGAGCAGCCATTCCCATCTCGTTCCCACGTTCCACGTGGGAATGCTTTTCGGAACGCTCCGCGTTCCATGCGACGCAGAGCGTCTGTACCTTTCATTCCACGCAGAGCGTGGAACGAGAGTAACAGACTTTTCCGACAGCCTGTCCATATGTAGCCGGGGGGCTTCAGCCCCCGGCGAAGCAGCCAAACCTATGACAGAACAACAAACATTCGGCCGTTACATCATCAAAGAGAAGCTGGGGCAGGGGGGCATGGGCAGCGTTTTTCACGCCTACGACCCCAATTTCCGCCGGAAAGTGGCTCTGAAGCTGCTGGACAAGCGGCTGCTGCACGACACCAAATTCCGCCGCCGCTTCGAGCGCGAAGCCCAGGCCGTGGCCAGAATCGATCATCCCGGCATTGTGCCCATTTACGATTACGGGGAAGAGGAAGGGGCGCTCTTTTTGGTGATGCCGCTGATGGAAGGGGGAACCCTGGGCAAACGGCTGGAAAATGGACCGCTTTCCCTGGCAGAGGCGACCGATATCCTCAAGCAAATTGCCCCGGCGCTGGACATGACCCACCGGCTGAACATGGTTCACCGCGATTTAAAGCCGGACAATATTTTATTTGACGCTTACGATGTGCCCCGCGTGGCCGATTTTGGCATTGTGAAGTCGGCCGAGAGCAGCATGACCCTGACCGCAGGCGGACTTGTGGGGACACCTGCCTACATGAGCCCGGAGCAGGTGAGCAGCGTTGAGTCGATTGACGGCCGTTCCGACATTTATTCGCTGGGGATTATTTTGTACCAGATGTTGACGGGGAAACGGCCGTTTGACGCCGACACCCCGCTGGCGCTGGCTCTGAAGCACGTCATGGAACAGCCACCACCCATTCTGGACGCCAACCCGGCGCTGCCCGTCGGCTGCGACCAGATCATGCGCAAGGCGCTGCACAAAGAGCCGGATCAGCGCTACCAAACCGTGGCCGCGCTGGTGGCCGATCTGGAAAACGTGGCGACGCTCGCCCCGTTTGAGCCAGGCGAGCTGGCCGACCGCCAACCGAATTTGCCCGATTTGGGGCTGCGGCCCGAACCAGAACCGCTGCCGACGGCCCGGCGTCGCTGGCCCGCCTTTGCCGCGCTGGGGGTGCTGCTGCTGGCGGGCACCATTTTTTCCCTGCTGAACAATGTGGGGAACGATGAGCCGCTGCCCACCGCTGCCGTGGCTGCGGCAGCGCCAGACATCGCCACGCCCACGGCTACCGCGACCGCGACGGCGACGGCCGTTCCCCCCACCGCCACCCCTGCGCCAACGGAAACGGCCGTTCCCGCCACCACCCTGCCAGACAGTTTGCTCATCGAGCCGCCGACCGCCATGCCCACTGCGACTTCTGCGCCGGTTGCCGCCGTCATTTCCGCCGCCAATATCGCCGATCTCAGCGAGACGCTGCGGCTGGCGGGCAGCGTCGAGACGCTGAATCACATTGCCGTCAGCCCGGATGGTTTGCAGCTGGCAGCAGCCAGTTCGGCCGGGATTGATCTGTACCAGCTGCCGGACTTTGCGCCGCTGGGTCGTCTGGTTGAAGGGAATGTGGGGCTGATTGTCTGGTCGCCAGACGGCCGTTTCCTGGCAGGCAGCGCCCCCAACCAGACGATCGCCGTCTGGAACAGCGGGGACGGCAGCCCAGTGAACCAGATTTCGGGCAGCGCCACCGCCCTGGCCTGGTCGCCAGACAGCAGCCAGCTGCTCTGGGGCAGCGCCAATGGCCAGGTGTCACTCTGGCCCATCGACCAGAATGAGGTCGCCAACAGCTGGAATGATCACAGCACGCCTATCAGCCAGATTGCATGGTCACCCGACGGGGGCACCTTTGCCTCCGGCAGCGCCAGCAGCAATATCTGGTTCCGCAGCCTGGACGGCACGGGAGAGGAACGCAGCTCTTTCCGGCAAAACGGTGTCCACGGCCTGGCCTGGTCGCCCGACGGCAGTCGCCTGGTCACGGTGGGGGTAGACGGCACGATGCGGCTGGAAACGGTGAGCAGCAGCCAACTGCAAACGATCAGCTGCGGTGGCGGCAGTGATCTGCTCTCGGTTTTGTGGCTGGACGGCGAGACGCTGGCTGCCGGCAGCGAAGATGGCCAGATACGAATTTGCAACGTCAATGAGCGCACGCCGCAGCTTGTTTTTGGCAGTCAGGCGGCGATTGGGCAGCTGTTTTGGCTGGCTGGCAGCAATGCGCTGCTTTCGCTGGGCGGTCGGGACGGCACGGTTGTTTTGTGGAATCGGGCGGATGGGGCGCAAACGGCCGTTCTCAACCGGTACACCCGGTACAGTCTGGCCTCTTCTGTTTCCTGGTCGCCAGACAGCAGCCGGTTGGCTGTGGGCACCAACGAAGGCACGATTCTCATCTGGGACGTGACGGCACAGGCGATTGTGGCGGTGCTGGGCGGGCATGAAGGGGGCGTTGGCTCGGTGGCGTGGTCGCCTGACGGTGAATGGATTGCCAGCAGCGGCCGTACCGATGCGCTGGTGCGTGTCTGGCAGGCGTCGGGTGGGCTGTGGCACACCTTTAGCGGTCATGGGGGGACGGTAACGGCCGTTTCCTGGTCGCCAGACAGCACGGTGGTGGCTTCCAGCAGCCACGACAGCACCGTGCGGCTGTGGGACGTAAACAGCGGCGAGCAGGCCCGTTCCTTCCTGGTCAACGCGCTGGGGCAGGTGTTGTTTGTCGTTCGTTCGCCCAACGGGGAAGAGATGGTGGCGACCGGCCGAACCGGGCTGGTGCAGCTGCGCCCGCCAGACAATCTGCGCCTGTCGGTGACGCTCAACCGGCACAGCGCTCCGGTGAGCGCCGCCGCCTGGCGCGGCGACAGCCTGCAATTTGCCACGGGTGACAACACAGGCCGGATTTTGCTCTGGAACTTCCCAGTGGCCGACAATGCCCAACCGGCGCTGGAGTGGAACACCCAGCTGGCGGTGCGCAGCCTGGCTTTCTCGCCGGACGATGCGATGATGGTGGCGGTTTTGGGGGGCAACGGCCGTTTTTACGACGCGATCAGCGGTGAGGAACTCGGCACAGCCCTGCCGCTGCACCCGTTCAGTGGCAATCTGGCCTGGTCGCCCGATGGTTTGATGCTGGCAGGCGTGGCCAGCGATGGATTGGTGGTCGTCTGGCAGGTGTTGGAAGAACGGCCGTAGATAATCGTGAAACGTGAAAGGAAGCTCCCATGAAAAAAGCAGACTGCAACGCCCTCATTGCCTTGCCCATTATCATTTTTATTGCTATTGGGATCGCCTTTGCTGGCAGTCAAGAAGGGGCGCGGTTTGCCGGGGTACCCTTATTTGGCCTTGCTGTGGGGTTGACCTTCCTGGTACAGTGGCTAATCTTTATCCCAGCCTACCTGCAACAAACCGAAAAGTTTTTCGACCTCACCGGCAGCCTGACCTACATCTCCGTGACGCTGCTGGCGGTGCTGCTGAGTCCGGTGGCAGACGGCCGTTCCTACCTCTTACTTGCCCTGGTCATCATTTGGGCGGGACGGCTGGGTACATTTTTGTACCGCCGCATTCACAAAGAGGGCAAAGACGGCCGTTTCGACGAAATCAAACCCTCCTTCATCCGCTTTTTAAATGTGTGGACCATTCAAGGGTTGTGGGTCACCTTTACCGCCGCCGCTGCTCTGGTAGCCATCACCACCACCAACCGCCAGCCGCTAGGCTGGGTGGCTGGGCTGGGGGCGCTCGTCTGGGCCACTGGCTTCGCCATTGAGGTGATTGCCGACAACCAGAAAAGTCGCTTCAAGGAAGACCCTAAAAATGCAGGCAAGTTCATCCAAACCGGGCTCTGGGCCAGATCACGCCATCCCAACTACTTTGGCGAGATTCTGCTCTGGTTCGGCGTGGCCATCATTGCCCTGCCCGTGCTGCAAGGCTGGCAGTGGCTGGCGCTTATTTCGCCCCTGTTTGTCACCCTGCTGCTCACCCGCGTCAGCGGCATCCCTTTGCTGGAAAACCGGGCGGATGAAAAGTGGGGCGGTCAGGCGGATTACGAAAAGTACAAAAAAGAGACGCCCGTCCTCACCCCGCGGCTGTAGCCCTATGCGGCAATTTTTCCGCAGAAACAGGTTGTCGCCCAGCCGCGTGAAACGTGAAAAACCAATCACGTTTCACGCCAAACCCAAAGACCCGATTATTGATAGATTGGCAGGCGATACATTTTTTCGGGATAAAACACAAAGCTATCTGATTCCAAATGTGGGTTGTAAACCAGGACAGCCTCTTTGAAAGCTTCCCAGCTCATCCCCGGCACGCGCCCAGACAGGTATTGCTCCCACACGTCCCACCGGTTGCCGTAGTAGCCGGTCATTTGCAAATTCCAGGTCAGGCCGCTGTTTTGGCTGGGCAAAAGGGTGAACTGGATAGCAGCTTGCGGTGTGGGGTTAGGGTTGGGAACGGCCGTTGCCTGCACCGCAAAATTTTCACCCCCTCCCATACCTGCTCCGCCTGCCAGCGTTGTGACCAACATCTCCCCTTCCAGGCGCAAATTTCCTTGTCGATGGCTCTCCGGCAGCTCGTGCAGCGGCATCGAGAGAACCACCACGGCATATTCCAACTGCTTTTCCGGCACCCGGATCACCCGGAGGCTGCCTGGTCTGAGGCCGTCGAACCAGGTACCGATGTAGGCGGTTCCCACCACGCCAGACACCAGTTTCATCTCGATTGGCGTACCATTTGTGTAGAAAAATGCGTTGTTGTGGGTCAACTTGTATTCGTTGCGGGTGCGCAGCTCAAACACGCCGTCCATTGGCCCATTGGGCGACAGGCCGTTTTCTCGCAGGGTTGTGGTGGTGCGGGCGATTTCCTGGCCATTTTTGAACAGCACCACCACGCGATCATTGAGCCAACGGCCGTTTTCCGCCGAAATTTGCCCGGTAAAAACCAGATCGTTTGGTTCCGTTAGCGATTTATCCACCTGTTCATTGATGGCCTGACCGATATGAACCACACCTTCACGCTGGGTAGGGGAGCAAGCTGCCTGGGCAAGCAGCAGCGCCAGAAAAAACAAGCCTGCAAAAAAGTAAATGGAATGAACTTTACTGGAACGAGACATACGATTCCTCCAATTGGATACGGCCTGGAGAAAATTCGGCCGTACACGACTGAGCCGAGAAAACTGTTCAGATGATGCGACCCACCTGAACAGCTGGAGTATATTCGCAGCACCTGTCGTTGGTCTGACAGTAGACCAACACAAGCCAGACAGCAATATGACAACAAATGACGGTGAATGGAAAAAAGCCTGCCATGAATGTGCCTGAATTAGAAAGGGTGTATAAAATGGGTCTGCTCGCTTATCTGTTCACCTCGCATTAGTCTAGGAGTTGTTTGCATGTCCAAGCCCGTACTCTTCACCATTGACGATGAGCCACAGGTGCTGAACGCTATCGAGAGGGATTTGCGCCAGCAGTATCGCCGCGACTACCGCATTCTGAAGGCCAGTTCTGGGCAGGAAGCGTTGGAAGCAGTGCGCCAGCTCAAGGCGCGTAACGATCCGGTCGCCCTGTTCCTGGTGGACCAGCGCATGCCGCACATGGAAGGGACAGCCTTCCTGGCTGAAGCGATCAAATATTATCCCCAGGCGCGCAAGGTGCTGCTCACCGCCTATGCCGACACCCAGGCCGCCATCGCCAGCATCAACGAACTTGGCCTCGACTACTACTTGATGAAGCCGTGGCATCCCCCAGAGCAGCAGATGTATCCTATTTTGGATGATCTGCTCAGCGACTGGTGGGCCACCGTGCCCGTGCTGTTTGATGGCTTACGGGTAGCGGGCACGCTTTGGTCGCCGGGTTCCCATCGGGTCAAAGATTTTTTATCGCGCAACCGGATTCCCTACCAATGGCTGGATATTGAAACGGATGCAGAAACGGCCGCTCTCGTTACCGCCTCCAGTTCAGAACCAATTATCCTGCCCGTCCTTTTCTTCCCCGATGGCAGCACGCTGGTCAATCCCGATCATCGCACGCTGGCCGAAAAAATTGGGCTGCAAACCCAGGCTACCAGGCCGTTTTACGATCTGATTATCATTGGCGCGGGGCCTGGGGGGTTGGGAGCGGCCGTTTACGGCGCGTCGGAAGGGCTGCATACCGCGCTCATTGAAAAGGAAGCGACAGGGGGACAGGCTGGCACCAGCTCGCGAATTGAAAATTATTTAGGTTTCCCCAAAGGTCTGAGCGGGGCCGAACTGGCCCAGCGAGCCACAATCCAGGCCATCCGCTTTGGCGCTGAAATTCTGACTGCCCAGGAAGTGGTTGGCGTTCGCGTGGAAGATCCGTACCGTATTGTCACCCTCAGCGATGGGACTGAATTAAGCTGCCACGCTCTCATCCTGGCCACCGGCGTTACCGTACGCAAGCTCGATCTGCCGGGAATTGATCGTCTTGCCGGGGCGGGCATCTATTACGGGGCGGCAATGACAGAAGCGGCTCACTACAGAGGAGCACATGTCTTTATTGTGGGCGGGGCCAATTCTGCGGGGCAGGGCGCGATGTTTTTCTCCCGCTACGCTGAAAAGGTGACGATTTTGGTGCGGGGTAGCTCTCTGCAAATGGGGATGTCTCAATATTTAGTGGATCAGATCAACGCCACAGAAAATATCGAGGTGAAGCTGTACACCGTGGTGGTGGGCGTGGCTGGGGAGCAGCGGCTGGAAAATATTACGCTGCGCCGCGTAGACAGCGGCGAGGAGGAAACGGTGCCGGCCAAAGGGTTGTTTTTGTTCATTGGGGCAGTGCCACATTCTGATCTGGTGGCCGATGTGGTGCTGCGCAACCGGGCCGGGTTTATTCCCACGGGGCAAGATTTGCTGCAAAACGGCCGTTGGCCCACCAGTTGGAAACTCAAGCGTAACCCCTACTATTTGGAAACCAGCGTTCCCGGCATCTTTGCCGTTGGCGATGTACGGCAGGGGGCCACCCGGCGTGTCGCTTCGGCCGTGGGCGAAGGGGCCATTGCCGTCCGGTTGGTGCACCAATATTTGAAGAGCGTCTGATGATTTTTTATAGGCCGTGGCGCTGGCTTCGCTTACTGTTCCGCAACAAATTGTCCCGCATCGGGGCTACACCTGATGAGGATAATGAGATGCGCCTGCGCCGCTCGCTGATGCTCAGTTTTGCCACGTTGATGAGCCTGGCTGGTATTATCTGGGGAATTTTTGCCTATCTATTTTACGACAGCTCCCTGACGCTGCTGCCGCCTTTCGGCTACGGTCTTTTGTCGCTTTTCAACGTACTCATTTTTGCCCAAACGGGCCAGTTCCGCCGCTTTCGCTTTATTCAGCTTGCCGCCTCTTTGCTGCTGCCCTTTTTCATGATGCTCCTGTTGGGCGGCCTGATACAGGGCAGCGCCACCGTCCTTTGGTCGTTGATTGCCCCGCTGGGGGCGCTCCTGGTGGCCAATCGCCGTCAGGCAACCGGCTGGTTTTTGGCCTTTCTGCTGTTGGTACTGATTAGCGTTTGGCTTGAACCGCTCGTGAGCCAGCGAATAGTAACCGAACCCGGAGTGCTCACCCTCTTTTTTGCCATAAATATTGTAGGTCCGCTAACGGCCGCTTTTGGTCTGCTGTACCACTTTCTGCGCCAGAAAGATGAAACATTGGCCGAAAACGTTCGCCTCTTGCGCAACATGAGGCGGCAGGCGACCGAGATGACCTCGCTGGCCGAAATTGGCAACGATGTTTTGGCCACCCTCGATTTGGATCTGCTGCTGGGGCGCATCACGGAACACGCACGGACGCTGCTGGCGGCCAACAACTGCGCCATCTACCTGGTGCATCCAGAAACGCACACGCTGCGGCTGATTGCCTGTGCCGGGGCGATCCCTGCCGAAGTGAGAGCGTTTGAGCCTCGTTTGGGGCAGGGGATCATCGGCTATGTGGCCCAAAGTGGCGTGGCTGAAATCGTGTCCGACACCTCCTCTGACCCGCGCCGGGTGACGCTGCCCAACGTTTCGGCGGCGCAGCAGGCGGAAAAGCTGATGGTAGCGCCGCTTTTCTCCCGGCAGGTGGTGATTGGCGTCATGTCTATCTGGCGACCAGCCGGGAATGCCCCTTTTAATGCGGCCGATTTGCAATTGTTGGAAAGTTTGACCAGGCTTGCTTCGATTGCCATCACCAATGCCCGCTTGTATGAGGAAACGGCCGCTGCCCGCGCTGCCGCTGTGGCCGCCAATGAAGCCAAAAGCGCCTTCCTGGCCACCATGAGCCACGAAATTCGTACCCCCATGAATGCCGTCATCGGCATGACCAGCCTGCTGCTGGATACGCCGCAAACGGCCGAACAGCGCGAATTCACGGAAACGATCCGCAGCAGCGGCGAGATTTTGCTGCTGTTGATTAACGATATTCTCGATTTTTCCAAGATTGAGGCGGGGCAGTTGGCGTTGGAGAAACGGCCGTTCAACCTGCGCGATGCCGTTGAAGCTTCCCTGGACCTGATGGCCGTTCGTGCCGCCGAAAAAAGGCTGGACCTGGCCTACACCATTGCGCCCGAAACGCCGGAAACAATCGTGGGGGACGTGACTCGCCTGCGCCAGATTCTGATCAATCTGCTCAGCAACGGCATAAAGTTTACCGAGCAAGGGGAAGTGGTCATTACCATTTACGCCGAGCCTTTGCCCAACGTGGCCGCTGCCTATTTGCTCCATTTTGCCGTGCGCGATACGGGCATTGGCATCCCGCCCAACCGTAGGGACCGGCTGTTTCGCTCCTTTAGCCAGGTAGACGCCTCCACCACGCGCACCTACGGCGGAACTGGGCTGGGATTGGCCATTTGCAAGCGTTTGTCTGAACTGATGGGCGGCAGCATTGCCGTGGAAAGCCGCCTGGGTGAAGGCTCGGTCTTTACCTTCACCATCCAGGCTGAGGTGGTCGCTGGCCCAGAACGAGCCTTTTTGCAAGATGTACAGCCCCATCTGGCGGGCCGACGCCTGCTGATTGTGGCTGATAACGCTACCAACCGGCGCATTTTGCAGCGGCAGGCGGAAGCGTGGGGGATGACCGCCTGCACCGTGGCTGCTTCCAAAGATGCTTTGGCCGAACTGTGCCGGGATGCCCCTTTTGATGCGGCCGTTCTGGATATGCAGATGCCGGAAATGGATGGTCTGACCCTGGCTGCACAACTTCGTTCTGTCCAGCAGGGTAAAGAGCTGCCGCTGCTGCTGCTCACCTCATTGGGTGGCTTAACGAGTGAACAGCGCCCGCTGGCTGAGGCGACCTTTGCCGCAACGCTGACCAAACCGGTAAAGCCTTCCCTACTTTACGACACGCTTTTGCATATTTTCCTGGGACGGCCGTTCCAGCCCCAGCAAGAAACGGCCGTTTCCCGGTCTGAATTTGATCCGCAAATGGGCCAGCGGCTGCCGCTGCGCATTTTGCTGGTAGACGACAACAGCACCAACCAGAAGCTGGGGGTGCGCCTGTTGCAGCGGCTGGGTTACCGGGTCGATGTGGCGGGGAATGGGCTGGAAGCGTTAACGGCCGTTCAGCGCCAACCGTACGATGTGGTGTTCATGGATGTGCAGATGCCGGTGATGGATGGGCTGGAAGCGACGCGGCGCATGCGCCAGATGGCGCTGCCCCAGCCGTACGTCGTCGCCACTACGGCCGATGTGCTCATGGATGAGCGCATCACCTGCCGGGCGGCCGGCATGGATGATTTTCTGGCCAAGCCGATTCGGGTTCAGGCGCTGAGGAAAACGCTGGAACAGGCGGCGCAAAATAGGGCCAGCCTTGCCACCCAAATGACGCTGATTGACGAAGAAACGGCCGTTGCCCCACCGCCAATCGATCTTGAAACGGCCGTGGATGCAGCCGCCCTGGCGCGACTGCAGGAAATGATGGGCGGCGAACCAGCTTATCTCTACGAACTGATCGATGGGTTTTTGGCTGAAGCGCCGCAGCTGCTGGCCCAGATGCAGCGCGGCCTGGCCGAAAGTGAGGCCCCCGTCATTCGCCTGGCAGCCCACAGCCTGAAGGCCAACGTAGCCGACTTTGGAGCCGCCCACCTGCATGAACTGACGGTTCAGGTGGAGGTGTTGGCTAAACAGGGGGATTTGGCCGATCTGCCCGCTCTGCTTGCTGCCATGACGGAGGCTTACACGGCGGTCGAAAAGGCGCTGCGACAGGTGCGGTCGGGACAAAGGACGGACCATGACAGTTGATAAACCAAATCCTCAAGGGCAGATTCTGGTGGTAGATGATAATGGCATGAATCGCATCAAGCTGGCCCGCATGTTGCAGCAGCAGGGGCATGAGGTGGCGGTGGCCGAAAACGGCCGTCTGGCGCTGGCGATGTTGGGGGAACGGCCGTTTGACGTGGTGCTGCTTGATCTGCTCATGCCAGAGATGGACGGTTATGCCGTGCTGCGGGAAATCAAGGCCAACGCCGACTGGCGCGATAGTGTGGTCATCGTCATCTCGGCGCTGGATGAAATGGACAATATCGTGCGCTGCATCCAGATGGGCGCGGAAGATTTTCTGCCCAAGCCGTTCGACCCGGTGCTGCTAAAGGCCCGGCTGGATACCAGCCTGGAAAAAAAGAAACTGCGTGATCTGGAAAAGGTGTATTTACAGCAGGAGGTGCTGCTGCGTCAGTCAGAAAAGTTGGCGACGTTGGGTCGTCTCAGCGCGGGCGTGGCCCACGAGCTGAACAATCCCGCCGCCGCAGCCCAGCGCAGTGCCAGCTACTTGCTCACGGCAATCGGCCGTTTGCAGCAGGCCAAGCTGCGCCTGGACATGTACGGGTTCTCTTCCGGGCAGGCGGCGGAGCTGACGGCGCTGCTTGAGCGGGCGGCGCAGCAGGCCTTGCGCCCGCTGGACCTGGACAGCCTGACGCGCAGCGACCGGCAGGATGAGATCGAAGCGTGGCTGGCGGCGCAGCAGGTGGCGGACGGTTGGGAGTACGCGCCGGAGCTGGTGGCCCTGGGCTACGACGAAACGGCGCTGCGGCGGTTGGGAGCCACCTTTGGCCCGGCGCAGCTGCCCGCAGTGATTGCCTGGATCAGCGCCACCTACGCTCTGTTTGCCCTGGCGCAGGAGATCAGCCAGGCGACTGGCCGCATATCGGAAATCGTCAAGGGGTTGAAATCGTACAGCTACATGGATCAGGCGCCGACGCAGCAGGTGGACATTCATGAGGGGCTGGACGGCACGCTGGCCATTTTGCGCCACAAGCTCAAGGGGGGTGTGCAGGTCGTGCGCGATTACGGCGCGGACGTGCCGCTGATCGATGCCTATGGCAGTGAGCTGAACCAGGTGTGGACCAATCTGATCGACAATGCGATTGATGCGATGTCGGGGCAGGGGGAGCTGAAATTGCAAACCCGGCGCGAGGGCGATTGGGTGGTGGTCGCTGTCACGGACAATGGCCCCGGCATTCCGGAAGGAATTCAGGCCAAGATTTTTGATCCTTTTTTTACGACCAAGCCACCGGGGCAGGGGACCGGCCTGGGGCTGAACATTTCCTACAACATTGTGGTGCAGAAGCATAACGGCCGTTTCACCCTGCAATCCCGCCCCGGCGAGACGCGCTTTGAGGTACACCTGCCGGTTGCTGCGCATCAGGCGTAAGCTAATTTTGCTTCTTCGGCTGTTTCTCGTTCAACGACTCGCATTTGAATTCCATCGACGGGGGTGAGGGTAATTTGGGCATTGTAGCGTACTGGCTTGTCTGTGGCCAGCGCCAGGCGGAACCGCTGGGCCACGGCCGCCAGAATGAGTTGGGCTTCCATCATGGCAAAGCTGTTGCCAATGCAGACTCGCGTACCGCCGCCAAACGGCATGTAGGCATATTTGGGCAGCGACTTCTCAAACTCCGGCGTGAAACGTCCCGGCTGGAACGCTTCCGGCTCGGCAAAATATTGGGGCAGGTGGTGCATCACGTAGGGCGAAATGAAGAGGGTGCTGCCTTTGGGCACGGTGTAGCCGCCTAGCTGCACATCTTCCAAGGCGATACGGCCGTTTAAAATCCAGGCAGGCGGGTAAAGCCGCATCGACTCTTTGATGATTTGCAGCGTGTAGGGCAGGTTGGGCAGATCGGCCAGGGTGGGTTGGCGGCCCGCCAGCACGCTGTCCAGCTCCGCGTGCAGTTTAGCTTCCACTTCCGGGTGCTGCGCCAGCAGATACCAGGTCCAGCTTAGGGCATTGGATGTGGTCTCGTGCCCGGCGGCAAACAGGGTGGCCACCTCGTCACGCAGCTGCCGGTCGTCCATCACCGCGCCATCCTCATCCACCGAGAGCATGAGCATGGAGAGCAAATCGCCCGTGTCGGTAATCTGGCCGTTAACGGCCGTTTGCCACCGCTCGGCAATAATTTGTTCCATGACCTGGTTGAACGCCGCCGCCGCCCGGTTGCGCAGGCGATTGTCGGCCGTGGGCAGCCAGTTGGGCAGCGTGAACCCCCGCTGGTAATCTCGGTTAGAGATGGCCTGGAAATCGTGCATGGCGCTGCTGATGGCAACGGCCGTATCTCCTGAACCCGTCACGGCATCCGCATCAAACAGCGTTTTGGAGACGATCAGCATCGTCAGATGCATCATCTCTTCCGCTATGTCCACTACGGCGTTATCCCGCCAGCCCGCCATGATCTGATTCGCATACTCAACCATCACCTCGGCATAATTTTGAATGCGCTTGCTGTGGAAGGCGGGTTGAGCCAACCGCCGCTGACGCTTGTGGAAATCGCCATCGCTGGTAAGCAGCCCGTTACCCAAAAATTTGCCCAAAATTTGCTTGTCCAGCGGCGCTTTTTCAAATTTGTCGCTTTGTGTCACCAATACTTCCCGAATCAGATCTGGATGACCAAGCAGGTAGGTATGCACATGCGCCAGCCGAAAGTAAACCAGATCACCGTGCTGCTTGACGCTTTCCAGCAAAAAAGCAGGTTCATCCAGGCTGAACTGGTTGATGCTGCCCATAATGAGATTGCCCTTGGGGCCAGACGGCCGTTTAACTGCCATGCGATTAACTCCTTTGTTTGCCAAACCTCTTGCAGGTAGCCATATAGCTTGCCAGAGGTTAATATATTCAAGATAATTGACAAGTTGTTGTTTAATTGATAGAGTGTTGCCGAAATAATAAATCGGTTTTAATCCTTGTCAAGGATGAACTTCAATTCTCCGTCGTTTTATCAACAGCTGTCGATTAAACGACGCCAAAAGCGAGGGAAAAATGGACAGACGTGTGAGACGCTCCCGTAACCTGTTGGGACAGGCGCTGCTGGCGCTGGTGAAGGAAAAAAAGTATGACCAGATCACCATTCAGGACATTGCCGACCGGGCGGATCTGAATCGAGCCACCTTTTACCTGCATTATGGCAGCAAAGAGGAGCTGCTGGTAGACAGCCTGGAAGGCTATTTTGACGCCCTGGTGCAGCAAATCACCACCCTCACAGTAGATAAGCCCATCTGGGAAACACCGGAGGCGGACGAGTTGATTTTTGCCCATGTGGCTGAAAATGCGGATTTATACCGGGTGCTGCTTGGGGAAAATGGGATTGGTTACGTTATCAACCGGGTCATCGATTATATTGCCCAATACAGCGAGCTTCAGCTGCGGGCAGGTTTAGGCAATACAGCGCCACACGCCCCCATCGAAATCATGGCCCGGCATGTGGCTGGCTCTCTGTATGCCCTTATTACCTGGTGGCTGCTAAATGATATGCCCTACTCTCCCCGGCAAATGGCCGAAATGTCTACCCGGCTCTGTGTCGTCGGCACGGTTTCAACCCCCAATCTACCCACCCATGCATAAAAAAACCGGCTGATTTGTTATCAACCGGTCTGATTAGCGAGCAGCCGCCACGATGCTTAACCTTCTCTCAGTTCTGCTTTCAAGTTTACCGTAACTTTTTGGGCAATTTTGTTGGCAAACCAGTTGCTGAGCAGGCGCATGAGCAGCAGAGCGCCCAACACGGCAAGCCCCCCTTTGATGAGACTGTCTCGTTTGTCTGGGGCCAGGTATTCTTCTGCTAGATTTTTGGCAACCCCGGCGGCAAACTGCATTTGCGAGGGGGGCGTGGCTGGTTTTATCTCAGCCATTTCCAGTTCACCGCTAGCATCGGCCATCATGCGGGCCTGCACTTGCTGGCCTAGCCCTTCCAGGCTTTGCCGGATGATGGCGTTGGCGGAGGTGTCTAGCAGACGCTGCCCAACGCTGGCCAATCGGCCGCCTACCTGGGCATCGCCGCTGTAATGCAGCATGGTCATGTCGCCATCTGCTTCCAGCCGCATGGATCCGGTGCCTTTCACAAAGCCGGGTGCCCCTTTGCCATTAACGGTGATTGCGTAGCTTTCTGGATTGCTGATATCGCTGAGAACAACATCCCCCTGGAATTTGCCCTGTACGGGGCCAACCTTAATTTTGAGGATGCCTTGAAACTGGTTTTCGCCGACGGTTTCCAGGGATTCACAACCAGGCATAATGTTGGCTAAGACCTGGGGATCCAGCAGCATGGGCCAGAGAATGTCACGTGGGGCCGCAAAGGGATAGCTACCTTCTATTTTCATTTTAGTTTTCTCCTGCCGGTTTGTCAGGTGCGACGCACTTGCAAACGACATCATTGTTGCGCATTACTCTGTAAAAAGTGCGTAGCACCCTGGTTGACTGACATATCTCAGATTTTTACCGCAGAGAGCGCAGAGGACGCAGAGTTTTCTCTGGAAAAATCTCTGCGCTCCCCGCGTTCTCTGCGGTTAAATAAGTTTTGTCAGTCAATCAGGCGTAGCATCTGACGTAAGTTTTACCTAATCTGTATCACCGTGTCAAACGGCTTCGATATTCGTTTTCAGGCAGCGAAAGAAGTTTTCCAGGAGGCGGGGTGCGGTTGTCTGGAGCATTTGCTGAAATAGCTTATTGGGCGTATCGAGTTCGGCTGCGAAAGCGAGGGTGGTGGTTGTGGGGGTTGGGGCGCTGAGGTGAAAGTTGCCGTTGATGAGGATAACGGCGCTGCCCATTTGGGCTTCGCCTTGCCATTGCAGCTGGTTGGGTGGGATGATGGTTTGCCAGGTGAGCAGTAGAGGAATGATGACGCTGCTGCTGCCGCTGCCCCAGGAAAATTGGAGCCGGTACTGGTTGTTTGGTAATAATTCTGACCAGCTTTTCAGGTGTGGGGTGCATTGGGAGACGAGGGTAGGGGTGGTGAGGGTGTGCCAAACGGCCGTTTGCCCCACAGCAAACTGAACAGTGCCTTGAAACTGCATCTTATTTGCCTATTAACTGGTTGTTGGTTTGCCATTCGGCGAATGCGTCCATCGATTTTTTAATGAAGCCATCCGCAATTTCTCGCACTCGGCCGTCTGTAATACCCTGGGCAATGCGGTTAACCACCCGTTTTGGCATCAGGCGCATGCCTAACGGCCGTTCCAACTCTGCCTTCAGGCGAATGGTGTATTCGATGCGGGTCTGCTCCCCCAGGTCATAAAATTGGGTGTCGATGCCAAATAGGCCAGTGCCGGTTGAGTGTCGCAGAGAAGTTTCAGATTTGACGGGAGCGGCCGTTTCAATGTTTACCGGATAAACTTTGAGCAGCATATTGTCCCAATCGACGCTGCATTCCAGATCAGAATAGATTTGTATGGTATAAGTGCCTAGCTCGACCGTTTCATACAACATCCGAATTTGGTGGTGGTTATAGGCGTGTACCAGATGAATATGGGGTAAAAAAGCGGCCACCCGACTGATGTCGCTGTAATACGTCAGCGCGGCTTTAGGTAGGGCAGGAAAAATAAACGCTCGGTTGATGGAACCAGTGAGATTTATCATGCAGGTGGGTTCGATGATTACTGTGTTTGGTTGTTGGAAGGTTCTTTTTCGTCTATCAAGGAATCAATTTTAGCTGACAACGATTCAATCTGGCTGGTGAGGTCTTCCACTTCTTCGCGGGATGGGACGCCGCGTACACCCAGTAGCCTTTCCAGTCGCTGCTGACCAGAGAACATATCTTTGCTTTTTTCCTGGCCAGCGGCTAACAGCTTTTCGCCCAGGCCAATCGCTTCATCTTTGGCTATTTCCCCCCGCTCTACCAGGGTTTGCAGCCGCTTTTCTATTTCTTCATCGACATGCTTTAGCAGCTCTAGCGGTGAGTTGAGGCTGCGGCGCAAGGTATTGAGCGTATCGCCACCGGCCCGCACCAGGCCGGTTAGCACAGACTGGGGCAAGAAGCCGCTGTTCCGTTTTTCTTGTTCAAAGATGATTTGGGTGAGGGTAACGGCCGTTAAATCTTCATCGGTGGTGTGGTCTACAACCTGTACTTCGGCTCCCTCGCGGATGAGTTCAGCAATGCCGTCCAGGGTGATGTAACGTTTGGCTTCGGTATCGTACAGTTTGCGATTGGGATAACGTTTGATAACGGGCATAGTGGCGAGTTCCTTCAACTTTTTGCTAATGATTCAGTGCGTCATCTAAAATTATAGGCGTGATTGTGGGATATGCAACAAGGGAGAGGTTCGACCAGACGGCCGTTCCTCTCCCTTGTCATTTTTTATGCAGTTGCAAGAAAGCAGCAAATGCTTACTTTTGTTGTTTTAGCGTATCAATTTTCTTGGTCAGCTCGGCAACTTTGTTGCTCAACTGCTCAATATCGGATTTGGTTGGAATGTTCATGCGGTTAAGCATGCTTTCCATCCGCTTCTCCAATTCGTCGCTGACCCGCTTGCCGCTGTCTTGGACGCGTTGTTTGCGACTTTCGGCCATATCTTTTAACAGGGAACGGCCGTCTTGCTCCGCAATTTCCCCTTTTTCAATCAGCTTGTAGACAAACTTTTCTGCTTCATCCTGAGCCAACGTCACAGCCCCCACGCCGGCCAACAAGACCCGACGAATACCTTCCACAAATGGGTTGCTGCCATTTTCTACTACAACTTCTTCTTCTACTTTAATTTTATCGGCCATGATTTTACCTCGCCTGATTCATCAAATTTAAATTTAATAGTTTGCTTTTTTCTGGACAGCACGGGTAGATGAATTTCATCTACCCGCATAGCCTGCCTTATACTCGCACTTCCCCGAGAGGTGGTTATTAAGCAACCTTGGTTAAATCGTTAACCTTTTTGTTGAGCGTGGTTACTTTGCGGCTCAATTTATCAATGTCATTCTTGGAAGGAATATTCATCCAGTGTAACACTTCTTCAAACCGCTTTTCAATTTCGTCCTCAACTCGTTTGGTGGCTTTGCGCATATCTTTTTGGCGCGTTTCAACCTGATCGTTGACCATTTTGCGGGTCTTTTCTTCGGTTTCACTGCCGCGCTCTACCAGTTTGTTGAACAGTTGGGTCAACTCTTCCTGAGCCAGTGTGACAACGCCCAAACCAGCTAAGACAACTTTGTGTCCGTTTTCAATCAATACGTTTACATTTTCTTCTACTGTTTCGGTGAACTCGATTTTTTCTGCCATTTTGTGCCTCCTGCAATCCCTTTTTGTGAATTGCGCTGTATTTGTTTACGTTAATTATGTTTATGACGCATTGCATCATGAACAAAATATAACACAGTGCGTCATGGATGTCAAGAGGCCAGCCATTTTTCCAGACGTTGGCGATGACGCCCTTCGAGCTTGGTCAACGGCCGCATCGCTTTCATCTTCTGGTTGGCTTCGTCAAAACTCATTCCTTCATGCCGCATCAGGTATGCGGCTAGAATTGTGGCGGATCGGCCTCGCCCCTTGGCGCAGTGGACCAGAACGGTACGGCCGTCTGCCACCTGCTGCCACAGGAAGTCAACCCCCGCCTCGATTATCTCTTCAGAGGGCACAGTCACGTCGAGCACATGCAGTTGAAGATAGTTGATGCCGTGTTGACGATAATGGTTCACGTCATCTTCCCGTTCTGCGCGAATATTGAGAACGGCCGTAATGCCATTCTCCAGCAAAAATTGGTAATCTCTAGGGTAATGTGGCGCACCGCCCAACCACAGTTGAGATGTAATCTTATCAAACCAGCGATGTCGCTGAATCTTTTCATACGTAAAGCGAATAATTGGGAATAATTTATCAAAAAGCCAGTGTATTGGGTTCATATGTGCCATAGAATAGCCAGAGCCGTGGCAAAATGCAATGATGGATTATAGGCAAAATGCTTCAAATGAATTAACATAAGCAATATTTATTAACACATTCTTAACCACGAAAGCGGCAAAATCGTTTATCCTAACCGCTTTGTGGAGGTTTTATGGCTTTAAGCGAAGATGAAAAACAAACGCCAGCCTGGGGTGACCAGCTGGCGCATTCTTTACGGACGTTACGGAACAAAATTATACCTGTGCAGCCAGCCCGGTGGCCGGGAATGGGCGCGGTCCCGCATGAGGCGGGCACCTACTTCCGCGTTTGGGCACCCCATGCCAGGGCTGTATTTGTAACAGGCTCTTTTAACAACTGGCAGTTTAACCATACGCCACTGGCACGTGAAAAAAACGGTTGCTGGTCGGCTAATGTGCCCCAGGCAAAAGTGGGCGACGAATATAAATTTGTGGTGCGGAGCGGGTCACAGCAGTTGCTGCGCACAGACCCCTATGCCAAAGAGGTGCGCCCCCCTTTCCAAAATGGGGTGGTGCGGAATGGGCTGGTGCTGGGGATGGGAACGGCCGTTCCCGCACCCCCTATCCCTTTCCAGCCACCTCCCCTGCATGAACTGGTCATCTACGAGCTGCACGTTGGGACTTTTGGCGACGTTGACGGCCATCCCCCCTTCGATTTTGATGGCGTTATTGCTAAACTGCCCTATTTGCGCATTCTGGGCATTAACGCCATCGAGCTGATGCCGGTTAAGGCGTTCCCTGGCGAACTTTCCTGGGGGTACAACCCGATTTATCCTTTTGCCATCAGCTACATTTATGGCGGGCCAGAAAAGTTCAAGGCGCTCATCAAGGCCGCCCATGCCCACGGCATCGCCGTGCTGGTGGATGTGGTTTACAACCATTTTGGCCCCCAGGAGCTTAGTTTGTGGCAGTTTGATGGCTGGCAGCAGCACGGTCTGGGTGGCATCTATTTTTACAACGATTGGCGTTCCAAAACCCCTTGGGCCGATACCAGACCGGATTACGGCCGTTCCGAAGTGCGCCAATATATCCGCGACAACGTGCGCCTCTGGCTGGACGAATACCAGATCGACGGTCTGCGCTGGGACGCCACTTCCTACATCCGCAATGCTTACGGGCACGATGGCGACCCCAGCGCCAACATCCCCGAAGGGTGGGCGCTGATGCAGGGCATCAATGCAGAAATGCAGTACCACAACCCGTGCCATATCCGCATTGCTGAAGATTTGCAGGCGAACAAATGGCTGACTGAACCAATTGAACAGGGTGGGGCAGGGTTCAACAGCCAGTGGGACAGCCAGTTTGTCCATCCCATCCGGCAAGCCATCATCACTCCACGGGATGAAGATCGCAAGATGATGACCGTGCGAGACGCCCTGCTGTTCCGTTACGGCGCAGACGTGTTCAGCCGCGTCATCTACACGGAATCGCACGATGAGGTGGCCAACGGCAAGGCGCGGGTGGTGCATGAGGTGGCCGCAGCCGACGGCCATGATGGGCTGGCGGCCAGGCGCTCGGCGCTGGGGGCGGCGCTGGTCTTCACCGCGCCCGGCGTGCCGATGCTTTTTCAGGGTCAGGAGTTTCTGGAGGATGGCTGGTTTGACGACAAACGGCCGCTCAGCTGGCAAAAAGCAGAGAAAAACAGCGGCATGGTGGCCTTTTACCGGCATCTAATCGAACTGCGGCGCAATTTAGCCGGGCAAACGCGCGGCCTCAGCGGACAGTCGATCAACGTTTTTCACGTCAATGATCTGGCCAAGCTGATTGCCTTCCACCGCTGGCATTTTGGCGGGCCGGGTGACGATGTGATTGTGGTGGCCAATTTCTCCAACCGCGTGCTGAGCAAGTATAAGCTGGGCTTTCCGCGCGCCGGTGCGTGGCAGGTGCGGTTCAACAGCGATCTGAAAGCATACCATCCCAGCTTTACCAGCCACCATGTCGGGACGGTAACGGCCGTTTCCGGCCCCTACGATCAGCTGGCTTACCACGCCACACTCAGCATTGGCCCCTACAGCGTGCTGATTTTGTCGCAAGGTTGATGGGCATCAAATGCGTTTCGTTTACAAATCAGCGTACTTGACATATAATTTTGACCGAAAGTGCACCTAGCGTAAATGAACTTGATCAAGCGTGGTATCCAGGTCAAGCATGCCGTAGTTCAATAAAAAAATGTCGCATCCCTCAGAACCTGAAGGTAATGGCCAGGAAAAATCGGTTGATCTCCGAAAGTTACTGCGTGCCATCAACGATTCATTCGGTGAAAACGATCTGCGTGATCTTTGCTTTGAACTTCAACTGGACTTCGACAACTTACCCGGCCCCTCCAAAAAAGATAAGGCCCGTGAGCTCATCATCCATTTCGACCGCCGCAAGCGGATCAATGTGCTGGTGACAGCTTTTAGCGAACTGCGTCCCAACATTAATTTAGAGATGATTTCTCTGGATGCGTTCGATGAAGACCCCACGTCAGCCCGAATTGAGATCAGTTCAGCCGATCTGCTGCCCCAGCAGGACAAATCGAACACGATGATTGCCAGCAAGAGCTTTGGGGCAATTGTGCGGATGTTGACGCGGGAAGATGTGCGTACGGCCGTTGTCACTTTCCAGACCGATTTCCAAACAGCATCCCAACAAATTGACCAGATGAACGATTATAAGCAGATCCACGATCTGTTTCAGGTTCTAGAAACCCAGTATGACCTCATTTACCGCGACCAAAAGCGGCTGCCCGACGACGATCTGGCCTGGGAAGATATTGCCATCGCCGAGCCGGAGCTGCACACCAAAATCACCGACATGGTTACCCTGTCCCAGAGCCAGACCTTTGCCAGTGATGATGTCCGCTGGGCCACCCAGCTGGAAACGGTGAAGGAACGGCTGCATACGGCCGTAGAAAGCGACGATCTGGAAGCGCTGGAGGGTGGCGTTACGCTGCTTTACCGCGTACTTAACCGCCACCCCACCCGCATCAACGCCCAGTTGGTGGCCGTGGCCAGTGCCCTGCGGCTGGACAATCTAGAGCAGGCCATCACCACCATCAGCGCCAGCCTGGCTGAGGCGGATGTGGCGATGGCCAACACGGTGGAGCAGGTGAAAAGCGGCCGTTCGGCGCTGGCGGGGCTGGATGAACGGCTCAAGGCGCTGGTGCGCGAACACAATGCCTGGCAAAACATTGATGACGAGGTGCGTCGGGTGAAAGCGGCCGTTTCTCAAAACAAAATCGACGAGCTGGAAGACGCCTGGTACGACCTGGCACCAATGACCAAAGCACGTATCGAAGCCCACAGCGGTGCAGAATGGGCCATCAACCTCAGCAAAGTCATGGTTGATCTGGAACCCGCCATCGAACAGCAGCTTATCTCCAAAGTGCGCCGTCTGTTTATGCGCTACCAAACCTACGTCGGACACCGTTTTCGTGAAGTAGATTTAGAATTGCTTTCCCTTTGCACCGAATTGCAGCGCGTAGGCGAGCAAATTGATCTATTGTTGAGGCAATTTAATAAATGAGCCAGTCAGACACGACTTCCGAACAGTTTATACCCTTCATGTCTTTTACCTCCATGCGCGATATGCACCGCACACTGCTGCGGCAGCGGCGCACCACCAAAGAGGCCGCAGAGGAAGCCGCATTTTGGGCAGAGGTTACAGAATTTTTGTACCGAGGCGAAGCGGCTGGCGCATTTGTTGATAATACCGAAGACCGAGAAGCGGCCCAAAGCTTGCTCGATTATTGGCACAATCAACTGTTTCATGCAGGCAAAGATACGCCAGAAGCAGTCCTGATTGAATTCGACGCCACCACGCAGCCAGAAATTCCAGACTCCTACTGCCCTTACATTGGTCTCGATTCGTTTGGCAAGGAAAACGCGCATCTTTTTTACGGACGCGATCAGCTTGTCCGCGAACTGTTGGATCAGGTGTTGGTGAGTCGGTTGGTAACGGCCGTTGGCCCCTCTGGCAGCGGTAAATCTTCTGTGGTGCTGGCTGGGCTTCTTCCCCGTTTGCAAGCTGGCGCTCTGGCCGACAGCGAAGATTGGTTTTACTTCCCCCCCATGGTTCCCGGTGCGGCTCCCCTTACCCGGTTGGCTAAATTGCTGGAACCCGACGAAGCAGAAACGGCCGATTGGCTCACAAACAGTTTCGACGCCTTTCTCAGCGATTCCGAGCATCTGGCTAAACTGGTACGGACAGAAACCAACGGACCTGCCGTTCTCACCATCGACCAGTTTGAAGAAACCTTCACCCTGTGCCACGATGATCAGGAGCGAGACGCCTTTATCGACAATATTTTAGGGTTGGTTAACGCCCGTGAAGCCCGCCATCTTGTCATCCTGACGATGCGGGTCGATTACGAAAGCTACCTCAACAAAGTGCCGCTCTTTCAATCTCTTTACGAGCAAGGGTTGGTGCGTGTCACGGCAATGAACGCCAGCGAGCTGCACGACGCCATTGAGCAGCCCGCCCAGGCCATCGGCCTGAAATTTGAAGATGGCCTCATCGATGCCCTGGTGCGCGAAATTGTGGGCGAACCGGCCGCGCTGCCGCTGCTGCAATTTGCCCTGCTGCAATTATGGGACGACCGGGAGCGCAACCGTATTACCTGGGACGCCTACCGCCGCCTGGGTGGCGTGATGAAAGCTCTAGCCTATACGGCCGATTCTCTTTACAACAATTTGCTGCCAGAGGAGCAGGCTACCGCCAAGCGTATTCTGCTGCGGCTGGTGCGCCCTGGCACCGGGGTGGAATTTACCCGTGGCCGGGCCACGCGCCGCTCCCTCCACCAATCTGGCGAGGCCAACGACCGCATTGACCGCGTGTTGCAAAAGCTGGTGGAAGCCCGCCTGCTGCGCCAAACCGATGGCCAGGTTCGCGACAACGACCAGTTTGAGGTAGGGCACGAGGCGCTGGTGCGCAACTGGCCCCAGCTGGTGGAATGGCTGGAAGATGAGCGCGTGGTGCTGCGCCATCGGCTGCGCTTTACGGCCCAGGCCGAGGATTGGGACACGCGCAGCCGTGATCCAGGGGCGCTGCTGCGCGGCAAACAGCTGCAAGAGGCGCTGCTGTTTGAAGAGCTGAATCCGCTGGAGCAAGAATATATTGAGGCCAGCAAAGCGGCCGAAAAGCTGGCTGTGGAAGAGAAGCAGGCCCAGCAGGAACGAGAGCTGAAGCAGGCGCAAAAGCTGGCTGAAGAGCAGGGCCAGCGGGCCGAGGCCGAAGCGCAGTCGGCGCGGCGGGCCAAGAATTTTAATATTGCCCTGATTGTGATTTTGCTGCTGGTGGTTAGCGGGGCAATTGGTTTGGTGAATGCGGCGCAGCTGCGGGAAGCAGCAGCTGAAGCTGAAGCGGCTGCGGCTGATGCAGCGATTACGGCGAGAGAAACGGCCGTTGCTGCCGATCGTCTGGCCATTGAAAGTACCACCGCTGCCTTTGCCGCCGCTACCGTCAACGCTCTGGCAACTTACGAAGTGGCCGTTAACCAGACCCTGGTGGCTGAACGCTCCGAAGTTCAGGGCCAGGAAGAAGCTACCGCCCAGGCGGCCATTGCTGAGGCGCAGCTGGCTACCGCAGCGGCGCAGGCTACTCAAATAGCCCAGCAAGCCCTTAACAACACGCCGGAAGCCACCCGACCTAACCAGCCCACCGCCACACCAGACCCGGCCCAGCTGGCATTGGAAGCCCAGCTAAACGCTATTGTTCGTGAGCGGGACAATATGCCGATGTTTTTCATTTCCGGCGGCACGTTTACAATGGGCCAGGCCGATGCCCCCGATGGTGCCGACAACGCCCCCGCTCGACTGGTGACGGTAGACAGCTTTTACCTGGACCAGTACGAAGTGACGGTGCAGCAGTTTGCCGATTTTCTAAACCGGCAGGGAGGTAACAACGGCGCGTGCAACGGGGTAGATTGTACCAAAACGCTGGTTTCTACTACCTTTACCAACGTGCTGAACAACCTTGGCGTGTTTGAGGCGCGGCCTGGGACGGGACGATTCCCGGTAAACTGGGTTAGCTGGGAAGGAGCCTTTGCTTACTGCGCTTCGGTGGATGCCAGGCTGCCTACAGAGGCGGAATGGGAATATGCGGCGGGGGGGGGAGACGGCCGTCTTTATCCCTGGGGTAACAGCAGACCGGTTTTTCAGGATACGGCCGTTTTTAACAGCAACACCGCTCAATCACCCTCTGCCTTGTTCAACCGTGCCTTTGTGCGGATGGATGCCCTGCCCAACGGGGCCAGCCCGTTTGGCATCTTGGGTATGGCGGGTGGTGTGGCCGAGTGGGTGCAGGATTGGTACGATCCCAACTTTTACAACCAGCCCTGGCCCGCCATTGGCTACAACGATCAGCCGAGCGGCCTGAAGGTGCTGCGCGGCGGTTCCTGGGTAGACGGCGCTGACGGCATCAATACCACCACCCGTTACGCTCTTTCTCCTACCAATAGCAACCTGAACAATCTGGAAAATTCACATTGGGGTGCGGGCTTCCGCTGCGCCCGAGATGTGAATTAAGAGAATGGAGATTGGTCTAGCCACCACTTTCTCTTTATGCTCCTTTCTTGGCGCGTTTAATGTCCCGCTGGCGAATTTCGTGGCGCAGCTCCTTTTTGCGGATGCGCAGCGAGAGCGGCGTTACTTCCAACAGCTCGTCCTTCCCTAGATATTCAATTGACTCATCCAGCGACATGAGGCGGGGCGTGTGCAGCGCTTCCACAATGGCAGTTGGGCCGGTGCGCACGGCGGTGAGGACCTTTGTTTTGCAAACGTTCACCACCAAATCTTCATTGCGAATATGCTGTCCCACAACTTGCCCTTTGTAAACGTCTTCAGCGGGCAAAACAAAAAAGGTGCCACGCTGCTGTAAACCTTGTAGACCGTAAGCGCTTACAACACCGGTTTCCATAGAGACTAATGAGCCAAACTCCTGCGTTTCAATTTCCCCTTTGACAGGTTCGTAGGCGTGAAACAGGGGGTGGTAAATGCCGGTGCCGCGTGTGGCGGTAAGAAACGGCTGGCGGAAACCCAAAATGCCGCGTGTGGGCACCAGATATTCAGCATAAACCGTACCGTCTTCCCCATAGTGAATATTTTGCATCAGGCCGCGCCGCCGCCCCAGCATCTCGCTAACTGTGCCCAGATAATCGTTGTGGACTTCGATAAACAGCTTTTCGATGGGTTCGGTACGGCCGTTTTCATCTTCCTTATAAATCACTTCTGGCCGACTAATGGCAAACTCATATCCCTCGCGCCGCATCGTTTCAATGAGGATCGCCAGATGCAGCTCGCCCCGCCCGGAAACGATGAACTCGCCCGCCTTGTCCGTTTCTTCTACCCGCATGGCGACATTGCTTTCCAGCTCGCGCATCAGCCGGTCCCGAATTTGGCGGCTGGTGACATATTTGCCCTCTTTACCGGCAAACGGGCTGTCGTTGACCCGGAAGGTCATGCGTACCGTGGGCTCTTCCACCTTGATGGGAGGCAGGGGGCGCGGATCGTTGGGGTCGGCCAGGGTGTCGCCGATGCCCACGTCGGGGATGCCAGCGATGGCAACGATGTCGCCTGCCTGAACCTGGCTCTGCTCGACCCGCTGCAAATCGCGGAAGGTGTACAGTTTGGTGATCTTGCTGGGGCTCATCTCGCCATCGGCTTTGATGTGCATAATTTGTTGGCCATCGTTGATGATGCCGCTGGTGAGGCGCCCCACGGCGATTTTACCGACGTAGCTGCTGTATTCCAGGGTGGTGACGAGCATTTGGGTGGGGCCATCTGGGTCGATCATGGGGCCGGGCAGATAGTTGACGATGGTGTCGAATAACGGCCGTAAATCCTCTTCCAACGTATCTGGGGTTTCCCCGGCACGCCCTTCCAGCGCCCGCGTATAAACAACCGGAAAATCGGACTGCTCTTCGCTGGCCCCCAGGTCGATGAACAGGTCGAACGTGGCGTTGACCACATAGTCGGGCCGGGCCGCGGGGCGGTCGATTTTGTTGACCACCACAATCACCTTGACCCCTTTTTCCAGCGCCTGGCGCAGCACAAAGCGGGTTTGGGGCATGGGGCCTTCCACGGCGTCTACCAGCAGCAGCGCCCCATCGACCATGTTTACCACACGCTCCACCTCACCGCCGAAGTCGGCATGGCCAGGTGTGTCCACGATGTTGATGGTGGTGCCGTGGTACATAATGCTGGTGTTTTTTGCCAGAATGGTGATGCCGCGTTCCCGTTCCAGATCGTTGGAGTCCAGCACCCGTTCGGTCATTTCCTGGTTGGTGCGAAAGACGTTTGTTTGGCGCAACATGCCATCCACCAGCGTGGTTTTGCCATGATCCACATGGGCAATAATGGCGATATTGCGAATATCGTTACGAGGTTGTAAAGCCATACGGTTTGTTCGTGTTCCTTCTCATGAGAATATTGTGCGTTCATGAAAAAGCCCGACCAAAGGATGGTCGGGCAGAATAATTGATTTAATTAGCCTGGATTGTATGTCAGGAGTGGGCTAGAGGCAAAAAGCGCCTCGCGAATGAGACAAATTGATGAAAAAATGGCGGACGGCGGAGCGGAAATAGGATATATTACACACATATTTCCCTTAAAAACCAACCATAAGGAGTCATACATGCTAGTAAAACGTCGCATGTCTCAACCGGTCATTACCGTCCCGCCCGATATGTCTGTCCCGGATTGTTTGAAGTTGATGCAGCGAGAGCGCATTCGCCGCACGCCCGTAGTGGAAAACGGCCGTCTCGTTGGCATTGTCTCAGATAAAGATTTGCTTAATGCCTCCCCTTCTGACGCCACGTCCCTGAGCGTTTGGGAGATCAGTTACCTGTTCAACAAAATCAAGATTAAGGATGTGATGAGCAAAGATGTTTTGACCATCCAGGAAGATATGCCTATCGAAGAAGCGGCCCGTATCATGGTCGATAACAAGGTGGGTGGCTTGCCCGTTATGCATAACGAGGAGCTTATTGGCCTGATTACCGAAACTGACCTGTTCAAGGTGCTGCTGGAGCTGATGGGGGCGCGGGAGCAGGGGGTGCGGGTAACGGCCGTTGTCCCCGAAAAGCAGGGCGAACTGGCTGCTATTACCAAGGCGATCTCTAACGCGGGCGGCAGCTTCCTTGCTTTTGGCCAATTTTCTGGCGAGGCAACCACTAACCGGATTGTGACCTTTAAAGTGCGGCGTTTGGATGAAACGGCCGTACGTGCCGCCATCGAATCTGTGGTCGATGAGATCATCGACATCCGCAGCGATTAATTCGGCAAGTCCCCAACCTCCCGCAGACCACGTATCCTCCCGCAGGTCCTCAGACGAACCAACCTGTAAGGTAAACCTGTGGGAGGCTTAAGTAGCAAGGAGCAGCACATGAACGAAACAATCGGATTTATCGGCCTGGGCATAATGGGGCAGGGCATGGTGCGCAACCTGCTGGCCAAAGGGTTTGTTGTCTACATCTGGAACCGCACCCATAGCAAGATGGACCCCTTCATCGAACTGGGCGCTATCGCCACCAGCAGCCCCGCCGACATTGCCAGCCATGCCGACATCATCATTACCTGCCTGAGCGATACGCCAGACGTGGAGCATGTTTTGTTGCAGGCCAACGGCGTTATCTTTGGCGCCAAGCCCGGCAACCTGGTCATCGACATGAGCACCATTAGCCCAGACGTTACCCGCAAATTAGCGGCCGTTTTAGCCGAGCGGGATGTTCACATGCTGGATGCCCCCATCAGCGGCGGCAGCGAAGGTGCGGCCAACGGCACCCTCAGCATCATGGTGGGGGGCGAAGCGGCCCAGGTGGCTCGCGCTATGCCCGCGTTCGAGGCGATGGGCAAAACAATCACCCACGTTGGCGAGATTGGCGCGGGCCAGACGGTGAAGCTGGTCAACCAGATTTTGGTGGTGATGACGATGCTGGGTGTTGGCGAGGCGCTGCTCTTTGCCCAGGCGGGCGGTCTGGACCTGAACAAGACGCTGGAAGCGGTTATGCCAGGCGCAGCGGGCAGCTGGATGCTCAGCCATCGTGGCCCGCAGGTGGTGGCACGAGATTGGCGGCCCGGCTTCACCATCGATTTGCAGCAGAAAGATTTGCGCCTGGTGCTGGAAACGGCCGATCAGCTGGGCGTGCCCATGATCGGCACCAGCCTGGTCTTCAACCTGTACCGCACCCTCCAGCAGCAGGGTTTCGGCCTGGAAGGCAACCATGCCCTGGTCAAAGCCCTGGAGCACCTGGCGGGCCTGGAAATTAGCTCGTAGCCGCGGATTCTTTCCGCGCTCCTTGTTTCAAAATTGGACGCGGATTAACGCAGATTAACACGGATTTTTGTTTTTATCTGTGTCAATCCGTGTTCATCTGTGTCCCATTTTCTTTTGGATTACGCTCCATGCGGCGGCGCAGCCTGGCGGGCCATTTGTCTGGCTCTTCCGACGGATAAACCGCCAGCGGTGGGCCGTTTTGCTTGAGCAAGTCAGCCATCCGGCAGCCCAAAATTTGCCGCGCCGTCATCAGACCAGAGTTGGTCGCCCCGGCCACGCCATGCCCGGCGGTGGTGCTGGCCCCGCTCAACCACAGCCCGGTGATCTCCGTCTTGTTGTTGAACGCCCAGGGGCCTACCTGGAAGCGGGTCTTGTCAATACCATACAAATTTCCCCGCGTCGCGTTGAGATAATGCTCGTTGCTCAGCGGCGTGCCCAGCTCCTTGAACACCACATGCTCGCTAAACCCTGGAATACGGCCGTCGATGGCGGCTAACATGCCAGCGGTCAGCTGCTCCTTGAGCTGCTGGTATTCCCACTCCCGGTCGCCTGCGGGTTGATCGGCCCATTGGGCAAACGGCTCGTAGCCCACAAAGGCAAACGCCTCCAGCGTGTGGTGCCCGCTGTGCATTTTTGACGGATCTTTGAGCGTTGTGACCGTGAGGAACATCCCTTCTGGCGCAAAATCATGCACCACTTTGTCCGTCAGGCCATCTTTGTAGATGCCGTCCACGTCGCTGTGGTTGTAGAACCAGTAGTTGCCGGAATCCAGCCCGGCGGCGCGCAAATCCATTTCTACGGCCATAAACAGGCTGAGGGCAGAGGTGGAGTAGCGCACCTTGTCCAGCTTGCGCCGCAGTTTGCCGCTGAGGTGTTCGCGGCCTACCAGCTGGCCAAACGTTACTTCCGGGTCGGCATTGCTGACGATGTGCTGCGCGGCAATCTCCGTGCCGTCGGTGAGGCGCACGCCCGTGACGCGATTGCCGTTGAGCAGGATGCGCTCGACGCGGGTTTGCAGACGCAGCTTGCCCCCGGCCCGCTTGAGGGCACGGGCAAAGGCGCGGGGGATGGCAAACGCGCCACCCAGCGGGTAGTAGCCACCCTCAAAATAGTGGTGCGTCACGCCCGCGTGCAGCGGGGCAGAGACCTGTGAGGGGGGCAGGCCGTGGTCGCCCGATTGGGCGGACAAAATGGCGCGCAGCACCGGATCAGAGACGTAGTGGTTGATGAGGTCGGCCCCGGTGCGGAACGCCCAGCGCAGAATGTGGCGGGCGCGCCAGGGCAGGCGCACCGCGTCGCCCACGCCGCGCACCCGGCCCAGCAGGCGGGTCTCATCCATGAGCTGCTGGCACATGTTCAGGTAGCCGTCGATGCCTTTAGCCTCGTGGGGGAAGCGGGCTTTGAGCCGGTCGGCAAACGCCTCGCGCCCTTTGGGAATGTCGAACCGCTCGCTGCCGACGAAGACGTGGTCGAAGCCATCTGGGTTGATTTCGCAGAAGGCAAGGTCTTCGGAGACGCCGAGCCCTTCGTAGATGCGGCGCATGGGGCCGCCAGGGCCAATGCCGCCGATGTAGTGCACGCCGGGGCTGAATTTGTACCCTTCCAGGGTGAAGGAGTGGGTCCAGCCGCCAGGGACGTCGTGCTGCTCCAGGACGAGGACTTTTTGGCCTGCCTGGGCCAGGGGCAGGGCGGTGGACAGGCCGCCCGCGCCGGAGCCAATCACAATCACATCAAATGCTTCGTTTGTCATTTTTCTCTCGCTTTTTGTGGGGTAAAAAGCGGATTGTAGCACATGCGGCTTCATGAATAGGATTGGATACAGATCAAAAACAGCCTCGTAACGGATTACGAGGCTGTTTTAAAGGCTAATTTTGAAATTGCGGCTTAGCCGGGTAAAAGGTTACCAGCCGCCAGAAACCACGGGTGAACAGGTGTTGGTGCCAGCTTCGCAAACCTGGAAAGCCCAGTTACCGCCGCCTCGGCCGAAAGAGCCAACCGTTTGTGCTCCATCATTGGGGGTTGTGGTGTAGAAGCTGCCGTTGTAATAGACATCAACATTGGCGCTGGTTGCGCCGCTCCAGGTCAGGTCGGCATATTTTTGCCCCTGCACCTTGTAAGCGCTTACGCTCAGGGTGATGGCACCAGCAGGTGGCGTGGCGGTTGGTGAAGGTGTAGCCGTGGGTGGGGCTGAGGTTGGCGTGGGGGGCGCGGTGGTTGGGGTTGGGGTTGGGCCAACCGGCGTGGGGGTGGGGGTGGTGCCGGGGGTACAGCCGTAGCTGAAGGAGCTGATGTAGGTGCCCCAACGGCCGCTTGTTGTTCCCGTGTTTTTGCTGTATTCACCCAGATACCAGAACGTTGTCCCGGCCGGATCAATCGTCATTCCCGTGTAGTCACCCCAACGGCGTGGCGCGGAGGTTTCAAACGAGGTGTAAGCAATCTCGCCAGCCTTGACCAGCGTTTCAGCCTGCAAGGTGCCCGCCGGGTCTGTGGCCAACCGGCCCGTGACAAAAATGCCAGGGTAGATACTGGTGCTGGATTTGGTGTAGCCAACGGCCATGTTGCCGCAGGCATCAACCGCCAGATCAGCAAAGATGCGGTATTCGCCACTGCTGCCGTAGACACCTGCATCAACAACTGTAGCGGTTGCGGGATTAATCTTAGCCCAGCGCACGCAGTTGACCGTGCCGCCGCCCGGATTACAGGCGATGGTGGAAGAAGTCCAGGCGAAGCCATCGCGGAATTCAAAATCTTGCGGGCGGTAATCGTTGGCTTGAATGGTTTGCCCATTTAGCTGTGGCGTGTTTACCGGCATACCCGCTGTTACGCCAGTGGCGGCGTTCAGATTCACCGTGCCAACCGTGCCAAAGGTGTTGGCTCCAAATGGATTGTTCCAGGAGAAGACGGTATGGGTGCTGCCGTCGTAGTTGGTTTCGGCAAAGAAGTAGTGCGGTCCGCTGGTGGGCCAGGTGCCCTGCGCCCAACCGTGCAGATTCAGTGGCTGTGGCGTGTCGTGGGCTGAGCCTAAAACTTTTGTTACCGAGGCGGCGGACTGGCCGTTGTACATGGCAAATTTGTCGAACGCCCAAACCTGCCCCTGTTTGAAGCTAACACGTCCGAAAATGTTGGCGCCCATGTAGATGGCGTCACGGCCAATACCGGCATGTGGGTAGTCGAAGAAGTCCGGGCCGCTGGCGGTGGGGAAGGCGTAAATATTCCAGCCACCTGTTGGGTCTCCGGTTTGCGAAACGGCGACACAGTAATATTTACCATTGGCATCAATGCCTAAAACATAGCGATCATGTTCTTCATCGTAGTTGGCATTGGGGTCAAAGACGCCGGTGCAGTTGGAGTTGGCGCTCATGAAGCTGGCAAAGGTAGTGGGACCAACGAGGGAGTTGCCATTTTTGTCGTAGACTTCCAGGGCAACATTGACCACGGCGATGACATGGTTGGGGCCGACAGCCAGCTGCGGGTCTGGCGGAACGTTACCGCCACCACCACAACATTCGGTATAGTCCATGCTGTCGAAGTGGGTTCCACTTGAGGGAGCAGCCAGGGAGGGGCCACTGGTGGCAGTCTGGACATTGGCGCTGGGGGCCAGTTCCAGGGCGCGGGCCCGCATAGCGGCCATTTCAGCCGCGCCTCGAATGCCTTCAACTTCGTCCATATCAATTTCGCCACGCTGCCAGCGGTCTAGCTGGCTGTTGTTGTCGCGCACGCCTGCGGGAATATCGCGCAGGTTAACGGCGACGGGGCTGACCAGCCCGGTTTGTTGTGGTCGTGCGGCTGCGACCTGGTCTACCCCTGCTGGGGCGAAGGATTGGACCACTTGCTGGCGTACGGCCGTTTCTGCTCCAGGCCCTGAACTGCGGCTTAACAACCACGCGCCCAGAAACAGCAATGCAGCGACTAACGCCACTCGACTTACCTTTGAAAAAGACATTTGCACTTCCTCCTATCGGAAATATTAGGGTTTGGGAGAAGTTACCCAAAAATGCGCCAACAAAAGTTGGCGCTTTAATAAACAAGGATGTAAGTGACGATACGAAAAGCCTGGAATTCCAATACGGTCTATTTATTTTGGTTGCGGTTGTTGAGCAAGTTCCAAATAGTGATGACAGGGAGTTTGACCAAGTTTAGTAAGGATTAGTCATATTTGGATAAGATATTTTTGCCGAAAACGGAGAAAATAGCAAGCAATTAACCAGAGGAATTTTATTAACGATATTTATTAACGATATTTAAGGAAGGGAACGGCCGTTCTCTTCCCTATCGCTGCCATTAAAAAAAGAAGCTCAAATAATAAAATTAGGGAGCCTTCCTTGACTGTTCAGACAAGCCCAACCAGGAACCGTAAAAGTAGCTGATGAACAGGAATAGCCCGCCAAATCCAGCAAAAAGCAGAATGCGCCAGACCGTTTCCAGTACAACCAGATCAACCAGAAACAGCTTGCCCACCAGCACGAAGAGCGTGGCCAAAGCAATCAGCCGCAGGTGTTGATGGCGAAAGTAGAGCGCAAGCAGCAGCAGACCAACGGCATAGACGCCCCAAACAATGGTGACCAATCCCTGACCACTTAACACATTGAATTCATGCCAGAACCAGGCGAGTAAAGCGATGTGGGCGACAAGCCGATAAAGCAGCGGGAAATTGAGATTTTGAGCGCTTGGGATCAGGTAAGAGGTGGCAAAAATGAGCCCAATGACGGCTAGCACAACCAGCGAATGCAGATTCCAAATTGGCGTGACGATTCGCCACTCTGCGAGGTGTTCAACCAAAAGGAGAACCACCACGAGCGAAAAAATGTGTGCGCCCACCTGCAAAGTCCGTCGCTTGATGAAGTGGGTACCTAGATGCAGCAGAGCAGCTTCCAGCGCCAGCGCCAGCAGCAGCCAGGTGCTGTCTAACAGAAGCGCAAGGGCGAGGGTGAAGCAGAAAACGGCCGTTACCCCATGCATATACCAGACCCTATCTTGCCCCTGTTGACGGCTGATTCCCCAGGCCAGCAAGCCAAACAAAACGGCCGTTCCCAGCGTCAGCAGCCCATCCCCATTTTCAGGGAACCGCCACAGCAGCAAGGTGAGCCACAGGGCCAGAATTGGATGAACCAGAATGGCCAGTTGGGGATGGGTGTTGAACACCGATTTGACGAAATTGGGCAAATACGAATCGGCAAAACCAAACTGGATAGGGGGCAGGCGGTTGAACGCTGTTTGCCAGTTTAGCTGGCGCACCACGGGCAAGCCCCAATAGATGAGCAGGCAAAACAAAATGCCGCCTTGCACCGCCCAATTTTCGGCAGATGTTTGGGCCTGGTCAAAAATGTCGAAGGCAATCATGGATCCCAGCACAATCGCCCAACCGCCACTGTTGGCCAGCCAGAGCACAACCTGCCAGCCCTGGAAGAAGTAGATCAACGCCAGGCTGCCGCAGATGAAGCAGATATAGATGATCAGCCCGACGACGCTGCCCTGGCCCGTGGCGAGCAAAATCGGGGTGACCAGGCCACCCAGGCCGCCAATCAGGGACAGCATCGCTTCTTTTTGGCGCAGGGAAAGGGTGAATGCCAGCAGTGTCACCAGCGTCATGTAGACAAAGGCGACCGGCAAGGCAACCAGTGCATACAGCTGAAAGGCGGCAAATCCGGTGATGTAGTACGCGGCGATGCCGCCACCTTGCAAGGCCTGGCCAAAATGCGGCCGTTTCCGCGCCGTGCGGTAGCCAATTCCCAGCAATCCGGTTCCCACAATTAAACCGATGGCCACCCGCACCGGCGGACCAATCCAGCCCTGCTCGACGGCATAGCTAAACAGAAAGGCCAGCGCCAGCAGCAGCAGTCCCAGGCCAATTTTGTTGAACCAGAAATCGCTTTGCCAAACGGCCGCTGGCAGATAGGCGCGTTGTGGGGTTGGTGTTGGTTTCTTGGGCTGTGGTGTTGGTTGGGGAACGGCCGTTTGCGGCAAAGGTTCTGGTGCAGGTTCTGCGGCTTGTGCTGGCAGCGCTTGCTGTAAATCGGCCACGATGGTTTCCAGCCGGGTCAGTCGTTGGGTAAGGGCCGAAAGGAGGTCTGCCTGGCGGAAGTTTGTCTGGCAGCTGTGGCAGGTGAGGCGTCCGCTTTCATTCTCGGCCCCACAAAATGGACATATGATAGTCTGAGGCATTGCATCTCCCGTTTGACAAAAAATGGCGAATTTTTTAGCCCATATAAAGCAATTATACGTCATTTAGAGCAGTTTTCGGGAAAATAAAGAAACCAGAGGATCGCCCTAGGGATGCTTCATTTCGTTCAGCATGACAAGTGGAGGTAGTAGCCGCGGTTCCTTACCGCGCTCTTTCACCTGCGCGGCAAGAATCCGCGGCTACGGGAGGTGGTTGAGCAGTTCGGCGGCGTCTAGCTGGCCCCAGTGGTAGCCCATGTCCATGGACATGGTTTGGGCGCGGACCGCCTCTTGTTTGGCGGCGGCGGGGCTGCCGCTGGCCAGGTGGGTCCAGGCGAGGGCGATGCGGCTGTCGGCTTCGTAGATACGGTAGCCGCCGTCGCTGGCGTAGCCGCGGGCTTCGCGCAGGTCGGAGAAGGCTTGGGGGAGCGAATTGAGACCTGACAGGTGGTCCTCAGAACCCTGGGTTGGCGAGGTTGGTTGCGGGCCACCTGTCAGGTCTGAATAGGCCAATTTTGCCGCCCAGCGCCCCCGCGCCAGCAGCGCCTCGATGAGGGCAGGGCGGTGGGAAATGGAGCGGGCAATGGTGAGGGCGGTGTCGAAATGGTCACGGGCGGGGGCGTGGTTGCCCTCATCCGCATCCAGTTCTCCCAGGACGCGATGGCACATGCTGATCTGTGAAACCACACGATTGCGCTCACAGATGGTCAGGTTGGCGGCTGTGACCCGTCGCGCATCGTCTGCCTGCCCCACCCGCCGCAAATGCTCCGCGTGCTGGATGCCGCGCAGGCTGTAGAGATACTGCACGCTGCTTTCAATTTCCCGTTCAAGCGCTTCGGCTTGCTGGAATGCGGCGCTGGCCTCATCCACCTGCCCGCGCAGGTGTACAGCCCAAGCCTGATATGCCAGCGAATTGCGCTCATCCCGCTTATTCTCGGCGCGGCGGGCCAGGGTGAGGGCTTCCTCGGCGGCGGTGGCGCTGGCGGCCAGCCGCCCCAGGTGGGCGTTCAGCTCTGCCAGGTTTTGGTAGCCGATGCTGGCTTCACGCCAGTCTTCGATGCTCAGACTCATTTGTATGCGGCGTTCGAAGAAGGGAACGGCCGTTGCCAGCCGCCCCAAACTCATCAAACACATCCCCACCTCATTTAAAATCCAGCTTTTATCACTGGCCTTGCTCACCTGTGGTTCTTGATAGGTGTCTCCATGTGGGAAGAATTGCATCATGACATTCACGACAGTGTCCTCAGCTCCTAGAACCTGTGGCAAGTAATAAGAAGCACCTGCAACATTGTACAGTCGATCTTGGCTAATTTGATACGCCTCATCATACGCCCCAGCACGGCAGGCATGGTAAACCACCTCAATCAGCGGGGCCAGGTCGGCCAGGGTGGGCTGGTGGGGCGTGTCGCCCGCCAGCGCCAGGTAGTAATCCTTGAGCTGGTCGTGGGTTTGGGCCGCTTGCCCGCTGCCCGACAGCAGGGCCAGGTAATGGCTGCGCACCAGGGGGTGGGTGGTGTACGTGTTGGCCATCTCGTTGTGGCGCAGCAGCCGGTAGCCCACCAGCTGCGTTATTAACGCTTCAAATTCGGCGTCGTTTAATTCGGCCAACATTGTTTGTAGCGGCGCACCCTTGTGGTCGCCCTCATTTGGGCGGGCACGAGGCCCGCCCCTACCGTGCGGTTTGCGGTTGGGCAAACGATCCAAAACCCCAGGTTTTTCATCTGCGTCATCTGCGAAATCTGCGGATTTCCCCCGAAAGACACGGGCGAAGGCGTCCGGTTCTACCGGCGTGCGGAAGGCGCTGAACAGGGTCATGAAGGCGCGTTCGGCGGCGGTGAGGTGCTCGTCGTAGCGGCGCAGGACGCGGTGGACGTGGGCGTAACGCTGGCGGGCTGCGTCGGGGGCATCGTCCGGTAGGGTCGCAGCGCGCTGCGACCCTACGAGATCATCCAATTCATTGGCAAAGGCCACGTCGCCATTGTGCCGCCAGGTGAGGTAGCTGCCCAGCAGGGAGAGCGTCAGGGCGTGGCCGTCCCATTGGTTTACCAACCGTTCCAGGTCAATGTCGGACCCCGTCACGCCCAACTGGCGCAGCAGGGCTCGGCCGTCTTCCGGCGAGACCGGACCCACGTCCCGGTGGGTGTAGCTGGCGTAGGCCAGCAAATCGAGCAGCGGGGCGCGGCTGGTGACCAGGCAAAAGCTGCTGTGCCCCGGCGCGGCAAACAGCTCCAGAAAGGTTTGCAAATCGGGGCTGGACAGCAGGCCGTAGTCGTCGCCTTCCTGCCGCTGGAGCACTTCCAGCCCGTCGAGTACAAAGACGTAGCGGCCGTTGGCCAGCAGCGCGGCAATCACCTCGGCCCGGGCGCTGCTGGAGCGCACTCGCGTCGGGTCAATCTGCCCGCCGCTGATAAACCCCAGTGCCGTCTCGAAAAATTCATCGACGTTCTGGTTGTCGTAGAAGCCCCACCAGAAGACGCCTGTAGGGCGATTTGCCAAATCGCCCAACGAATCGACCCAGCGGCGGGCCAGGCTGGATTTGCCTTCGCCGCCGAAGCCGATGAGGCCGGTGACGCGGCGGTTGGGGTCGGCGTAATCGCGGTTGAGGCCGTCCAACAGTTCTGTCCGGCCAACCCATTCGTCCAGCGGCGGCGGGGCGGCGTGGAATTGGGAATCGGACGGCACGGGTTGGATCTGGCGGGCGACTTTTTGGAAGTCGGCCTGGGGCTGGGGGGCGGCGGTTTTGGGCAGCGGGGCGTCTTGCAGGGCCACCGTCAGCGGGGGGATGGCCAGAACGCGGGCGTTGACGCCCCAGGAGGTACCCTGGTCGATGCCGTCCGGTTTGGCTTTGTGTACCTCGGCAATGAGGCCAACGACCAGATTGCGCTCCACGTCCAGCACCCCCGCACCGCTCATGCCCTGGTTGATCTGTTTGGATTCCAGCTGCACCGGTTCGGCGTGCAGCGTCAGCTCTTCGGGCGTTTCGACAACATCCAGAATGGTGCCGTGGGCGTGCCCGGCCTGGTAGTGGGCCAGGCGGCGGTAGCCGTAGCTGCGGAAGGGATGAAAGGCGGACGGTTCGGCCGTGCCCAGGGTGGGCAGCTGCTCCGGCCCCAGCGGCGGCGGGCCGTCGAGCTGGAGGACGACCACATCGTCGTCGTGGTTGGGGAAACATTGGGCGACGGTGGCGCGGTACGCCTTGCGTTCGTCGCCGCGCGCCTGAGGGAAGTAGACGCCGACCTCGGCGTTGGCGGCTTCACGTGGGTGGACGAGCAGGGCGGCGTACACGACGTGGGCGCAGGTGATGACCTTGCCATCCAGCGTCAGCGCCAGCCCGGTGCCGACGATGCGATCCGATTCGGGGTCGCGAATCTGGACGGTGAAGTCGCGCAGGTTTTGCAGAAGGGTGCCGTTTTCTGGTTCGGTCATGGCCATTTCCTGGTGAACGGTCGAAACAGTGCTGGAGCATATGGTAGCAGAGAGGGGGGGAACGGTAAATGGTAAATGGTTAATTGTGAATGGTTAATGGTTAACGGTCTGGGGAAAGTGGGGGATTTTGCGCAGGTCGGCAAGGGGGAGATGGGGGGGAACGGCCGTTTCCATTTCGTCCAACAAATCTTCAAATTCGGCCATGTTTTCTGCGGCCAGCAGCGCGTGTAAAAACGGCTTCAGCGCCAGCCCGGAGAGGTATTTCCTGAGGTGGCGGCCAAAGTTTTGTAAGCCTTCGGGACTGCCGTAGTAGGCCAGGCATTCCTGGAGATGTTGGCGCAGAACGGCCGTTATCTCCCCAAACGTCAGCTGTTCCCGGTCTTGCCGGGCAAACAGCCATGGATTGCCCAGCGCCGCCCGGCCAATCATCACCCCGTCGCAGCCGGTTTGGGCTTTGAGGCGGTCGATGTCGGCCACCGTTTGCACATCCCCACTGCCCAGCACCGGCACGGCAGCCGCCTGCTTTAGCCTGCCGATGGCGTCCCAATTGGCCTGCCCGCGATACTTTTGGCTGCGAGTACGGCCGTGCAGCGCCAGCAGCGCCGCGCCGTTATCTACCATAATTTGGGCAATCTCCAGGTAGTTTTGGCTGGCTTCGTCCCAGCCCAGGCGCAGCTTGCCCGTCACCGGCACGCGCAGATGCTGGCTGAGCAGCCGGAACGTCTCGGCCACCAGCTTCGGCTGGCGCATCATGCCCACGCCCGCCCCTTTTTCGCTCACCTTGGGCACAGAGCAGCCGAGGTTGATGTCGATGATGTCGGCCCCCCACGCCTCAATGCGCTGGGCGGCGTGCAAAATCTGGCGGGCATCGCTGCCAAAAATCTGGAACACCATGGGATGTTCGCCGTTGGGATGTATGTCCAGCCGTCGCCAGAGCGGGTTGGGCTGGTGCAGCAGCGCTTCGGTGGGCACAAATTCGCTGTAATGCATCGCCGCGCCAAAGCGGCGGCAAATCGCCCGGAACGGCACGTCGGAGTAGGCGGCCATGGGGGAGAGCATGGTGTCGCCGTAAACGGGAACATCGCGAACGTAAAAGGTGGGGGTGGAAGCAGGCACGATCCTATTCATGGTGCCAGCTCCAATTCTATCCCGTCACCCAACCGGCTGCCGCCGGGCAGGTATAAGCCCACCAGCAGCTGATAGGGTCCAGGGGGCAGCGGATCGGGCAGGGGGATTTGGTGCTGATCGATGATGTATTCGCCGGGCAGCCAGCCGGTGGTGGGGCGCGCCCAGCCTGCTGGCTGCCCATCAGATTGGGCAATAAGCTGCCCGTTGGCGTCGCGCAGATGGACAAAGACGTGGTAACTTTGGGCGATCGCCTGCTCGCCGCGCCAGACCAGGGTGACACTGAACGGCCGTCCTACCTCAACCCCCTCTGCCGTGTAGCCCACCAACGTTGCCTGGCCGTCCAGCGTCGCGCCAACGGCCGTTGCCACCTCCGGCGCATCCATCATTCGTTCAGGCGCAGAAATGTTTAAGTCGCCCCATTCAATCGTTTGCCCGCTGTGCGTGGTGAGCTGCCATTGGTAACGGCCGTTTGCCAGTGTCACCGGCAGTTGGTGCAGCAGCTGGGCCCGCCAGATGCCGTCTGGCAGGGCGGGCAGGGTGATTGGCCAGGCAGCGGCCGTTTCTCCGTTATTGATGAGGTTGAGGGTAACGGCCGTTTCCGCCTGAACCGCTGCCGACCAAAAGAGCGTCAGCAAAACCGGGTCACCCGGCGCAGCTGCCGTGCGGTCCACATTGCTGCCCCACAGCGTGAGCCCGCTGGCCACAAAATCGAGCGGGTATTGTGGATTGGGCTGCGTGGGTTGGCGCGGTGGGGTGATAGTCACCGTGCCCAACGTCAACCAGGGGCCGATTACCTGGCCATCGGTGGCAAAAATCGTCAGCGGAACCAGCGTTTCCCGGTGGAACAGGGAGAGCTGAAGCCGATAGTCGCCGGGCGGCGTACCGGCTAACCCATCCACCAGATAGGCGGTGGAAACGTAGCTGTCTGGTCGCCACTGTGTGTGGGGGGGCGGGTTGCGGTGCCAGCGATAATCGCGCAGGCCCTGTTCCGACCAGCGCAAGCCGTTGGCATCGAGCAGGGTTAAGCCCACCCGGTAATCGGCCGTTAGCGGCTGACGTGCCTGCCAGTACAGCTTGAGGGCCAGGGGCTCGTCGGCGGGAACCTGGTGCGTAAAGTTGTCCCAGCCCAGCAGCGTGATCTCCTGGCCGAAAACGGCCGTTACCGGCTGATCGGCCACGGGGGAGTCGCTGACCAGCTGGCTGACCCGCAGCGGGGTCAACTGCCGGTCCACCAGGCCCCATTTGATTCCCACCACCAGCAGGGCAGCGATGAGCAGAACGGCCGTTGCGGCAAAATCGGGTTTGTCGATGGTGGTTTTGCTGGGTTGGCTCCAATGTAAATAATTAACCGCAGAGCGCGCGGAGAGCGCAGAGAAAAATCTGTGTAATCCTTCGGCAAGCTCAGGACAAGTTCTGTGGATTTTCATTCGTGGTGGGGTGCCACGTTCCTGATCTCTCCTGTGTCTGATCGAGCCCCATTGGGGGATTGTTAGCGCCAGCAGGCCAACGAGGCTGGCCAGGGAAATCAGGTTGGCCGCCCGGCGCAGGGGCGTTTCGCCAAAAACGATGTCGATGGTGTGCTGTCCGGCGGGGACGGGGAAGGTGAGCAGGCCGGTTTCTGGCTGGGGGGCGACGGGAACGGCCATGCCATTCAGCCGAACGCGCCAGCCGGGAAAGTAGAGGGCGTGGAAAACGGCCGTAAACGGTTCGGCCGTTTCCAGGGTGAGTTTGCTGCGGATGGGGCCATAATCGGCCGTGATGAGCCGGGCAGAGGGGGGCAGCGTGTCTGCGGGCAGCCGATCCTGCCACGCCGGTACCGCTGGTGGGGCGGGCAGCCGTTCAACCCAAATGGGCAGCAGCTCGTTTTTGGCGGTGGTGCCGACGGTTTGGCTGAGCTGCTCCCAGGCGACCATGCCGCTGAGTCGGGTGTCGCCTGGGGCGTCTACGTGGCGCGGGTAGAACCAGCCAAAATGGGAGATGGAGAGGATGAGAATGGCGACGCTGGCCACAACCGGTTGGCCATATCCCTTAAACGAGGTGCGAAACCGTGTACCGCTGACGATGCCGCCGCTCAACAGGGCGGCGCAAAAGCTGGCCTGTGCCAGAAAGCGCCAGGGGGTGAAGGCGTGCAGCGGCGTCAGCCAATCCCACACGGGCTGGCTGATGGCCAAAGTCATGAGGCTGTAGCCGCTGAGGGCGAGGGACAGTACAATGGCCGTTCGCCGCTGGTTTTTGGTGCGCAGGGTGAGGATCAGGCCGAGAACGGCCGTTGCCAGCAGCACAGCTCCCAAGGCACGGGGCGGCCAATCGTTCAACAAGCTGGGATCGGCGTTGCGGGGCAGGGCCAACAGGTTGGAAACGGGCAAAAAATTGTCGAAATAACGAAAGGGCCAGCCATCGGCCACCCGCTCAAACTGTACGTAGCGCCGTTCCAGCAGCGCTGGCAGCCAAAAGAAGGCGCTGCTGGCCAGCCCCAGCAGCATGGGGAGGAAATGGCTGGTGGTGGTTCGCCAGCCAGCGGCAGTTTGCCAGACGGTTTCTGGTAAATGCCACACCGTCCAGAGAAAAAAGAGCGGGTAAAAGGCGTAGGCGGTGGGTTCGTGGCTGAGCATGAGGGCAAGTTGGGCCAGAACGGCCGTACCCAAACCACGCCGCCGGTCTTCGGTTTGCCACTGCCAGATGCCCCACAGCACCAGCGGGGCAAACACCCAGGCGGTGGCCGCCGACAAACTGCCCCGGTTAAAGATGTCATAGGCGTGATACGGGGCGTACAGGTAGGCAGCCGCCGAAATCAGCCCACCCAACTTGCCCCACAGCGCCCGCCCCAACAGCCACATGCTGACGCCAGACAAAACCAGCGCCAGGGCAAAAATCAGGTTCAGCGCCACGGGCCAGGCCAGCCCCAGCCGGTGAGCCAGCGCGGCCACATAGGCCGACAGCGGCGCCTGAAATTGAAACAGCGGATAGCCAAACCCGTGCGCCATTTGCGGTGCCCAGCGGCTAAACAAAACGCCGTCACTGAGCAGCGCGTCTATTTGCACCGCCCGCCACAGGTGAAAAACGTTGTCGAAGCCATCGGTCAGCAGAGGGCTGAATAATGGCTGTGCGGCGGGCAGCGCCAGCAGAAGCAGAATGAGCAGCGCCGCACCCGTCTGATGGGTCTGTTTACTCATCTGCCTGCCACCCTTCGCTGCCGATGAGGGGAACGAAGCGGACGGGGCTGAGGGTTTTTTGGCCGAAACGGCCGTCGCGTTTACGCCACACCAGCTGAAGTTTTTGCTTTTTTGGGGAACCGACGGGCATGATGAGACGGCCGTTTTCAGCCAGCTGATTGCACAATGAAACCGGCACTGATGGCCCGCCTGCGGTCACCACAATGGCATCGTACGGGGCGGCGGGTGGCCAGCCCAGGGTGCCATCCCCCAAATGTATCGCAATATTCGCATAGCCAAGCTGATTGAGCCGCTTTTTGGCGTACGGCACCAGCTTCTTCTGCCGTTCGACGGTGTGAACCTGGCGCACCAGCAGGCTGAGGACAGCGGCGGCGTAGCCAGAGCCGGTGCCGATTTCCAGTGCCTTGAAGTGGGGCTGCAATTTCAAAACGGCCAGCATCAGGGCCACCACAAACGGTTGGGAGATGGTTTGTTTGGCGGGCAGGGGGATGGGGCCATTGTAGTAAGCCTGTTCCAGATAATCTTCAGGCACAAACAGTTCACGGGGGACGGTGTTCATGGCTTGCAGAACGGCCGTATCGCGAATGCCTTGCTGGTATAAATCGGCCACCATCTCGGTGCGCAGTTGGTCAAAATCCATACTACTTTCCTCGTTCCCACGCTCTGCGTGGGAATGCCGTCTGCGGCGCTCTGCGCCGCGTGTGTGGGACGCGGAGCGTCCCGGTCTTCATTCCACGCGGAGCGTGGAACGAGTTGGGATTATCTCGTTCCCACGCTGTGCGTGGGAATGCCGTCTGCGGCGCTCTGCTCCGCGAGGAGGACGCGGAGCGTCCTGGTCTTCATTCCACGCGGAGCGTGGAACGAGTTGGGATAGAGTTTACCATTCTGTTTCAACTTCCAATAATCCCGGCAAATCGGCGTAATTGCGTGCGCTGGAGTAACGCCAGTGGATAGGATCATCCACCCAGCCGCGTTTGACCGGATTATCGTGAATGTACGTTACTTTTTGCTGCATTATCAACTCGTTTTGTATGCGCTGTGGATGAGAGCCTTCTTGCCAGAATTGATGGTACCGGTCTTGTTTGTGCAGCCGTTTATGCCACGCCAACTGCTGCAAAATATGGTCCGCACCTTCCGCTCGATATTGGTCGATGGTTTGCCGGGCGGTGAAGGATTTGAAGTTGGCGATGGCTTTGGCTAGCTCCTGACCAGCGGCAATCAGATGAAGATGGTTTTCCATGATAACAAAGGCATAGAGCGTGAGACGGCCGTTTGTCTGCAAAAATCGAATCGAGCCGAGCAAAATATCGACAACCCAGGGGGCATTCAGCAGTGGCAGCCAGTTAACGACGGTGGCTGTTAAAAAGTAAGGTGCCGTTTCATCTTCTTCGTATATTTTGTATCGACTCCGAGACATGATTTTCCTCCTGTTTTCTTCCTCGTTCCCACGCTCTGCGTGGGAATGCTGTCTGCGCCGCTGGGACGCGGAGCGTCCCGGTCTTCATTCCACGCGGAGCGTGGAACGAGGATCAGCCAAAGCGGGTGAGCAGCTCAAAAATAGCGGCCGTGCCGAAGTCCAACGCGGCGGCGGGGATACGCTCGTCGGCGGCGTGAATGGTGGCGCTGAAGTTGAAGTCCGGCGGCAGCTGCATCGGCAAAAAGCCGTAGGTCTGGATGCCCAACCGGGCAAAGTGGCGGGCATCGGTGACGGCGGGTAGCACCAGCGGAATGGGCACACCGTCCGGATCGGCTTGGCGCAAGATGGCTGCCAGGGTGCCGAACAGCGCCATGTTGGCCGCTGGTGGCCCTGGCTCGTGGTGCAGTACGGTGATTTCCACCTCATTCCCCAACAAAACACGCAGTTCGTTGATGAGGTCTTGCGGTTGATAGCCGGGCAGAAGACGGCCGTCTAGCTGCAAGCTGATTTCACTGGGGATCACGTTAATCTTGTGGCCTCCCTGCACGATGGTCGGGCTGACGGTGTGGCGCAGCAGGCTGTCGAACTGCTGCCGCTGGCTGCCCATCAGCTTGAGGATGGCGTTGCTGAAGGGGGGATTGAGCACCTGGCGCAGCAGTAAGCTGGTGGGGAAGGCGACGTTGGCGGCGATGGCGCTGTACATGGCCCGCACCTCTGGGGTGATGTGTAGCGGCAGCTTGTTTTGATCCAGTTTGGTGAGAATTTGCCCCAGTTTGGCCATCGCCCCGCCCTGGATGGGGCTGGAGCCGTGCCCACCGGGGCCGCGCACGGTGAGTTCCAGGGAGCAGAGCTGCTTTTCCGCTACCATGATCGGGTAGAAGGTTTGCCCGGCCAGCTGCATGGTAAAGCCGCCAAATTCACCGATGGCAAACTGGACGCCAGCAAACTGCTCCGGGTGCTCCTCGACCAAAAATCGGGCACCGAAGCCGCCGCCAGCTTCCTCGTCGCTCAAAATGGTCAGGATGAGGTCGCCGGGCGGGGTGATCCCTTCGAGCTGCACCTTGAGGAAGGCGGCGACCATCATGGCGACGCCGCCCTTCATGTCCAGCGCGCCGCGCCCCCAAATCATGCCATCGATCAGCTCACCGCCGAACGGGTCGTGCTGCCATATTTGGTCGGCGGTGGTGACGACATCCACATGCCCTTGCAGGAGCAAGGGTGGGGCGGTGCCATTTCCCGGCAGGCGGGCGATGAGATTGGGGCGATTGGCGTCTTTGGCGAGGAGGGTTGTTTCGATCCCGGCGGCTTGCAGCAGGTCGTTCAGGTATTGCACGCAGGCCAGTTCGTGGCCTGGCGGGTTGGTGGTGTTGAAGCGGATGAGGTGCTGCAGGAGTTCAGACGGCCGTTGGTAAATAGAGGGATCTGGCATGTTTTTTCCTCATGCCCACGGTTTGTGGGAGCCGGTTTGAATGGTGTTCTGCGGCATAGAAGGGCGCAGGAGCGCCCGATCTTCATTCCACGCAGAGCGTGGAACGAGTCGGAGCGCTATTTTGCCATGAATTGGCCCGCGGCGCACGAGGTTTTTAGAGTCTACGAACAAGTTGTCATTGAATTTCACGCAAAGACGCAAAGGCGCAAAGGAAAAAACTTTGCGCCTTTGCGTGAGTTAATCATTTTGCCCGACAAGTTGTTCGTGCATCTGGTTACGGCTGCGTGGTTGGTGTGGGAAAGGGAATAGGGGTGGGTGTGGGCAGGCTGTCAGCATCGGGTACGGCCGTTGGTGGAAAGGGTGTGGGTGTGGGCGTCATTTCTGGGGTGATGCCGCCGGTGAGGGCATCGCGCACGGGCGCACTGGGGATGGCTTCGTAATAGCCGTTCAGGCTGCGCAAGACGCGCTCGAAGGTGAGGCGGAAGCTGTCTAGCTGGTCCAGCGGCACGGTGGCCGTCGCGCCGATGGGGTCCAACGCGATGGTGGCACGCGGGTAGTTAATTGCGCCAAAGAAGACGGCCGTATCCTCCGTGGTGTAAACGGCCGTTACCAATCCAGGTACGACTGGATGAGCGGTGGGCGGATCAACCTGCTGCATGGCTAGTTCCGTCTCCATTTGGGCGATGTTTCGCTCCACCATGGCCAGCGCCGTTTCGCCAAACTGGGCGTTGAGGTTGTGGTTGATGAAGATACGCGGCGCGTTGGCTGGCTGGTCCGGCGCGGCAAAAGAGCTCCAGAGGGGCTGTGAACTGGTTGTCAGCTCAAGCGATTTGAGGGCATCAAAAACATTCCACTCTGCAGGTGTCATGACGGTAAATCTAAATTCGCCGGGCGACCACGGCTGCCAGCCGGTGTAATCGACAGGGGTCAGGCTGGTGATGATCGCTTCCAGCTCGGTGCGGGCGGCCTCTGCGCCGCTGGCGGCATGGCGAGTGCTTAGCAAAACATGGTGTGTGTTTGTTTCGGTCGTTATGATGGTCATCTGGTTAAACGGTTCTTCGCAGGGAATTTCACCCCGAGTGTAGGCTGCGGGACGGCCGTTTACCGTTACAGCTTGTGGCGTTTCTTGAACGCTCAATTCATCAAATTCAACAAAGTGATCCAGAAATTCCACTGGCGTGAGGGGTATCGTTGGGTCGAAGGGCACAATCCAGGCGGCGGCATTAGTCGCATCTGAGGCCAGGAATGGCGTGCAGGGAGCGGCCGTTTCATTCAGCGGCGTAGCAAACATGATGATGGAACCGTTATCTCTGTCGAAATTGGTGATGCTCCAGGTGGTAGGGAATTGGAAGGCAACACCTGCTTCCCAGCCATCGTACCAGGTGTAGCTGGCGGTGTGGGGCTGGGTGGGTTGGTCGGCGGGGGAAACGGCCGTCTGGTTCAGCTGTGAAACCATCAAGGCAAACAGCCCGACGATGGCGATCAGGCCAACCAGGCCCAGGGCGGATGAGAGGTTAAAAGAGCCTGCTTTAGAAATCATGGGTTTTCTCCTGAGCTGAGGGCGAATCTGGTTCACAATTTTTTGCGATTCTGCCTGGGTTAACGGCTGGTGCGGGTAGGGATTCCAACTGCCTGCTTTAAGCTGGGCGAGCATGGCGGCGTAGGTGCGGCAGTCGGGGCAGGATTGTAGATGGGTTTGTACGGCCGTTTCTGTCGCGGCGTCCAGCGGCTGTTCGCTTTCCAGCCAGGCGCGAATCTGTTTATGCGTTTTGTCGTTCATAGCGTCACCTGTTGTTGGTCAATAAGTGGTGCAGCTGTTGGTGGGCGTAATGCAGCCGGGAGCGCACCGTGCCGGGCGGCAGCTGAAGGATTTCAGCAATTTCCGGCGTCGTAAGGTTGTGGCTATAGCGCAGCAGGATGGGCAGCTGGTGCTTGTCGGGCAGCTGGCTGACCGCCTGCCAGAGCTTTTGGTCCCGCTCGTTTTGGATGGTGAGGGTTTCGGGGGAGGGAACGGCCGTATCCCCCTCCGTCTCCCGCTTGAACCAGCCGTGCAGCCGCTGGCGTGCTTTTTGCCGTCGCAGCTGAGCCCGCGCCTCGTTGAGCCCGATGCGGTACACCCACGCCTTCAGGTTGCTGTGCGGCTCGTATTGATGAATGCGGTTGGCGGCTTTGAGCAGCGTTTCCTGGGCCACGTCATCGGCGGCCAGGGCATCGTGCAAGATGGTCAGGGCCAGGTGGCGCATCGGTTCGTAGAAGTGGGCTACCAGGTACGTTACAATCTGGTCTTCCGTGGCCTGCTTGCGCTCCAGCAAGGTGTCGAGATTTATCGTCATGACGTTCATCACCTATACAATGCGCCAGCAGGCCAAACTGTTCAAAATTGGTTGCCCTTCCCGGCGTTTTGTTGTCATTTGACCATTGTACCTTTAAATAGGGGGAGATTTTACGGCCGTAAACCTTGCGATTCGCTCAAATGAGCTATAATTATGCCATGGCGTACCTACCACCCGAAAACATTCAGAAACTCCTGAAAAAGCTGCCCACCCGGGCTGGCGTTTACCTGCACAAAGATAAACACGGCTCCATTATCTACGTGGGCAAAGCAATAAACCTGCGCAGCCGGGTGCGCTCCTACTTCTACAGCAACGTCGATTCCATCAAAACCCAGCGCCTGCGCCGCGAAATCACCGACCTGGAAATCATCACCACCGAGACTGAGCTGGAAGCGCTGCTGCTGGAAAACACCCTCATCAAAAAGCACCGCCCCAAATACAACGTCCGCCTTAAGGATGATAAACGATACCCCTATATCAAGGTCCATTGGGCCGATCCGTACCCCAAAGTAACCGTCACCCGGCGCATGGACCGCGACGGGTCGCGCTATTTTGGGCCGTATACTTCCGTCTGGGCGGTGCACCAAACGCTGGACATGCTGCGCAGAATCTTCCCTTACCTCACCTGCGACCGGGTGATCAACGGTCAGGATGAACGCGCCTGCCTCTACTACGATATCAAGCTATGCAACGGGCCGTGCATCGGTGCGGTGAACCAGCAGCAGTACCGCGACATGATCCAGTCGCTGATGGATTTTCTGGGCGGCAAGTCGGACCATATTGTCAAGGATGTGCAAGCCAAAATGGCGCTGGCGTCTGAGGCGCTCAATTTTGAGAAAGCGGCCGATTACCGTGACCAGCTCAAAGCGATTAATATGGTAGTGGCCAAACAGAAGGTGATCTCGGCGGCCAATGCCGACCAGGACGTCATCGCTTTTGCCCGCGAGCAGGGGGATGCCTGCGTGCAAATCTTCTTTATCCGCTACGGCAAGCTGATTGGGCGGGAATATTTCATGCTAGAGGGCACCGAAGGCGAGAGCGATGAAACGGTGCTGAGCGATTTCATCACCCAGTTTTATGACGAGGCGGCCCACATTCCCCGCGAGGTGCTGCTGCCCAACCAGGTCTCTGAGGCGATGGTGATTGAGGAGTGGCTGCGGCAAAAGCGCAGCACCAAGGTGTCGATTCAGGTGCCCAACCGGGGGCGCAAGAAAGAGCTGGTAGAGATGGTGCGCACTAATGCCCAGGACACGCTGGAAACGATCCGACAGCAGTGGGCGGCGGATCGCTCCAAGCACGTCACGGCGATGGCGGAGCTGCATGAAGCACTCAATTTGCCCGCACCGCCTGCCCGCATCGAATGTTACGACATCAGCCACACGCAGGGAGCGCAAACGGTCGCTTCGATGGTGGTGTTTGTGCAGGGTGCGCCGCGCAAAAGTGATTATCGTCGCTTTAACGTGGTGACGGTGGGCAACGATGATTACGGTGCGATGAAAGAGGTGCTGACGCGCCGCTTTGAGCGGTACAAGGAAACGTTGGCAGGCGAACTCCACGATCCCAACCAGATTGGCCAGCAGAAAAAAGAGACGGCCTGGGCGCTGCTGCCGGATTTGCTGATTGTGGACGGGGGCAAGGGGCAGCTGGCGATGGCGATGGACGTTTTGCGCACGTTTGGCCTGGAGGGCGAGGTGCCGCTGGCGGGGCTGGCCAAGCAGGAAGAAGAGCTGTTTGTGCCGGGGCAATCGACATCTATTTTGCTGCCGCGCCGCTCGGAAGGACTGTATCTGGTGCAGCGGGTGCGGGATGAGGCGCATCGATTTGCCAATGCGGGGCACCGCAAGCGGCGAGCCAAGGCGGGGGTGGCCTCTATTTTGGACAGCGTGCCGGGGGTTGGTCCCAAGCGGCGCAAACTGCTGCTGACCCATTTTGGCTCGCTAGACGATTTGCGCACCGCGACGATGGAAGAGATTGCCTCTGTGCCGGGGATTCCGGTGGAAGTGGCCGAGGCGGTAAAGGCGCATCTGGCCTAACAAGCGACGATTGGAAACAGAGGTTTTCAATTAAATTTTGTTGGGCAGCGTACAGGTCGGCTTATTCGCCCCAGGTTTGGCGCAGGACTCGTACCCAGTTTTGGTGGGTGATTTTTTTCAGGGCGGCATCATCGAAGCCGTGTTCGCGCAGGGCGGTGATGAGTTTGGGCAGCCCGGCAGCGTCTACCAGGTCGTGGGGCATGGTGGCGCCGTCGAAGTCGGAGCCAAAGCCGACGTGGTCGATGCCGATGCGGTCGGCGATGTAGGCGAGGTGGCGCACGATTTCGCTGAGGGAGGTGGTTTCTTTGAAACGGCCGTCTTCCCGTAAAAACCCAATGTGAAAGTTAATCCCCACCATGCCGCCCGTCTCCTTGATGGCGTCCAACTGCTTGTCTGTGAGGTTGCGCGGCGAGGGGCAGAGGGCGTGGGCGTTGGAGTGGGTGGCCACCAGTGGTGCCTCGCTGATTTTGGCCACGTCCCAAAACCCTTTTTCGTTCAGGTGAGACAGATCGACCAGGACGCGCAGCTCGTTGCAGGTGCGCACCAAGCCTTTGCCTTCTTTGGTGAGGCCGGGGCCGGTGTCGGGCGATTTGGGGAAACTGAACGGGACGCCGTGGCCAAACCTGGTGGGGCGGCTCCAGACCAGCCCCAGGGAGCGCAGCCCGGCGGCGTGCAAAATGTGCAGGGCGTCGTAGTTGGTGTCTATCGCCTCGGCCCCTTCGATGTGGAAGATGGCGGCAAAGGTGCCGTTTTTGAGGCATTGGCGCAGCTCTTTGGCGGTGCGCACAATCTTCACTTCCCCGTCGGACGCTTTTTCAATTTCAAAGAGGTGGGTGGCAACGGCCGTTGTAAACCTTAGCGCATCTTTGTGGCGGATCGGTTCGGGCAGGGGCACCTTGTACCCTTTTTTGGTCATCTTGATGCCCCGGAACTCCTCTTTTTTCTCTTTTTCGGTCAGGGGGCGGCGGCGGTTGGGGGTAAAGATGGCAAAGAAGCCACCAGCCAGATCGCCTTCGCGGGCGCGGGGCAGGTCGATGTGGCCAGTTTCAGAGCGTTCGAAGAAGGAACGGCCGTTCCCCCGATGTTCTAAATGCAAATTGAGCAGGGTATCGTTGTGGCCATCAAAAATAGGAAAGTCAGACACGGGTCACCTCTTGGTCGTGGGTTGGTAGGCAATGCTTCATCTTGCCAAGTATAGCTGAACTTCCCGGACCCATCATATGGTAAATGGTTATTGAGGGTACGGCCGTTTCCCCTTCGCGTTAATCCGTGCAATCCGTGGCTAAAAAAAAGACGACGCAAACATTTCACTCGTAAGATAATAACGCAAAAAGCGTGTCTAGCTGGTAAAAGGTACGGCCGTTTACCCCAATAAAATCGGTAACGGCGTACCCCTGGGTGAAAAGGTCGGTGAAAAGCTGGCGGGTATGCAACCGCCAGGCCAGCGCCAGCGGCATGTCGGCGGCTTTGAGGGCGCGGATGTTGGGGGGGATTTGCACAAAGTGGCGGTCTTCGCTGGGCGTTTTGGGGGTTTCGGGCGGACGGCCGTTTCCCACCACCGGGTTCAAAATAAGATGATGCGGAACGGCCGTTTCCTGCCCCACTTTCCCTGCCAACCGCTCAACCACATGGGCACTATTGATCTGCCATTCCACCTGAAAGCGGTCGGTGGGCAGCCCGGCGTTGATGCCGTTAAATTCGCCGTACAGGTTGGGAATGTAGATGCGGCAGACTGCGCCCAGCTTGTGGATGTTGAGCCGGGCGTTGCCCGCCTCCAGCGGATCATAGGTCCAGGTGATGAGGTCCAGCCCCTGCTGCTGCACCGCCTGCCGCTGGGCCAGCTTGAGCTGGGTGCCGATGTTTTGCCCTTGAAAGTCCGGATGAATGCCCATCATGTGCGAGGCGTGTTTGAAACGGCCGTTTGCCATCAAGCCCACAAAGCCCACCACAAAGCCCACCAGCCGCGCCCCGGCATACGCCCCCAGCAGCACACCCCCGTTTTTGTGGAAGGTCAGCAGCATGTGGCCCGGCACAACCTCCAGGTTGTCGTCCATTTGCCAGGCGTCGATTTGCAGCTGCTCAACGGCCGTACACCCCACCGCATCGGTAATTGGTTTAATTTCGATTGGTGTCATTATTTTTTACTGCAGAGCGCGCTGAGGTCGCTGAGTTTTTCTCTCTTAAACTTCAAATCTCTGCGCTCTCTGCGTCCTCAGCGGTAAGATTAGCAGCAAAAGCAATAGAAACAACAAGACCCCCGTTCGGGGGCCTTGTCGCGGAAGAGAAGAAGAGAAGAAGAGGAGAAGGAAAAGAAGAAGGTGTTTCTTAACTGCCCGAAGGATACCCCTTTTCTGCGTTCTTCTCTGTCATTTGCTTAACAAGTGCGCTATGCAATGCGGTACGAAGTGGCTGTAAATTTCCCCGGAAACTCCGAGTTTCCTGGGAAATAAGGGTACGAATCAAGCCCGGCCCAGCACCGCTGCCAGCAGCGCCATGCGGATGCACATGCCGTTGCGCACCTGGCGGAAGTAGGCGGCGCGGGGATCGGCATCGACCGTGTCGTGAATTTCGCCAACGCGGGGCAGGGGGTGCATGACGATCATCTTCTTTTTGGCCTGGGCCATAATTTCCGGGGTGATTTCATAATAATTTTTCACCTCTTCATACTGGGCCAGATCGGTGAAACGCTCTTTTTGCACGCGGGTCACGTACAGCACGTCGGCGTTTTCGATGACATCGGCCACGTCGTGGGTTTCGCGCACGTTGAGGCCGGAGTCGATGACGTCGTTCATCACCTTGAGCGGCAGGCGCAGGATTTCCGGGGCGACAAAGCGGAGGCTGACGTTGTATTGCAGCAGCAGCTTGGTGAGGGAGTGGACGGTACGGCCGTATCGTAAATCACCCACCATCGCCACCTTCAACCCATCCACCGTGCCCAGCTCTTCCCGAATGGTAAACAGGTCGAGCAATGCCTGCGTGGGATGCTCGCCCGGACCATCCCCCGCATTGATGACGGGCACGCTGGCGGCCGCCGCCGCTTGCCGCGCCGAGCCAATTTCCGGATGGCGCAGCACAATCATGTCGGCGTACTGCTCCAGCACCCGAATCGTGTCGGCCAGGGTTTCCCCTTTGCTAATCGAGCTGAACTGCACCCCCTGAGTAATCGGGATGACGCTGCCGCCCAGCCGCTCCATCGCCGCGATGAAGCTGGCGCTGGTGCGGGTGCTAGGCTCATAAAACAGGCAGGCCAGCACCTTGCCCTTGAGCAAATCGGTGCCGCCGACGCGCTCGACCATCTCCCGCATCTCGCGGGCGCGGCCAAAAATGTAGGACAATTTGTCCCGGTCAAACTGGGAAACGGACAGAATGTCGTGCCCCGTCAGCCCGTTGCTGTTCAGCGTGGGAATGTTCATCGCGTCAAAATCAAATAATGGTTCTAAAGTTTTGATGTGCATGGTCTCTCCTCTAAAAAGGTAATTGGGTAATTGAGTAATTGGGTAATTCGGCATAATTACTTAATTACCCAATTACCCAATTACTCAATTACAAAATGCTTACGGCAATAATCTTCCGCTGCCCGGTTTGGCCAAAACACGGCCGTCTGCAAACACCACCTCGCCGCGCAGGACCACTTTGTGTACTTTGGCGGTCACTTCGGTGCCGTGGAACGGGGTCCAGCCGCATTTGCTTTGCATCATCTGGTTGGTGATAGTATTTGGGGTGAACTGGACGGTAACGGCCGTATCCGGCTGTTCCGGCAAATTAAAAATGCGGCGCGGGTTGGTGGCCATCAGTTCGATGAGCCGGTTGAGCGTGAGGCGGTTTTGGGAAACGGCCGTTAGCAGCAGCGGCAGGGCGGTTTCCAGGCCGATCACTCCCGGCGGCGGGGTGGCCGACCGCTTTTCGGCCAGTGTGTGCGGCGCGTGGTCCGTGGCGATGCAATCCACCGTCTCGTGCAGATGTTCCCACAGCGCGGCCACGTCCGACGGCGTGCCCAGCAGCGGGCGCATGTCGCCCAGCGGCCCCAGCCGCGCCGCGTCCGCCTCCGTCAGGAAGAGGTGGTGGGGCGTCACCTCGCAGGTGATGGGCAGCCCGGCGGCTTTGGCCTGGGCAATCAGCTCAATCTCTTCGCGGCGGCTGATGTGGCAAAAATGGACGGAACGGCCGTACGCCGCTGCCAGCCCAATGCCCACTGCCACGCTCTGCTTTTCGGCGTGCATGGCGATCAGCTTATCGCGCGGCCAGGTGGCGAAGCAGGTGGCCAGCGTGGGCAGATCTTCCACCCGCAGCGGGCCAAAGGTGTCGTTGAGGTAAATTTTGAGCGCGGCGGCGTGCGGGGCGCAGGCTGGCAGCTGGTCAACCACCTCTGGGCTCGCCCCGGCAAACAGCCCCACATCGCACAAAATATCCTGTGCTGCTTGCTCGCGGGCGGCGGCCAGCGCCTCTGGCGTGCTCAGCGGCGGGCTGGTGTTGGGCATCCCCAAAATGGTGGTGATGCCTCCGGCGAGGGCAGCGGCCGTACCGGTGCGAAAATCCTCTTTATGCTCGCCGCCCGGCACGCGCAGATGGGTGTGGACGTCTACCAGTCCGGGTAAAGTAATGGTTTCGGTCATAAACCTCCTTTGGATACCAAGATTGGACCAATTTTGTTTTAGTCACGGCAGCTTTATGGGTGAAATTGGTCCAATCTCTGCGTGATTTGGCAAAAAAAAAGCCTAATCCAAAAGGATCAGGCTATGAATAACAGGTTGTTTTTCGGTTGAGCAGTATGTATTTGTTTGGCTTTCCGGTTTTTCCAGGCATTGGTTTCCTCATCTGTCTACCTTATTTGTACCGGGAGGGAATGGTAGCATGAAACGGCCGTTTTGCCCACAAAAAGTTTGGTGGATTGGGGTGAAATCGGTAATATTCTTGGTGAAGTGGAGGGGGGTAAACGGCCGTTCTTCCCCAGAAATACGGTCACCAAAAGGAGAGATAAACATGGCAAAAAAGCAGGTTTACCAGTTCAAAGTAACTTTACGCGGCTTGCGGCCACCTGTCTGGCGACGTTTTCAGGTGGCGGATGACCTTACCTTTTTTGAGCTTCACCACGTGGTGCAGCAGGTGATGGGCTGGTATGGCGGCCATTTGCACCTGTTTGATCTGGGTGGTTTCCACATTGCCGATGCTGAACTGTTGGCTGAAGGGTGGAACGACGGCGCAGATGAACAAAAGGCGCGATTGAAGCGGTATATCAAACAGCCCGGCCAGAAGCTGAGGTACGAATATGATTTTGGTGACGACTGGGAACATGAACTGCTGCTGGAGAAGATTTTGCCCGCTGAGGCAGATGTTCATTATCCGCGCTGCTTAAAAGGGAAACGGGCCTGCCCGCCGGAGGATTGTGGCGGGGTGTGGGGCTATGCGGACCTCCTGGCGGCGATGGTTGATGAGAACCATCCAGAGCGTGAGATGTATGAGGAGTGGTTGGAAGACGAGTTTGATCCAGAGGCGTTTGATTTGGAAGCGGTGAACGAGATTTTGGCACAGATGTAGGGATAGCGGCGTTCACCCTCTCACGCCGCCAGGAATTTATAGCTGTAACAAATCGTCTGTAGCAATTTCCCAGGCCGTAGCCGCGCTGACAAACACAATATTATGGCCATCAATAATCGCTTCGCGTGCCTTTGGGGAAAGATTGGGATGGTTATCAATAGCCCACAAGAAGGTATGTGTATCTAGCAGGAGGTTCATTCATTCTCCTCTGCTTCACCAGTAAATAATTGCAAAACATTTTCGGGCAGCTCATCAAAATCATCAGCCAGCCATATTTGGCCATGCCATTGACCAACACCTAGCTGGCGGGGTTCGGTTTCCAGGTCAAACGGAACTAGCTTAGCTACTGGTTTGCCTGCTTTGCCAATAACGATCTCTTCACCGCGTAAAACGCGCTCAATGAGCTTCGATAAGCTTGCCTTCGCGTCAGAAATATTGGTAATTTGCATAACCTCACCTCGAATCCTGTAATTGAATATATTATGGTCTGGTCTGATCTGGTTTGCAAGGGGATGAATTCTGATGGCTGGTGTGGTCGGGGTGGGATACGGCCGTTCCCATTTTGCGCAAAGTACGCGGCGCGGCGGGAATTGAAGGCCATTCACCCGCTCATCCCTTCGCAAGGCTACTGCCCCAACAAATCATCCAGCGGATCGTCGTCCTCATCCACCAGGGTGCGGCGGGTTTTGCCGCCTGCTTTGGGGTCTTCGACCAGCCCCATCTCGAACAGATGCTCCATGAGCCGGGCGGCACGTGGATAGCCCAGGCGCAGCTTGCGCTGCAAGAAGGAGGCGGAAATCGTGTCATTTTTTTGGGCCAGCTCGATGGCTGCTTCCAGCAGGCTGTCCGTTTCGTCTAGCAGGGCGTGTTTGGCGATAAGGCTTTCCCACGGGGCGGGGATTGGCTCAAAGTTGTCGGGCATATTTTTGTGCCAGAAGTTCACAATACGCTCAATTTCAATATCGGCGGGGAAGACGCCCTGCACGCGAGAGGGGGCGCTGGCTTCGGGCGAGAGGAAGAGCATGTCTCCCTTGCCCAGCAGCTGATCCGCGCCCACGGTGTCTAGAATGACGCGGGAATCGACGCTGGAGGCGACGGAAAAGGAGAGTCGGGCGGGGAAGTTGGCCTTGATCAGCCCGGTGATGACGTCGGTAGACGGCCGTTGCGTAGCCACCACCAGATGCATTCCCGTGGCCCGGGCCATCTGCGCCAGGCGGCAGAGGGTGCGCTCCACGTCGCCGGGATAGGTGTGCATCAAATCGGCTAGCTCGTCGATGAAGACGGCGATGTAAGGCAGCTTGCGGCGCGTTCTGTCCCCAGCGGCCGCCAGGCTCGCCACTTTGCGGTTGTAGCCGCCAATGTTGCGGGCGTTCACCTGAGCAAACATCTCGTAGCGGCGGTCCATTTCGGCAGTGAGCCAGCGCAGCACGCCCACGGCGCGGTCTGCTTCCACCTCCACCTGGCCAATGAGGTGAGGCAGCCCGTTGAAGCGGATTAGCTCCACCTTTTTGGGATCGATCATCACCAGATGGAGATTGTCTGGGGTGTTGTTGAACACCAGGCAGGTAATGAGCGTGTTGATGCAGACCGACTTACCGGAGCCGGTGGTTCCGGCGATGAGTAAATGGGGCATCTTGGCCAGGTCGATGCTGACGGGGGTGCCGGAGACGTCTTTGCCCAGGGCGACGGCCAGGTGGGAGTTGTGCCGGTTGAAGTCTGGGGATTCAACAATAGAACGGAGCCGGACAACGGCCGTTTCCGAATTTGGCACCTCGATTCCCACAATACCGCGACCCGGCACCGGGGCCTGAATGCGCAGCTGGGTGGCGGCCAGGGCCAGGGCCAGATCTTTGCGCAGGGCGGCGATCTGGTTGATGCGTACCTTGTGCTGCTTCAGTTCGCCATCGGGTCCGGGGCGCTCCACGTAGCCTGGCTCCACGCCAAACTGGGTGATGGCCGGACCGCGCTGAATCTGGGTGACGATGGCAGGCAGGCCAAAATGGGCCAGAGTTTCCTCGATGATTCGCTTTTTTCGGTCAACCTCGTCTTTGGTCAGGACAAAATCGCTGCCTTCTTCCAGCAGAGTGAGGGGGGGGAGGCGTTTGCTGCGGTTGGCGGGGTCGGTGGCAACGGCCGTATCGTCCACAATGATCAGGTCGTCCTCGCCGGTGAGTGGTGGTTGGTCTGGCAGCGGCAGCTGCACTGCCCGTTTCGGCTGGGCGACGGGGCGTTCTGGCGGGGCCAGCTCTTGGGAAAGCTGGCGCAGGCGGCGCGAAAGGATGTTGAGTCCAGTCAGAAAATCGTCCCAGGTGAAGCCAATGATGAGGCTGAAGCCGTAGGTGAGCAGCAGCAGGTAAAAGCTGTTGGTGAGGAACGAGCCGAAGAAGTCGAGCAGGGGTTCAGACAGCGCCCAACCGACGAGGCCGCCTCCTTTGCCCAGATGGGCTTCTGGCAGGGTGGCACCGCTGAACTGGTAGCTGAGGGGCAGCAGGGTGAGCAGCACCAGCTCGAAGCCGATGACCTGGGCGGCGCGGATGTGATACGGCCGTTCTACCTGCCGCAGCGTGAGATGCAGTCCACCTGCGGCCAACGAGAGCAGCAGCGGATACGCTCCCCAGCCAAACCCTTCGCGAAACAGGCAGAGCCAGATGCCAGGGCAGGCGTTGTTGGGCAAACTCAGGAGCATCAAAAAAATGAGAAAGGAGATGAGGAAGAGGGTAAAACCAGCCAGCTCAACGCGCCAGGGCATCAGGCTGTTGATAAGCCGTTCGTCCCAGGTGGGCGGGGGCGGCGCTGGGGGTTTGCTGCCGCCAGAAGATGATTTTGTTCGTGCCATACCATTACAGTGTGTTGAGTAATTGGGTAATTTAGTATTTAAGCAATTACCCAATTACCTTCTGGCCTAATCCAGTTCGTCACTGTTCAGGCCGCGCAGGCTAAGCGCCAGCCGTTTGGCGCTGCCATCGACTTGCAGCACGCGAGCAACGACAATTTGCCCTTTTTGCACGACGTTGCGGGGGTGGAGGAACATGCCTTCGGCCAGCTGGGAGATGTGGATGAGCCCTTCCAGCTCGTCTTCGATCATGACAAATGCGCCGAAGCTGACGACGTTGCTGATGGTGCCTTCTACCAGCTGCCCCGGTTTGAACCGTTCATCGACGCTGAGCCAGGGATTTTCTTTTAACCGTTTGAGGCTGAGAGCAACACGGCCGTTTTCCGAATCGACATTGAGCACCTTCACCCGCACCGCCTGGTCTGGCTCCACAACGTCGCTGGGATGAATGACGCGGCTCCAGGACAGCTCTGAAATATGAATGAGCCCTTCTATCCCGCCCAGATCGACGAATGCGCCAAAGTTGGTCAGGTTGGTAATGGTGCCTTCATGAATCTGGCCTGACTCAATGCGGAAAAAGAGCTGTTCTCGCTGGTCGGCTTCCACCAGCGTGGCCCGCTCCGACAAAATCAGCCGGTTCAGGTCTCGGTTCAACTCAATGATTTTGAGGGTAAGTTCTTGTGACTGCCACTGGCGCAGGGCGTTGAGGCGTTCGCTTTCCAGGTGAAATTGGGGGAAGTCGATCAGTTGAGAGGCGGGAACAAAGCCTTGCAGCCCGTACCACTGCACCAGTAAGCCCCCTTTGTTGAAGCCGGTAACGGGCAGGGAAATGGCTTCATCGGCTGCCATGATTTCCTGCGCTTTTTGCCAGGGATCTTGAACGGGTTCAGCCCCATCGGCCCAGCGAAAACGGCCGTCTAACCGTTGGTTTAGAGGTGACCAGCCATTGCTCATTGTGGCTTCTGGCTTACTCTCTGTGGGAAGCAGCGCCTCCTCCTGTTCAAACAGGGCAGCCCAATAAGCGTCGTCGGGCTGCGGTTGCGGAGACATCTCGGGGGAAGCGTTTGCTGTCATTTCCATTACTCTCTGTTGCTTGTGTGAATTTATGTTAAGAAACACCAGGCTGCAAACTAAAAAATTGGGGCAGCGCGTGAGGCAGGGTGATGTTCATTTGTCATTTCAATTCTTTGTGGAAGAAAATGGTATGATACATAAGTTTGACGCCCAATTATAGGCAGAGATGTGGGTGTGTCAAACGGAATTTCTTATGATTTTTATTCAGCATTGGCGGTGACAAAGGTGGAAAATGAAGGATAGCTTAGCGGCAACGGCCGTTTCCCATACTGCTTCTACTCGCTGGCTGGGCCAAAGTTGTGAGGTTTTAGCCGAGGTGGATTCTACGAATGATCGGCTCAAGGAGAGGGTGCGGCAGGGGGGGACGGCCTCTCCGCCAGACGGCTTTGTGCTGCTGGCGGAATATCAGCAGCGGGGGCGCGGGCGTCTGGCGCGGCGTTGGGACGCCCCGCCGGGCAGTTCGCTGCTGCTCTCCATGCTGTTTCGCCCCAACTGGCCCGCCGAGCAGACGAACTGGCTGACGATGCTGGTGAGCCTGGCGGCGGCCGAGGCGATTGGCCAGCATACCGAATTGGAGGTGGGCCTCAAGTGGCCGAATGATGTGATGGTGCGCCAGGCGGGGGTGTGGCACAAGGTGGGCGGTATTTTGCAGGAGGGGGATTTGGCGGCAAACGGCCGTTTGCAATGGGCCATCGTCGGTATTGGGATCAACGTCAACATTCCGGCAGACCAGCTGCCAGAAGGGGTTACTCCTCCGACCAGCCTGTTGGCTGCCACAGGACAGACGGTGCCGCGCCTGCCGCTGCTGGCCACTTTTTTACAGCGGGTGGAAGCGCTGTATGATGGGGTGGGAAACGGCCGTTCACCCCACCCAGCCTGGCAAAAAAAGCTCATCACCCTGGGGCAGCCCGTGCAGGTGAGCCAGACCCAGGCCAGCCACAGCCTACACGGTATCGCTGAAGCCACCGACGCCGCCGGACATCTGCTGGTGCGTGATGCGGCTGGACAGCTGCACACCATCACCGCTGCCGACGTTACCCTCCGCTAAAAATAATTATGGTAAAGCTGGTGTTTCGTTTTTCGGCTGTTTTCAGTTACAATAGCTCCATTCTTTGGTTCGCCAACCATCCATTTAGATTGGCTATTTAGATTGGCCGAAGAGCAGACCCAACGCCAGACAGTTCTCGGCACAAATTTATGAGAGGTACCAGCTCATGACCGATTTCCGCAACAATTTAGATGATGATTTAGACGACGATTTTTCTGCGTTTCGGGACGATTTGTTCGGTGACGATGAAGGTGGACCTGCGGGTGCGCCTGGCATGGAAGATTTGCCGCCGCTGGATGATGATGATGAGTTTGATCATCTGCGCCGCAAAAGCACCCGTGGTGGATCGCTGGATGATGATTTGGACAGTGACGAAACCTTTTTTAGCGATGAGGGGAACGGCCGTTCCGGAGGTGGTTTTGCCTGGAGCAGCTTCACCCCTGGTCAGCGGCTCATTTTGGCGCTGCTGGTTTTGCTAAACATTGTGATCGGCGCCATTGGCCTGATGGTCATTACTGGCAATCTGGGCTAATCTTGCCCTCCAAATAAACGTAAGTTGAAAACAGGGTGCCGCCGGAGCACCCTGTTTTGATTTATCCAGGTTCGTTGGTTGTGCTAACGGCCGTTGCCATTTGTGGTACCAACTGTGGCCGGGTAAAAAGGTTTAACAAAGGGAGCGTCATCAGGTTTGTGCCCAGAGCAACCACCACGGTGATGCTGAAGGTCATGTTGGTAATGATGTTCAGCTCCAGCCCAATCAGTCCAACGACCAGCACCAGCAGCCCCCGAGTGTTAAAGAGTGCGCCCAAAAAGCCCACTTCCCGCCACTGTAAACCAAACGATTTGGCAGGAATTGCCGCCAAAAACTTGCCAGCAATAGAAGCCGCCAGCACCAGCAGCGTTATCGGCAAGGTTTCCAGCGTAATTAGCTTTAAGTCTGCCAAAAAACCGGCATTGGCAAAGAAAATGGGCAGCAGGAAAACCATCGCCACATCCTGTACCCTGGCCGCAATCGCTTTGCGCAATTCAGGTGAATTTGGCAGTATCATCCCCCAGACAAAACCACCAACCAAGGCATTAATGTCCAGCTGATGGGCGATGAGTCCATACAGCACCAGACCGCCAAAGATAATGGCCATATGGTTGCCCGTGATTGTGCTTGTGTGGGGTAATATGTGGCTCAGAAACGGCCGTACCCCATACCAGGAAATAAGACCAAACAAGACAATATAAAAAATTGTCAGCAAAAATTCATTAAACCCGGCACCAGATGCCATTGAAGTGGCAACAGCCCCGGCAAAAGCAATATAAACAAACATCAAAATAGACATGATACCAGTCGTTGCCACCCCTAATGAACCCATTGGTGAGTTCAATTCACCACGCTCCATCAAGATGTGGGCCATGACTGGAAAGGCGGTTACCGATAGCGCTGCCCCGATAAACAGGGCAAATGGCAGCAGCTCTGCTCCTGCCGGGCCTGCATAAACATCGGTATGCATAAGCCACGCCACCGGAAAACCTAAAATGGCGGGCAGCGCCACCGACAGCAAAGCGAGCAAACTAGCCTGCTTTACTTTTGGCTTTACTCGTTCAGCGTCAAACTCCACCCCCGCCAGAAACATGAACATGATTAAGCCAACGGTAGCAATAATGCCAATGGTTGGACGCGCTTCCAAAGGGGCGATCACTCTAGATAAAGTATCACCCAGTAACGTTGGCCCCAACAGAAGCCCCGCCAAAATTTCACCCACAACACGTGGCTGATTTAGTTTAAGCATAATGCTGCCCAGAATACGCGCCAGAATTACAATTAAAAAGACAACTAACAGCACGTAGGCTGTTAAGAGGGGACCAGTAACATTGGCAGGCGGTGTAAGCTGTTGTAACCAACTAATCATAATGTTTCTCCACTCTGTGTTTTGCCGCCCAAATTTGTTGACCTGCACCAGAGTACTCAGGCTAAGCAGTGGCAGTAAGGTGCCCTTTGCAAATTGACTGCGGCTTCTCTTATTGTTCTTGTGAAGGGTAAAAGCGAAGAGGGACTACCTAAACATCAAGGGCGCAACTGTTCAGGTCGGCTGAATTCCGACCTGAACAGTCACAAATCCTGACAAACTCAGCAGTAAAATCTACGCCTTCACACTACTCTGTGAATCAAAGTAGTTGACCAGTGCTTCGCCATCGGCCGTGCGTACCACGGAAGACGCCGTATTCCAGATGGGTGCACGTTCCGGGTGGTAACGTGACCCGATGGGAACGGAGTACAGGTCTTCACTGTCATACTGACGCTCACGCCGCAGTAGTTTTTGGAAGGCCAGGGCTGCCGGCGAAGGCTGCCCTTCGTAAATGCGTCCGGCAAAGACATCAACCATGTATGGCCGGTGACTGCTGTGGACAATTCTGGCAAAAGCCAGTGGTTGTTCCCAGAAAGCGTCCAGCGAATCTTCGAGAACATCAATCCCCTTCTCCACGTAGGCTTGATAGTCGGCAAAGGGGTTGGCGGCATCGCGGTTGGCGCCATTGAAGTATTCTTTGATGGCTTTGCTGGCCAGCTGTGCCTCTTTCATCGTCACGTACAGGCCAAACGAGAAGATGGGATCGAGGAACCGATGGGCATCCCCAATGCAGATATAGCCTTTGCCCGTAAATCGCTTCACCTGGAATGAGTAGTTGACCACACTGCGTGCTGGTTCCAGCAAGGTGGTATCGGGAACGCGCCGCGCCAGTTCTGGATTCAACTCGCGCAGCTCTCGTTTGATAAAGTCAGCCTTG
>JBGTCV010000065.1:0-21622 GCA_041748655.1 Promineifilaceae bacterium (SeqCode) | reverse complement strand
TCCTACGGAAGACGCCCTGGTGCTGCACGAAGGGGAGGCGGCCAGCGACGCCCGCTGGGAACGGTTCGAGAAGGAGATTGCCCGCATCCTGGCCGTCATGCGTGGCCAGCAGTGGCATCCCAACTCGCTGCGCCGGGCGGCCAAAGCGCTGTGTGAAAGCGTCAAGGGGACCTCCAACTACAACATCGCCCAGATGCTGGACGTGGACTGGATGACCGCCACGCAAATCATCATCCATTACCGGGAACAGCTGGAAGCGTTCCTGGCCCACTCCCCGCTCATCCAGGGGCTGATTCTGGCCGAGGGCGCGCTGCGGCTGCAGTGGTGGGAAGAAGTCACCGAAGCTGCCTTGAACAGCGGCCAGCGCTTCATCGTCATCCTGCCGCATGGCGCCTTCACCGTGAGCTACTACCACAGCAAGGGCAAGGGCAAACAACTCTGCCGGATGCAGATGGGGCGGCGGGTCAATGGCAAGGTGCAGAACCGCTCAGTGCAGCTGGGCGAAGTGGGGCACATCACCCGGCAGCAGCTGTGGGACAAATCGCTGGCGCTGCAAGCTAAACTCGCTGAGCTGGAAGCCGCCGCTGACGCCGCCCAAGCAGTGAACACCTCTCCTGCCAATTCGGCCCTCACTCCCACTTATCCAACCCTGGCAGCGGCCACTGCCTAGACCGGCAAACGGCCGTTTGGACCAACCACCATGCCAACTATCATGGCATCCAGCTAAACAAGGCTAGGAATGGCACTGCACCAGCGGCGCTTTGTTCCGCCTGCCAGCAGACAGAACAGACAGCCCGGTTCGGGATGGGGAGGGCATCATGCCTAACGCCTATCTGGATCGGGCTGTTCTGGACTCTGCCTGCCGGGATTAGCCCGTCCAAACGGCCGTTTCCCGTGGAGACAACCTCATGAACCAGAGACCGTTAAACTTCACTTTGCCTCAATCAAATCAGCAAGCGCCACCCCGCCTTATTCGCGAGCTGCCGCTCTCCGAACAGCCGCTGCAGCGCCTCTACCGGGCCGGGGTAGACAGAATCTCCCCCGCCGAACTCATCGCCTCCATCCTGCAAACCAAAAATGGTCTGGAGCTGGCCCACCAGCTGCTGCACCTGGTCGAAGGCCAGCTGCACCGGCTGCCCCAGCTGACGCGTACCCAGCTCATGCAGCTGCACGGCGTCGGCCAGGCTCAGGCGGCACGTCTGCAAGCGGCCCTGGAACTCGGCCGTCGGGTGCTGCAAGCCGAACCGGGCGAGCAGCCCCTCATTCAATCCCCTGCCGATGCCGCCAATCTCCTGATGTACGAAATGATGAATCTGGAACAGGAACACCTTCGGGTCATCCTGCTCAACACCCGCAACCGGGTCATCGCCGTGCCCACGGTGTACATCGGCAGCCTCAACACCAGCGTCGTCCGGCTGGCGGAAGTGTTTAAGCCCGCCATCGTTCACAATGCCTCTGCCGTGATTATAGTTCACAACCACCCATCGGGAGACTGTTCGCCAAGCCCTGAGGACATCAGCGTCACCCGGCGTCTGGTGCAGACAGGTGAAATGCTTTCCATCTCGGTACTGGACCACATCATCCTGGGACGACACCGCTTCGTTTCGTTGAAGGAGCGGCAGTTGGGCTTCGACTAAAGCCCCCTTGGAATCCCCTCATCTTATCACGGCCGGTCGGGCAGAAAAATTGCTGTCTGGCCGGCTGTGGCTTGGGAGAGGGAGATTTCACACCTTCAGGAGAAAACCTCCATGCAGTCAAAAGCATGGAGACCAAAGTCAGTCCATACCCATTAACCTAAACAAGAAAAACAGGAGACATATCATGAAGCACATTGGCACTTATGCCGTTTGGTACGATACGGCCGCTCGCGGCTGGGTAGCGGTTAGTGATAAGCAGCAGCACAGCTTTGGCAGCGGCGCCAGGGGTGAGCGGGCCGCCGTCCGTCATGCGCTGCAGGAAGCGTTTCCGCAGGTGGCCGCAGCCGTAGAGCATCTGTGCGCCCACTTTCCGGAGGCTGCCAGTCGGGGCTGGACCGCGGCAGAGCTGCTGGTATTGGGGCACGTGCTGACACCAGACCCCACAGAGCCAGATGAGCTGGCCCGGGTGCGCTCACAGCGGCAGGGGCGCTGGTATCGTTTGCGGCGCCAGGCAGATGGCCGTCTGGCCTGCGACTGCCCGGATTACGAACAGGGCGGGCTGGCGCTGGTGGGCGAAGTCTTTGCCAACCAGCTGCTGTGCAAACATCTGCTGGCTTACTGGCTGGCCACTTATCTGGGCTGGCCGTTGACCGTTGAGACGCCAGCGCCGCTGCACCCCAAGCGCAGCCACGGCGGTCGCTTTCGCGGGCGGGCGGGAACGGCCGTTGGCCAGGGGAATCTCCATCAGTTGGTATCGAGCCAGGCAGCTGCCGAGTACGGTAACGGACAGCCGGTGCTGCCAGCGCACCAGACACATTACAAGTCGTTTGTCGCCTTTACCCAGCAGCGGCCGTTTAGCCAGGAGAAGCTGCTCAGCTGGAGCCTGGGGCGGTGATCACCTCGCTAGGCAGAAACTTTCTCAAACAGAGTCACCCAATTCAAAACAAAACAACCAAACAGAACAAGGAGAAACAACCATGAATCCAATCACGATTATTGCTTTCCATCCCACGGGGTACGAACTGCGCATTCCGGTCACGTTTGACGAGCTGCCGGCCACGATGCGCCGCCTGGCAGCGCGGGGCTATACGCCGAGCCGGGAGCCGGTGCTCACGGCCGAAGGGCTGCCCATCTGCCCCCGGCACGGTGTGCCGATGCAACAACGGAACCGCAACGGCGATCTCTGGTTCTCCCACAAAATGGTCCATCCCGAAACCGGCGAAACGGTCTACTGCCGCGGCTATGCCGGCGCCAGCAGTCCGGGGTATGACATACTTTTGCCAATGCCAGCGGCGGCGAATGGTCAGGAAGCGAGCCAGGCCAGTGGGCCAGCCGAGGCGGGGTCAAACCCGGACGTATCTGGTAAACCAGCGCCAGCAGCGGTCGTTGAACCATCAGCGGCAGCGGATAACGGCCGTAAACTACAGCTGCCCCCAGTTGGGGTGATCCAAAGGGATGCTGTACTTCACACGGCGCTTTTTGGCCAACGGCCGTAGGCAGCCTCCATCCGGTTCTGAGTTTAGCAGCCAACCCAATCGCAGCAGCGCTTGCGAGGCTGGACTCGCAAAACGAGCCCCATTTGCAGAAGCCCAATTGGCCTCCTTGTGAGGCTGGTTGGGCTTTCTTTTTTTGCCGGATGCGGGGCGAAAAGGGCGAACTGCTGGCTGGGGCAGGCAGGATTGACAAACTTCCGGGAGAGCCCGAATAGTCTGTTGGCCAGGTAAAAAAACACCCACCCGCCCTCCCTTCGTTGCGGACAATGCCGCAACGAAAGGCTTCGCCTTTCACCTCGCCCACCCCCCAACCCTGGCGCTTTTCAGCAGTTGTGGATTCATATCTGTTATTGCTGGCTGCCTGGGTAGCGGAAACGGCCGTAGATTGGGGATTGACAAAGCTTGTCCGCCCCGTGGTTTAGAAATCATGTAGAAGTGGCTGCTGCTTTTGTTTTTGAGGTACGGGTGAGGGAAGAAGCAAATGGAAATGGCAGGTTGAATTGTATATATATTCAGGGGATTTTTACTGGAAGTGAGACGCTACTTTTGTGGTTTAGAACATAGGATATACGATTGCCCCGGATATACAATTCGACGTACCAACATCTAAAATTTATGGCGAAATTTTCGCTAGATTTGTTGGTGCTGCAAAACCCCCGATGTTTCACCCAGGCTCAGCTCAACTCTGTTTCAGCCCCCTGGCGGAAAGGCTGTGCCGCTGCAAAAGATTATGTGTCCGGTGGGATTATGATCCTGCCTGAAAACCGGTCTAAATTGCGACAACAAGGGAGGATCATAATCTTTGGCGGCCACTGTGATCATAATCTTCGATAATGGGGGCCAAGCGAGCAGCAGTTAGCGGCACGCAGCTTCATCCAATTAAAAGGTAGGACTTTTACGTCCGGGAAATCGTACATACGGGGTTTCGGTGGAAATCAGATCTGGTTAAGAACATCAGGCGGTAAAAATTGTACGGTGGTAAAAACGGCCGTAATTCGGCCGTTTCCTCAAAACCGATGAAAATAGTGAGAAGGAGTTTAACGGCCGTAGATTGAGGATCGACAAAGCTTGGCCACCCCTCAGATTGATCCAGGAATTTTGTATGCGGCACGACATAGGAAGGGAGATCTAACCAGGGTTGGGTCCAGCAGAATCGTACGTATTTAGAATTTTACGACCGGGGGTAAAAGGGGTATGTGAATCGGGTGTAGTACATGGGATGGTACGATCTGACCTTTACGTACGATTCATAGACCTTCCCCTCGTCGTATTGCCGAAGTCCTGCGCTGCGGCAAAAGATTATGCCCCTGGTGGGTTTAGGATCACGCCTAAAAAACGGTCTAAATCGCGACAACAAGCGAGGACCACAATCTTTGGTGGCCATTGAGACATAATCTTCGAGTCCCTCACTGCTCGCTATCGGGGAAGCAGCTGAAGAATCTGGGGTGTTAACCGTACGCCCGTACCTCGGAAAAATGCAGATAGACGAAAACAAGAGACGTACGGTAAGCCGCGCAATTTTACGATGGGTAACGGCCGTTCTTCGCCCAAGGAAGTGACGTGATAACACAAAAATAACGAAAGAAAAGACGTCCCCGAGGATTGTCAGTATGGGGGTCACCTGGTCCTGTTTTGCCCCAGCAAGATATACGTATAATCCTCCCCAAGATGATACACCCAATCTTTCGCACACCTTGGGGTTGGGATATGCTCTAGATTGGCCAGTCAATTCGCTTCCGTTCCCTGCACATCTCCATGCAAGAAAGATTATCTGGTTGAGGCTTCATTTGTGTCGGGAGAAACATCCCGTCCCAACAAGCTTATAGACGGCTTCAGGCAGCTGGTTCAGGGCATCAAGCGGCAACTATCGGCCGTACGTACAAAAGGTTGTCAACCGGCTTAATTTGTGGCATATTTTGCCTGGATTATCATTGACGGGTGCATCATCGAAGGGGACTCTAATTACATTGGCACTCCTCGTAAAAAACGTCTTTTTCAATAAAGAAAAGAAACGACGCCAACAGCAGCTGCTGGATAACTTTACTATCACAGCCGCGGCCGTTTTTGTGGTGGTGCTGACCCTCCTCCTCTTTTTGACCCTCCTGGCTTTCTGGCAAACCCATACCCTTCCCTGGCAGCATTTGGGCAGTCTGGCCGATGACCTTCTGTTCATCCTGGCCGCTTTACTGTCCCTTCACAGCCTCATGGGCTATGGCCAGTATCTCGCCTGGCAGCTGCTGGTGAAGACCGGGCGCTTGTTCGTTGCGCACTTCAGTCGGGCTGGCTTGCGGCCGCCGACAGCTGAGGCCGGACCTGTTTGGCCACTCACTTACTTGCAGCGCGAGAACCAGCAGCAAATCCATGCTTTCTGGCGTCAGCTGCTGGCGCAGTTGTCGCTTCGTCCCCCAAAATTGTGGGCGCCAACGCGAGCACCCCTGCTGCTTTTTGAGCAAGCGCCTCTCCGCCTTGCCCCATAGACTCCTCGTTTTTCACAGTTAATTGAACCCCCTGTGTTTCGGCTTTTTCGCCCGGCATGTCGCCTTTGGCGCACCTGTGCGGCGTGACTGGTAGCTACGCGCCTAAGTGGTGTAGGCGGCAGCCCGACCCAAGCAGCTGCCGCGCAGCAGGATGCACTTCAGCTGCCAGCAGGTGCACAACGCGAGCAGATGCGACTGCAACTGTTGCCGCCTGGAGCAAGCTGAAGGCAATGTTTAAACAACGCTTTGTCAGCAGAAGCAGTTGGCCTGCAGGCTCGGTCAACTTATCTGCGGGCCGTTGCAGTCGGGTCGCACCAATTACAATGGTAGAAGCAACCTGCTAAGCGCGAAGCGTAGAAATCACCGAGATAGCAGTAAAAACGAACCAAGCAGCCATCGGCAGCAGCGGCAGCCCCCGCTGTTGTGGCATCAAACAAGGATGTGACAATCTATGGAGACACTCAAGTTACATTGTTATTCACTCAAACGTCAAACACCGCTGGAAGATTTATTGGAGTTTAAGCTGCCTTGCAGCTTACCAGATGCCCTGGAGTTTCTGGCTCTATACTTGGGCCAAAAACACCTGGGCTTACCCATGGTCGAGAACCTGGCCTACGCCATTGAAGGCTTGCCGTTTTTTGTCCGCCAGATTTCGTTGGAAGAAGTTGTGGCCCAGACTTTTGCAGCCAGATTTCCCATTCGTGAAGAGACGTGGTGGTTTGACTGGATAAGACATCTGGTGCTGTATTATCCAATTACGGCTGCTTTAACCCGTCTGGAGAAGCGTATTCCCGAAACTATCTTCGAGCTGTTTACCACTGCTGACAGGTTGTTGTTGGCAGGGCCACTGCCGGAACACGCCACGGAAAGTCTGGTATTTGCCCGACTTCATTATTGGGCCAAGCAGGACAAGTTTACCTACATTCGCGTTCTTTATGGATGGCCACGGGAAGCTGACCCCAAACAGGTGAAGCTGCTCTATGACCTCGTGGAGGGATATATCCAGCGAATCCTGCATCTTTTTGGCGAGGGAATCCCTGCGCCTACCCCGCCCCATCATGGAGCGTTTGAGGAAAGCCGCATCGAGGCATACCCGGCAGAATCCCGGACGACATCCGTAAAAAGCGAACCCTTTGTGTCTGGGGCCAGGCCGCGGCATTTCAATGTCCAACAGGTAGAAGTGCAGGAGATCATCAAGCTGCCCCGTATCTACCCCCAATCTTTGGTGAAGGTGTGCCAGATGGTGTCCCTGCGGCAGCGGCAGATTGAGGCCGGTCAGGCTGTCCCCGATATGGAAACCGTTCGGACCAAATGTGGCCTCAGTATCAATACCTTGCGTAAGCTGCCAGAGTTGGTGAGTTATTGGAGCAATCCTGCCTATCGTTGGTATGCCGATACCTGGCTGCGCGAGCAGTCTGGGCACAAGGCCGAGGAAATCCCGCAGATGCTTAGCGATGTTTGCGAGAGGCTGATGGCGGAAGATTGGGCGGTGGTCATCGCCACACCAGCCAAACCACCGCTGGCCGCAAAGGATATGCCGTCTGGCCAAAACAGATCCCAAACGGACTGGCAGGCGGCGCTGTAGTTTACCCGGCGGCAGGTATCCTTTTTTGTGCCTCATCTGGCATTTAAACGCTCTCTGGAAAATTCTGGAGGGCGTTTTTTTGTGGTGTGTGGTTAGCCTAACTTACGGCGTGGGCACGGGGTGGGTCACCGTTGGGTCAATCTGGCGATCAACTTTATCAATTTCGGGATCAACTTTATCAACTTTATCAAATTCGGGTGACAGACTCACTTTTTGCGCCTATTGTGCCTGACAGGTGGCACAAACCGAATTTACCCGCCACCCCACGGAGGATGCAATGAACGATAAACGAGACGCTTATATCAACACCCGTGTCACTCCCCAGGAGATGCAGATCATCTCTCTGCTGGCGCGCCAGCTGCGACGTTCGCGCAGTGACACCCTGCGTATTTTGGCGCTGGAGAAGGCTGAAGAGCTGGGACTACTCCCTCGGCTGGCCCCACCCGCCATCGTGCCCGTGCCAAGTAACCAGGAGCGCCATTGAGATGACCCAAGAATTGACACCTGAAGAAAACCCCATCCTAAAAACTGAGCGCGCCAGGCTGCTGGCCCGGGTGTACGCCATCATCCTTTCTCCCGATTGGGGGGAACCGGATGAACCGGTCATCATCGCCGCCCGGCAGCGACGGCCGTCCAAGCGTAAAGCGCAAGGCATGGACTAACCCTTTGGAAACCATAACCATGACACTATCCGAGAAACATCTGACGACGCTGCGGGATGGGTCTGGCATTTGTGATGAGGTGGTAGCCGCCCGCGGCTACCGCACCATCACTGATGAGGCCGACCTGCTCCGCCTGGGCTTTACCCTGAGCCAATGCCGGGTGCCCGGCCTGCTCCTGCCGCTGCACACCACCGACGGTACGCTGGGGCCAGCCATCTACCGGCCGGACAACCCACGAGTGATTGAAAACCGGCGCAAGACGCTGGACGACGGCACCCATCCCCAACGTGTCATTAAATACGAACAGCCCAAGGGCGAAGCGGTACGGGTAGATTGCCCGCCCGTCTGCCAACCGAAATTGGTAGACCCGTCTGTCCCTTTGTTTATCACCGAGGGACAGAAGAAAGCGGATGCTTTGGCGTCGCGCCATGCCAGCGCCATTGCCCTCACCGGCGTCTGGAACTGGAAGCAGCGCAACAAATACGGCGGCACCGTCTTCACCAACGACCTGGATTACATCGCCTGGGAGAAACGGACGGTTTACCTCGTCTTCGACTCTGACGTTATGACCAAAACGGTGTGCGCCAGGCGCTGGAGCGGTTCACCGACCACCTGAAGCGCAAAGGGGCAGTGGTGCACCAGGTCTGGCTGCCGCCGCTGGATGACGGCAAGACCGGTGTCGACGATTGGCTGGTGGCTACCGGGAAGGGTATTAATGACCTCATTGCCCTCTCGCGTGGACCCCGACCAGAACCCAAAGCCGCTCCACCCAAGGTGGAACTGCTGGACGAAGCGCCCGCCCGGCTGGTACGGCCGTTGTCCATTGTTGGGGGTTACAGCTATGCCGCCACCTGGTGCTACGTCAAAATCTCCCAAAGCGAGACGCAGAAGAAAGATGGCACCATCGTGCGGCATGACCCGCCGCTGCAGCGCTTTGAGAAGCGCCTCTTCGTCCTGCGCCAGGATGGCGTCACCTTTGGCGAGGGCGCGGACCAGCCCCTGGAGAAGCTGCCGCTGGAGGTGTACCTGCCGGAAGTGCCCGTGGCTGACCGGCTGCTTTCCGCCAGAGGCATGAAGGCGTATGACCCCAAGAACCCGCCGCAGCCTGCGGCCGTTTTCCAACAGGTGAAGGAGGTGGTCAACCGGTTCATCGACTTTGACCACTCCCTGGCCGAGCAGGACACCATGGCCGAACTCATCGCCTGCTTCATCCTGGCCACCTGGTTCCTGGATGCCTTCACGGTGACGGGTTATCTCTGGCCAAACGGCGACCGGGGCAGCGGCAAGACCCAGCTGCTCCAGATTGTCACCGAGCTGTCCTACTTGGGGCACGTGGTTCATGCCAGTGGCTCCTTTGCCGCCCTGCGCGACCTGGCCGACTACGGCGCCACCCTGGCCTTTGACGATGCCGAAGATCTGTCCGACCCGCGCAGCACCAGTCCCGACAAGCGTACGCTGCTCCTGGCGGGTACCCGGCGCGGCACAACCATTCCTTTCAAGGAGAAGGATGCCGAGCAAAACTGGGTGACCCGGCACGTCAACCCGTTTTCCTTCCGCCTCTTTTCAGCCATCCATCTGCCCGACCACGTCCTGGCCAGCCGGACGATTATCGTGCCATTAACCCGCACGCCGGACCGGTACCGGGCCAACGTGGACCCGCTGGAATACAGCCAGTGGCCCCACGGTCGGCGGCAGCTCATCGACAACCTGTGGTGTCTGGGTCTGTACTATCTGCCGGTGATGGGGCTGTATGAAGGCATGGTCAACCAGGAAGCACGGCTGACGGGACGCAATCTGGAGCCGTGGCGCGCCATTCTGGCGGTGGCCCGCTGGCTGACCGATGAGGGGGTTGTGGGGTTGTGGGGTCGGCTGGAGGGGTTGTCCTGGCAATACCAGGAAGAACGGCCGCAGCTGGAGACGGATGATTTCACCAGCCTGGTGCTGCGGGCGCTGCTGGACACCTGTGCCAGGTGTGCCAGGTGTGCCAGCCATCTGGCATATGCAGACAAGGAGCATTGGCTGTTCACCGCCAGCGAGTTGGTGGACCTGGTGTTTGAGCTGGCGGCCGAGGAGCTGATGCTCTCGCTGGACCGGCAGACGACAGTCAAGATTGGGCTGACGCTGGCCAAATTACGCCTGAAGAAGCTGCCCCGCTCTGGTGGCAAGGGAAATCGCCACTGGTTGGTGACCCTGGCGGAGCTGAAGCGGTGGGCGGCTGCTTACGGGCTGCCGCTGCCCCAACAGCTCTCATAGAGATGTGCCAGGCTCTCTGCGAAGCTGGCACACCTGGCCCACCTGGCACACCTGGCCCGCAGTGGACAGGCTGAGTGAGCACTAGTTGGCACGGTTAGAACCAGTCTAAGCTGGCACACCTGGCCCTACGGTGAGCAGCTGCCACCCAAATAGCTGGACGAGCAGTGAGCCAGACTCTCTGAGTGGCTAGCCCACCTTGCACACCCGGCCCGCAGTGGACAGGCTGAGTGAGCAGCAGGTGACCTGGTTGGAACTTATCTAACCTGGCATAAATCGTACGTTGACAACTGAATAGCTGAAAATGCCAATTGCATAGGCAGGGTAAAACGGTAGAATCTGCCCCATGAAAGAAGAGTGGATTACGACGCGTGAAGCCGTTGAGATAAGCGGATACCATCCGTACCATCTTAGGCGGCTTATTCGTGCGGGGAAAATCCAATCCCGCAAGTTTGGGAATGTTTGGCAAGTGGATCGCCAATCCTTGTTGGATTACCTCAAAGAAGCACTAGATTCTACTGACGCACGCTGGGGACCTAAGCGGTAGACAAGGCGCTTTAAAAAAGCTATAATATGTTACATATTGTAACATATATATATCTTAAAACGGGCCACGAAAGTGTTGGTAGCACCGACGTAGCCCTAACCCTTCCGCTGATGTGGCAGCGAATGGGCTGACCGGATTTTAGCACACGTCTCACCTTGGTGACATGTGCCTTACGGGCAACCCTGGCGACAGCGTTATGGGTTGCCCGTTTTGTTTTGCGCAAACGGGTTACCCCTATCGTTTTCCCGCCTCATCGCTGGCATCAGTAGTGAGGCTTTTTTTATCCCTGGAGGTGCAGATGAAAGCAAAAGTACAAATTGGCGCGACCATTCTCTCGCTGCTGGCCCTGTTGACCTACACCCTGGTCCACACCGGTGGCCTGCTGGCCCGCTATGTCCACCCGGCCATCATCGGCTACGTGGCGGCGTTTGGCATTGAGGCGGCGGTGGTCAGCCTGTCGCTGCGCATTGGCGAGCTGCGGCGGACCAAACAATCTACTGGATTCTTTCTCTTTATCCTCATTGCCGTGGTGGTGGTTTCCGCCGTGGCCAACATTGCCGAAGGCTTTACGGCCGTACAGGATGAGGCGCTAACGCTGGCGACCGTGCGAACATTAGATCCGGTTCAGGCGTTTATTGGCCTGTCGGCTACGGGGTTGGTATCCCTCATCGTGCTGGCCCTGGCCGAAATCCTGGGCACCGACGTGGAAACGGCCGTCAAGCAGGCGGACAAGGAACGGAAGCGGCCGACGACGAGCAAGACGGCTCAGGCGGAAACGGCCGTTTTGGCAGAAGAACCCCAAACCGATGAAGGTGAAGAAATGAACCGTCTCGAACGCGCCCGGGCCGTGAAGGCGGAGAAAGACGCCATCAGCCGGGCCGAGGCATTGGAACTGCTGCTGGCCTTTGTCACCGAACATCCGGACGCCAGCCTATCCCGCATCGGCCGTCACATTAACCGTTCCAAGTCTACCGTGGCCAACTACGTAAGCGAGCTTGAGGGGGCTGGTCAGCTGCGTCGGAACGGTGAAGGATGGCAGCTGACGTCTTGAGGAAAGCTAGGCAGTTCACCGTGTAGGTATTTGGACAGAGCACTTGGGACGAAAGTAGCAATGTCACCAAAGAAATGAATATAAAATGTGAACAAATAGGAGATTTCCATCATGACAAAAAAAGCAGTTTTGTACGCACGTGTAAGCAAAGATGATCGTCGTAATGCGACAAGTAGTTTAGAAGCTCAGCTTAATTTGACGCGAGAATATGCAGTTAGCAGAGGCTGGCAAATCGTTGCCGAATTGGCTGAGGATGATCGTGGTGTAAGAGGCAGTAGTTTTGACCTGCCAAAATTGAACAAAGCCCTAGAGATGGGGCGGGCTGGCGAATTCAATGTTTTGGTAACGCGTGAGCTGGATCGCTTTGCACGTGGTTTAGCGAAACAATTAATCATTGAGCGTGAGTTTAAACAGGCAGGGGTCCAAATTGAATATGTATTAGGTGATTATCCAGATACCCCAGAAGGCAATTTAAATAAATTGATTCGAGCAGTCATCGCTGAATTTGAGGCCGAAAAGATCAAAGAGCGAATGCAGCGTGGTCGACGCAACAAGGTTAAGAGAGGCAATGTGATGACACACGGGCCTGCCCCTTATGGTTATGATCGAGTGGAGACGGAGGATGGTACGGTGACCTTAGTGATCAACGAGGAAACCAGCCAGATTGTGAAAATGATTTTCAACTGGTATGTAAACAGTGTCAGTGTAAACGACATTGTTCGTAATTTAACCTCTATGAATGTTCCCACACCATCAGATAGAATGAAGATGCGCGGTGTCACAAAGAAAAAACGATTTGGAGAATGGAATAAAGCAACTGTGTGGAGCATTCTTAAAAACGAAACATATGCTGGTCGTTGGCACTATGGAAAAAAGAGCGGAAATAAGAAGACGAATCCGCGTGATTATTGGATCGAGGTTCAGGTTCCAGCGATTATAGATGAAGAAATGTGGCTTGCTACAGTTGAGCGCCGAACCACAAACAAAACAATGTCCAAGCGAAACGTCAAGCACGACTATCTTTTGAGAGGCATGGTGATTTGTGGTCATTGTGGATATAAGATGCAAGGGCATAGTTACAAATATACAAGCAGTATTCGCACAACCCGATACTTTTATTACCGTTGTACTGTTCGAGCATATCCGCTCGACTATTCCCATGTAAGTTGTAAATTGCCTAATTTTAAGTCTGATGATGTGGACGCGGCTGTGTGGGGGAAAGTTAAGTCTTTCCTTAAATCACCCAAAAAATTGGCGGAAGGTATCGAGTATTATAAGAATGAAAAGGGTAAAGTGAATTCGCCAATAATTGAACGGTTGCATATTGTTGAGGAACTGATTGAAGATAATCAGACCCACTTAAATCGTCTACTTGATCTTTACTTATCGGATGATTTTCCCAAAGACATGCTGGTTGAACGAAAAGAACGTCTAGAGAGTACACTCCAGTCTCTGGAAACTGAACGTATTTCATTGATATCAAAACTGGAGAATATCATTTCGGATAGCGACGTTGAGGAGCTTCAGGATTTTGCCTCACAGATTGCAAAGGGGATTGAAAAAGCTGACAAAGATTTTGAGATGAGACGTAGCATTGTTGAGAAATTGGCCCTTGAGGTGAAGTTTGCATATGAAAAAGGGGACAAAGTTATCGATATATTTAGTGAATTAGGACTGGAAGCTACAGTGGTTCTGAATAATAAAGCCAAATTTGCTCACCAGGCCGCAGCGGATCATCAGGGATGCGCAAAATAAGGGCGCTGCGCCAGTTGGCTTCGCGGCTTACGTAGCCGCTGTAGGCCGCGTAAACGGGCATGGTGCCAGGATCGCCCTCGCTAAAGATGTCGATTCCCTGGTGCGGACTTCTGCTGGAATAGGGGCCGCGTGGATCTTCATACAGCAAGCCGATAAAGCCATCGGTGGGTAAGATGAAGGGCGCACCAGGGCAGGCGTCACGCTGTGTAGTAATAAGCGCCGCCCGTGCAGCCTCATCGCCCCGTGCCCATTGTAGAAAGGGTTGCGTTCCAGGGTGGCTCAATAACTGGAAAAAGTGTATGCCTCGATTGATAAAAAAGGCGCCTGTCAATAACAAAAAGAGAATGAGGGATATTTTGAGCCCACGGTAACTGGGCTCGATTAGCCAGTGAGCAAACTGTTTTAGCCAGGATGATAATCGTTTCATTGGCTAAGATTATACTGGCAGTATCGAAAAATGCCTCGAGCGTAGAACTATCTGTGAGCAGGGGCCCGCCAGGAAGCGCGGCCAAGGCTGATTGACTGGCAAAACTTATCTAACCGGAGAAAACCCGCAGATCGCAGAGAAAATAAAGGAAAAATCTCTGTGTCCTCTGCGCTCTGCGGTAAAAAATGAGATGTGTCACTTAACCAGGCCGCACCCCTGTCAACTGTCATCCCCAACCCGTGACAAATGTAACCTTTTCACACAAATGACTTCTTTGCCCACCATTCTCCCTTTACATTAACCAGTTTGGGGATATACTTCAAAAATGTTTGAACTATCTGGTACAGAAATGTTTGATGTGAATCCTTCACCGGTTCCTATGGAACGGCTCATTGCCCAGCTCAAAGCGCTGGCCAATCCCAAGCGGCTGCAAATGATCCATTTGCTGATGGAAGGGGTGCACTGCAACTGCGAACTGGGCGATGCGCTGGATATGTCGCCCAACTTAATCTCGCACCACATGAGCATTTTGCGCGACCTGGGGCTGGTGGAAATGGAACGGGATGTGGTAGACGGCCGTTGGGTTTACTTTTCCATTAACGAAGCGGCTCTGGCTGAACTGAACCAAACCTACCAGGAGTTTTTTGACCCACGGCGTATCCAGCCGCGCCGTCCTATGTGCGGTCCGCAGGGAAGCATTGTTACTTTAGACAGCGTCACCTTCGACCACGTCTAATTTTTTTGTCGAAATAGTTCAAAAAATCTTGAAGCATAGAGGGAAACTAATGAATTTGATGGAAACAGAGACAGCGGAAGCCACCACGACAGCGGAAGCCACCATAGTAGAAACGGCCGTACGCGCCTTCGCTCAAATATTAGCCGATTCGGCCGTGTTCCAGCGCTTTGAACAAGCCAGCGAACAAATGCAAGCCGATGCCGAGGCCCAGGCAGCCATGAACGCTTTTCAGCAAAAGCAGCACTCCTTACAGGCGTTACTCATGCTGAATGCCGTCAGCCCCGATGAGCGCAGCGAGTTACAACAACTGCAAGAAGCATTTTTCAGCCAGCCAACAGTCGCGGCGTTACTGGATGCCCAGGAAGATCTGCGGGCCATTTGCCAGACGGCCGCCGGTGTTTTATCAGAACGGATCGGGCTGCCTTTTGCCGCCTCCTGTGGCCCAGGCTGCTCTTGTTAAATTGAGGATAATGATGATGAAAAACAACGGAACCAACCCCTTTTCTCCAGAATTAGAAGCGGCCACAGAAAATCTGGCGGCAGCCTTGTGGACAGCACCTTCGCTGGCTGCCTATCGGGATGCCCAGACTCGCCTGGAGGCCGAACCAGCGTCCCAGACGCTGTTACAAAGCCTGCTAACCAGCCAGGGTCAACTGCGCCAGAAGCAAATGAACGGTAGTATCACCCGGGCCGACATCGAAGCCTTGCGTTCCCTGCAAAATGCCGTCCAGGCCAATACAACCATTATGGATTACGTCATGGCGCAGCAAGACGCCCTGGCTTACCTGCCGGAAGTAAACCAATCTATCAGCGAATGGCTTGGCGTTGACTTTGCTGCCCTGTCCGCCGGTTAACGGTCGCTACCTTCTATACCATCTGCGACGGGTTCATTCTCCGTCTAAAAACAAGGAACGAAAAACATGATGAATTCAATTAACTTTATGGACGCCCAACCCAACAGTGTAACAGCCGACCAAACGGCCGTTATTGAACTGTTCGATCCCCCCATGTGCTGCCCCACCGGCCTGTGCGGCCCAGAGCTAGACCAAACCTTGCTGGACGTCAGCGAGATGATTATGACCCTGCAAGCCGAAGGCATGGCCGTCCAGCGCTACCAGATGACCAGCGATCCGCAAAAATTCATGAATAACAACGACGTCATGCGCCTGGTGCGTGAACAACAAATGGCGGCGCTGCCGATTACGGCCGTACACGGCCAGGTCATCAAAACCGGCGCTTATCCCACCCTGGAAGAACTCCGCGCCGTAATCAGTAATCCGTAATCAGTATTCGGTAATCAGTAAACGTCACTACTGTTCACCGATTACTGATTACCGATCACACTAAAAGGAAACCACATGAACACCCAATTTATCTTCTTCTCCGGCAAAGGCGGCGTGGGCAAAACCAGCATGGCCTGCGCAACGGCCGTACGCCACGCCGACGCCGGCAAACGCACCCTGATTATCACCACCGACCCGGCGGCCAATTTAGCCGACGTCTTTGAACAACCTATCGGCCACCACATGACGCCGCTGACCGGGATCGCCAACCTTTGGGCTATGGAAATTGACCCCGACTCCGCCACCGAAGAGTACAAAGAACGTGCTTTGGCTCCCCTCCGAGACATCTTTCCCGCGCCGATGGTCGAAGTCATTAACGAGCAAATGAGCGGCCCCTGCACCGCCGAAGTGGCCGCCTTCGACCGCTTCACTGACTTCCTGGTGCTGGACAACGAAGCCGACCAACCGGTAACGTTTGACGTCATCGTCTTCGATACTGCGCCCACCGGTCACACCATCCGCCTGCTGGAACTGCCCGCCGAATGGGCCAACACCATCAGCGCCGCCGAACAGGGCAGCGGCCAAACCTGCATCGGTCCGGCAGCGGCGATTCAGAGCGCCAAGTTCAAATACGAACGCGCCCTGGCGATTTTGCGCGACCCGGCCCAAACGCGCTTCACCTTCGTCTTGCACCCAGAAGCCATCGCCATTCATGAAACGCGGCGAGCCATCGGCGAACTGGGCAAACTAGACATCCACACCCACGAACTAATTATCAACGGCATCATCCCTCCGGAAGCCACCGCCAACGCCCTCTTTGCCGCCCGCGCCGAGATGCAGGCGGGCTATCTGAGCCAGATTGAACGCGATTTACCCTACGCTGCACGGCGTATGTTCCTGATGGACGGCGAGATTAAGGGGATTGAGCGGCTGCGCACCGTTGCCGCTTTGCTGCATGGTGAAAAAGCGGCGCATTTTAGCGCCAACGGCCACACGGCCGTTCCCGCCCCTTTCAAACTATCCCATCCGTCTGAATTTATGGCGCGCATTACGCCCAACGGCCACCGGCGTACTATCTTCTTTGCCGGTAAAGGGGGTGTGGGCAAGACGGTGGCTTCCTGTGCAACGGCCGTTTGGCTGGCCAATCAGGGCATCAAAACCTTGCTCCTCACCACCGATCCGGCCGCCCATTTGGGCAACGTCCTGGGCGAACCGGTCGGCGACGAACCGGCGCCGTTGGTCGGCCTGCCCAACCTGTGGGCGGTGAAAATTGATCCCAAAGCGATGGGCGAAGTGTACAAAAAGCGCATCCTCGACGACGCCCGCCAGCGCGGCCGTCCCGAAGGTGCGATCAAGGCCATGGCCGAAGAGTTAGACTCCCCCTGCACGGAAGAGATCGCCGCCTTCGACCGTTTCATCGAATTTGCCTCTGATGGGCCGTGGCAGAGTGTGGTGTTTGACACCGCGCCCACCGGCCATACCCTGCGCATGTTGGAACTGCCGATGGACTGGAGCAAGCAGATAGACGTGAAGGCGTTTGCCTCGGTGGATACGGCCGTTGTCGATGACATCGCCAAGCAGCGTTTCGCCGACGTCATTGACATGATGCGCAGCCCGGAGCGCAGCACCTTCGCTTTTGTCATGTACCCGGAATCCACCCCCATCATTGAGGCGTACCGTGCCAGCCAGGAATTGGCTACATTGGACATCCCCACCGGGCTGGCTGTGGCCAACTTCGTCATCCCCGCCGAGCAGGCCGACACGCCTTTCACAAAATCCCGCCGCGCCATGCAAGCCGGCTATCTGGCCGAAATCCAGGAGCGCTTTGATACGCCCGTGCTCACCATTCCGCTGCTGCCGCAGGAGGTACAGGGGCTGACGATGCTGGCCGAATTGGGCGAGCAAATGTATAGTGAAGTAGTGATGGCTTAAGAAAATTTTCCAAATTGGTTCAATCATCAAGATTGAACCAATCTGGAGTTGATGCGGAGAAATAACTATGCCGATGTACGATTTTCGCTGTAAACAGTGTGGACACCCGTTTACGGTGCGGGCGTCGTTCCAGGAAAAGGACGCTGGCTTGGAGCCGGAGTGCCCGGTTTGCCATGCCGTTGAGACGCAGCAGGTGTTGACGACCGGTATTTTTATCGGTCAGGCGGCAGGGAGCGGCGGCAATAGTCTGCCCCTGCCTATGAGCGGTCCAGCCTGTGGTTGCGGCTCCAGCGGATGTGGCTGCGGATGAGCGAGCCAGCCAGTATTCAAATTATTGGCTCGCCGGTGGCCTGCGCGGAGGGCGTTAAGGAAACGTGGCGCGATCTGGCCGGGTGGATTGGGGGGAAATTGCGGGCGCGGTATGGCACGGCCGTTTCCACCACCTACTACGACCTGTTCGACCCCGACTGCCCTCCCCTGCCGCCAGATGCCCAACTCCCCCTGGTGCTGGTGAATGGTGAACTCCTCAGCAGCGGTGGCAAACTCTCTATGCCCGTCATTCGCCGCCACCTGGATGCGTTGGGTGTGCAGCCCCAGACGCGCTAAACGGCCGTTCTCAAAGCCTTATCTGATTTGTTATTAACACAACGTGGCTGTTTATCGCAAGTTTGCGACTATTTGCCCGTTCACCCGTGTGATCGTTTAAGCCGGGCGGCGCTTTCCTCAGCCCCAAACAAGGTGTTGTAAAACTGCTCCTTCCCAGGCTGCGCAGCAGCTGCGTCACCTGCTGCTTGTAAGCGTTCGGTTACCACTGCATCAAAATGTTGGCCAACTGATCTAGCACTTTGCAGCTAAATCTATGGCTTTACCAGGGTATATTGGCGCACGATTTAGCGTAAAGGCGCACACATCTGCACACATTCGCACGCTTTCTGGCCTGTTTCTCGTGATAAACTTTTGGCGCTGATTATTCAACAAGTCATTGATTGCTGCGCAATGTAATGTACGATGCAGCTCTAATTGAATCCACGCGTCCATGAATTGATTGAAATGACGTTCAGGGATGGCGGATGTGTAACGGCCGCTTGGCTAGATTCAATTCAATGTATCACAGGCACTCAATATTAGTAGATCGATATTAAGCAGTGGGACTCTTCAGATATCCACCGGTTTGCATTTGAGGATGCGCGTTGGGTCATTCACTATAGGTAAATGGCTTTCAGTTTGGGGAACAGCCCTGGCAGGTTTGGACCAACCATACCTTGCGTAGATGAACCTGCCAGGGCTGCTTTGTTACAAACTAAATGTGGTAAAGCATTGCTCAACTTTGCATAATTTTTCACAAGATTGACTGAGGATGTTTAATCTTTTATGCTTTGGGCACCCTTGCGATTCACAATCCGTGTGTAGCTGTAAATTTGGATTTCATCGCCGAGAACAAAGAAGTCGCTGATCCCAATCTTCCAGTTAACGACCTGAGCATCTGAAAATCTTATAGTGGCTGAAAGTAACCGTGCTGACTTTACGAGTCAGTGAATCTTCCTTGGCACCTGGTTTTCAACATCAATGACAACATCATGAACAGTTTTCAGCAACCAAAACACACACCGTTACAAAGAAGATGCCTTAGGCGCTCTCTCTTATCCCTTTTGATGTATCACAATTTAACCATGTGTGCCTTCTTCGGGTGCATTTTTGCCTGCTGTCAACGGCGGCGTTGATTGCCCTGCTGCCGGGCTGGCAGGGACGGTTTGGGACAGCGCGAGTAAGTAAATTGAAGGAAAGCGAATGAGCGACGAACACGAAATAAACAGCGACCCGACGCCCATTGAAGAACAGCGGATCGCTGGCGATCTGGTTTATGGTGACCAGGTTGGGGGCGACAAAGTGGGCGGGGATAAAATAACCGTCGGCGACATTGGCGGCAGTTACAACGCCATTGGCGCCGGGGCGCAGGTCATCGTCACCCAGATTCAGCAGGCGCTGTCGGCCGTTGGCGAGATGGAAAAGGGTATCCAGGCAGCCGAACGACGGCTGGCGGCGGCTATCCAGCAGAAAATTGGGCGTTATGCCCACCTGACCACTCCGACACAGGTGGATGCGGCGCAGGCAGACCTGCGGGAGAATCCTTACAAGGCGCTGCTGGATTACAAGCTGGAGGACGCGCCATTTTTCTACGGCCGTTCCCGAGCCGTCCAGGCCATGCGCCAAAAGATGGGCAACGGCCGTCTCACCATCCTCCACTCCGAATCTGGCTCCGGCAAAACGTCGCTGCTGCAAGCTGGTCTGGCTTCCCGGCTGCTGGCCGACGGCCACTTCCCCCTCTACCTGCGCCCCTACCGCCAATCCCCCGACCAGTTTATCAAGAAGGAGTTCCTGCCCGACTTTGCCACCCTGCCCGAACTGAGCCGCTTTCGGGACGAGCAGATGTCACTCAAAGGCTTTTTGGAACGGGTGGCTTATTACGTTGGCGGTCGGCAGATTTACCTGTTCCTCGACCAGTTTGAGGAGTTTTTCACCGAGCAGCCGCCGGAAACGCAGCGAGCCTTCGCCGAGCAGCTGCGCGAATGCGTGGCCTCTGACTTGCCGGTGCGCTGGGTGCTGTCGCTGCGCAAGGAATATTTTTCTGATTTGCGGCTGTTTGGGGCGTTACGGCCGTTTGACAATGAATACTTTTTACCCACCTTCCGCCTGGAAGAGGCGCAAGAGGTTGTCACCGAACCGGCCGCACTCAAAGGGGTGCAGTACGAAGCGGGGCTGGTGGACCACATCCTGGCCGACCTGCGCCAGGAGGACAAGGGCATCCCCCCGGCGCAGGTGCAGCTGGTTTGTTACACGCTGTTTGACGAGCTGCCAACGGCCGAGCAGGCGACGGTTATCAGCCACGCGCTCTACAACAAACCGCGCGGCCGGGGGGCGGGTGAGCCGGGGGCCAAAGGCATTCTCACCAGCCACCTGACGCGGGTGCTGGACCGGGAGCTAAAGGGCGCCGAGCGGCGCATCGCCAACCGGGTCTTGGAGGAGTTGGTGACGTCCGACGTGCGTCGGGCGGTACGCAGCCGGGAGCAGTTGGCCGGTGAATTGGAGAAGGCCGATTCGGCCACGCTGGAGCATGTACTGGCGACGCTGCACGAAAACCGCCTCATCCGCCGCGACCTGGACGACAACGACCAGCCGCGCTACGAGTTGACCCACGACTACCTGCTGAGCGAAATTGAGCTGAACCCGGAGACCCAAGCCCGCAAAGCGGCGCAGGAGTTGTTGGCGCGACAGGTCATCGACTGGCGCACCTATGGCGCTTTACTACAACAACAGACGCTACGGGTTGTTAGCGCCCAACGAGAGGCGCTTTCGCTTGATGAAGAAGCACAAACGCTAATAGGCCGCAGTGCGCTGGCAGCCGACATTGATCTGAAAGAATGGTTAGCTTATTTACCTACCCCTATATCCCGGACCTTGCTTCTGGATGAATTGGACGCTCCTGAACCGGCGATCGCTATCCGGGCAGCCCGCCACCTGGCCGATTTTTTTGATGATACAGTAGAAACGCGATTGGTAGACCTTTACGAGCATGCCCGCATGCCCGATTTGCGCGGGGCGGCATTAGGTTCCTTAGCTCGCCACAAACCAAGTCTGGTGCGCCAAATCGGAATGTGTCAATAGAAATGAGACACCAAAATGGATAAATTAGTGAGCAACTCCGCGCTCACTGGACTGCTGGATAAGTGGATAACTCTCCGCCCACTCCGAGTTAACCACTTACCCCCACAGCCTCTACGACGATTGC
>JBGTCV010000064.1:0-11873 GCA_041748655.1 Promineifilaceae bacterium (SeqCode) | reverse complement strand
GCGGTTTTGTTGAAGGAATGAACAACAAGATTCGGCTAATCAAGCGCCTTGCTTTTGGCTTGCCATCTTTTGCTCATTTCAGAGCGAGAATTCTGTGGGTCTGCGGTTGACCACAGAATTCCTCAGAGAACCAAAAAAGTTTGGGAAGAGGAGTTTAATTATACTAAATTTCGTATAGTTTTGACAACATATTCCCCACCTTTTCCGTTTTGGAATTTTTCATTTTCTGGTAGTAAAATGGCGGTATGTCAGAGCTTTTAACGATTAAAGAAGCGGCCAAAGAGTTGGGCGTCTCAGGACGCCGGGTTCTTCAATTTTGCAACTCGGGGCGGCTAGGCAAGCAATACAGCTGGCAGTGGCTCATTACCCGCGAAGAGCTAGAGGCCTTCAAGAAACTGCCTCGACCCCAGGGCCGGCCGCCCAAAGAAGAATAGCGTCAACCACTTACCTTTCTCTCCCTCTCCAATTACCAGCCGTTCAGGCATAGGAAGCGGCCGTTTCCTGGTTCTCTGGGTCGCCGACTTCCCCACCGCTGCTTTTGCCCCGCAGTGAGGCACCCGCCAGAACAATGCGCTGACCATCCTTCATTCTGTCCTCCAGGTAGCCAAAGTGCAGCGACAGCTGCCCCGGCAGCATATTGGTGGCAATCATCGTAGCCTGCTTTTTACGCACGTTGTACCGTTCATCCAGAATGGCAAAGAGAAAGGCTCTGGACCAGGCGGTATCGGCTATGCGGTCTACTTCGTCAATGGCCAGGAAGGGGTAACGCCCGTATCTGGCCTTAATCGCTCGTTCACTGGCGTCCTGTGCGGCCGGGTCGTCGCTAAAAATGGCTTTGGCCTCACTGAGGATGTCATCAGCGCGCCGATACAGCGCAGGCACACCCAATCGGCACAGGGCGGCCACGGTGGCTTTCATCAGCCCAGATTTGCCTACGCCATACGGCCCAAACAAGGAGACCCATCCCTTTGGTTGCGGAGCGGCAGCAATCAGTTGTTGGGCCGTGGCCAGCGCCCTGTCCCTGCCCGCTGTCTCGGCCAGATAATCGACCGTCCAGCCATATTCCTCTGGCTGCAAACCGCTGAGAGACAGCAGATAGTTCACTCTATCGCTCTCAAGTTCCGGATCACAGACCGGACAGGCGGTCTGAATATACGCCTCCTTCCCCCGGCTGCTGGCGCGAAATGTCAGCGTGCCCAGCCCGAAACAGTTGCGGCAGGTAAACGTGTAACTATCTCCCTCATTACAAAACGTTAGCGCCTTCCCCTGAAGTCTGGCGGCCAACAGCCGACTGTAACAGCTGTCATCTACAACTATTTGCATCTCTGGTGATATTTGTATCGTTTTCATAATGCTCCTGTGGCCAGCAGCTTATTAAGCCGTTCGGCTTCGGCAAGGGTAACTGGGGAAGCAGCCTCGTTCCCTACCGCTCCGTTTTGCTGCTTATCCTTCCAGGTCATCCAGCCATCCAACATCTTCTGGTAATTGGCTTCGTCCTTCACGAAGAAATCAAAGGAAAACCAGGTTTCACTTTGCAGCGTCGGGCTTTGCGCGGCGGTGGCTAAGGCCGTTTCGTATTTCTCCTGAAAGTGCACACTTTTTAGCCGTTCCTGAACTTTCTCCCGTTGGGCGGCGGTGCGCCGGGGTTGAGGCTTGCCTGGGAAGTAGCGTTCCCAGGCAGCAAAGACGGCCTCAACCCCGTTTATTGGGGCTGCCGCCGCAGGCGGGGCATAGTTTTCCTGTTCCAGTTCTTTTTCGTGTTCTTTTTCTTTTTCTTTTTCTTGTTCGCTCACCACTGCTGGATAGGGTATCTGCGTTTGTTTGGTAGAGCGGATAGGGTATCTGCTCTGGCCATGTTGGGCGTATAGGGTTTTCACAATACCTTCCGGCACGGCGGCGATATCCTTGTCAATTTTTACGCCGACCTTACTGCTGCCACTATCGTTGTATTTCCGTAAATTGATCACCCAGACAACATTGTCTTCGTAGACCACCTTGCCTGCCTGAGTAAAAACCGCCAGGCCAGCCTGGATAATAGATTCACCTAACCCTGTCTCAAAACAGATGACCGGCAGGGGCAGTTCATAGATGCCGGCGACGCTGGCTCGCTCATTGCCAAACAGGTAGATGAACAGCAGCTTGTGCGCCGGCTCCAGAGTGAGAAACCAGCTATCTTTCCAGATACGGGTATGAATTTGCCGATACTCTGCCATCGTGTACTCAGTCCAAAAAAGATGCAGTGCTGGTAGGCGTTCGGGAATCGGCCGTTTCCAGCGTTGTTTCACTCTGGGGCGTGGCCATTTCTGCCTGTCCCGCTGCTTGCTTCTGTCTGGCCTTGCGCTGCCGCGCGGCGCGAATGAGCAAGGCGTATACCTTACCCAGGGCAACTGCTTCGGGATCAAAATCTGGACCGTTTGGATTCATCATTCACCTCCTGGATTGGCTTGGGGAATCAATCTACCTTCTACAATGCCATGGATACGCAGCGGAACTGGTGCCTCAGCTTCCATGGGAACCAAGATTTCTAAATCTCTGGCCTTCTCAAAAACCAGAATGCGTACTGCATCGCTCAGCGTGCGCTGCATGGCAAAAGCGACCTCGCCTAGCAGCTGCTTCTCGGCCGCCGTACAGCGCACCACATATCGTTCATCTCGACTCATCGTTTACTCCTTTGTGTGTGAAAAATAAAACTGCCCCGTGATGGGGCTTCCATCGCGGGGCAGTGTAAACGATTTTGTTACAGACTGGGTGCACATTGTTATTCGTTCACTGAATGGTGCACTAAATGGTTCACTCACCTATCTTTTTGCCAGGATCAACCTCCTCAATGCACGTCTCCTTCATAACGATGGTCATACCAGCGCTCACACAAAACGGGAGCATACTTCTTGACCGTGGCCATAGCCAGGTTGTTATCCTGGCAGGCTTGCTTCAAGCTAATCTCGACTTTTTTGCGCGTAAGGTGCTTGCGGCGGTGCTCCACCAGATTTTTCAGGCTGACCAGGGTATCTATTCGAGGACCATACTTTTTTTCTGGCTTAGGTTGTTCCATCTGAACCGGCGGCGAAAGCAGCTTACAGGAATAGCCCAGCTGCTCTATCCTCCGCACGTACAGCGGCATAAAGCTTTCCACATTGGCTAAATCTTCAGCCTTAGCGCCCTCATTCCAGCCCAAGGAGACCGTGAGCAGCACCATATTGTCTATCGTCATGGCAAAGACAAAATTACCCAGCACAGAGGTTTCGCGCAGCTTGGGCCACAGCCAGGAAAGGGCATCTTCCAACCGCTTCATGCGCAGAAACTCTGGTGCCATAGCGTGGTCAGCCAAAACGGCGCGTACAGTTTGGCTGATTTCCTCATCCCACTCGTTCAGAAAGGCTTCAAAGCCAATCGTCAGGGGATCGCTCAGATAATGAATCTGGCGAGAAGGGAATTCCGGTTTTGCACCGACAACAGCATCCATCTCTCTGAGAAATTCCAGCATGGTGTTCGCTGCCTGATTGAGTGTGGAGTTGAGTAACAGTTCGTACGTTAAATGGGTCTGTACAACAAAGCCAAACAACTGTGAACGCATGCAAATTTTCCTCCATTTCAGCGGGCCACAGCGGTAAACCGCTATGGCCCGCCTGTTATGCTAAGATCACCTGGGGTTAAACCAGATGAAGAACCTGGTCCAAGAAGATCATCACGAGTAATGACACAGTCAAACCAAAGAACCAGAGGCTGGCGCCACGGGCAAGCGAAAAGAACAGGTTTTCCTGCAGCCAGGCAATGGTCATCATGTGCGGTGGATATTTATCATCAAAGCGGTGGACCTTCTGATGAAAAACAACCAGGCTGTAATGCATGGGCCAGCCCAAAACGGCGATAGCCTGTCGCCACCACGATCGTTTGCGCTCACTCCATCCGGCTACCCAACGCTCACTTTTCCAGAGAAGAAAAAAGCCCTGCCCCAGGTAGACAAAGAAATGGAGATAGCCCAGGTATAAGGGCACAGCAGTATCCAGAGGGCCGCTTAAATAAAAGAATAGCGCCGCAACAGCCGCAGCCAGTTCGGCCAGCAGTCGTGTAGCCTCCAACATCCAGGCCGTCTGCAAAATCGTGCGCTCTAATGTAAAGAGCTCTTTCACCTCCTCGTTGTGGAACATATTACTAAATGGATTGGGTGGTATATGGTTCATGAATTCTTAAATATCCTTTGTGTATTTGTTATCTGGTTGAGTAGGCGGCCCTCCTTAACTTGTCTGTTAAGTAGGCCGCCTACTCAAAGTCGGTTGTCCCATTCCGCTAACTTATTTGCGGACGGCCGTTAAGACGGCGCTAAGTTATTTGCTGCAAATGTTTTGGTTACAGCAGCGATGATTCATCCAGATTGTCGCGCCAGGAAATCCGCTCGGAATCTGGCACGGGAGGGATGCGCGTTGTGCCTGGCGTCCCAACCTCACCTGCCCCGTCCACTGCCTCCTGGCCGCTTACATCATCCGTCTCAGCATCACCTACCGCTGCGGGTGAATCGTTTGTTTCAGCCACGGTTACGCTTGGCTCGCCGGCCGTTTCACCCACTTCTTCCGCTTTCGGCAACACGGCCGTTTCCTTCGGCTCCTTGCTGGCAGCAGGCAACCCGCTGGCGCTGGCGTCGTCCTTGACGACATCTACTGCCTCAGCAGGTTCTACCGTCGGCCGCATCCATGCCGTGTATCGCCGAGGGGCGGTTGGCATTTGGGGCGGCAGCGGTGGTCGCGGCAGCTGGCCAAACGTATCCCGCGTATCCAGTCTGTTGCCCACAAAGCGAATTTGTTGGCCGTGTTCCGTAATCACAAACACTTTCTCTTTAGGCATGGCCATCACCTGCGTGGGCAAAAAGGCCGGTGTTTCATGTAAGGATTCGCTGACACTCTGCTGCGGCACTGTTTGCAACTGGCCCTCCTTGTTGGTAAACGCCCGGCTGACGGTTGAAAAAGAACGATTGGCTTCCAGCTTGGTGCCAAAGATGTCGGAGATGTGGGTCGCGGTCTGGAAATCGTTCGGTGGATACCACAGCTGGTGGGCGCAGTTGGAGAGAATGGCGTTGGCGCCAGGTTTGCCGTAGATTCCTTCCAGCTGGGACAGGGATTGGGCATAAAGCAGCATCGTAATGCCATAGCCGCCCACCGTGGCCAGATAGGTGTCCAGATTTCGCATCCGCACGGCGGCCGTTTCGTCAATCACCACCAGCAGCCGCTGCCGCTGACCCTGCTTCATGTGATGTCGCATCAAGCCCGCCAGAATGGCCGAAACCACACCGCCAACGCCCTGGAGATCATTCAAGCTGTAGGTGATGTACAGCGTCGATTTTCTGGCCACCCATTCCCTCGGCAAGGCCAGTTTGGGGGTATAGGGGCAGATAGTGTCGATATGCTTCTGGTAGCCAAAGAGGCGGGTGGCAAGGGTGCCGTAGGCAGAAGTGACAAACCGGTCGTTGCTGGCCACCTTATCGGGCGGCAGGCCATTGGTGAATTGACGAACAAACGGTTTGGCCGCTGGCACGCTCTCCAACCCCAGCAGCACCTGCTGGAAATTATCCTCAGCTGCATCGAGCAAGACGCGCAGCGCATCCTCACCCCGCTCGTCCGCAAAGTGGCCCACTGCCCGAAACAGCGACAGGGATTTGTCGGCAAAGATGCGCTGGGAATCTTCATCCGGTCGCAGCATCTGTGCGTGCAGCTCTTGTAGATCATCCGGATTGCGGAAGTTGTAGTAATAGGCCAGCTTGACCTGGTGCCCCGGTAGATGATACACAGGGCCAAACTGCTGCTGCCGTAAAGCGGCCGTTCTTGTCCACTGCTCCGACTTTGGATCCACCACGACGGCTGCGCCAGGCCACTGCTTAAGCACTTCGGTCAGGTGCAGCCCTTTGCCGGAGCGGGTAGCAGCGACCACCAGCACATGCCCCTGTCCCTTGGCAAAGTCTAAACCGACCGGCACTGCCTTCTTTTTCCCATCCTGCAGGGTTACAAACGGGATGCCCGTCTCGCCGGGTAGCGCCGCAATGATGCTGGCGTCTGACAGGTTACCCTGCTTTGCCTCATGCTTTTGGGCCAGCTGCTTTTGCAGCACCATCTGGTTCACCGGCTGGATGCCAAGGTAGTAAACGCCTCCCCAAAAGCCGAGATGGACAGCTGCGGGCAGGAGCCAGCCCAGCCCCGGATTACGCGGGTCTTCGACCAGCACGCCGAGCCAGGTCAACAGCTGCCAGACGACGCCAAACGGCCCAACGCCTACGGCCGCAAAGGTTTTCCCGCCTGCTTTCATGGGCGCTATGGCCGCCATTTGGGTGGCGGCCAGATAGCTGCCAAGGAGTAAGAATACCATGTAGACGATGGCCGTTATGCGGAGCGCCTTCTTCGTTTGCGGGGTAGCCTCGCGCCACATCTGTTGCCAGTAGTTGAAAAGGGTCATTTGTTCATTCATCATCACCACTCCATGCCCCATGCCGCCTCAGCTTCCTGTTGCGGTTGGGCTGCTTCTAAAATTGGTTGAAGTGAAAGGCTCTGCTCTGCGACCGCTGCTGGCACCAGCTCCTGGTTCAAAGCGTGCTCAGGCACGGCCGTGCGCTGCGCCAGGGCCACCTCTCGTTCGGTTTCCAGCGCCTGCCGTACCGTCAACCACCAGTCGCGAAACGGTTCGGATTTAAAGCGAATCTGTTTGTCACCAAAGGCAATGACGTGGGCGTGCGAGTAGCTGGTATCGCTATGGGCCATCAGGTGCCACTCAGTGAAGAAGGGTCCACCGGCCGCCAGCGCCCGGTTGTACGCTTCCGGGGTCAACCATTCATCCTTCACGGAGAGAATGAGCTGATGGGTATAGCGCTGCGCCTTTGCCTCGCTTTGCACCCAGGCGATGACCTCCTCATGCGGGCGCGTATTGCTGTTTTGGTCCAGCCAGACGCCGCGCGGTTCGCGCTGCTGCTGTTGGGCAGGTCGTCCCCGGCCGTAGGCCAGATAGTTGGCAATCTTGCGGGTTACGGTGGCGGAAACGCGGCCCGTTTTGGTCCGGTTTTCGTGGGATTGAAGACGGAGGATGTTGTTTAACTCAGCCATTGTCCACCTCCGTTGCTTCAGCTTCCCCAGTGACCGCACCCTCAGCGGCCGGTTCTGCCTGGGCATACTGGGCCAAAAGCTGCAGCAGCGGTTGGCTCATCAGCCGCTTTTGCCGCTTGCGGGCCAGGTGGCGAATATGGTTGTACACCTCACGAATGCGGAAATCTGGCTGGACGGTGGGATCGTGGCTGATGGCCAGGTGGTCTTCGAAATCCTCCGGATGTCGTTCCGCTTCCTGACGGATAAATTGCAGCAGCAGCATCGATGTTAGGTCGTGGGTCTTCGCCGACTCGGCCGCCGCCTGGATGGTCAGCTTGGCCAGCCGGTTAAAGTTACGGGCCAGACCCGCCGCGACGATATCGTTGAGCAGCGGCACCAGCAGCTGGGTCAGGTCGGCTTTCATGCCGACGAGAGAGAGCGTTTCGATGGCGGCGCTGAAGCTCAGGCCGTGGGCATCTGCATACTGTTTGAGCTGGTCGTGTCCCTCATTGGTAAGGGAAATGGTTTTCTTCCGGGTATTACGATACCGGGAGTTGATTCTTAACATAAGATTCTCCTAATCTTGGCCCTGTTGATGGGCAGCAGGGCAACTGACAGGCACTGGCTTTCCTGGGTAATATGCCAGGACGTGCCAGAACATCTGAGATTTTTCTGGAATGATTCAGGTCAGTTGATTAGGCGAACGGCTAGGGAGCAAGAAGGGAGACTGCCTGCATAAACAGGCCGAAGGGGGCTTTGTTGGTGCTGCGTAAACGGGGGTGCTGTTTTCGCGAAAGGTGGGCAATGATATGCGCCTGATGGTTTACACTGGCGAGGGACAGACTGGCATTATTTGGGGAAAAGCGTTCCGGCAGCCCGGAAAAATAGGCCTGGGGCGGCGGCAGCGTCGCTGCCTTGTCGCGGGAAAGCGCCACGGCGGCTTCGATGCTGCTCAGCAGAATATGCCCGATGTACCCAACTGGGGAGAGTGCGGGATGGAGGATCGCGGTGTAGAAAATGAAGTTGGCGCCCAGCCTTACGAGGCTTTCCAGCTGCCAAAAATCTGGTTCGGCAACGGGGCCCATCACTAAGAGGAATATGAGGGTAGCCAGCGCCACGACGGCAGTGACGAACCGGTGAAAACGGCGTCCGCTGGCGGTTGACCGGTACTGTCTGGTTAATGAATGTTGGTTGGGTGATCGCTTTCCTGTTTTCATCATCGGCGCGAAAATATGCCACAAAATGAACGAGCTGGCAAGAGACTGGCGTAGGGTTGCCGCAGACCTTACGTACTGTTCCAATCGTACGGGCCTATGTACTACACCCAATAAAAATAGGCGTAAACCCCCCGGACGTACAATTTCAAAAACGTAAAGTTTTAATCTCTCTCTCATCTAATTTATCTCCCAGGAGGAAGCTGGCACCGACCCCAATCCAGTCACACGCTGAAACCAAAGGGCGGAGGGCGGGTACAGCGAGCAGGACAGCTGTCCTGCCTGCGGCGCCAGCGCCGCAGAGGGGCGGGCGGGTGGGCGTTTTTCACCTGGTCAAAGGGTAAGTTCGGCTGCCATTGAAGGTTGTAAATTTGGCCCTGCCTCAGCCAGCAGTTCGCCCTGTTCGCCCCGAATCCGGCAAAAAAAGAAAGCCCAACTGGCCTCACAAGGAGACCAATTGGGCTTCTGCAAATGGGACTCGTTTTGCGAGTCCAGCCTCGCAAGCGCTGCTGCGATTGGGTTGGCTGCTGAACTCAGAACAGGATGGAGGCTGCCTACGGCCGTTGGCCAAAAAGCGCCGTGTGAAGTGCGGCATCCCTTTGGATCACCGCAGCTGGGGGCACCTGAGGTCTACGGCCGTTACCCGCTGCCTCTGATGGTTCAACGGCCGCTGCTGGCGCTGGTTTACCGGATACCTCCGGGGTTGACCCCGCCCTGGCTGGTCCACTGGCGTGGCTCGCTTCCTGATCATTTGCTGCTGCTGGAATGGGCAAAAGAATGTCATAGCCAGGACTGCTGGCACCCGCGTAGCCGCGGCAATACATTGTTTCGCCCGTTTCGGGATGAGTGAGTTTATGTGAGAACCACAAATCTCCTTGCTTCGACCTTTGCTGCATTGGGACGCCATGTCGGGGACAAATCGGCAGCCCTTCGGCCGTGAGCACCGGCTCTCGGCTGGGCGTATAGCCCCGCGCCGCCAGGCGGCGCATGGTCGCAGGGAGTTCGTCAAACGTAACCGGGATGTGCAGTTCGTACCCGGTGGGATGGAAGGCAATAATCGTGATTGGATTCATGATTGTTTCTCCTTGTTCTGTTTGGTTGTTTTCAATTGGATTGAGTGATTCTGTTCGAGGAAGTTTCTGCAGAGCGCGGGGATCACCGCCCCAGGCTCCAGCTGAGCAATTTCTCCTGACTAAACGGCCGCTGCTGGGTAAAGGCAACAAACGACCGGTAATCTGTCTGGTGCGCTGGCAGCACCGACTTCCCGTTGCCATACTGCACGGCTGCCTGGCTCGAAACCAGCTGATGGATATGCTCCGGCCCAACGGCCGTTACCGCCCGCCCGCGAAAGCGACCGCCGTGTCTGCGCTTGGGGTGCAGCGGCGCTGGTGTTTCTGCGGTCAACGGCCAGCCCAGATGGCAGGCCAGCCAGTAGGCCAGCAGATGTTTGCACAACAGCTGGTTGGCAAAGATTTCGCCCGCCAGCGCCAGCCCGCCCCGTTCGTAATCTGGACAGTCGCAGGCCAGACGGCCGTCTGGCTGTCGCAGCAAACGATGCCAGCGCCCCTGCCGCTGCGAGCGCACCCGGGCCAGCTCATCTGGCTCTGTCGGGTCTGGAATGAGGACGTGTCCTGCTACCAACAGCTCCGCCGCGGCCCAGCCCCGGCTGGTGGCTTCTGGATGGCGCTGACAAAGATGATCTACGGCCGTTGTCACCTGGGGAAATGCCTCGCGTAAGGCATACTGCACGGCTTCCCGTTCCCCCTTGGCTCCTGTGGTGAAGCATTGCCGCTGCTGGCCCTGTACGGCCGTCCAGCCCGGCACGGTGGCGTCATACTTGATAGTGAATGGCCCGATTTGTTTCATGGTTACCTCCATTGTTTTTGTAAAGTGCTGTGGCTCGCTGGCACTTGCTGGCCGAACAGTGGTGTTGGCTGTTCAACCAGCAGGTGTTGGTCATGTGTGTTGGGTGCACGGTTGGCCGGCTCAAGCGAAGCCGAGCTGCCGCTCCTTGAGCGAAACGAAGCGGTGCCGTCCCAGGATGATGTGGTCCAGCACGGAAATAGAAAGCATCTCTCCCGCCTGCACCAGATGCCGCGTAACGCTGACATCTTCTGGGCTCGGTGAACACTCGCCACTGGGATGGTTGTGAACGACAATCATGGCTGCTGCGTTATGCACGATGGCTGGCTTGAACACTTCCGCCAGCCGGACGACGCTGGTGTTGAGGCTGCCGATGTACACCGTGGGGATGGCGATGACCCGCGTGCGGGTGTTGAGCAGGATGACGCGCAGGTGTTCCTGTTCCAGGTTCATCATTTCATACATCAGGAGGTTCGCTGCATCGGCAGGGGATTGAATGAGGGGCTGCTCGCCCGGTTCGGCTTGCAGCACCCGACGGCCGAGTTCGAGGGCGGCTTGCAGCCGGGCGGCCTGTGCCTGGCCGACGCCGTGCAGCTGCATCAGCTGGGTGCGCGTCAGCTGGGGCAGCCGGTGCAGCTGGCCTTCGACCAGGTGCAGCAGCTGGTGGGCAAGCTCCAGCCCGTTTTTGACCTGAAGCACCGAGGCGATGAGTTCGGCCGGGGAGATGCTTTGCACCCCAACCTGGTAGAGGCGCTGGAGCGGCTGCTCTGAACGGGGCAGCTCACGGATGAGGCGAGGCGCTGTTTGGCTCTGTGTGTGGAGGAAAGGTAGATTGAGCGGTTTCTGGTTCATGGATAAGTCTCCGAGGGAAACGGCCGTTTGGACCCGTGGGCTCTAGCAGGCAAGGCGTGGCGACACCTGAACGGTAACACCGGGCGGTGACAACCTGACAGCGTCAGGCAATGGCTGTCCATTGCCCGAGCGCTGCCGTGGTCAGGCAGGGAATCGTGGAACAATCCCCTGCCCGTCCTGTGGCTTGATTGTAGGTCTAAACGGCCGTAACTCCCTTTAGGCCGCGGCGGCTGCCAGGGTTTGGTTGTTGGATGTGAACAGTGCTATCCCCTGTGGATCGTTCGCCGAATGGGCTGCGTCAGCGTCTGCTTCCAGCACGGCCAGCTTGGCCTGGAGCGCCAGCGATTTGTCCCACAGCTGCTGCCGGGTAATGTGGCCCACCTCCCCCAGCTGCACCGAGCGGTTCTGCACCTTGCCATTGACCCGCCGCCCCATCTGCATCCGGCAGAGGTGTTTGCCCTTGCCCTTGCTGTGGTAGTAGCTAACAGTAAACGCCCCGTGCGGCAGGATGACGATGAAGCGTTGGCCGCTGTTCAAGGCGGCCTCGGTCACTTCTTCCCACCATTGCAGCCGCAGCGCGCCCTCGGCCCGAATCAGCCCCTGGAGAAGCGGCGGCTGGTCCAGGAACGCTTCCAGATGCTGCCGGTAATGGATGATGATTTGGGTGGCGGTCATCCAGTCCACCTCCAGCATTTTGGCGATGTTGTAGTTGGAGGTGCCTTTGACGCTTTGGCACAGCGCCGCCGCCGCCCGGCGCAGCGAGTTGGGATGCCACTGCTGGCCACGCATGACGGCCAGGATGCGGGCAATCTCCTTCTCGAACCGTTCCCAGCGGGCGTCGCTGGCCGCCTCCCCTTCGTGCAGCACCAGGGCGTCTTCCGTAGGA
>JBGTCV010000063.1:0-32059 GCA_041748655.1 Promineifilaceae bacterium (SeqCode) | reverse complement strand
GCGTTGGGGCGCTAAAGCCTTTAGTCCGCACGTGGGTGCTCCGCACCCCGTGCGGGGAACTTTATTGGGGTTTTTTCACTTTTTGGGGGTGTCCCACCCCCCAAAAGTGAAAAAACCCCAAAAAAGTTCGCCGCACGGGGTGCGAAGCACCCTCGTGCGGACTAAAGGCTTTAGCGCCACAACGCAGTGTGGCGAAAAAATCTGGGAAGGAAAGCCGTTTTATTTTGACCAAGCCCAAATTGAGAATTGCTGCTGGCCGGGCCACTTTCTTTACCTTTCAGTTAATGGTAAATGGCTAATTGTCAAGTTGGTGGGGGTACGGCCGTTTCTCAAGATGCCGGTTCCTACGTTTTTAGGTAAACTCCTGCTCAATTCTGGAAAAAATGAGGAGAGAACATGTTAGAAAATCTTACCCTGGTCGCTGTTGTGATTGCCGTTTTGTGGCTGGGTGCCTTTGGCTATTATTTATACACCTCGCGCCAGCAGAGCAGCATTGCCGATGATTTGGAACGGCTGCAAAAGAAGCTGGACGAGGCTGAAAAGCATTGATTCATTGGAGAAAAATTATGGGACATTGGATGCTTCGACCCCTGCTAATGCTGCTTGCCTTGTTTTCTCTGACAGCCTGCGCTCTTGTTGGCTCGTCCACTGCTGATCCCTGTAACGCCAATGGGGCGCTGCTGCGGGATGATTTTAGTGGTGAGCAAAATTGTGGCTGGCGTCAATATAATCAGGGGGGTGCGGTGGTAGAGATTGCCGATGGCTCCCTGAATATTAGCACCAGCCAGACCGGCCAAATCTGGTGGACCAATCCTGGGCGCGACTTTGGCGACGTGATTGTGACGGTTCAGGCTCGCCAGGCGGGTGGCCCCAACAACAATGCGTATGGCGTTCTGTGCCGCTACCAGGACGAAAAGAATTTCTACTTTTTCCTGATTAGCGGGGATGGTTATTATGCCATCGGCAAATATGAAAGTGGTCAGGATCGTCCTATTTATTTGACCCCCAACCAGGAATACGTCTTTTCAGATCTAATCAACCAGGGGGTGTCTACCAATCTGGTGCGGGCCAGCTGCCTCGGCAATGAGTTGAGCCTGTCGGTCAATGGGCTGCCGCTGGTAACGGTGACGGACAGCTCGTTTGCCGGGGGCGATATTGGGTTGGGCGTGAGTACGCTGGAGCAGGGAACGGCCGTTGTGCAGTTTGATGATTTGTTGGTGCTGGCTCCGTAGGGTCGGTAATCGGTAATCAGTAATCAGTAATCGGTGAACGGTATTATGTGGAATTGGCGATGGGTTGTTGGGTTGGTTGGCTTGCTGGGTCTGGGTCTGGTGGCCTGCTCTAACGCCACAGGTGTGCCGGGGGCGCAGGGGGCAGATGTTATCTATGCCGATGGCTTTGTGCCGGGGGAAATGGGGAACTGGGTCATCGAGGGGGACAATGCGGGGCAAACGGCCGTTATCAACGAACAGTTGGTCATAGAACTGGCCGACAACCACATTATGCAATTTACCACCCTGGCTGATCCCATTTTCGACAACTTTATTCTGGAAGTGGATGCCCGGCTGCTGCAAGGAGATTTGGGCAGCAGCTACGGCGTGCTGTTTCGGATGCAAGATAACACGCGCTTTTACCGCTTCGAAATTACCGGCGATGGCCTGTTTATGGTGGAGCGACGGGATGGTGAATCGGGCTGGACCCGCTTTCTGGACCGCTGGACAGAAACGCCTGCCATCAATCAGGGGTTGAACAGCACCAATCGGCTCAAGGTGGAGGCGCGGGGGCAGTCGATGTCGCTGTACGTGAACGATATTTTGGTCCATCAGTTTAGCGATACGGCGTACAGCAGCGGCACCATTGCTCTGGATGCAGGCACCTTTGTGCAGCCGCAGGCGCAGGTAGCGTTTGATAATCTGGTTGTGCGACGGCCGTAATGGATGCGCGATCTGCGGTAGAAACGGCCGTTTCCAGCCAACTTCAGGAGATTGTGCCGCTCTCTGGTGGGCAAATTGGGCAGGTTTATCGCATCCGTCTGGCCGACGGCACCCTGCTGGTAGCTAAATTTGATGATGGGCCGCAGCCACAGCTAGACATTGAAGGCAACATGCTGCGTTATCTGGCCGAACAGACCCAGCTGCCCGTGCCAGCCGTCATTTTTAGCCAGCCCCACCTGCTGATTATGGAATGGCTGCCAGGGCAGAGCCGCTTTTCGCCTCAGGCCGAAGCCGAGGCCGCTGAACATCTGGCCGCTTTACACGCCGTCACTGCCCCCACGTTTGGCTTTCCTTTTATGACGCTTATTGGCGCGTTTACCCAGCCCAATCCAGCCACAGTCCGCTGGCTCGATTTTTTCCGCGAGCAGCGAATTTTTCACCTGATGCGGGCAGGCGTGCGGCTGGGGCGGCTGCCGGAATCGTTTGTGCCCCGGCTGGAGCGGCTGGGCGACCAGCTGAACAACTGGCTGGCGGAACCGGAACGGCCGTCTCTGATTCATGGCGACATCTGGACGAGCAATGTGCTGGCGGAAAACGGCCGTATCACCGCCTTCCTGGACCCGGCGCTCTACTTTGGCATTGATGAGATGGAGCTGGCTTACATTGCCCTGTTCAACTCGTTTGGCACGCCATTTTTCAGGCGGTATGAAGAGATACGGCCGTTGCCACCCGGCTTTTACGAGGAACGGCAGCATTTGTACAGCCTCTATCCGCTGCTGAGCCATGTCTGCCATTTTGGCGGCAGCTACGTGGGCATGGTGGATTCTGTTTTGCGCCGCTTTGGTTTTTAGATTGAATTCACTGCAGAGGACGCAGAGGTTTTTTCTCCGCGAACTTGCGGTTAGATAAGTAGAAGGTTCTCTTTTACCAGCCGTTCAAAATCCGGGTTAAATAATAAACCCGGCGCAAGATAGGGGCTGCTTCCCAGCTTTCAGCCAGGCGGGGCTGACCGCCAAACTGGATGATTGCCGGAACCAGTTCCAGGGAGCGCACCCCGTCGACATCCAGCCAGACATTGAGAACGGCCGTTTCCGGCGCACCATCAATCTCAAACGCAAAATTTCCCAAGCCGTACACAATTACCCCACCGTTGTAAAACTCGATCCCCTGCAAAATATGGGCATGGTGGCCAATCACCAGATCCGCTCCGGCGTCGATGGCGGCGCGGGCGGCGGCCATTTGCGGCGGGCTGGGGGCTTCGACGTATTCGTAGCCGCTGTGCAGCACCACAATGACCAGATCGGCGGCGGGGCGAACGGCCGTTACGTCCACCGCAATTTGTTCAGGCTCACCCCAGGCCAGACCGGGGCTATTTTCGGTGGCGGTCCAGACGGCCGTATCAAAGCCCCGATACTCCACCGGCACGTTGACGTAGCCCAAAAAGGCCAGCGACAGCCCGTTCACCTGCGTCAGGTAGGGGGCGTAGGCCGCATCAAAGTTGGCGCCGGCTCCGATTGGGGCGATTCCCTGCGCTTGCAGCAGGTCGATGGCTTGCAGCAGCGCTTCTGGCCCGTAATCCATGCCGTGGTTGTTGGCCAGCGAGACAACATCGAAGCCAGCCAGGGCCAGGGCCTGCGCGGCCTCAGGCGGGGCGCGGAACGGGTAGCTTTTGATTTCCGACGTGCCCACATCCCCCAGCGCCGACTCCACGTTGCCCACGGTGATGTCGGCGGCTTGCAGCAGATCGGCCACTTTGGCGAACGGGTAGGCCAGATTTCCCTGCTGAAGCACAATCCCCGGCCCACGATCCAGCATAATGTCGCCGACTGCCGCCAGATGGAGAGCAGGTTTTGGGGCAAGGGCGGCTTGCAAAATGGGCAGCAGTTCATTGGCGGCACTGCTTTCTGATTGCAGGGTAAGGCGGTTTTGGAAGGGGTAGGCGGGGTCGGTGGGGAAACGGCCGTCTACCCGCAGAGGCTTCAGGTCCGGTGTTAGGTCGGACCAGCCCATGGCCATTGCCAGGCGGTGGCCGTTGGTCAAAATCATCTCGGCATCCACTTGGCTGATCCATTCCCACTCGGTGGTGAACGGCACTGCCAGCACAATGGGTTCCTGCCAGATCAGCTGCCCTGCGCCGTTTTCAACCAGCTGGGCGGTGGCGGCTTCATCCGTTGGGACAATTTGCCAGATGCGGCTGGTGGCGGTGTTGGCCAGCGCCTCGCCAATGATCGTTTCCCAACCGTCTGGAACCGCGAGCGATAGGGAGGGGAGTGGGGTGTTCGTGGGCGAAACGGCCGTTGCTGTGGGCACAATCGGCGTGTTTGTGGCGGGTGGAATAGGCGTTGGTGGGGCAGGTTTTGTTGCCTCAGGTGGGGCGATGGTGGGGAGGGGCTGCGGGATGGTGGAAACGGCCGTTTCCCCACATCCCAGCACAAAAAGCAACAAAGCTCCCCATAATACGAAATATTTTTTACCAAAGATTACCCAGATGGAAGTGATTTTCCTAATCTGCGTACTCTTTGCAATCTGCGAATAAATCCTCATGGGATACATGGCTCCGGCTGGTTGAGCAGCTGATATTCGGTCAGGTAGACGCCTGATTCGTGTAAAAAGGTGGCCATCTCCTCGCCGACGTAGCGATAATGCCACGGCTCGTAGAAAAAGCCGGTTAGCTCCTGCGCCCCGCGTGGATAGCTGAGGGTGAAGCCGTAGCGATGGGCATTTTCCGCCAACCAGACGCCTTCGCGGGTCAGGTAAAAGTAGGTGTGGAACTCAATATCTTCAATCCCGGTGACTTCGGCCAGTTCTGGCGAGCCAAAATCGACAGTGGTGCCCAGCTGATGTTCGCTGTGGCCAGGGCGGGCGCTCAAAATGGCGGCCCGGTCTGGCTCTTCCCGGTTCCACTTCTCCCAGCTGATCGCCTGGGAGGCATAGCTGCGGTAGCCAGAAATGATGAACGGTTGCAGACCAGCTGCTTGCATATCGGCAATCATTTGCAACAGTGGGGCGAGCGCCACCTGGCGCAGTTGGTTTGGGTAGCCCAGAGTGACGTCTACGGACAGGTAGTCGGTGAGCAGCGCTAAATCTTGCGGGGCGTATTCTCGGCTGAGGCCGTACGTTTGGGTAACGATGGTGAACAAATCGTCATTGGGCATCCGGTTGGTGCAGAGGCCAATGGGGGTAGCGGTGGGCGTGGGTGATGGGGTAGCGGTCGGCGTGGCGGTAGCGGTGGGTTCTGGGGTGCTGGTGGGCAGTTCAGCCACTGCTGTGGCTGCATCGATGGAAGGTGGCGGCAGGGTAGGAACGGCCGTTGCCAATCCAGTCGGGGCCAGAGTTGGGAGTGGGGGAAGTGAAACGGCCGTTTCTACCCCACAGCCCGTCAAAACAAAAAGACCCATCATTGCAGCCAGCCAAATCATGCCGAATTTTTTCATAGCGCTGAATTGTACCTAAAACTAAACTGGTAATTGACAAATCTTGTGTTTTCCGTATAATTTTCCGGATAAATGCATAATAAACGAAAAATATTCTGTAAATAATGGTAATTTAAAAATGATTGACGAAATCGACGCCAGAATCCTTGATCTTTTGCAGCGAGACGGCCGTTTATCCAACGCCGCCATTGCCGAGCAGGTGGGGCTCACCACCTCCACCGTCTTCGAGCGGATCAAAAAGCTGGAGAAAAAAGAGATTATCCAGCGCTACGTTGCCGTGGTTGATCCGCAAAAGCTGGGCAAGCCGATCACCGCCTTCGTCCGGCTGGTCATTGGCACCGCCCCCGGCGAAGATTATACCGCCTGCAAGCAGGAGTTTGTGGCTCAATGCCAGGCCGAGACAGACATTTTGGAATGTCATTCCGTAGCCGGCGAGGAATGTTACCTGCTAAAGGTGCGCGTGGCCACAACGGCCGATTTAGAGAAGCTGCTGGAGCGGCTGCGCACCTACACGCTCGTGGCCAGATCGACCAGCAGCATTGTGATGTCTACCTTTAAAGAAGAGATGCGCATTGCCGCAAAGGGAGGAATTTGATGGAAGTTGAAGTGATGAATCGCCAACAGAAAATCGAATTGTATGGTCAGGCGGCTAGTTTACTAACGGCTGTCCTGGAACGGCTTCCACGGGAAATGTGGCAGTATCGATCTCCGGTGGATGATTGGACAATTCATGAAATTGTCATTCACATTACCGATAGCGAGGCGAATAGCTACGTGCGCTGCCGCCGTTTTATTGCCGAACCGGGCCAACCGCTGCTGGCTTACGATGAGAATCAGTGGGCGCGGGCGTTGGATTATCATGCGCTGGACGTGGATACGGCCGTCCTCCTCTTCAAATGGCTGCGGCAAAGCTCCTTCGAACTGATCCAGACAGTGCCCGACGTCGTCTGGCAAAACGGGGCGTACCATCCCGAAAGCGGCCAGATGTCTTTTGACGATTGGCTGGACACCTACAGCCGCCACATCCCCGAGCACATCGCCCAGATGGAGCGCATCTACGAAGCATGGAAAAAGGTAACTGAGTAATTGGTAATTTTTGCGCAAATAATGGATCGATTTGTCGGCTCAGATCGATTATAAATCAAGAAGTTTACACCTAAATTCTACACAACAACAGGGACTGTTATGAAACTCAAAAACTTTTTACTTCTGGTCTTGCTGGCTGCCTTGTGGGGGCCATCTTTCTTGTTTATTAAAGTGGCCGTGGCCGAAATTCCGCCGCTGACGCTGGTTTTGGGGCGCGTGGGGATGGCGGCCATTTTGCTCACCATTTTCTTGCTGGCGCAGGGCAAATCGCTGCCCCGCTCGCGCACCGTCTGGCGGCATTTGGCGGTAATGGGGCTGGTACACAACACGATTCCCTTTGTGCTCTTTGGCTGGGGGGAGCAGTATATCGACAGCGCTCTGGCGTCCATCCTTAACGGCACGACGCCGCTGTTCACCATCGTCCTGGCTCACTACTTTGTGGCCGATGACCGCCTGACGCCCACCAAGCTGGCGGGGGTGCTGATTGGTTTTGCCGGGCTGATGCTGCTCATCACGCCATCATTTACGGATGGTTTGCAGGTTACAACGCTGGGCTTGTTGGCCATTGCACTGGCTTCGCTGATGTACGGCGTGGCGATAGTGTATTCGCGCAACCATTTGCGCGGCCTGCCGCCGCTGGTGGCTCCTGCTGGCCAGATGATCATGGCCACGATCTACCTGCTGCCGCTGTCGCTGCTGATTGATCGGCCGTTTTCTTTGCCGACGCCCTCTTTACCGGTAATTGGGTCGATGGTGGCGCTGGGGGTGTTGGGAACGGCCGTTGCTTTCGTGGTCTACTATCGCCTGCTGGAAACCGCACCCGCCAGCTACGTGAGCATGACAACCTATCTCATCCCCGTGTTCGGCGTCATTTTGGGCGTGCTGGTGCTGAATGAGCAGCTCACCTGGCACGCCTACGCCGGGTTTGCTCTCATTTTGCTCGGCGTTATGATTGTGAATGGATTGCTGAAGCTGGGGGTGAAACGGCCGTTGCAGCTGCCGCGCCCCGTCGAAAAACCAATGCCGTAAAAATGGGTTTTGCAATTATTTCCTTTGCGCTCTTCGTGTACTTTGCGGTTCATTTGTTCAGGTTAATAAATTGCCGTTCTTGACAACTTGATCGCTCAGCAGCTGCAAAGCGGCTTCCGGCGTGGCTGCCTCTGGCCAGTTGCCTTGTTCCGCCTGCTGTACGGCCGTTTGCAGCACATCATTCACCGGGGTAGGGATGTTATACTTGCGGCCAATTTCAACCACCGCGCCGCAAATCGCCCCAATTTCTGTGGGACGGCCGTTGGCCAAATCCTGCCGCATCGACGAATGGTTGGCCGCCGTGGCCAAGGCTACCGCCAACGCCTGCGCCGCCGCATCAGCAAAGGGGAGCTGAATGTCTTGTGCCGCAGCCACCTGGGCTACTTCGGTCGCCGCCTGCTGCATGAGCCGTCGCGCCGCTTCGTTTTCCGCCAGCCAGCCATTGGGCACCTGCAAAACGGCCGTTAGCGGATTAATCCCTGCATTGATCGCCAATTTACCCCAGACCAGCCCCGCCGCATCTGCTGCCAGGCTGGTCTGAAAGCCCGCTGCCTGGAACAATCGCACGACTGCCTGGGGAGATACGGCCCCTTCGACAGGCTCAGGGCAGGCTGTTTCCGGTGAGTCCGCAATGTAAGTGTGCCCCACCCCCGCGTGCCGCACCACGCCCGGCTTCAGCAGCGCCGCCCCTTCTGATGTAATGCCTAAATTGGCCCGACGGGAACCGAGAACGGCCGTTAACTGTTCCAGATTGCTCAGCCCGTTTTGCAATGTGAGGGCCACGCCATTGGGTGATAAAAGCTGCCTCGCCGTTTCAGCCGCCTGTTGTGTCTGGTGGCTTTTAACCAAAATCAGGGCGAGATCGGCGGGAACGGCCGTTTGTGGATCATCCGTTACGGAAAGATGGAGGGTTTGGGAACGGCCGTCTGGTTGGACGAGGCGCAGGCCACGCTCGCGCAGCGCCGTCAGCTGGGTGGGCCAGCTGCCTACCAGCGTTACTTCGGCTACCTGGCTCAGTTTGGCCCCGAACAGGCAGCCCATCGCGCCGATGCCCACCACCGCCACGCGCATTTTAGCGCCCCGCTACGGCGGCCAGAAAAGCGGCTTCTTCTGCCTCGTTCATGGGGTAAGTATGTTCTTCGGCGGGGAATTCGCGGTTGCGTACTTCGGCACTGTAGGTTTGAACGGCCGTCAAGATCGCCTTTCCAATTGCCCCATACTCCTTCACAAAGCGGGGCTGAAGCCGGTCGTACAGCCCCAGCATGTCGTGGAAGACCAGTACCTGCCCGTCGCAGCCTGCCCCCGCACCTATGCCAAGCGTAGGGATGGTAAGCTTTTGGCTGATTTGTGTGGCTACGGTGGCCGGAATCGCTTCCAGGACAATGGAAAAGCAGCCTGCCTCTTGCAGCGCCAGGGCATCTTCCAGGAGAGATTGGGCAGCAACGGCCGTTTTTCCCTGAATCCGGTAGCCACCCAGCTGCGACACGGTTTGCGGCGTCAGGCCAATGTGGCCCATCACCGGAATGCCCGCCCGCACGATGGCCCGCACCGTGTTAACGATCTCTGCACCCCCTTCCACCTTGACACAATCCATCCCCGCCTCTTTGAGGAAGCGCCCGGCATTGCGCACCGCTTCGGCCAAATCGACCTGGTAGCTCATGAACGGCATGTCGCCGACTAAAAAAGCGCCTGTTGTTCCTCGTGCCACGGCGCGGCAGTGGTGAAGCATCTCATCCATTGTCACTTGCGTGGTGCCAGCGTAGCCCAACATCACCATGCCTAGCGAATCCCCTACCAAAATAATGTCGATGTCGGCCTGGTCTAGCAAAACGGCCGCACTGAAATCATATGCCGTCAGCATGGTGATCGGAATACGGTTTTGCTTCCGCTTTTGAATATCTAAAATGGTTACCTTCTTTCGGTTCATAGGAAATTCCTCTTAGTTGGCCCAAAAAACAGCCGATTTGTAAACAATTTTACCTGATGTGTGACTAACATCTTAGTGATTTTTACCGGGTAATCGTTAACAATGAAGTTAGACCCGAGAACAACCCTTTTGGAGAGATTATGATGGATTGGCTGCCGGTATTTATTCTTTTAACCATACTCATAGTAACGCTTATTCCTGCGCCCAAAAGTAGTGAAGAGTCCAACGATAGCGTATCCTGCTAAATCGTGGTTCATCATTTATTATAACGCCCCGCTAAGACGTTTTTTGCTGCTTTCCCCTGGAATTCCGTGCTAAAATTGAATGATGGTTGGTAGTTCACTAGATCCACGCATTGTGCGTATGCCACTTTTGGCTGAGGGGGAATGGGTAAACGGCCGTTCTCTCACTCCCACTCAACTGCGCGGGCAGGTTGTCCTCATCGACTTCTGGGATTATACCTGCATTAACTGTCTGCGGACGCTCCCCTATTTAAAACAATGGCATCAGCGGTACGCCGAACATGGGCTGGTGATTATTGGCATCCACACACCGGAGTTTGGTTTTGGCCAGTTTCGGCCCCATTTGGCAGCCGCCATTGCCGAGCACGAAATACCGTACCCCATTTTGCTGGACAATCACCAGGAGAATTGGTCCCGATTTGCCACCAAAGCGTGGCCGACCAAGTTTCTCATTGACCCGGATGGCTATATTCGCTTGAAGCGGCAGGGGGAGGGGTATTACCAGGAGATGGAGCGGGCGATTCAGACGCTGCTGCGCTTGCGCCAGCCGGATGTGCCGCTGCCAGATTTGCTGGCACCGCTGCGGGCGGAGGATGCGCCTGGTGCGGTTTGCTACCGCCCCACGCCGGAGCTGTACGCCGGTTTTCAGGGGGGTGGGCTGTTTGGCGGGGGGCTGGGCAACCCGGAAGGGTATCTGCCCAACAACTCGGTCATTTACCAGCTGCCGCCGGTGAAGGCGTGGCAAGAAGGGCAGTTTTATGTGGATGGCATCTGGCGGGCCTGGCCGGAGGCGCTGGCTTTTGCCGGGGAGCACGGTGGGGAAATTGTGCTGCCGTATTCTGGTGTTTCCGTCAATGCTGTGCTGGCTCCTACGGCCGATCCGGTGGAAACTGTGCTGGGAATAAAGCCAACGAAGGCTGATCCAGTGGTGGAGGTGGTGCAAGACGGCCGTTACCTCACCAGAATAGAAGCGGGCCGGGATGTGCTGTTTGGGGAAAACGGCCGTAGCTTTGTGCGGGTTGATCGGCCGCGGATGGTTAATCTCATCAACAACCCCGATTTTGGCAGCCACACCGTATGGCTCAACTTTCAGGCGCGCGGTCTGGCGCTGTATACCTTCACCTTCACCGGCTGTGTTGCCTCCCCGCAAGATCCGCATGATGCAGAAACGTTCAAAATGCCGTAGCTAGCCAAACTGCTGGCTCAAATCCTCGACATCTTTTTTCAGGTAGGGTAGATGCGGATAATCGGGCTGGTCGGCAAGCTGTGCCTGCACCAGCTGCACCCCCTCGGCAAACGCCTGCATCTTTTCATGCACGGTTTTGGCCTGCTCCGTTTCTTTTAGCGCTTTCAGGCTGCGCCACAGATAGTAGTGGGCCTGGAGTTCATATTCCAGAAAGCGGAGGGAACTGCTGATGGCTTCAATGAAAGAGGCGGCGGCTTCCCGATATACTCCCTGGCGGAATTGACATAATCCCAGATGGTAGCGGTACAGTCCGTTACCGGGTTCCAGGTTGAGGGCCTGGGTGAAGCTTTCGGCTGCCTTGTCGAATTTGGCTCCCGCCAGATAGACCTGTCCTAGGGTGTTGTAGACGGGGTGGGCGTTGGGCTTGCGGTCGATGGCTTCTTTGGCGCTGCGTTCGGCGCGGCTGAAGTCCAGCTCGGTGAGGTGGATGAGGGCACGCAGCTGGTACGATTCCCAGAAGTCGGGTCGGGCGTCAATCGCTTTGTCTACCAATGCCAGCGCTGTTTCCATATCGCCAGCGCGGAAGCGGCGGAAGGCGACGCGGTAGGAGATGGGAGTGTTGAAGGTGCGGTAGAGGAAGAGCAGCAGGAAGGTTAGGCCAACACCAAGCAGGGTGTTGCTGACGCTGCCGCGAATGAGGCCCAGGCTGATGCCCATGAGGGCGGGGATGGCGATGAAAACGGCCGTAATCCGCAGCCGTTTTTCCTCATGTCGCGTCCAGTATAGTAAAAATGTGAGGAGAGAGAGGCTGATGAAGAGGGCAACGGCCGTATTAAATTCCCCCGGTGTTACCAGGTAAAGCAGCAAGCCCACCACCCAAATAACGACGGTGATGATAATAGGTAAAATGAGGCTTGCCCGCAGCTCCTTTTTAGATAGGCTGTGGCTGGAACGGCCGTTTGCTTTGGTTGATTCAGTCAAGAGGAAACTCCCAATAATTCAGAATTGCCTCAATGATAGCGCAAAATGGAGCCGCTGCCCGTTTTTTAAAGATTTTATCAGGCGCTAACGACCGTTTCCTCAACTGCCATTTCTGACGCTATGGGCAGGGTAAAGTGAAATCGAGTGCCTGTGCCATATTGGCTTTCGAACCAGATACGGCCGTTTTGCATTTCAATGAGTGATTTGGTGATATACAGCCCCAGACCGGTGCCCGGCCTGGCCAACACATCAGAATCACCTGAGCGGAAAAATTTGGAGAAGACCTGTTTTTGTTCATCGGTTTGGATGCCGAGGCCTGTATCTGCCACGGTTATTTGAACCGATTGCATTTGTGGGGCAGCAACGGCCGTTACCGTTATCTCACCACCATCTGGCGTATATTTAATTGCATTCCCCAATAAATTGGTTAAAACTTGCGTCACCCGCACGCCATCTGCACAAACAAGGGGAAGATTTTGCGGTATTTTTACAGTTAGCGTATGCTGCCGTGCCAACACATCTGGTTCCAGGCTTTCTGCCACTTTACCGATGAGTTCCTGCAAATTAAGCGGCTGCAACTCCAGCCGTATGTTGCCCGTTTCCAGCCGCGAAATATCATCCAGATCAAGCAAAAGCGCCTGCATTCGCTCCAGGCTAAAGTTTGCCCTTTCCAGCAGCTGTAACTGCGTCTCATTCAAAGGGCCGACCCGGCCGAGCAGGGCATTGGTGGTGTTAATTTGGGCCAGTGGATTGCGCAGCTCGTGGGCAGCCATGGCAATGAATTCTGTTTTGGTATGGTTTGCCGCTTTAATTTCCTCATACATGCCTTCAATTTTTGCCTGATACGCCTGTTCCTGATCATGCATAAACTTTTTGCGCAGGCTAGAATTGACACGAGTTCGCAGCAGCGTTTGGTTGGGCGGCTTCACCAGATAATCATCCGCTCCCAGTTGCAGGCAGCGAACCACGCTGTCTAGTTGGGTGTCGGCAGAGATAACGATCACCGGAATTTTGGCCAGTTTAGGCCTTGTTGCCAGAAATTCCAGCACCTCAAACCCATCTATTTTGGGCATTATGATGTCGAGCAGAATCAAATCAAAGAAGTGGGTTTGTAATAATTCAATCGCTTCCTCACCATCGCTGGCCAGTGTAACATGATGCTGGTTTTGCTCCAGGGCCAACTTCATGATTTGCCGAATGAGGGCGTTATCGTCTACAACTAAAATTGAACCTGCTAACTCTTCCATAAATTCCCCGATGCGGTTGATGAAGAAACGGCCGTTTCCAGTTTCCAAAACCTTAAAAATTTCAAACACAGATTAGCAGAACATTCTCACAAAAATACTCGCCATCGCGCTGACGAAGTGGTGACAAATGGTATCTAACTACATATGATAAAGATCATCCAAAATCTGCTGATTCAGGTTGACAAAAATGACCAGTGGCGTAATATCAAAGAAGCTTCGATTATGGACGCTTAAACCGTTTTAGCCTTCTGCCTGCAACCTTGAAATCATTGCCTGGCCCAAAACGGATACCAGTTGAAGCCACTCTTTTTCCTGCAGTACAGCCCAGCCCCCAACCTGGGAGAGACGTTTTGTGAAGAATTGAAGAAGGAAACAACATGCGCAAAATAGAGACGGAAGTTTTGGTAATTGGTGGCGGTGCCACAGGGACTGGCGTCGTTTATGATCTGGCCCAGCGTGGTTTTAAAACCGTTTTAGTGGAAAAGCGCGACCTCACCCACGGCACCACCGGCCGCTACCACGGCCTGCTCCACAGCGGTGGACGCTACGTCGTCAAAGACCCTAAAGCCGCTACAGAATGCATCGAGGAAAACATTATCCTCCGAAAAATTATGCCGCACTGTCTGGAAGACACGAGCGGTTTTTTTGTCTCTACCCCCTGGGACAACCCCGATTTTGGCGATAAATTTATGCAGGGCTGCCGTGATACCGGTGTTCCCTGCGAAGAAATCTCCATCGCCCAAATGCTGCGTGAAGAACCGCATTTAAATCCCAAAATCAGCCGCTGCTTCCGTGTGCCGGATGGCTCGGCCGACTCTTTTTTGTCTACCCAGGTGGTGGCTGAGGGCGCTCGCCAGTACAATGCCCAAATCTTGAACTACCACGAAGTGAAAACATTGCTGCGCGAAGGTGATCGCGTTACCGGAGCCATCTGCTACGATTTGGTAAAGGATGAAGACGTCACTATTCTGGCCGATGTGGTGGTGAACGCCTCCGGCGCGTGGGCGGGTAAGATTGCCCATACGGGTGGCGTGGAGGTGAACGTGCAGGCGGGCAAGGGGACGATGCTGGCCCTGAGCTACCGCATCATCAATACGGTAGTAAACCGGTGCAAAATGCCCGCCGATGGCGACATCATTGTGCCCATCCACACCGTTTCGGTCATTGGCACGACGGATGAAGCGGTACCCGATCCGGAACATTTTGCCATCGAGCCGTGGGAAGTGAAGCTGATGCTGGAAGAAGCGGATAAGCTGGTGCCTGGCTTCTCTGGGATGCGGATGCTGCGGGCCTGGGCGGGGGTACGGCCGTTGTACCAGGAAACCAAAGTTGCCGACACCCGCGACGTGACCCGTGCCTACACCCTGCTAGACCACGAAACGCGCGACGGTCTGCAAGGTTTCATCACTATCACCGGTGGCAAATGGACCACTTTCCGCCAGATGGCCCAGGTAACGGCCGACCGCGTCTGCGAAAAGCTGAACACCGTGCGCGAATGCCGCACCCACCTGGAGCTGCTGCCCCATCCGTTTGAGCCGGGACACAACAAAACGTATCACACGCTGGGGGCGCGGCTGGCCCGCACCGAGCAGGAAAAATCGTTTGGCCAGCTCATTTGCGAATGCGAAATGGCCAGCCGTGCCGACATCGAACGGTCGATAAACGAAGGCGAAGCGAAAACGCTGGACGACATTCGCCGGGACGTGCGCCTGGGGATGGGGCCGTGCCAGGGCGGCTTCTGCACGCTGCGGGCCATTGGCATCTGGCATCAGCTGCACAAACTGCCCATCGAGCAGGCCAACGTGGCGCTGCGCGACTTTTTGCAGGAACGTTGGAAAGGGCTGCTGCCCATTTTATGGGGAGCGCAGCTGAAGCAAGAACGTTTGGACGAACTGATTTATTTATCTGTCCTCAACGCGGACCATCTACCCGGTGAGAAAGCGTCGCGGCTGGGACCAGCGATGTATGAGAAAGGGACCGTTGAGCATAACCCGGATGCGGTGACATGAGTACACAAAACGATGTGTTGGTTGTAGGTGCAGGGTTGGCGGGGTTAACGGCCGTTTGGCAGCTTGCCACCCAGCAAAAAAAGGTTCGATTGGTCAGCAAAGGGTGGGGGGCTACCCATTGGCACAGCGGCTGCATCGACGTGCTGGGCTACTACCCGGTTGATCAGCCACAGCCGGTGAAATCTCCCGGCGTGACGCTGGCCAAACTGATTGCCGACCAGCCGCAGCATCCGTACGCCCTGGTGGGCGTGGCGGGCGTGGAGGCAGCGCTGAAAGCGTTTCAGGCATTGTGTGCCGAGGCGGATTATCCGCTGCATGGTTCGCTGGACAAAAATTGGCTGCTGCCGTCGGCGGTTGGCACCTTCCGGCCCACCTGCCTGGCCCCGGAAACGATGATTGCCGGAGATTTGCGCCGCGACGACCCGATGCTCATTGTGGGCATCCAGCAGCTGGTCGATTTTTATCCCAATATCATTGCCGAAAATTTAGCGAAGCAGGGAGTGGACGCAGCCCATTTGATGCTTGACCTGCCCAGGCTGGCGCAGCGAAACTTCAATACGCCCACCATTATCGGCAGCTTGATGGAGCAGGCCGATTTTCGGGCGGATTTGGTGCAGCGAATTAAGCCAAAGCTGGGCAAAGCCAGGCGGGTGGGGCTGCCCGCCATTTTGGGGCGCAAGCCGTCGTTGGCGATCAAAAATGATTTGGAAAAACAGCTCGGTGTGCCCGTGTTTGAGATTCCGGGCCTGCCGCCATCATTGCCAGGAATGCGGCTGCACGCTGTGCTGATGCAGGCGATTGAGAGGGCGGGTGGCCGGGTTTATCATGGTTTGGAGGGGGTGGGGATTGAAAGTGACGGGGGGCGGGTAACGGCCGTTTTCACCGAAGCCGCCGCCCGTCACAAACCCCACCGCTTCGACCGGTACGTGGTGACCACGGGCGGCATTTTGGGCGGTGGCATTGTTACCAACCAGCATGGCGCGGCGCGGGAAGTTGTGTTTGATTTGCCCGTGGCGCTGCCGGAAAGCCGCCAGGATTGGTTCGAGCAAGATTTTATGGACCCGAAAGGGCATCCGGTTTACCGGGCTGGCCTGACGGTAAACGCTCAGTTCCAGCCGCTGAACGGCGGCAGCCAGCCAGTCTACGACAACGTATACGCCGCAGGCACCACCCTGAGCCACAGCGAAGTGATTCGGGAACGCTCCTTTGAAGGCGTGGCACTGGCGACTGGCTTTGCCGTGGGCAATTTGCTGGCATAAATCGCCCGGCCGTAAACGACCCGGCCATTTATGGCCGGGCTAAAAAAGGCAACCGAAAACATTAGCCTGGGGCTTCAGCCCCAGGAAAATAGGAAAAAGATGATGCGGAACGTTTGGGAAGCAGAAACAATCATTGATTTTGAACATGCAGGGTCGGTTGAGCTAACGCTGGACCACTGCATCAAATGCAACATTTGCGTGACAGCCTGCCCGGTAACGGCCGTTACCGACCTCTTCCCTGGTCCCAAGTATGAAGCGCCGCAGGCGGGCCGCTTCCGCCACGGTATGCAGCCCACGCCCGACTACTCGGTGGATTATTGCAGCGGCTGCCGTGCCTGTAATCTGGCCTGTCCTACAGGGGTGAAGATTGCTGAAATCAACGCCCGCGCACGCGGCGATATTGTGCAGGAAGGCAAGCAGTCATTCCGCAACAAGCTGCGCAATAATTTGATTGCCCGGCCGGAGTTGCTGGGGAAAGTTGGCCAGCCTGTTGCCCCATTGGCCAACTTTTTGCTGCATGGCGGCGTTGGCCGGTTTTTTGCCAACAAGCTGTTGGGCTTTGCGACAAAAGCGCCCATGCCCATCTTCTCCCGCGAAAAGTTTAGCAGCTGGTTGAAGAATCGTTCTGCCCCAGCCAACGCTACCCGCAAAATTGTGTACTTCCGGGGCTGTTCAACGGAATATTTTGAGCCACGGGTGGGCAAAGCGGCCGTTCAGGTGTTGGAAGCTAACGGCTTTGAGGTGCTGGTACCGGCGCAAAACTGCTGTGGCCTGCCGCTGCTCTCCAACGGCGAATTTGACGCGGCGCATGGCTACCATGAGAGCAACGTCAAAAAGCTGATTGATTACGTGAAGCAGGGGTATGTGATTGTGGGCACCTCCACCAGCTGCACCCTGACGCTGAAAGAAGAAGCGCCAGAGCTGCTGGATTATTTCAGCGAAGATGCCCAACTGCTGGCGGCCAATACCTACGATCTCAACGAATTCTTGTCGATGCTGCTGGATGCGGGCGAGCTGAAAACGGACGGTTTGCGCCCCATTCCGCTGCGGCTGGCTTACCATATGCCGTGCCAGTTCAAGGGGCACCGCATTGGCCGCCCCAGCGTAGAAATCATGGATTTGATTCCTCAGCTGGAGATTGTTGAGAGCGAGGCGGTTTGCTGTGGCGTGGCAGGGACATATGGCTACAAAGAAGAAAAGTACCAGGTGGCGATGGATGTGGGACGGCCGTTATTCGACTTTATCCATGAGGTGAACGGCCCGATCAACGTCTGCGACAGCGAAACGTGCCGCTGGCAAATCACCGCCGCCACCGGGCAAGCGTCCGTGCACCCGATTGAGCTGCTTTCCTTTGCCTATGGCTACCCCGCCGAAGGCGAACTGGCCAAAGTGCTGCTCCCCCTGAGCTAAAGTTTAAAATTTTATACGAAGAAACAAAGGGAGGAAGGAACAAAGAAAAAAAACACTCTTTGTCCCTTCGTTTCTTTGTGCCTTCGTACAAAAAAGTGCCTCCGAAATAATGTCCGCCTGAATTGGATAGCAGCCTGAATTTGTGGGACAATACGCCCATGCTTCATTTGCGCACAATTCGCCTCAATTTGGATTCCCTGGACGATGCCGAACGGCAGCAATACCCGTTTAACATTCCCGCTTTGCAGCAAGAAGATGGTATTGAGTTAACAGCACCCGTCACGTTTTTGGTGGGAGAGAATGGCTCCGGGAAGTCTACTTTGATTGAAGCGCTGGCAACGGCCGTTTCCGCCTACACCGTTGGCAGTGAAGATGTGTCGCAAGACAGATCTCTCGCGCCCGTGCGCCGCCTGGCCGACCGGCTGCGGCTGGTCTGGTCGATCAAAACGCGCAGCGGCTTTTTTTTGCGGGCCGAAGATTTTTTTGGCTACATCAAGCGGCTCAGCCAGATGGAAGCGGAGCTGCTGGCCGAGATTCAGCAGGTGGATAAAACGTACGGGGGGCGCTCGGAGAAGGCCAAGGGATTGGCCAAGATGCCATACATGACCGAACTGCACGCGCTGCGTTCGCAGTACGGCCGTCATCTCAACAGCTACTCTCACGGCGAAAGCTTTTTAGAACTGTTCCAATCCCGCTTCCAGCCCAACAGCCTCTACCTGCTCGATGAACCAGAAACGCCCCTTTCCCCCATGCGCCAGCTCACCCTACTCTCCATGATGAAGCAGATGGTGGCCCAAAATTGCCAGTTCATCATCGCCACCCATTCGCCCATCCTGATGGCCTTTCCAGAAGCAACGTTGCTCAGCTTTGATTACAGCCCGGCCCAGGCGGTGGATTATGAAACGTTGGAGCACGTCACCATCACCCGCTCATTTTTAAACAACCCGGAGCAATATTTGCGACACCTCTAATTACGCAATTACTCAATTTCCCAATTACAGTAATTAAGTAATTGGGAAATTGAGTAATTTGGTGATTGGCTTGAGCCAGCTATGCCCAATCCTCAATCATTCGATTCCACTCAGGACAAGTCTCCAACCTCCAATCCGGCTCTGTCCATCGTCATCGTCAATTACAACACCCGTCAACTGCTGGATGATTGCCTGACTTCTCTTTTTGCTGCTGTAGAACCGGCTGGGGGGATGGAAATCATTGTGGTGGACAATGCTTCCAGCGATGGCAGCCAGGAGATGGTGCGGCAGAAATATCCTGCGGTGCAGCTGATTGCCAGCGAGGTGAATCGGGGCTTTTCGGCGGCGAATAATTTGGGGGTTGCGGTGGCAAACGGCCGTTTCATCCTCTTCCTCAACTCCGATACGCGGGTGGACGCCAATGCTCTGGTAGAGCCGCTGGCCTACCTGGAACAGCATCCCGGCGTTGGAGCGCTGACGGTGCGGCTTATCTATCCTACCGGTGAGCGCGACCCCGATAACCATCGCGGCTTCCCCACGCCGTGGAACGCCATTTGCTACTTTTCTGGCCTCAGCCGCCTCTTTCCCAACGATCCTCGCTTCAACGGCTACTTCCAAAGCTACGCCGACATGAGCCAGACGCATCCGGTGGACGTCATTGCCGGATCGTACATGCTGATGCCGCTGGCGCTTTGTCGTGAGCTGGGCGGTTGGGACGAAACTTACTTTTTCTACGGCGAAGATATTGATTTTTGCTACCGCATTCGGCAGGCGGGCTACCAGATTATCTATTATCCACATGCGGAAGTGCTGCATTACAAGGGAGCCAGCTCTGGCCTGCGCAAAGAGTCGGCGGAAATTGCCCGCCCACCCAAGGCAACGCGGGTGAAGGTGGCCAAAGAGTCGGTGCGGGCGATGCAGATTTTTTACCGCAAGTTTTACAGGCAGCAATATCCGTGGATTGTTACGGCCGTTATCCTGGCAGGTATCCAAATCCGGGGCTGGTTTCGCATCCTCAAGCACCAACTCACCTGAGAGTGAAATCTTATACAAAGGGACGAAGGAACAAAGGAACGAAGGGGCAAAAGGTTTTTTCTTTGTGCCTCAGTTCCTTTGTTCCTTCCTATAAGTATCCCAGGTTGGATTGACAAAATGGTTGGCAAATACTATACTCCCCCACAGTATATTCAAGGGAGTTGATTTTCTATGCCAATGTATGATTTTGCCTGCCGCGACTGCGGGCAGGCGTTTGAAAAAAAGCTGAAAATGTCAGAATCGAGTGATCCGCAGATTTGCCCTGGTTGTGGCAGTGGCGATACGCGCCGCCGGATGTCGTCGGCGTTTGCGATGGGGGGCAGCAGCAGCCCCAGCCGGGTTGTGTCGGGGCCGCCGCCCAGCAGCCCGTTCACCTGAGCCAGCGGCTGCTAGGCAAGCAGTTTGCTTGCTAAATTTGGCCACAGATTTCACAGATTTGCACAGATTGTGCTTGTAGATTTTTCTCTGTGAAACTCTGTGGCAACTCTGTGAAGCTCTGTGTTCCTCTTTTCAGGAGTGTAAGATGAAGGTTCCGAATACGGCCGTAAAAAACACTCTCCAAAATCGTCTGAAACGCATCGAAGGGCAGGTGCGGGGCGTGCAAAAGATGCTGGATGATGATCGGGAGTGTCAGGAGATTGTGCAGCAGTTAACGGCCGTACGCGCCGCCATCCACAATGCGCGGTTGGAATTTATACGTACCTACGCCCGGGACTGCCTGCTGCAAGGGGCCGAGCTGAACGAAACGGAGCGTGTGGCGCTGGTCGATGATTTAATGAACTTGATAGCCAAGGTGGAATAAAAATGAGCAATGAAAAAACAGCCAAAGTGGTCTGGTCCGGTAAGGATTTACAGTTTAGCGGCACGCTGGGTTCCGGCTATGAATTTGATTTGAACAGCAGTGCGGGGCCAGCCGGGGGCAGCCCGATGGAATTTTTGCTGGCGGGCGTGGCGGGCTGCACGGCGATGGACGTCATCTCCATTTTGCAGAAGATGCGGCAGAAAGTGCACGACTTTTCTGTAGAAATTTCTGGCGTGCGGGCCGAAGAACATCCCAAAGTGTATACTGAGGTAACGATCACCTACGTGGTGCGGGGCGAGGCGATTAACGAAGAGAACGTGGCCCGCGCTATTGAGCTGTCGGAAACGCTTTACTGCTCTGCCAGCCAGATGTTTCATCGTTCCGGCACCAAAATTAATACCCATTACCGCATTGAGGAAGTTTAGGATTACCTGAATTTACGCATTTCTCATGGCCGGATCGGCCGTTGATGCCTATTATCGTGGGCATGATTGAGACAAAACAGATTAACAAGACGCACAGACAGGGCAAACTATGGATCGGTTTGGCCCTGTTTTTTATTCTGCCTATTTTGCTGCTGCACAACGGGCGACAGGCAGAAACTGTATCCGCTGCGGTAGAAACGGCCGTATCCCCCTTTGCCTACGGAGCCAACGTCGCTGAGTGGGACATCCCCAAGCTGAACGAGATGGGCTTCAACTGGATCAAGGTGTTCAACGGTCCCGGCAGCCGCCTGCCGCTGAAGGTGCTGCTGCGCGTTGATGCCAACGCCAGCAACATGAGCAACGTGAATGGCTTCGGCAACAGTGTGCAAAGTTTAGCCCAGTCGCAAAAAGGGTATGTGGACGCCTACGAAATTGGCAACGAGCCGAATCTGGACGCGACGTACGGCTGGGGGTATGGCAGCACCAACGTGCCGCCCAACGCAGCTAATTATGCCATCCTGCTGTGTGAGGCGTACGGCCGTATCAAAACCGTCGATCCCAATGCCCTGGTGGTGTCAGCCGGATTGGCCCCCACCGGGCGCGTGCAAGGAACCTGGAACGGCCACGCCGGGCACAACGGGCTGTTTCAGGATGAGCGCATCTTCATGCAGGAACTGTTGGACGCTATGGAAAACCTGAACGGCGGCCCCTGCTTCGACGTGTTTGGCTACCATCCCTACGGCTACAGCGCCGACTTCGACGCCGCCCCCGATGTCGCTTCTGGCGACTCAACGAAAAACTGCGCCAACGGCTTTTGTTTCCGGGGCGTGGAGAAGATTTACGCGATTTTGCAGGCTAACGGGCTGGGCGATAAGCAAATCTTTGCTACCGAGTTTGGCTGGATTATAGAGCCGCCCGCCAACTGCTTGAGCAGCCCCACATGGTCTGGCCGATTGTGGCAAATTGTGAGCGAGCAAAAGCAGGCGAGCAATTTGGTGGGGGCGTACCAATATGCCACGACCCATTATCCCTGGATGGGCGGCATGTTCTTTTTTAACCTGAACTTCAATGTGGCTCCCTGGATTACCGATCCGTGTGAGCAGATGCGGTTTTACGGCGTGGTGGGTCGCCCGGCGGAGGCAGCGCTGACAGCGATGCCCAAGGTGGCGGGCGCGAGCGTGGGTGAGCTGTCTGTGGTGCCTGGAGCGGTGACGGCCGTTTACACCCCCAGCCAGCAGCCCATCGACGAAACCATCACCGTGACGCTGAAAAATGTGGGGAACGCGCCGCTGGCGTATACGCTGACGCTGCAAACCAGCCCGCCGCTGGCGCTCAGCCTGTCTGGGGCGGTGAGCGGCTTATTGGATCCGAACGAAGTAACGGCCGTTCCGCTCCAGTTCAGCCTGGCTGGCCAACCGACAGGCAGCTACAGCGGTGCGTTACACATCAACACAACTTCCAACGGCGTGGCGGGCAGCCACAACCTGCCGCTGACGGTCTTTCTGTGGGATGAGATTTACCACACCTTTTTGCCGGTGGTGATACGGCCGTAGCCAGCTTCAAACCGGAACCTTTGCCAAATTTTTAGGGCCTCTCGCTTCGTGGTGTATAATTCTGTGCCATGGACGAGAACGGCCGTCTACAAGCCACCAAAACCCTCCCGGCTAACTTCACCTTGTTTCATGTGCTTGATTTAGCCAATCGCAAATTGATGCTTGGAATGAATGCAGTCGGAGTTGTGCTGCTGATCGTTTTTGGCTGGCTGTTTTTGGGCGTAGCGGCTTTGTTGAATCCGCATTTTTTTCGATTTGGTCTGCAAATTTTTGTCCGCGTCTTGGATCTCCTCTCTTTTTTAATCACTATTGGGCTGGTCGTTGTGCTGCATGAGTTGAGTCATGCCCTCTTTTTTTGGCTGTTCAGCCGGGAACGTCCGAAAATCGGCTTTAATCTGTTTTATGCTTATGCCGCTGCGCCGGACTGGTATTTTAACCGCCGCCAATTTGTGCTGATTGCGCTTGCGCCTGTGCTGCTGATTACCACAGCCGGAATCATCATCATGCCGCTGGTGGATTTTTTGATGAACGTGCGTCTGGTGCTGGCGCTAACCGTGAATGCGGCTGGCGCTGTAGGCGATTTTGTGGTGGTGATGTGGGTGTTAGGGCAGCCCGCCGATATTTTGCTGCGTGATGAGGGAACGGCCGTTTCCGCCTACAAAAAAAGGGTGATGCCGCAGTTCAAAAGCGAGAGTGAGGCCGGCGATTTGCAAAATCGCTCTGCTGTGTCCTATCTTCGAGGGGATGAGAAAGATGATTCGCATACTGTTAGTGGATGATCAAGCGTTGTTTCGGGAAGGGCTGCACACGCTGCTCTCTGTACACGATGATTTGGAGGTGGTGGGCGAAGCCAGCAACGGGCAGGAAGCGGTTGAGGCGGTCGAAAAGCTGTCGCCGGACGTAGTGCTGATGGATTTGCGGATGCCGGTGCTGAACGGCGTTGCCGCTACCCGCCAAATTATGGAATCGACCACCAGCAGCCGGGTCATTGTGCTGACCACCTTTGATGATGATGAATACGTCTTTGACGGCCTGCGTGCCGGGGCGGTTGGCTATCTGCTGAAAGATGTGCCCTCGGCCAGGCTGGTGGAGGCGATTCGGGCGGCGGCGCGGGGGGAATCGTTTTTGCAGCCGTCGGTGGCGGCCAAGGTGTTGGCCGAATTTTCGCGGATGAGTGACCTTGAAACGGGGAGTGGGCTGAAAACGGCCGTTCCCTCACAAACCCTCGTCGAACCCCTCTCCGAGCGGGAGCTGGAAATTTTGGGCGTGTTGGCCACGGGTGCCAGCAATCGGGAGATTGCCAAGGCGCTGTTTATCACCGAAGGCACGGTGAAAAACCACGTCACCAACATTTTGGGCAAGCTGGGCGTGCGCGACCGCACCCAGGCGGCACTGAAGGCCAAAGATATGGGGCTGATTTAATGGCTAATTATTTGGTTTGCGGGCGACGAGCTGGGCGACGGGGCGCATTTTATCGGAACGATGGCCGCGCACGGCCGTTTCCAATGAGTGTATCATCTCAAAATCGGCAAATGCGTGGTGCAGCTCCCCAGGGCTTAAAAAGTAGGCAGTTTTGTCATCGGCTGTGTCTACAAACGTCTCGAAGATGAGCAGCCCACCGGGTCGGAGTGCCTGCCGGTAGGCAGCAAAGGTGGCCCGTTCCAAAAAGCGAAAGTTGAGGATGGCATCGACGCAGTTGGGTGGGAAATAGGGCTGGGTGAGGTCGAAAACGGCCGTTGCTACCTCCAAATCCCGTTCAGCCGCCTGCTGCCGCAGGAGCCGAAGCCCCACCTCAGAAATATCCAGCGCTACCACGTTTATGCCCTGCTGGGCCACAAACAGGGCATTCACCCCCACCCCCGCCGCCGCATCCAGCACGACCCCATTTTGGGGCAGCAAATGCACAAAATTTTGCAGCAGCTGGCTGGGTTTGCCCTGCTGGCGATAATGGCCGTCGGTTTGGTAACGGCCGTTCCACTTCACCGCATCGGGATGGTTACAACCAATTTGAGAAAATAACGAATCGTTATTTTCAGTTGCAAATTCGTTCGTTTCTTTCATTCGTTGTCGTCCTGAAGGTGGCACGGTGATAATAATTACCGAAAAGTGTTATTTGCCCAAATAATGAAGCCTTGAAGATCCATTACCAGAATCTGTTTTTTAGGCTCATCGTCTTTCCAATACCTGCTGCTAGATGCTGCGGCTTTTAGCCATTCAACGGATCCAAGTTTTGCGCCACCTCCATCAACAATAATGATAATAGTTGATTCGGGCATTTTTTCGATACAGTTCAGGTACAAATACGGGAATTTTTCGTCTACACTTCCAGATGATTGCTGCCATTTACACTCAATGCGGATATCGAGATCGTAGCGTTCTGACTTTATAAGGAATTCGGTATTTCCGTTGTGACCGTAAATGGTTTCATATGGTACATTTCGTAAAAGTAGTTCCTGGCTATATTTTTCCTGGTTAGTTATCCACTTGCGATACATCACAACTTCAAAACCTTTACTTTCGAAGGTGGCGATCACCATTTTTTCAAGTGTATTTCCTGAGCTGTTCGCCAATCCGCCCTGTTTTATTACCACTTATTCCTCCTGAATTTAAGAAAATAGTGCCAGCAACTCGGCGGCTTTTGCTCGATTTTCACCGTTGCAGCTTATGTATCTTTGAACATCAAATTCTGTGATCGATGCAGCTGAATAGATTTCGCGTACAAACTTTGTGTTGTGATTTGATATCAGGACGGGAATCTGGAGTTCAGATAGACGTGTAGCAAGTTCAGCCAGCATTTTTTGCTCAGTCCAACTAAAGCCGCCTGAGCTATAGTTAGTGAAATTGGCAGTTTCAGAAAGAGGAACATATGGAGGATCACAATACACTACGTCACTCGGCACGCAGGATTCCATAACATTTCGAAAGTCTGCATGCTCAAAAATTGCGTTTTGCGACTTTTGAAAGAAATAAGCCATCTCTTTTTCGGGGAAGTACGGCCGCTTATACCGCCCAAACGGCACGTTAAAGCCACCCTGATTGTTGTAGCGGCACAGCCCGTTATAGCCGTGCTTGTTCATGTACAGAAAAATGGCAGACTTGCGCCGCCTGTCGGTGGTGCTGTTGAACTCGGTGCGCAGTTGGTAATAGCGATCTTTCTCATTATTTTCCAGGGTAAACAGCGGGCGGCAGTAGTCGATGAACGCTTCCCCCTCCGCCTGCAAATGTTGATACAGATTGATCAGGTCGGCGTTGGCGTCGCTGAGCAGGTAGCGGGGATACGACGTGTTGAGGAACAGCGCCCCAGAGCCGACAAAAGGTTCCACCAACCGCTCCCCCGGCGGCAGCAGCGCCTTGATGCGATCCACAATTTTGTATTTGTTTCCGGCCCACTTGAGGAATGGTTTCATAGAGATCAGGTTATTGGGTAATGGGGCAATTAAGTAATTTGGCTAAATTGCCCCATTACCCAATTACTCAATTACAGTTTTATTTCGGCATTTGCGCCAGCAGCGCCTGCCAGCCGGGGGGCTTGATGAAGGAGATAAGCTCTCGTTCTTGCGGTAGATTATACGCCACCAGCCGCTTTTCTACCGTCCAGCCTTCCCTGGTCCAGGTGAGCAGGCCGTATTTGGCCCGATTATCGCCGTCGCTGGGCAGGTTGACGGAGCTGATGTTGGCCAGAATGGTGTCGCCCCATTGGCGGACGTTGGGGATGTGTATGTGGCCAAAGGCGATGATGCCTGCGGTGGTGGTTTCCAGCAACGGCCGTAATTCCTCATCACTCTGCGGCCAATCTATCTTGCCTAGAACTTCTTGCTGGAACTCATTGGTTGGCATGATAGCCCGGTTCACGTCTAGCGGATTGGCGTGGACAATGAGCAGATCGTCGGTGGAAACGGCCGTTGGCGAGATGCGGTGGCTAAACGGCAAACGCTCCAACCAGGCGAGATTTTCGGCCCCAAGCTGCTCCTGATTCCATCGCACCAGGGCATAATGGTTCTCCCATTCCTGTCGTTCTTCGCCGGAGACTTCATCGGGCATTTGCAATGGCGTGTGGATGAAGGCGTCGGTGTTGCCGTAGACAAAAATATCGGTTTCTTCCCTGGCCAGTTCCAGGCAAGCCCTGGGGTGTGCGCCCAAAAAGCACAAATCCCCGGCAAAGGCGATGAGGTCAGGCGCCTGCTTTTTGATGTCGGCCAACACGGTTTGCAGGGCGGTGAGATTGCCATGAACGTCAGAATAAATTGCAAGTCGCATCTGGTTGTCTCCTGAGATATATTCTGCAAATTGCGTAATTTCTTTCAGCAAGGTGAATTTGACAAGCCAGATTATCGCTGTTCTGGCGTACAATCGCAAAAGAAGGTGGTGACATGATTTCTCATTTGCAGATGATCACAATTTATGTGTCTGATTTGGCGAGTGCGTTGGATTTTTATGTCAACAAATTAGGTTTTGTGAAGACGGCCGTTTTCGACGATGGCACTACCCGTTTAGCCTGGATTGTGCCGGAAGCCGCCAAAGAAATACCCCTGGCCGCAGAAATCGCCCTCTACGCCCCTGACGATCCTGATGATCCAAGAATTGGCAATGTGAGCGGCGTAGTCTTCACCGCCGAGAACATTGAAGCAACGTATGACCGACTCAAATCACGCGGCGTTCCTTTTACGATGAAGCTGATTCGCCACTCCTACGGCACGGGAGATGGGGACCAGGAAGCCCGGTTTGTCGATCCTGATGGCAATGAGTTTTTACTCCATACCTGAGATATAATTTGCCAATACAACCTCAAGGAGTGTGTCTGCATGGCTGAAGAAGAAAAAGTCAAAGAGAAAGAAGACAAGAAGCAAGAGAAAGAAAAACCGGAACCCAAAGACAATCTGGTTGAAACGACGCATGTGGTGACCATAAACGGCCGTCGCGTCAACTACACCGTCACCACCGGCACCATCGTGCTTAAAGAGGAAACTGAAAAAGAGGGCAAGGCGGAAGGTCACAAGCCCAAGGCGGAGATTTTCTTCATCGCCTACACCCGCGACGGCATTAAGGAACAGAAAAAACGGCCGATTACTTTCTCTTTCAACGGCGGTCCTGGCTCTTCCTCCGTCTGGCTGCATCTGGGCGTGCTTGGCCCCCGCCGCATCGTCACCGATGAAGAGGGCAATCTGCTCCAGCCTCCCTACGAACTGGTTGAAAATGAGTTCTCCATTTTAGACAATACCGATCTGGTGTTTATTGATCCGGTGAGCACTGGCTACAGCCGCGCTGTGGAGGGGGAAAAGCCGAAGGATTTTCATGCTTTCAAGCGGGACATTGAGTACGTGGGTGATTTTATCCGGTTGTACTGTTCGAGATACGGCCGTTGGACTTCACCCAAATTCCTGGCAGGGGAAAGCTACGGCACCACCCGTGCCGCCGGGCTGTCTGGCTACCTGCAAGAGCGGCACGGCATGTACCTCAATGGCATTCTGCTCATCTCCGTCGTGCTCAATTTCCAGACCGTTCGCTTCCCCATCGGCAACGATCTGCCCTACATCTTGTACCTGCCCAGCATGGCCGCCACTGCCTGGTATCACAACAAGCTGGACGCCAAATTGCAGGAAAGCCTGGAAGATACGGTCAACGAAGTGCGCCACTTTGCCCTGACCGAATACACCCTGGCGTTGATGCAAGGCTCTGCCCTGCCGGAAAAAGAAAAGGCTAAAATCGAGAAGAAATTGGCCCGCTATCTGGGCGTTTCTTTGGATTATGTCAAATTATCCAATCTGCGGGTGCAATATTTCCGCTTTTGCAAGGAGCTGCTGCGCAGCCAGCACCGCACCGTGGGGCGGCTGGACAGTCGCTTTTTGGGCATCGACCGGGACGCGGCGGGTGAACATTTTGAGTACGATCCCAGCTATGCCGTCATTCAAGGGCCGTATACTGCCACCTTTAACGATTACGTGCGGCAGGAGCTAAAATTTGAAAGCGATTTGCCATATGAGATTTTGACCGGCAAGGTGTGGCCCTGGAATTACGAGCCGCATCTAAACGAGTTTGCCAACGTCGCCGAAACCTTGCGCAAGGCAATGACGACCAATCCTTACCTGAAAGTGTACGTGGCCAACGGTTATTTTGATTTGGCCACGCCGTTCCTGGCCACGGAGTACACCTTCAACCATATGGACTTGGACCCGACGCTGCTGCCCAACATCGCCATGCATTATTACGAGGCGGGCCACATGATGTACGCCCATCTCCCCTCGCTGGCGCAGATGAAAGTGGATATGGACAGCTTTTTGGAAACGGCCGTACCCACCTGAAAAATAGGTAATTGAGTAATTGGGTAATTACCCAATTACTCAATTACTCAATTACTCCCCTGGAGATTCCCCCATGGCCCGAAAACGCATGCGCAGCCGTCCCAGCCCGCACGGCCCTAACCCGGAAAAAGTTGCCAAAATCACCCAGCCCACCTGGACCCTGCCCCCCTACGAAATCGCTTCTACCGAACAGCTCCAAATCCTTCACGACAAATCAATGCAGATTTTAGAAGAAGGCGGCATCGCCTTTTACGATGATGAGTCGGTGCGTATTTTGGAGCAGCATCACGTCAAGGTTGTGGATCAGATCGCTTACTTTGATCGCGCCCAGGTGATGGAGTATCTGGCCAAAGCACCATCCCAGTTTATCTGGTCGGGACGCAATCCCGAGCACGACGTGATTGTCGGTGGCGATCATGTGGTGTTTGCTCCGGTGGCTGGCCCACCTTTTGTACGCGACATGGATTACGGCCGTCGCGATGGTACCCTCAAAGATTTGCAAAACTTCATCAAGCTCAGCCAGATCATCCCCTATCTGCACAGCCTGGGGGCCGAAACGGTGGTGCCCGCCGACGTACCCATCGCCCATCGCCACCTGGAAACGATGTACTCCCTGCTGGCCTACGGCGACAAGCCGGTGATGGGCATCTACCACACCGGCCCCATCTCGGCCGACGCGGTGCAAATGGCCCAAATTGTGCATGGCGAGGAAACGTTGCGGCATAACCACATGCTGCACGGCGTGGTCAACGTCAGCAGCCCGCGCCGTCTGGACGACCGGATGCTGGGCCTGCTCATTGAATTTGCCCGCCACAACCAGATTATCGACGTGACCCCGTTCATTTTGTCCGGGGCGATGGGGCCGGTCTCCATTTTGGGCACGGTGGCCCAGCTCAACGCCGAAGCGCTGGCGGGTATCGTCTTTACCCAGATGGTCAATCCCGGCAATCCCTGCATCTACGGCTCCTTCCAGGCCGTGCTCGATTTGCAAAGCGGTGCCCCCGTCTTTGGCGCACCGGAAAGCCAGCTGGCGCTCTACCTCAGCGGGCAGCTGGCCCGCATGTACAATCTGCCCTTCCGCGCCGCCGGAGCGTATGCCAGCTCCAAAATCATCGATGCCCAGGGCGCGTACGAAAGCGTCATGGCCATGTTCCCCTCGATGCTGGTACGGCCGAATTTTGTGCTGCACGCGGCGGGCTGGCTGGAAAGCGGCCTCACGGCGGGCTACGAAAAGTTCATCCTCGATTGCGAGATGTTGGGGATGTACCACCGCTACCTGCAAAACGTGAATTGGGACGAGGACGAGTGGGCGATGGACGCCATCATCAACGAAGTGCCGCCCGGCGGGCATCATCTGGGCAGCAGCCACACGATGCGCCACTATCGCACGGCGTTTTACCGGGCCAACCTGTTCGACTATGATTCGGCCGAAGCGTGGGAGGCGAAGGGCAGCATCGATTCTATGCAGCGGGCCAACGCCAAATACAAGCAGCTGCTGCGCCAGTACGAACAACCCGCCCTTGACCCGGCCATCGACGAAGCGCTGCGCGATTTTATGGTGCGGCGCACGCTGGAATTGTAAAAGAGGAACACAGAGGTTCACAGAGAAGCACAGAGTTATACGGAGAAAACCTCTGTGAACCTCTGTGCCTCCTTCGAAAATAAAAGTGGGTCAGGCAGGTACCAACTGAGACTTGATGGGCTCCAGTTGGACAGCATAACCCAGTCTTTCCAACTGTTTGGTCAAAACATTGACCTTCACATCTTTGCGGCGTTGGTCAAAATAATCGCCCCCTAATTCTCTGTAAGCCTCGCCACGGGTGAGCATGTACCAAAAACTGGACAGTAAGGTTCGCGCGACAGCAATGATGGCTCGCTTTTTGCCGCGCCGACCGGCTAGACGACGATAGAGCGCTTGCGCATAACTCCCTTTGGTACGCACCGCCGCCCAGGCAACTTGCACCATGATTTGCCGCAAGTTTCGGTTGCCTTCGCGCGTTTTGGCTTTGCCCCGTTTGCTGCCCGATTGGTTGTTGCCCGGCGCTAGCCCAGCCCAAGCGGTCAGATGGTCAGCCGTGTCAAACTGCGTCATATCAATGCCCATTTCTGCCAGGACAATTTCTGCGGCCTTTTTATCTACACCTGGCGCACTATCCAGCAATTGGACGCTTTCCGCCCAGCTCAGGGTTGCGGCACCGCCCGCTGGCGGTGTCTCATCCGGCTCTGGTGACTGGCTCATGGCTTCAATTTGTTGCCCAATCTTGTCGCTAACCCGCTCGACCTGTTCGTCCAGAAAGTCAATATGGGCCAGATGCTCGGTCAACATAAAGCGGTGATGGGGCCGCACCACACCGGTCAACGCCTTTTCTAATGCTTCCATCTTGTTGCGCATCCGCCCCTTGGCTAAATCGGCCATGGCTGCCGCATTTGTTTCCCCATCAACGATGGCCGCCAGCATTTGCCGTCCTGAGACTCCCATGATGTCTGTGGCTACAGAGGCCAGTTTGATGTTGGCATGTTCCAGCACCTTTTGCAGCCGGTTGACGACCCGCGCCCGTTCTTGCACCAAGGTGACCCGATGCCGCGTCAAATCCCGTAAATCGCGTTGCGGTTTGGCCGGAATATAGCTGGCTTTGAGCAAACCATAGCTCAATAGCTCGGCCAGCCATTCGGCATCCTTCACATCGGTCTTACGGCCGGGTACTTGCTTGACATGTTTGGCATTAACCAGAATCACCTCGAACTCACCTTCCAGCAGGTTGAAGACCGGTTTCCAGTATTCAGCCGTACTTTCGATGGCCACGGTTGTTACTTCCCATTCGGTCAGCCAGTCCATCATCTGCAATAATTCCGGTGTCGTCGTGCCAAAGGTCTTCACTTCACTCTTTACCGTCCCATTGGCTTCGGTTTGTCGTCGACAGACGACAACCGTCTTCTTGTGGACATCTATTGCTGCGCATCGCGGATACATTAATCGCATCGCCTACCTCCCTCTCTTGGTTTCTACTGGTCAGATACCTGTTTTAGGAAGATTCTCCTTCGCGTGCTCGTAGCAACAATCGGTGGTACCTCTAGGTATCCGGGCCCGTCTCCTCTTCAGACTCTTGGTACCAGTTAACAATTCGACCTCAGACCAGTGTGTCCATAAGTTTAGCGATTAATACCCTCGGAGGTAGGCCATATTTTCATTCATGGTGGTCGGCGCAGCCGGTGAAGTCTCCTTAGAAAAT
>JBGTCV010000062.1:0-6099 GCA_041748655.1 Promineifilaceae bacterium (SeqCode) | reverse complement strand
CGCCTTCTACGATGGCGATTTCGGCGGGGGTGAGGTTGTAGAGTTTGTAGACGATCTGGTCGATGAGGTGGTCGGTGGTGGTGAGGCGCTGGTTGAGGGCGGGTTTGTTTCTCATGGGATAACATCAGATTTTAGGGGAGTCCCAATTGATCTTTGGCAGCAGAAATAGCGAGCGATGAAAGAACTGACTTAATTACTTCCAAAGTCGCTGGGCCAGTAGCTTTTACAGCCTTACGCCAACGAGAACTATCTCTTGCTGCATCAAGGAAATCATGACCATTCCAGGTAAGTCGTTCAATTTCGACGGTATTCCCACCAAATGTCCTCATAATGTATCCTTCTGCTAACCCAGCCTCAATAATTAGCTCCCGATGAAAAACTAATTGCTCTTCATCGTGTTCAGAAAGATCAACTTCTTCTTCCCCCTCAACATCTAGCAAAAGCAACCTAATGAGTTCCATGTTACGTTTCATATGCAATATCCTCGTTGTTATATTTTTGGTGGGCTTATTGGCATGCGCGGCGGGGCGGTGTTCCAGAGCCAGGCGATTTCTTCGTCGGTGAGGCCGTAGGCTTGATTGACGAGGTCTGACAGTTTTGTTTCTAGCCGGTTGATGGTGGTTTTTAGCTGGCGGACGTCACGGCCGTATTTCTCATGTGTCGTTTTCAAGAGGCGAACTTCTGCGGGGGTGAGGCGGCTGGCGGTGCGTGGCCGACGACTTTTGACCTCCTTCATGAAGTCATCGCCGTTGAGAGCGGCAAACGATTCCAGCTTTTGCCCCGGTTTTTCAATGCCAAACTCAACATGCAGCCAGTCCAGCATTTCTTTGCTGAGTGAACGTTGTTCTTTGGTGAGGGCAATTGTTTCGGTAACGGCCGTTTCCACCCCCGCCCGAATTGCATCTGACGGTTGAGCAATCGGCAGCGATTCCATCAAATCCCCTTTGGGATTGAGAGCTTCATCTTTCATGTGCGGCAAATAGCGGCAAATAGCGCCAATTGTGCCACCACATCAATGGCGAATTAAGCACCGCAAGCAAGTACAGGTCATCGACCGGCAGCAAGAAAACCTTGTTGTTCATGAAGAAGTTTTCGGTATCAAAGCTATAAGCGGGATGGAACTGGATTTCCTGGTAGATTATCTTCGGCTTGCTAAACTCATCGTAGTAACTACATGAACGAAGCTCCCACCAAAAACGCCCCTTGTCCCAGCGCTTTTCCATTTTGGTTTTGAAGGGGGAAAAAAACGAATAAATTGCAGGAAAACTCGCGGCAAAAATTTCTTCCGCTCTATCACCCGCATTACTCCAGGGCCAATCGTAATTTTCGCTAGATTTCAAAAGAATCATCCACAAGTCAGCCCATTCCGGCGACCAGCGATTAATATCCTGACCACGCAAATAAGGATGGATGACATCAGCAGAGTTTGAATCATCTCGAATCAGTTGCTCTTTAGTCTGGCTATCAATCAGAAACGCCTGATTAAACCCTGTTTTCAAACCGTAGAAAGGTGTTTGTCCAATAAAATCACTCAATGCCACGCCATTTTGTCTGATCTTCGCCATCAAATGATCAACCACTTCGGGTTCTAAGCTCCAGGGCGCATTGCTGAAACGCTTGCTTGAAACAGAAAAACTATTGGAAGTAACAAAAGGTGTAATATCTACATTGTCCAATTCCTCACGTGGGAAAATGCAAATTGCGGTTTTGTTGTCCTCAACCTCCTGCGAGTTCTCCGGCTTTTGCAGCACCAAAATGCAGGGGAAAGTATCGGCATCGGCAAAAATGGGCGCGTGGCCAAAATCAACAATGCTCTTCACCAGCGCTTCCTGCGCCAAAAAACCGCGCAAGCCATCGCCATACCCCGCCCGCAGCCACTTGTTGTTGACGATGTAAGACAAGAATCCACCAGTCCGCAGCCAGTTAACGCCGCCGTTGAGAAAGTAAACGTACAAATCAGCCGTGCCTTTGTAAACGGGTTCATAGGCATGGGGCAAAAATGGTTTGATGGGCGCCATCTGCTCCTGGCGGACGTAAGGCGGGTTGCCAATCACGGCGTCAAATCCGGCGGCTTCGCGGCGGGAACGGCCGTATTCGTCAAAAAACACCTCGGGGAAGGCCAGCTCCCAATGAAAATAGTCGTTGGCGGTCACGGCGGGATGCTGCAAAAAGTGGTTAAGTTGGGCGTCGGTTAGCAGCGAAGAACCTCCCGCAGGTTGCCGCGCGGGGTCATTTACGTCCTGAGAACCTGCGGGAGGTTGCGGTTGGGCTTGCAGGTGGGCCGCCAGGGCGCGGTACTCTTCCGGGGTCATGGTGTTGCCAAAGTAGGCGCTTACCCACAGGTCGGCCAGCTGCCGCCAACGGGCGATGTGGGTTTGCTGCAAGTCGCGCCACAGCTGCTCCTTCAAATGCACGTCGTCGATGCTGTTGGTGGTGGCCCGTTCAATGGCCAGCACGCCGCCGACGGCCAGGCTGGCGTCGCGGGTGAAGCGGCTTTCGTCGAACAAAGGTTGCTGGTTGCTGGTTGCTAGTTGCTGGTGGCTGGTGGTTGGGGGTCGCTGCAAATCGTCCAGCCAGGCACCGATGAGGCTGTCGCCGTGCTGGAGGTGGTGGTCGAGGAAGCTGAGGGGTTTGTCGGAAGCGGCCGTTTTCAGCCAGAGCGACAGTTTAGCCAGCTCCACGGCCATCGGATTTTTGTCGACGCCGTAAATGCACGCCTCCACCACGCGCCGTTTCCAGTAAAGCAGGTCACCCCCTCCCCAGCCCTCCCCCTGAGAGGGGGCGGGGGCTTCCGAACTCCCTCCCCCAGCCAGGGGGAGGGTCGGGGTGGGGGTAAATTCATCCGTGGCCAGCGCCCGGGCCAAAAAGTGGGTCGCCTCGACCAGAAAATGACCGGAACCCATCGCCGGGTCCAGCACGTTGAGGGCCAAAATCTCCTGCACAAACAGCTGGGCGCTCTGGCGCTGGCGTTCTTCTTTGTTTAACGATCCCGTCTGGCGTACCTGGGCCTTAACGCGCTCGCGGGCCTGCTCTACCAACGGCCCCAGCGTGTTGGCCACGATGTACTCGACGATGTAGTCGGGCGTGTAGTAAGAGCCAGTGGCTTTGCGCTCGCCCTTGTCGTTGGTCAGGTACAGTTCGCCCGGCTGGCGGCGGTCCAGCGGCGCGGATTTGCTCTGGCGGGCGGGTAGCCAGGTTTCCACGCCCTTCTGGCGCACCGTCACCAACTCCTCCGTGGCGATGGCGACCTTGTACTCCAGCAGCCCCTCGTAGATGGAACCGAGCTGGCGCACGTCCAGGGTGCGGTAATCGACGGATTGGTAGCCCTGGAAACGGCCGTCTTCGCGCACCCGCCGGTAAGCCAGGTAATCAATCGCTTTGGCCAGCGCCCGGTCACCCACAAAATGGGTTTCCAAAAAGGGATGCTGCTCGGGGTCAAACAGGCCGCCGTTGTAGCGGGGCACACCGAGTTCGGCGTTAAATTGGGCATCGCGCCCGCTAATCAGCCGGAACAGCTCTTGCAGCCGGTCCCAGCGGCGGCGGCCGGTGGTGGGCAGCGTCTCCAGCCGGTCGCGCTCCCGGTTGATGTCGGTGGCCAGGGTTTGCAGGCTGTATTCGTTATTGTAGGTAGGGTTGCCCATCGGCAGCAGGGCGCGGGCTTCGCCGTAGAACAAAAAGAGCAGGCGGTAGAGCAAGTAGAGGCTGTTCTGGTACACCTGGTCGCGGTGCAAAGGGTTTTGGGCGTCCAAACGGCCGTCTCCGGCAAAAAAGCCAATGATGAGCTGTTCGAGCGAGCGGTAGGCGTTGTCGCGGAGGTCCGCTTCCAGGGCGATGGCGTAGGCCCGGCTCTGGCTCAGCGCCTCATCGAGGAAGGTGACGCCGTGGGCGTTTGGCCGGAAGGCGCGCTGGTTGAAGAAGGCCCAGAAGAAGGTGGCCACGGCCAGGGCGGTATTTTCTTTAGGCGCTTCCAGGGCAGCTAACAGGTCGATTTCGAAGTAGGTTTCCAGGGTGCGGGATGAATTTTTATGGACCAGCCGCCAGAAACGGCCGTTGCTCACCACGCCCCAGGTCAACCCGCTCAGCGTCAGGTAAGTGTCGATCTGGAACATCGGGTTCTGGTCGTCGAAGATGGGACGGCTGCCGCTCTTTTTGCTCAGGTTGACGGTCCATTTTTTGGCTTCGACCAGGGCGAGGACGTTTTGCACGTATTGCGGGGTGTTTTGCTGGGGAACGGCCGTTTGCCGGGCCATCTCATCGGGGAACAGGGCAAAATCCGGCTTTTTGATGTTGCGCTTCAGGCCAGGGATGGACGCCTGCCCTTCCCAAACGTGCCCCAGCCGGTCCAAAATCGGCTTGAACCAGTTGTCTTCCAGCTGGGATTCGTTGTAACTGGCCAGCTGATCCTGTTCACGGCCGTACAGTTCCCGCAGCCAGGCCAGAAAGTCGGCCGCGGGCGTTTGCAGTTCGCGCCAGGCTGGCGTGCGCCGCAAAATCTCCTGCAGGTAATGGTCGGAGAAGAGGGATTGGTTGTTGTGCGGGCTAAAGCCAAGCTGTGGCTGGAATGGGGCATCTGGCATGGGCGCAATTCTCCAGGCGATTGGGCAAATCGTTGCTTTTTTTGACGCAAAGAACGCCAAGAATTGGAAGACGCAAAGCAGTTTTTCGCTTGTAGCCGCGATTTCCAATCGCGTTTACTCTGGCGCGATTGGAAATCGCGGCTGGTCTCTGGCCCCTATGATAGTTCAACCAGGAGAAAAAGGAAACCGGTCGGGGAATTGCCTAATACCGTAAAATCAGAGCGATGCGCTGATGGGTTTCCAGCTGGCCGTTTTCTACAAAGGCCACCTCACCCCCTTTTTCCAGCACCATTTCAATAATCTCATCCACCGCGTCATCTATCACATCTGGCGCAGTCGGATCATCGGCAGCCAGCAAATGGGTGCCCGTATCGTCCAAACGGGCTGGGAAGTGGAAATCTTCCTCCACCAGCAGCAGTTTGCCACGCCCTTCCCCAGCCAGACGCCATGCTTCACCGACCGTAGAAACAAACTTACGCTCCCCAATCGCCTTATCCAGCTCCTCCAGCCGGGCCAGACGCCGCGTGGCAAAATTTTCCTTTACCAATGGCCAAACCAACTGGCCCAATTCATGGGCAGATGTTTTGTCATGGCTGCCCGTCAGGGTAGTAATAATGTCGTTTTTGTAGCTGGATAGTTCGTTAAAAAAAGCGAGATAGCGATCCACACCCACCACAGCCAGCGGCAAGGGATCATCCTGCATAAATGTCTTCAACGCCTCATCAACCTGGCGAAAAAATTGACGGTGCCGCTCATCCCGGTAAGCAGATTTTCGCACCCCCACGCCACCAGGAAGAGATTGTGCCCCCCCCGGCCCTTCATGCATCATCGGGAAGCCATCTTCTTTAACTTCAACAAAATTCTCGCGCACACCCTCAAAGAGTCGGGTTGGCTTTTCGCTCAAAACAAGCGTCCAGTAACGAGGGGTGCGGTTCATAGCAAAAACTAAATCTCGTGTGAAAAAAGTTTCGTCTACAACCACACGTTCTTGCAGAGTAAAAGGTAGATATACAGCGCGAGCTATATCCTGATTAACAAACAGCGCCAGACCATCCAGCAAATAGCGGAAATCAAGATTTTCCGTCAATTCATCCAGGCGGGTCAGCAAGGATTGCATTTCCCGTTTGGTAAATTCGCCCATCAGGCGAACGGCCGCTTCCTTAACCAGGTTTTTTACCCGTATTAAATCTTGTTTATTTTGTGGGGAAGTTCGGTGAGTCGGTAAGGTGATAGTTACGCAGGGATACCCTTTGATCTGCTGCAACAAACGTATTTCGTGTCGATTCATATAATTTGCTCCTTTGGGGTGAAAATAGTCGTTAGAATTCTCCTATCATAAATCAATAGGTTAAAAAAACAAAAATGGGCATGGTTCAAAAAGTAGAAGTTGTCCTTTACAAATTAGTTCGAAGATTGTCATTCCTTCGACAAGCTCAGGACAGGACTGAGCGGAGTCTTCGGAGCGAAGCATCCCGCTTACACAGAGGAACGGGATGCTTCGGAGGACCTCAGCATGACACGC
>JBGTCV010000061.1:0-10149 GCA_041748655.1 Promineifilaceae bacterium (SeqCode) | reverse complement strand
AGAGCGAACCCATTTACAGCATTTAGCAATAGCGGCCGCTATTAATTTGGAACGGGTTGCTCGTTGGCTGATGGGCGAACGGCCGGAGGCGACTCGTATCTCGCCATTTGCGGTTTTGACTTCACCACTTTGACTTCGCCATCAGGGTCCATTTTCATTCGTAAATATACGGTAAGAAAGTATATCCGAATCTACCTACACCAACGCTACCTGCTTACAAGGTCAGGTTGGTATAAAAACCTGAATCGTCTTTTGGGTACATTAGTGTCGCCATTAAGGGTGTGCTGACAAAAGCTGTTCTCACTATTATGAGAGCAAGTATCTCAAGATGTACCAGATATTTAAGGAAAGGGTCGAGCAAACATCATCATGCTTTATGATTTGTTTGCGTTTGACGATTGGTTTAGCCTCCCTATTTTGGATAGAATGGTCAGTATGGTAAGCGCTTTGCTTCTCACCGGAAAATGGTTACGGGCCCATCTAGTCACGACGTTAATGCTCATGGCTGTGCTGCTGCCTACCTACGGCCCCTGGCTGGATTTTCGTTTTGCCGAGCGCATGCCCCAGCACGATCACCTTTATATTGGCGAGGTCAATCTGAACCATCACGCACACCATCATACCTATAAGCACGTTCAGCCAAAAGTGCAGTCCCTTCGAAAGCCTTTAGCGTTAAATATACCGGCCGTTGTCAATTTACCAGACCAAGATTCGGTACTACGAGGTCTGGTCCAGTTGATATGCCTTCATAACGTCCTAACTTTTCAGCGGATAGATACCATCGGGTTTCCAATTGTGGATGCAAAACATATTACCTCTGCCATCGTCGTCCCCCCACTTGAGAAGCCACCCCGTCTCTAGCAGCATTCTCCCCTTGCTTTGAAAATTGAAAATAGATAGTAAATGAACAAGGAGCGTCGGCTTCAGCTGGCGGGCCAGTAAGTTGCTGGTGCTCTATTTTCGGAGGAAATAATGTTGTTGAAAAGAAAGATATTAACGACCGCCCTGGCGTTGGCAACGGCCGTAACCCTTTTCCTGGTTACGGTTCGTGGAACATTGGCCCATGGTCACACAGAGGTTGGCAATTATGAACTGGTTATCGGCTTCCACAATGAACCGGCCTATCAAGGTGAGCCAAACGGTCTCGATTTATTCGTTACAAACATAGAAACAGGAGAACCTGTAAACGGATTAGAAGAAACGCTGCGTGTGGAAATTATTTACGGCAGTTCAAACCGGGAACTGGCGTTACGGACCCAGTTTGGACAAGAAGGTGCCTATACCGCTGATGTCCTACCCACAGAAACCGGTGATTATACTTGGCACATCTGGGGTGACATCGAAGGAACACCTGTAGATGTGAGCATGACCAGCAGCCCTGACACCTTCAGCTCTGTTGAGCCAAAATCGGCCGTCTCTTTTCCAAATCCAGAACCTGCTTCAACTGACCTGGTGACCCAGGCAGATGCCGCTGCCCAGTCAGCCCAGACAGCGCTCATTGTCGGTATTGTGGGAGTTGTCTTAGGTCTGATAGGTTCGGTGATGGGTTTTATGGGCTTCCGCGCCGCCCGCCGTTAGGATGAACCACCGGAATAACGTCAGGCAGCCGAGCAGGTGGATCTGCCTTTTCTTCGGAACACTTGCGCTTGCGCTGTGTAACGTTGGTTCCGTGCGGGCCCATGCCAACCTGGTACGAGCACAGCCAGCTGCCGGATCGGTGCTGGCCGAGTCCCCCACGGCCGTGGTCCTAGACTTTAGCGAAGCGCTGGATGCCAGGGCCACGGCCGTGGAGCTGCGAGACGGACAATCGCAATTGGTCGTGGCAGGGCCGGGTGTCATTGACCCGACGGACCCGAGGCGATGGCAACTCACCCTTCCCCTTTTAGCCGAGGGTACGTATAGTGCTGTCTGGCAGGCGCGTTCGGCCGTAGACGGGCATGTTACCAGAGGGACGGTTGCTTTTTCGATAGGCGCAGATGCCCTGCCACCTTCCCTGCTGCTGCCTCCAGGTACGCCCGAACCGGCCACAGCCTGGCCGGAAGCCGCCGATTCGCTCCTGCGCTGGCTGAATTATCTGGGGGCGACAGTGGCGGTGGGCAGTCTGCTATTTGGCTGGCTGGTGTGGCGACCGGCATACAAACGTTGGCAATCCTCTGCGGCATTGGCTAGTGACGGTCACACCACTACCCTCTTGCGACGGTTGGTATTGGCGGGCAGCGGCCTTTGGGCAGTGGCAACACTCTTGTTTATTGGCTTGCAGGCCAGTCAGCTCAATACAGGCTCCTGGTGGGCAGAATTACAGATTGTGGTGACCGGGCGCAGCGGCCTGCTCGCTGGCGCTCGCCTGGGCTTGTTGCTCCTATTAGCCCTGTTCGCCTGGCGTTTACCGTCGGCGGGCAACGGCCGGCTTAGGCCCTGGCTCTTCCCCTCAGTGATGGGAGCAACTGCATTACTTACCATCACTCTACAAAGCCACAGTGCCGCCTTACCAGGAGAACAGATATTCCTGGCAACTGTCCTGGATTGGCTGCACCTGCTAACAATGACAGCCTGGCTAGGTGGCCTGCTGCCTCTAGCCTTCCTGCTCTGGTCCGGGCGGTCACAGCCAGGCCTGGCCTCTGCCCTTATACCCCGTTTTTCCAGAGTGGCCCTGCCTTGTATCCTTATCCTGATAGTCACAGGACTGTACAGCGCCGTTGTCCATGTGCGGACAATAGAAGCATTGCTTACAACCATACATGGCCAGGCCCTGAGCCTTAAAATAGGGCTGTTTTCCCTTCTGCTGCTATTGGGGGCAGTGAATTTGCTGCTATTAACGCCGCAGCTCCGTAAGGCCGAAGCAGTCGCCAGGCAGCGGCTAAGGCAGACGGTGCTGCTGGAACTGGTGCTGGGGGTGATCGTCCTGCTTGTGGTCGGGGTTATGACCGGGGTTGCGCCTGCCTTTGAAGCCTTAGAAGCACAGCATCGTTTGGGCTTTAGGGAAAGTGTGCGCCTTGAGGACGTGCAACTGATCCTGCGCATTGCCCCTTTGCAGGTGGGCAATAATGAATTTGCCGTAGATGTCAGCGATGAGCGGCCAAGTGCAGCTCAGGTGGAGCCAGAAGTATTATTGCGGTTCCACAACGAAAATGAGGAGATGGGTATCCTCCAGGTGGAGGCAGAAGCTGTAGCTGGAGATCGTTACCTGGCACGTGGCACTTATTTGTCCGTTGCCGGAACGTGGCAAATTGAGGTCATATTACGGCGAGCCGGGTATGATGATGTGAAGCAGACGTTTGACTTGATGGTTGAGCAGGACCATCATCAGCACAGTGATGAGTAAGGAATGCCATTCTCCTACTGGAATATATTTTGCGGAAACTGTATCAGTTTGATCTGACAATCATGTGGCCATTACTTGGGCAATCCTTTCCTGACCACGCTGATTCAAAGCAGCCTCGCTATGCCTTCTTTTGTGATCGCCACAATTCAAGCAGCTGTGCATCCTGACGGACAAAATAGCGATAGGACGGATAACTGATTGGCCTTTCCAGCTGTGGATTGATGATTGTGCGAATACGACTTAATGAAAGCCCCAGTTGGAGATATTCCTTAATCTGCTCACGGTGCGGATCTAACACCCTTTCTTTATCCCGACTCCCTTTTGGCCGACCCAGTTTCTTGCCACTGGCTCTTGCCGCAGCCAGGCCTTGTTTGGTGCGCATGGAGATAAATTCACGCTCTGCCTCGGCAAAGTAGCTGTAAATGGCCAACAATAATTTTCTATGTGGGCCGGCCGTTGATAATTCTGGCTGCCTGACAAAAATCACTTCCACCCCATTTTCGGTCAACTGATTGATGATGTTGATGGGGTAAATACGTAATACGTCCGAAAATTCACACCCTTTGTTAAGTTGCTACTGGTGATAAAAACGGCTTATCTGGCTGCAAGGCCCAAAACGAGCGAAGCTGTCAGGAAGTGCCACTTATTGACCATAAATTGGGCTGAAATGAAACAGAATTCATAGTCTATTTCGTTTATTAGGTACAAAACAGCCTCAAAATAGGCTAAATGATAGGAATAAGCGAGTGAAAAAACGAAATAGAATACAGAATATCCTGTAATTGACTTCATTTTCACCAAAAATTAACCAAAAACCACATAAAATCAGCTCAAAAAGTTGATAATGTGGCACTATATGGTAGCTTCGCTCGTTTTAGGCCGTGAAGGGTCATAACCGGCGCATTTTTGACAAATTAGCGGTACAGCGACGCACCGAAGCGGTAGCCCGCGAGTTAGGCTTATTGTAATTACCCCGCCCACAACAACAACACCCCCCAACAACACTTTAGTGTCTATATAACGCCGCCTATTGGCGATAAGCTACAACGCGAAGGTTAGGGCGTACCGTTGTGGTCGCTCTTGGTTGGGTAAGGCGCAAGGCGCGGCCCTTACCCAGAAATAGTATTAAATGCGGAGTAATTTCGTCATGAGCGACAAGCAGATTCCCCCGGCCGATCCGGAACATGCGGCCATTTACCAAATCAGGGTCCAAGGCCATTTGGTCCCACAATGGACAGACTGGTTTGAGAGGCTGACCATCACCCTGGAAGAGAATGGCGAGACGCTTTTGACCGGTCCGGTGGTTGATCAGGCAGCGCTGCACGGATTGCTCAAAAAAGTACGCGACTTAGGGCTGCCTTTGCTCTCGCTTGTACACCTGAACGGAGAACAGAATGAATACTTTACAGAAGAAGGAGAATAAAATGAATAATTTACAGAAAGTTGGCGGTATGGCGGCCCTCGGTGCGGCCGTAACCTTCATCATGGGCTTTGTGCTGCTATTTACGCTACTCGTTCCTGCCGGATATTTGGCCGCCGATACCGATCCAGTCCAGGCCGCCGCCTTCCTGGTTGATAACCAGGCCGTCCTTTACATCTGGTATCTGATCATCTACGTTATATTTGGCATCTTTATGGTTGTGCTATCGTTGGCGCTGCGCCAGCGGCTGCAAACCAACGCACCGGCTTTGGCCCAGATAGCAACAGCCTTCGGGCTTATCTGGGCTGGTCTGGTCATTGCCAGCGGCATGGTGGCTAACGTCGGTGTCGGGGTTGTGGTTGACCTTTACGCGCAAGACCCAGCGCAGGCAGCTACCGTCTGGACGGCCGTTCACGCTGTGGTTGTGGGATTAGGCGGGGGTAACGAAATTGTCGGTGGTTTATGGATTTTGCTGGTAAGTTGGACCGCCTGGCAAGGTGGTGCGTTGACTAAAGGATTAAACGGCCTGGGCCTGGTTGTGGGCACGGCGGGCATTTTGACAACTGTTTTTCCGACAGTTGACGCGCTGGGCGCTGTTTTTGGGCTGGGTAGTATCGTTTGGTTTATCTGGGCCGGAATCGTTATGTGGCGTGGCTAGACAACTATATCCCCGTCAGCGCTGTGTGGCTCGGTCAGGAGACCGGCCACAGCTAGAAGGGCTGAGTAGTTACAAAAAAGGAGTAATAAAAATGATTACCACCAGCGGGAAGATCGCTGAAAAGATAGATGTAAGAGTTCTGCTCTCAACATTATGGATCGTTGTCATGATCAATATGTTGAAGGCGGACATTCTTTCACTGTACATCCCTGGCGTATTAGATGAGTTGGCGGTATTTGCCGGCGGGACGCCAATCACGCAACTTATGTTGTTTGGGGCCATTATGATGGAAATTTCAATCGCTATGATTTTTCTTTCCCGCGTGTTGAACTATCGACTAAACCGTTGGGCTAACATCATCATCGGTATCATTACGATTGTCTTTATTGTCGGCGGAGGATCATCTTATCCCCATTACATATTCATAGCAACCGTAGAAGTTGTCTGTCTGCTGCTAATAATCGGGATCGCCTGGCAGTGGCCTAACCCAGAAAATTAACCCTGATTGGAGAAAAAATGAAAGCCATTCTATTCACAAAATATGGATCGCCGGATGTCTTACAGCTGGCGGAAGTGGAAAAACCAATGCCCAATGAAGACCAGGTATTGGTAAAAATTTACGCGGCTGCGGCCAATCCGCTGGATTGGCATCGCCTGCGGGCCGATCCCTTTCTCGTCCGGCTGGGCGAAGGGTTTTTCAAGCCGAAAAACCCGAAACTAGGGGCCGACCTGGCGGGCGTGGTGGAAGCTGTCGGCCGTAACGTCACCGAGTTTAAGCCTGGCGACGAGGTCTTTGGCGCGGCCGGGGGCGGCGCGTTTGCCGAGTACGCCTGCGTCCACCAGAAATATCTGGCGCTGAAACCGGCCAACCTCTCCTTTGCGGAAGCGGCCTCTACACCGGTGGTCGCCTTTACCGCCTTGCAGGGCTTGCGCGACGCGGGGAAGATTCAGGCGGGGCAAAAGGTGTTGATCAATGGCGCGTCCGGCGGCATTGGCACGCTTGCCGTGCAATTGGTTAAAGCGTATGGGGCGGAAGTGACTGGCGTGTGCAGCGGCCGTAACCATGAGCTGGTACGTTCGCTTGGGGCCGACCATCTGGTGGACTACACGCGAGAAGATTTTACGCGCAACGGCCGTCAATACGATCTCATCTACGACGCCATAGGCAACCGTTCTGTTGCCGACTACAAACGCGCCCTGACGCCCCAGGGAAGCTGCGTTGTTGCCGGTTTTACGACCATGCCCCGCATGTTTGAGCATATGCTCCTGGGGCCGCTGCTGTCAAAGAAGGGGGGCAAAAAGGTCGGCATGATGGGTACGGCTAAACCTAACAAAGCAGACTTGCTCGTCATCAAGGGGCTATTGGAGACGGGCCAGGTTGTGCCGGTTATTGACCGCGCCTATTCGCTGGCCGAAACGGCCGACGCTATCCGCTATCTGGAAACAGGACGCGCTCGCGGCAAAGTGAGCATCACTGTCGCCAAGGAATGAATATGAAAGCAATTGTATACACAGAATATGGCCCGCCGGAGGTTTTGCGGCTGCAAGAGGTCGCCAAACCGACGCCCGGCGCAAAGGACGTCTTGATTCGCAACCGGGCTGCCTCCATCAACTACGGCGACCTGGCGGCGCGGAATTTCAAGGCGATTTCCCCGCGAGAATTCAACATGCCCGCGCTCTTTTGGCTGTTGGCCCGGCTCAGCTTTGGTCTGAACAAACCCAAGACTACCATCTTGGGCAGCGAGTTTGCCGGAGAAGTGGAAGCGGTGGGTCAGGCCGTTGCCAACTTCAAGCCGGGCGACCCGGTGTTTGGCTACCTGGGCCAGGGTATGGGGGCCTATGCGGAGTACGTCTGTATGCCTGAGAGCGGCGTCCTGGCCCACAAACCGGACAACGTGAGCTATGAGGAAGCGGCCGTTACCCCTTATGGGGCAATTATGGCTTTTGGTCTGCTACGAAAAATGAACATCCGGCCGGGTCAGAAGGTGTTGGTCAACGGCGCGTCGGGGGCTATTGGCTCGGCGGCCGTGCAGATTGCCAAACAGTTTGGCGCCGAAGTGACCGGCGTGTGCAGTACGCCGGGCATGGCCTTTGTCCAGGCGTTGGGCGCCGACGAGGTCATTGATTACACTCAGACCGATTTCACTCAAAGCGGCAAAACCTACGACCTGATTCTTGATGTGTTGGGCCGCACGCCTTTTGCCCGATCCAGGCAGGCGTTAACGGCCGACGGCGCGCATCTGTACGCCAGTTTTAAGACGAAGCAGTTGGGGCAAGCTATCTGGACGGCCGTTCGCGGCGGACAACGGGTCATCTGCGGTCTGGCTCCCGGCGGCCGTGAGGATTTACTGGCCGTCAAAGCGCTGCTTGAGGCGGGTAAACTCAAGGCGATCATTGACAAACGCTTTCCGCTGGCGGAAACGGCCGTTGCCCATCGCTACGTGGAAGCAGGACGCGCTCGCGGCAAAGTGACCATCACCGTGGTAGAGGCATGAGCATGAAAGCGATTGTCTACACAGAATATGGTCCGCTGGAGGTTTTGCGGCTGCAAGAGGTCGCTAAACCGACGTCCGGCGTGCAGGACGTCCTGATCCGCAACCGGGCTGCCTCCGTCAACTACGGCGACCTGGCGGCGCGGAATTTCAAAGCGATTTCTCCGCGAGAATTCAACATGCCCGCGCTCTTTTGGCTGTTGGCCCGGCTCAGCTTTGGTCTGAACAAACCCATTGGCGTGTGCAGCAGGCGTCAGACGTGGTGGAAGAGGCGCTGCTAAAGCTCCAGTTGGGGACCTCTGATTTTGTTGATCGCATTATTCAGATTGCCGAAACTGAGGAAAATGACCATGTCAAACTCCAGGCGGCCTTTGGGGGATTGGACCGGGCGAGTAAGCTCACAGCGCCAAAAACCCAGATTATAGACACAATTATGCAGTACGTTGATTTTAGCCAGCTATCAATTGAGCAGTTGGATCGGCTGATGGCTGGGGAAAACCCCATAGCGGTTATTTTGGGCAAGGAAAGGTGAAAATATGTTAGGTTTTGCCAACTTTCATCATGTATGATCGTAAATTACGAAACTCATCCATATCGTTCAAAAAAAGGAGTATGAATATGAACTCACAAAAAGTACCACAAAAGGCGTTGGAAGACATCAAGCTCAATGTAAAACTGAAGCTCGCCGCCCTTTGGGCAAGCTTTATGTTTCTATACATCTATGTAGATTATTTCCACTTATATATGCCGGGTGCACTAGAAGATTTGTTAGCAGGCAAGGTATTTGCATTTGAAATTACTCAAGCATTTCTTTTGGTAGTACTCGCCGCTGTGACGATTCCGGCTCTAATGATTTTCCTCTCTGTCGCCTTGCCAGCTAAAGTGAATCGCTGGACAAACATAATCGTGGCTACGGTTTATATTCCTTTGGGTTCAATCAAAAATAACTTTGGACATTAACAATCGAATATCATCCAGAATAAACATGTGGTTGAAGGATGTAGTTCCAAGTAGGACAAGTGCGACAACGCTGTAAATTGAGTTTGTCCCGTTCTTGAGGGTCATACTTCATCCCTTTATCAAAGACATGTTCGACCAGGCACGCTTTGACCTTCAGCCCCGTTTCCGTTGTGGTATCCCGAATGTAATTGAGTGTCGTCTGAAAGGTCCGTAAAGGTTTACCAGCCCAATTCTTGGAAATCTCGCTGAAAAGTCGGTGTTCAATTGGATTCCATTTGGACGCCCCGGTGGGATAATGACAAATCATCACCTCAATACCAAACGCGTCAGCTAATTGCTTTTGCACCTCGATTTTCCAGCGCCAGTAACGGCAATTATTGCTGCCCCCGGCATCACAGAGGATGAGCAGTTTGTCTTCGCGGGCAAAGCGAGGGCGGTCGGGGTCAGCCCACCACTGCGCAATGGCATAAGCAGCGAATTCAGGCGTATCATAAGAAGTGCCGATATAGACAGAGCCTTGCTGATGGACCAGGTCATAGATGCCATACGGTGTTGCCCGACCCACTGCTTCAGAAAGAAAGTCATGGGTATTAACCAATGTGGGCGATTGTTCCCAAATACGTCCGGCATTTTTGACATTGCCAATCAACTCCTTCTTTTTGGTATCGACACTGATAACCGGCCAACCTGCGGTCAGGAATAGTTTCTTAACCCGGCGGATGAAGCGAAATTGCTTATCCCGGTCAGGATGCCGTGGTGTCAGACTTTGACAATTGCCGAACAAGCGATATTTCAGCTTCTTCAACAAACGGCGCACCGTGGTCGGACCAATCCGAAAACGTCGTTTAACCAGGGCCTGAGCCAAATATTTCAGAGAACGACGTACCCATTTGTGGTCAGCCATCGGGTCGCCAGCAATTTCATCATCAATTACTTCTTTGAGGGCGGTGGTAATGGACGGCGTTTTTTTTCGACTGCTTGACGACCACCACCGGCCTGGCGTACGCGGTCAACAGGTCGGTCCGCCAAATCATTTTCTAATTCGTACCGACCGCGCCGAATTGTTTCCACAGATAGCCCGGTTATCCTGGCTATCAGCGTCGTTCCGCCGTGCCCCAAATTTTGGGCTTCAAGTGCGGCATACCAGCGGCGTTGTTGTTCATCGAGGCGGCTCATAAACAAGTTCATTCGTTGATGTTGCGCCTGTTCTGGATGAGATTCAGATTGCTGACAAATAGCACATTCACATTGATGGATTACAGTCATATGGCCTCCAATTGGCTAAATTGATTGGCGG
>JBGTCV010000060.1:0-37345 GCA_041748655.1 Promineifilaceae bacterium (SeqCode) | reverse complement strand
TCAGCGAGTACAGTGCCTTTGCTGGCAAGGTACTCAAGTTACCTGGTGGAGGCCATCTACCGCCACCACTGATGCCAAAAAATGATGTTTTTAAGCCATTTTCGATGAAATCACCTGGGATTGCACAACCGTTAGGCTAGGCAACATCGGCGATCCAAAAGCTGAACCTTATTTGCTAGAACTTGTAGATAAATATGATAATGATGAAGTTTATAGGGAAGACCGAATTGATGATGCGTACCCAATTATTCGTGCGGAAGCCTTTAATGCACTTTGTTTATTAAACACGCCAAATGCCCAAAAGAAAATTTTAGGGATCCTTTTTTACGATCGTGATATTCGAATTCAAGAAAGAGCTATTCGTCATTTGGTATTCGGCATGTCTGAACAAGCGATTCCATATTTGGAGCAGTTAACCGAGCATAAAAATCAGCGGATCGCTACAGTTGCTCAGGAGTTTTTAGAACAACTGAATCCATCAGATTCACAATCTTAAATTTATGCACACTGAACTTTATATTGAACAACAAAAACGTTGGCCAAGCTCTGGTCGTCATATCCTGGCCCAGTTTGATGATGAAACAATAATCGTGTATCAAGCTTATCAACCGTCAATTGGTTTATTTGCCGTAAAGCATCAATATTTTGGTGGAGATTTTAGCTACAATCGCATGAGTTGGATCAAGCCAAACTTCATGTGGATGATGTATCGCTCGGGTTGGGGCACCAAAGCTGGACAAGAGATTACCCTGGCAATCCGGTTACGGCGCGTTTTTTTTGATACCCTGTTAGATCAGGCCGTACCCTCCTCTTTTGAACCCGAACAGTTTGCTACAAGAGAATTGTGGCAAACGGCCGTAAAACAATCTGAAGTCCGGTTACAATGGGACCCAGATCACGCGCCCAGCGGCGCACCGTTGGAGCGTCGAGCTATTCAATTAGGAATTCGCGGTTCAGTTCTTGAGAAATATGGCCGTAACGCCATTGTAGAGATTATGGATATAAGTAATTTTGTGCAGACGCAGCGAAAGTATGCCCAGGCACAAGAGTACAAAAACTTGGTGTGCCCTACAGAAGATGTGTACATCCCAATAAATTCAGCAATCGGCAAAAAACTGCGGTTAAGTGATTCTGAAAAAGAGAAATAAACTTGTGATTGCATCGCTTATACTCCATCAAGTACAATGAAAATCATGAAAACTTTACAAACTGTCCCGGCTCATTTTGATGGTAAAGAAATTAAACTAGATGTTCCTATCTCGCTGGAACCGAATGCGCGTCTATTAGTCACCATTCTCGATCCGGCAGAAGATGATGATTCAACGCTGGTTTACGCAGCTATGGCTTCTTCTGAAAAAGCGTTCACCCAAATTTGGGACAATGACGAGGACGCCGTCTATGACAATTTATAAGCCCGGTGACATTCTGCTTGTGTCTTTTCCCTTTACAAACCAAACAACCGCAAAACAGCGTCCAGCCGTCGTTTTAAGCAGCGATACAATAGTAGCCATCCAGACCTCATTCTGGCCCCGATCACCAGCAAAATTGCCCGCACAACTGATGAAGTTTTGGTTTCGGAGTGGCAGTCAGCGGGTCTACTCAAAGCCAGCGCAGTTAAACCGATTCTGGCCTCGTTTGAAACGTCGCTTGTGCGTCGGCGACTAGGTGCGCTGTCCCAATCAGATCTACAATCAGTTCGTGAGCTATTTCGGCGCATTCTTGTGCTAGATTAATGGTTGTGAACGGCCGTTCCCCACCCCCAGTCCCTGCTCTATCATCAAACAGTTTACAAACGGCCGTACTCACGCTATCGTTTCAGCCATGAATACAGAAACAGTCACCCTCATCCTGGCCATTCTCGCCTTTTTCGTTGTCTTCCCCCTTTTCTGGAGTACCGTCGTCTTCCTTGTTTCCCGTCTGGGCGGCTGGGGCAGCATGGCGGAAGCGTATCCCTACCGTGAACCGCACTCCGCCCAATGTTTCTCATTGCAGAGCGCCATCTTACGACTTTCATCCAATTACAATGGCGCGCTTAAAATCTGCGCGGATGACGAAGGGCTTTACTTTTCTGTTATTTTCCTCTTTCGTCCAGGGCATGCCCCCTTCTTTGTTCCCTGGGGAGAAATCAGCGGCACAAAAAAGGGCTACTTTTTCTACAAGATGGTTGATCTTCGTTTTCAACGCACGCCCCACCTCCCGTTCCGCATTTACCAACGCACGGCTGATAGGTTGGTGGAGGTGGCGAGCGGCCGTTGGACTTACGAGGAATGAGGAAGATTTGCAAACGGCCGTTGCAAGATTAACAGTGTGATCTTGAACGGCCGTTTTTCATTGGCCAGTTGGTTGGGGGGAGCGGCAAAATTTCAACTAAAATCGAGTATTATCTTGCTGTAAAAGTTGATTAAGGTAAGTTGCTAAAGCGAATTTGAGCGGGGAAACAGAGATGACTGTACAAACGCTAGACCATTACATTGAAAAGACAGAAGGGGTGATAGGCGGTAAACCCCGCATTGCCGGGCGTCGCATTGCGGTGCAGAACATTGTTATCTGGCATGAATGGTTGGGGATGAGTGCCGATGAAATTGCCACTGAATACGATTTAACGCTGGCCGAAATTTATGCCGCCTTGGCTTACTATCACAACAATCCAGTCGAAATTGACGAGGCAATCAAAGCCAGTGAAGCCTTCGTCGCCGAAATGAAAAAGCAGATTCCCTCCAAGCTACCCATTCAGTTTAATGAGTGAAATTAGATTTCAAACGGATGAACATATTCCCAATGCGGTGATTGCTGAGCTAAAACGTCGCCGTGTAGACGTGTTAAGTTCGCTAGAGGCGGGTTTGTTGGGTGCTGCGGATGAAGTTCAATTGGCGTTTGCCGCCGAGCAGGGGCGTGTTTTCATCACCGAAGATAACGATTTTTTAACGCTCCATGCCCAGGGCACAAAACACGCCGAAATCGTTTTTGTGCAACCAAGACAACCCATAGGTTACATGGTGCGTGGCCTGCACTTCATTTTCCAGGTGCTTTCGGCTGAAGAAATGGAAAACCACGTGGAGTTTTTGTAAAGGGTAACGGCCGTTTCCCAGCGCAAAAGTGTGTCTGGAACGGCCGTTTTTCATTGGCCAGTTGGTTGGGGTGAGGTGGGGGTGGATACGGCCGTATTAGTGCCAAAATGTAGATTCTGAATCAGCTTTCTGCTAACATGATTGCGATCGTAACAGAAAACTGAACAAACAAGATAAATTCCAGGCATGGGCAAGAAAGAAAAAATACTCTTAAAGATTATGCGAGGCACATCCGATGCCAATATTCCCTTCAGCGACTTGTGCCTGGTGCTGCATCATTTAGGTTTTAACGAGAGAATTAAGGGCAGCCATCATATTTTTACCAGAAGTGACGTAGCGGAAATCCTGAACTTGCAGCCGAAGGGTGGCAAGGCAAAGGCTTACCAGGTTAAACAGGTTCGCGACATTATTTTGCGCTACAAGTTAGCTGACGAGGGTGATGATGAGTAAATACAAGTACGAAGTAATTATTTATTGGAGCAATGAAGACGAGGCGTTTATTGCTGAAGTGCCAGAACTGCCTGGCTGCGCTGCCGACGGCGAAACGCATGGGGAAGTTTTGAGCAACCTGGAAACCGTCATTGACGAGTGGATAGAAACTGCTCAAGAATTGGGACGGCCGATTCCAGCACCGAAGGGACGCTTGATGTTTGCCTAGAAACAGCCGTGTGAGGATTCCAAAAAACGGCCGTTTCTCAGCGCAAAAGTGTGTCTGGAACGGCCGTTTTTCATGGGCCAGTTGGTTGGGGGGAGGTGTGGGGGGTGAGAGATACGGCCGTACTTCACCAACAAAACAAGCAGCACGGCTTGTGCCACTTGCACCAACGCCTACCACAGCCAAGTTAATTATTTGCCGTGTAAAAGCTGTCCTACTCATTATCAAATTTCTTGGCTGATGTCTTGCTTTGGAATTCTTCACTCATTTTTTCCGTAGCAGCTATCGCCAATTTGTAGTTGGGATCCATTTCAAACTCAACTTCTCTAAGAAAAGTCTCTAACGTATTTGGTAATTCAAGAATGTTTTCCGTGCCTATTCTTTTAACTTCCTGTAATAATCTATCATATCCGGTATTTTCAGAATCAAAATCATCTTGGGAATATGAGGTGACTTTGTAATGAACAAAGCCATTTCTTAATTCTATGACTTTTTTTATTTTTTTGTTGAGTTCTTCAGAAATGGGTGAGCCTGAAACTAAAGTCATTAACCATCCTAACTTTGTATGAAAACTACTTCTTATTGCCTCAGTTGTCTCCTTGTTAGATAATCCAAAGTAAGTCTCAAGTACAGATCTGTAAAAGGCATTAAGCTTATGTTCGATAGCTGTTGCAACTAAAACAATGGCAACACTTTTACGGTCAGCTTCTATTGCTTCATGTGCCGAATTAATAAAATCTTCATCAATAATATATCCAATCTTTAAAGATTCTATTAAATCAGAATTTTCAAAGACAATTGAACGAACATAATCTAAATCATTCAAACGTTCTTTGTCTAATTTTCCTTGTGTAAGCAACTGCTGAATTAATAAAGGGAATATACGTTCCAAGAGCACCTGAACGGCTTGCAATATCATCTTCTGATTTTCTAAGTCATTCGAATCGTCTACAGTAGTCATAATCTTTTAACTATGGAATGATTAAAAATGTTTGGTTCTTCAGGATTTCAGGGGGTTGACACCATTTGTAGGGGCGACCCTTGTGGTCGCCCTCGACTGGGCAGGCACAAGGCCAGCCCCTACATTTACAGATACCCCACGAAATCCCAAAGAGCCAAATGTTTTTCCGATTACAAACGGCCGTTAACCCCACAATAGCTCCAACTTTACTCGCGCTCAATGAGGCAGACGGATACGGCCATCCCCTCTCCCTCATTTCCTACCGCACCAAAAATAACGATCAAACCTCTGCAAGCGCTCGCTCTAGCAAATCGTCTACCTTGATTTGCTTTGCCCAAATCTGCATATACTCAAAATCGAGAGAATCTCGTTGAATTTTTAAGACGCCTAGAATATCTTTCCACTGGCGTTCAGATTGTTCCCCGCCCATTCTAAACCAGGATAGCTTGTGCAGAATAATGTCCTCTGGCGAAGAAAAGCGAACATGAAACGGCTCGGCTTCACCAATGTTCAAATTCCCCTCAACCGCTCGGCTCATCACTTTTTGATCAAACGCATCTGTCTTTAAAATGAAGACATCAATTTTGATAATCGTTTCCAGGTGAATCAGGTTAAACGAGGTTTGGTTTCTGATGGCGCTCTGGATCATGCTCGCATCGATGTAATAAATGGACTGCAAACTTTGCACCATTGGCGTAACATGATGCGGCTTAATGTCGGCGACCAAATCAACGTCAATGGTTGTTCTTGGAATACCATGTGCCGAACTGGCCACTGAACCGCCAATATGATACTGAATCTGATTGGCTTCAAAGAAGCGAATTAAAGGCTCTGTAGCGCGTCTGAGTTCCGAATTAAGCGTCATTTTCTAATTGCTGTAAAAACTGCTGGAAAGCGTTGGCCAACGTGGGGCCATAAAGCAGTTCCACAAATTTGATTTTTTGCTCTGTTTCTGACAAATGCGGGGACACCTTTTGCAGGTTGTGCCAGGAAAGCTCAAACATACTTTGTGACAAGGACAACATCAGCTGGGTGCGCCGTGCCTGCCCTGCTTGGCGCAACAGGTCAATTTGAATTTGTTCTACTTCAGGCGGTGTATCTTTAAGCGCTTGATCAAAAAGCATAAGGTTTCATGTCCGTAAGCTAATGGGCACAGTATAGCAAAAAATCTTTATTCGCGGTTGATGAGGCAGACGGAAACGGCCGTCCCCTCCCCCTCATTCCCCGCTGCATCCACCGCCAGCACGCGGAAGCGGTGGCAGCCTGGGCCGGGGATGTCCCACTTTTCCGTAAACGGCGGCACCGTGCTGATGGCAAACGGCACCCCCGCCCCATCCACATAAAACTCCACCCGGTTCAGCGACAAGTTATCCGTTACCTGCGCCTGGATGATCACCCACTCCTCGTCGGTGAAGATTTGCTGGTTGGGCAGGGGGAAGAGGATTTCGGCCGTGGGCGGCGTGTTGTCCACCGTCACCTGCACGCTGTATTCGGCAAAGCCGCCGTCCTGGCGCACCACCGTCAGCAGCAGCGTGTACAGCCCCTCCAGCTGAGACACGTCCCACACCGCCAGCTCGGCGTTTTCACGCGGCTCGGTCACATTGTCGGCCAGGGTTTGCAGGTTGTTGGGGGTGAGCCCGGCAAAATAGGCCAGCCGGTAGAAGGCAAAATTGTCGCTGCGGGCGGTGCCGGTAATGATGACCTGCCCCTGCACGTAAGCAAACGGCGTGGGCGAGCTGATGCGGATATTCTCATCTGGGCTGTCTGGCGCGATGATGGTGTCGTACTCATTTGGCGGCTGGGGCAGCTCTTTTTCCCGCACCCAGTCGGCGGCGGCTTCGGGATAAACCACAAACAGTTCCCGGTCGATCAGTTCCGGCGGCGTGTAAATTGTTGCCAGCCGCCCCGTCTCCCGATTGATGGCAAATTCCTGGTACATATTGTCGAAAATAGTTGGCTGGGTGCCATCGATAAAAATCTCGGAGACGGTGGGGCAGAAGGAGGTGGGCAGCAGGCCAGAGAGGTTGCATACCGGCCGCTCCACGATGCCTGTGGGCCTGGGCCAATTTTCCAATGGCTCATTTTGTAAGGCCCAGCTCATCAGCGCACGCCAGATGGGGGCGGCTCCTTTGGAACCGGGCACGTTTTGCATCGGGCTGTTGTCGCTGTTGCCTACCCAGACGCCGGTGACCAGCTGCGGCGTGTAGCCGATGGCCCAGCCGTCGCGGAAATCGTTGGTGGTGCCGGTTTTGGCGGCGGCGGGGCGATTGTCCGGCAGTTCCAGGGCATTGGGGCAGCCAAAGCCAGCGCAGCGAGCGCTGCGGTCGGACAAAATATCGTTCATGACGTAGGCCAGCTGCGCCGTGAGGATTTCACGCCGCTGCGGTTGGTTGTACTCATACAGCACGTTGCCACTGCGGTCTTCCACGCGCAAAATGGCGACCGGGTCCAGCGTGCGGTAGCCGGGGCGAATTTGCTCCGCCGGGCGGGGCTGGCCGACCATCACCCCCATATTGTCCATCACGGAAAAGGCGTAGACCATATCCAGCAGGGTCACTTCGCCGCCGCCCAGGGTGAGGGAGAGGCCATAGCTGCTGCTGCCCTGGTCCAGGCTGTTGATCCCCAGGCTGTGGGCGGTGCGCAACACTTTGTTAACCCCCACCCAGCTCATGACTTGCACCGCTGGGACGTTGTAGCTGTTGGCCAACGCCTGCCGCAAGCGCATCGGGCCGTGGAACTGGCGGTCGTAGTTTTGCGGCACGTAGGGGATGCCGTTGTTGGCGGCGCTGAAGTCGGTTTCTACGTCCAGCACCATGCTGGCAGCGCTGTACCCCTGGCTGAAGGCGGTGAGGTAGGTGAACGGCTTGAAAGCAGAGCCGGGCTGGCGCAGGCCATCCACGGCCACGTTGAAGGAGCCGTCGATGCTGGGGTTCCAATAGTTGAGACTGCCAACCATCGCCTTGATTTCGGCCGTGCGGGGGTCTAGCATGAGAACGGCCGCATTGCTCACGTTCCTGTCCACGCCCTCATCTTGGGCAGCCAGGGGCGGCAGGAAGGCGAGGGCGTCGCAGCTGGCCTGCTCATCGGCGGGCAGGCCAGGGCCAACCGCGCCGGAGAGCCGGTTGACGTGGGCACGCGCCACGCATTCCGCCTGCTGTTGATAGGTGAGATCCAGCGTGGTGTAGACGCGCAGTCCGCCGCCCAGCACCAGTTCGGGGCCAAACATCTGCTCCAGCTGCTGCTGCACGTAGAGGGCAAAGTGGGGGGCGATGATGTCGAACCGGTCGGCGATAGCGTTGACGACGGGAACGGGGAGGGTTTTAGTGGAAACGGCCGTTTCCACCCCAATATACCCCTCACGCACCATCGCATCCAGCACCAGCCCCTGCCGCACTCTGGCCGCTTCCGGATTGTTGATCGGGTTCAGGGCGGGGGATTGGGGGATGGCGGCCAGCAGGGTAGCTTCGGCCAGAGTCAGCTCGGCGGCGGTCTTGTCGAAGTAGATGCGGGCGGCGGCTTCGATGCCATAGGCCAGATTGCCGTAGAAGTTGGTGTTGAGGTACCACTCCAAAATTTGCTCTTTGCTGTAGCTTTGGGCCACCTGGCGGGCCAGCAGCAGCTCTTCCAGCTTGCGCTGGTAATCATCCAGCCCCACATCGCCGCCCACAATGCGGCGCTCTGGCTCAATCAGGTTGTTTTTGACGACCTGTTGGGTGATAGAGGAACCGCCCTGGATGTCGCCGCCTTGCAGAATATATTCGTTGAAGGCGCGGCCGATGCCCACCATATCGAAGCCACGGTTGGTCCAGAAGGTGCGGTCTTCGATGGCGATGGTGGCGTCGATGAGCTGCTGGGGAATCTGGTCCAGGGGAATCCATTGACGGTCGCCACCCAGCGGGTCGATGATTTCGTAGATAAGGATGAGGTCGCGCTGGCCGTTGGCGGCGGGATCGCCCCAGGCGTAGATTTTACTGGTCTCGAAGGTGCCGCTGTTCTCCTGGCCCAGCTGTTCCAGCTCGGTAAAGTTGGGCAGATCGCGGCTGAAGCTGGCAAAAACGGCCGTTACCCCCACCGCACCCAACAGGATGATTGTGAAAACGGCCGTTGCCAGCCCCAACACAAACACAGTGAACCAACGAAACACGTTGACCCCACTGCGCTGCCTGCGCTGCTGACGCCGGGTGCGCCATTTGACAATTCGGGTTGGCTTTGGCATTTTTTACTCAGTAAAAATCTTGTAAAAGCAGGAAAATTTTTGAAGTTAAGAAAGCCTGATCACCCACTTTTACTCAAGTAATCGGCCCAATCACCTTGGGTTTTTCTCTTTATATTGATAAGTATACCGCTTAAAATGGGGATGTGTAGCTTGCTAGTTGTGAGGGAATCTTGCTTTTGAGGCTATCGATCCGGGAGAATAAGTTGTTGTCCCAAATTTAAGATTTCCTTTTGTTCTGCGAAATGAGCATCTCGTGCTTAATCCGCATAAACTATCTTCAAACATCCACCAATTATCGCCCCTTCTTTTTGCCTTTATCAGGTAGAGTAGCAGCTTCGGTTAAATAAATCGCGTACTTGTAGCCTTTTTGTAATTCAGAAGTCAGGTGTTGGAACGGTCATCCTCTTTAATCTTTATAAGAGTTGCCCATGATCGGGGCGCACCACAACAGATGAGAATTTATAGGACAGGTTTGTAGGTAGTAGGAACAGGATCATGGGTCAACAATCATCTTTCAATTTTAGGATAGCAGCAGCGCTAGGCGTCATTCTTCTAATTGGTATGATTTGTCTGGCAGCGTGTAACAGCAGCTCAGAAGCAAATAAGGAGATTTTGATTGGCATCGAGCCAGCTGACATTCCGCTTTTGGTGAATCCCGCTGAACCGGACCCGACCCAGACCGGCATTTCTTCGCTGGATGTGCTCAATGAAACGTGGCGGGTAAGGCAAATGGTACCTTTATATCCAGACATTGCTCCCGACGACGAAATCGCTGCCCGCTATGGTTTGATTGGCGTATTCAAGCTGGTCGTGCCCGCAAACACCGATTTAGAGCAAATGATCGCAGCATATACGGTCGATCCCCATATTCAATATGCCGAATTAAATAAGCCTGCTCAAATCAACGAGTAAGGTCGACTTTGTATTGGTTCCAGTTTAGTTCCATAAAGGAGTGTTTAACGTGAGCAACAGATTGAAACTCAAAGCCAACAGATTGAAACTCAAAGCCGTTTTATCCGTTACCGTTGTAGTCCTGTTCGTGCTTGCCATTGCCAGCTTTGTGCCCAACAGTCGGGCCGAGGTGGTGATACCGCCGCCTTTGATAGGCGCATTTGTGCCCAATGAAATCCTGATTGGCCTCAAACCAGAGGTCGCTCAAAACTTATCAAAGGTAAATGTTTTCTCAGATAATCTGGATATTGCTTCCTTTGACCAGCTTAATGAAGCTTATCGTGTGGAAAGCGTTGCTAAACTATTTGCGGATTTAGATCAGACGAATACGCTGGCAGTCACACATGGACTGACGAGTGTTGTCAAGCTGACTGTGCCTTTAGGTACTGATATCTTTGCCATGATTGCCGATTATCAGGCCGATGCCAATGTGCTTTACGCTGAACCCAATCGCATTTACGTGGCGACGGAGATCCCTGATGACGCTGATTTCGGCGAGCAGTGGGCATTGAACAATACCGGTCAAACGGGAGGCACGGCCGATGCTGATATTGATGTCCCGGAAGCCTGGGAAATTGAAACCGGGAATGCAGACGTTTTAATTGCCATCATAGATACCGGTGTTGATTATACTCATGAAGACCTGTCTGGTGGCCGTGTACGGACAGACATCGACAAGGACTTTGTCAATGGCGATGATGACGCAATGGATGATCATGGTCATGGTACCTATGTCGCCGGTATTGCCGCTGCCGATACGAACAACGAAATAGGCATCGCTGGCATATGCCAGGGCTGCCAAATTTTGCCGGTAAAGGTATTGGATAGTAAAGGGTCGGGCAGTGCCGCCAGCGTGGCACAGGGTATTCAATATGCAGCTGACCAGGGAGCTCAAATCATCAGCATGAGCTTGGGGTTCCCCTCAAACTGTGGCTGTTCGCAAACGGTAGCAAATGCCATAAATTATGCGTATGAACGCGGAAGCTTGCTCATCGCTGCTTCTGGCAATGATGGGGACAAGGAGCGTTTGAGCTATCCAGCGGCCTCACCCCGTGTCATGTCGGTTGGAGCTAGCGACCATAACGATCAAGAAGCTAGTTTCTCTAACCGCAGCAGCTTTTTAGACATTATGGCTCCTGGGAAAGACATTTATAGCTTAGACCCCGACAATGGCTATCGTACCGCCAGCGGGACATCGGCTGCTGCGCCGCATGTTTCTGGAGTAGCGGGATTGGTCTTATCCGTTGAGCCCAATCTAGGGAATGCAGCCTTATGGTGGCGCTTGTACCAAACGGCCGATAATTTTCCCGGCACAACCAATTCGGTGGCGACGAGCAGTGCTGAGATAACGGCATTGGGTGGTCTTAACCCCTCAGAGATGCCCTACCAAATTTATCTACCAAGCGCCGCCAATCTTCGCAGTACGTTTGGCCGTCTAAATGCCCATCGCGCCGTAAAAACCTCCATTACTGGCGAAATGCATGCCCCAATTGACACATGCAACAGCGAGCCATCCGGCTGCGTCCCTGGCTGTGGTGCCGAGGTTGTACTTGTTGGGGATGACAATGTCCTTGAAGGTTTGCAACTGCTCCGCAATTTCCGCGACAATGTGTTGATTGCTAGCCCAATTGGTCAAGAGTGGATCGCACTTTATGAAGCAAATCGCCTCGACGTGGCCTTGATGTTAGTTACAGATAGCCAGCTACGTGAGCAAACCCGTTCGGCTATAAATCTGTGGTTACCACTCCTTGAAGCGCTGGTATCCTCAGACGCAGAGGAGGATGCAATTTTGACACAAGCCCACCTGGATACAGCTGCAGCACTCCTGGTTGGCTTCACAACGAACGCTAATTCGCAATTGGCAGCAGCTCTGGAAGAGGCAAACAAGCTTTTACAAACGGGGCAGCAATATGTAGGAATGGACATCCGCGAAGCCTGGAGTAGCTTTCAAACGTCATTGGGACAGTAGTTCTGCATTGCTCATACCAATGATAGGTGTACTTCTTGCGCGAATATTAGCCACAGAGTTCACGAGATTTTTGAGTTTAGTCTAATTTCTCTCTTTTCTTCTTGGCTTTTCAGATAGATCATAGTAAATGGGTACAGGGCATCTGTGCCCATTTTCATTTATAGAGTGTGCTGCTGCGCTTGTTGACTTCCCCTTTGATTTTAATTTTGTGGTATTGGGTTCAAAGCAACGATTCAGGCAGGAATGCGTAACTTGTTGAGAAATGAGGGGGCAAGCGTTAAAATTAGTTCGTTGTTCTACCGATTTTTCAACTTTATTATATTTATCCTGGTAGAATGCTCCTGTTCAGGCAGTCTGGCGACGCCCTGAACTAAATTTATGTGAAGAGGAGAACTCAATGATTGGTGAAACCACGCTGAAAAAACCGGGCCTGATCCCGGAGATGTTGTGGGATGTTGAACATTACAAGGAGATGGGGCTTTATTTTTATCTGGAAGCGACGCAGGATATTTTGCCAAACGGCCGTGTGAATGTCGAAAACCACGGCGAGATGATTATGCTGGGGAGCTACTCTTACCTGGGCCTCATCGGCCATCCCCAAATTAATGCGGCGGCAAAAGCGGCCGTAGACCATTACGGTACCGGCACCCACGGCGTGCGCCTGCTGGCTGGTTCCCTGAAGCTGCACAATGAGCTGGAAGAACGCATTGCCGCCTTTAAACAAACGGACGCTGCCATTACCTTTTCCAGCGGGTATGTGACCAACCTGGCGACCATTTCCAGCCTGCTGCGCAAGGGGGACACGGTCATTTGCGACAAGCTGAACCACGCCAGCATTGTGGATGGCTGCCTGCTGGCGCTGGCCAAATTTGTGCGCTTTCGCCACAACGATATGGCTCATCTGGAAAAACGGTTGCAGGAGACGGCGGGAAACGGCCGTACCCTGGTCATTACCGACTCCGTTTTTAGCATGGATGGCGACATCATCAATCTGCCAGAAGTGGTGCGCCTCTGCCGCAAATATGGCGCTTTCCTGATGGTCGATGAGGCCCATTCCATCGGCGTGCTGGGGGAGACGGGGCACGGCATTGAAGAATATTTTGGGATGCCGTCCGACAGTATCGACATCAAAATGGGGACGTTGAGCAAGGCGATTCCCAGCGCTGGGGGGTACGTGGCGGGCAGCCATGAGCTGATTCAATTTTTGAAGCATGAAGCCCGCGCCTTCATCTTTTCGGCAGCGGTGCCCCCTGCGTCGGCCGGGGCAGCCAAGGCGGCTTTCGACGTGATCGAGGCGGAGCCGTGGCGGGTGAAGAAGCTGCAAGAAAATTACGACCATTTTGCTGGTCGGCTGCGCAAAGTGGGGTTTGATTTGCTGTACACGGAAACGGCCATCGTACCGGTGATCTGTGGCAGCACCGAGCGGGCGGCCTCCCTGGCCAAATTCTGCCAGGATCGCGGTATCTTTGTGCAGGCGGTGGTGGCCCCCGTGGTGCCAGAAGGATTGGCCCGCCTGCGCGCCTGCGTCTCCGCCGCCCACCAGCTGGCCGATATTGATTACTGCGCCGACACGATTATTGAGGGTGGTCGGCTGCTGGGAATTATTCAGTAAGAAGTAATTGAGTAATTAGGTAATTGGGTAATTACTCAATTACCCAATTACCCATTACCTCCAATGAGTCGCTTAAACGGCCGTCTCACCATCGCCACCGTCGGCAAGATCAAAAACAGGGCGTGGCTGGCTGCCCAGGCAGATTATGTCAAGCGGCTGGGCCATTATACCAGCGTCGAGCTGGTGGAAGTGAAGGATGTCGTAGGGCGCAGCGTGCCGGGCGGGGTGGCGCTGGTGAAGGAAGGGGAGCAGCTTTTGCAAGCGGTGGCGGGGTGCAGCCGTCTTATCGCCCTGACGCCGACGGGCCAACTGCGCAGCAGCCCTGATCTGGCGATCTGGCTGCAAAATCGGGTGGAGGGTTACGGCCGTATAGCCTTCCTCATTGGCGGGCCGCTGGGCTTTTCAGACGAAGCTCTGGCCGCCTGCCACGAACAGATTTCCCTCTCCCCCCTCACCTTCACCCATGAACTGGCCCGCGTGCTCCTGCTGGAGCAGCTTTACCGCGCCTGCACCATTTTGGCGGGGGAACAGTACCACAAGTGACGGTGAGCAGTAAGCAGTATTCAGTATTCAGTAAGCCGGTAATCAGTTTACTGACCCACTGTTTACTGCCCCACTGACCACCGTTATTTCCACAACTCAAACGCCATCTGACGAATACGGCCGTGCTGCCTGCTCCGCGCCTGTAGCAAAATTTCTCGCCCTTCGGCGCGGCGGGTGTAGATGAGCGCCCCGCCCCCCACGTACTGCTGCCAGTACTTTGCCAACGCCTCGGCCCGCTTTTTGTGCGAGGCCAAAATGTCGGGCACGGGATGGTAGGCGCGGTCCTCCAGGTTTGGCAGGATCGGCTGGAGCCATCGCCGTATCCCCAGCCACATTCCCCGGTAAATTGGATTCCGAAGCGAACCCGCGTCCCGCTCAATCAAATACCGCGCATCGCCCAAAGGCCCCAGTATTTGCTGATACGCCCTGGAAAACGTGTCCGAATCTTCCGGCGAGGCGTAGTCGAGGAACACCTGATAGCCGCCCTCTGGTGTGGCCACCACGCGCACGTAATTTTCGTTCAGGTTGTGGCTGATGACGCCCGCGTCGCGCAGCCCGGCCATGAGGGCGCGGCCAATGTCCAGCAAAATATCGTCGGCGGGCAGTTCCACAAAGGCGCGCCTGAACAGTTTCCAAATGCCTACGCTGTTGACGCCAATGCCCATGACAACGCCGAGGGTGAGTACGGCCGTTCCCCCCATCACAAACCATCCCGCAGGCATCTCCCCCAACGAGGCCAGCGCCTGCCCGCCATACAGCCAGATAAGCCCCGCCACCCCCGCGATATTGGCCACCAGCCGCCACGCCATCGCCCGCAGCGATTCGCGCAAACGGTAAGCGGTCTGGAATTTGATCTCCTTTGGCTCGACCTGGGTGACGCGGTAAGCAAAATTAGAGTACGGCGCGCCCACCTCCCACAAATCGTACACCCGGCTGCGCTCGGCTGTGGCCTTGAGCATTCGTTTGGTGAAGCGGTCAAAATGAATCCGCTTGAAGGGGCGCGTACCAAACTCCATCGCCAGTTCCATGTCCACATGCCCCACGCCGCGCACCACCTGCCCTTGCATGGAGAGGCCAGGAATTTGCCCCAGGGCCGCCGTCAGCGCGGCCTCTCCGATATCCTGCCACTGGTCACGCACCACAATGCCCCAGGTGTGGGCATGACGGGCCACAAAGCGGCGCAAATCGGCATCCCCCTTGTCGAATTTGCTGCTCACGCACACCACATCCCAGTTGTGCGCCACTTTGCGCGGCCAATTGGGGTCCAACCGAATGGTGCGCCCGCAAATTTGCTGCACGCCAGTACTCGTCGTCACCGAAGTCAAATCAATGAGCGTGTTGAGCGTCAGCGCGTCCCAACCCTCGCCAAAGATGCCGCGTGTGCCCACCAGGCATTGGGTTACGCCCTGCTCAAACAGGCTGGTGAGCAGCGAGACGTAGGTGCGCGATCCCCAATCGGGGCCGCTGCCCGCCAGTTCAAATACGTGTGAATCGCTGGTGGGCTTCCACTCCCAGCTAAAGCGGACGCTGCGCTGTTCCACCCAATCGCGGATGCCTTTCTCAAGAAGATCGCGGTTGTCGGCGTTTACCAGCACCACTTTGCCTGTCACCAATACTGGATCTAGCTGGTTGGTTGTTTTATCGGCGATGAGATGGCGGAAGACGCGCACGGCGCTGCCTGCGTCGGGGTCGAGCACGTCTTTGAGGCGGCGGCTGCGGGCGCTCATGCGCTCAAAATCGGTGATGACCACGGCGCGGAGCTGCGGCCCTAGCTGCGCCACTTCTGCCCGCAGAATGGCTGCCGTCGCTTCGTCTTTGGCTTCGGAGAGGGCCAGGACCAGGTCGCCGGGGGAGCGTTGGTGGCGGATGCCGCTCTCGGTGATGGTGATGCCGAAGCCCAGCAGCGCGTTGTGCAGCTGGCGGTAGAGCGCCTGGCCGGCCTTGTTGGGGCTAATTTTGAGGACGCGCAGGCCGAAGGTTTCTAGCAGCGTCAGCCAGTCGTCTATGGTCAGCAGTTCCAGCATTTCAGCGATAAGGGGGAGAGATTGGAGATTGGAGACTGGAGATTGGTGGCTTTCACTCTCTAATCTCCGATCTTCAATCTCCTGCTGTGCCAGGCCCCATTTTACGGCCGCGATGCACAGCAGCGGCTCGCGGTTGAAGAAGCTGGTGAATTTGTCGGCGGGCGGCAGGAGGGCAGCGGCCCAGGTTTGGAAGGATGGGGTGGTGGTGATGGTGGAGACGGCCGTTTCAAAATGCTCTTGAATCCGCTTGAGATAATCCATCTCCCGGCGGGACGGTTGGCAAAAATAGACCAAATCCCGGTATGGCGCCAGATTGCCCTCCTTGACGACGGCAGGCGTGGGCACTTCAAAATCCACCTCGCCCAGCAGCGAATCGTAATTCTCGTACTCGCTCTGGCTGCTGGGGTCGGGCAGCGTCGCCGTCAGGCCCACCACCTGCACACCAGGCAGCTCGCGGATGAGTTCGCGCAGAATAAACGCCCAATAATCGAGCAGGTGATGGCATTCGTCCAAAATAATCGTGCCTACGCCCAGCGCCACAATCCGGTCAATCAAGTCGCGGGCATTGGGGTGGAGGAATTGACGGCCGTCAAAATCTGGCTTCTGCAAAAATTCCCGCTTGATGCGCCGGTAACGCTTGCTCACCTCCCGCCTGGCCGCTTGGGGATTGGCGGCTTGCAGCGTGGCGATGCGCTGCTGCGCCTCCTCCTCCGTTTCCACCTGCCCGCTGCGCAGCAAATCCTCCGCCCAGCGATTCTGGGCGATGCGCTCCACAAATGCCAGGTTCTCACCGGGCGTGGAGAGGATTTGGTAGGTGAGAATGGTGATGTCGGCCAGGCGGTTGGCGTCGAGGCTGGTGTGTTGGGCCAGCCACTCCCCATCGTCGGTGAACAGGGCCGCTTTTTCCTGCCATTGGCGCTGAATGGTGGTTGTGGGGGCAAAGACAAGGGCGGGACGGCCGAATCGTCGCACCAGTTCCAGCCCCACAATCGTCTTTCCGGCTCCTGGCGGGGCCACAATATGGTGTTTGTGATCGCCATTGCCACGGGCCACAATCTCCAGCACCATCTGCTGGTACTTGCGGAAAGGGTAGCGGAATTGGAGATTGGCAAATGGGGACAAAGTTCGCGTCGTGTTCATAAATGAAAATCCCGCTCCAGGTCACTGATTACCGACCCACTGATTATCGATTACTGGCCACTGATTACGACCACATACTCCCCACGCGGTTCTTCATTTTCAAAATGGGCAATAAGTTCAGAGAGGCGGCCCCGGTGGACCGATTCGTACAGCTTGGTGAGTTCGTTGCAAACGGCCGTTTCCCGGTCCCCATACACCTCAAGCGCATCCTGCAAAAACGCCTTCAGCCGGTACGGGCTTTCATAAAAAACCAGCGTGTGGGGCGATTCGGCATCGACGGCCATGAAGCGCTGCCGCTTGCCGCTTTTGCGTGGGGGGAAGCCGCGAAAAGTGAACGAGTGGGCGGGCAAGCCAGACAAAACCAGCGCCATAATTAGCGCTGTCGGCCCTGGAATCATCGTGACGGGTAGGTTTTCGGCCACGGCTCGCTGCACAATCGAGTAGCCGGGGTCCGAGATGCCGGGCGTGCCCGCATCCGCCACCACCGCCACCGACTTTCCCTCGGCCAGCAGGTTGATGATTTTTTGCCCCGCTTTGGCCTCATTGTGCTCATGGAAGGAAAGCTGCGGCTTGCTGATCTCAAAATGTTTGAGCAGCAGGCCCGTTTTGCGGGTGTCTTCGCTGGCGACCACGTCCACCTGGCGCAATGTTTCCAGCGCCCGCAGGGTGATGTCGCCAAGATTGCCGATGGGGGTTGCGACGAGATAAAGCATTCAAACTCCAGTTAGCCAACTCGTTCCACGCTCCGCGTGGAATGAAGGTGTAGACGCTCTGCGTTCCACGTGGGAACGAGATCGCTGCAAATTAGATTATGTCTAGTTCATGCAAAACAAGGGCAGCGGCAACCAGTGCGGCCGTTTCTGCCCTCAAAATCCGTTTACCAAGAGTGACAGCTTGTAGGCCCGCCGCCGTGGCCGCCTCTATTTCTTCGGCGGCAAAGCCCCCCTCTGGCCCGATGAAAAGCGAGATAGCAGACGGCCGTTCCAACCTCGCCAGCGCCCCGTGCAGCGTCAGCTCTTCGGCGGCTTCCCAGGCGATGAGGCCGGGCTGGGCCGGATGGTTGGCCAGCGCCTGGGCCAGCGTTTGGGGCGGCTGCAAGGTGGGGATGCGTCCCCGGTGGGATTGTTCGGCCGCTTCGGTGATGATTTTGTGCCAGCGGGCCTGCTTGTTGGCTTTTATGTCAACATCTTGCACCAAACTGCGCCGGGTAACGACCGGCACAAACTGGCTGACGCCAATTTCCGTTCCTTTTTGCAGCACCCATTCAAACTTGTCCCGCTTCATGAGGCTCTGGTAAAGGGTGAGCTGTACGGTGGGTTCGTTGGGAGACGGCCGTTTGGCCACCAACTTCCCCACCACCTGCTGCTTATCCACCTGCCGCAGCACCGCTTCATACTCCGCACCGCTGTTGTCTAGCACCACCACAGCAGAACCGACGCGCAGGCGCAGCACGTTGCGAATCTGGTGCGCCGTCTCAGCCGGGAAAACCACCCGGTCGCCCGTAAAATTTTGGAGGTCTACAAAAAAGCGGTGCATCGCTTAATACAGGAACATCGGTTTACCGATGATGTGGCGGACGCGGGGCCGGTAAGCTTTGGCATCGTACAGTTCATCTACATCCACCCGCTTGATACCGCTGGTGACGGTGCTCATGGGGATGTGGGTGTATTTGCCGTCGCGCAGGGCCACCATACGGCCGCTGACGCCATCTTTGATCAGGCTGACGGCCAGGTTGGCGTAATTGGTGGCCACCATCAGGTCCAGCGCGTCTGGCGCGCCGGAGCGCATGAGGTAAGAGACCTTCTGGTTGATGATCCTTTGGCCCGTGATCTTTTGCAGCGCATCGCCGGTAATCTCGCCGATGCCGCCCAGCTTGCGGTGTCCGTAAGCATCGGCTTCGCCGAATTCGACCACTTTGCCGCCCACGATGTGGGCCCCTTCGCTCACCGTGACCATGGCGTAGTTGCTGGGATTACTCCGTTTATCTTGCATGACCAGTTCGGCCAGAACTTCCGGGTCGAACGGCACTTCAGAGATGAGGGCGCGGTCTACCCCGGCCAGGTAGGAGCTGATGAGGCTGGTTTCGCCGGAGTTGCGGCCAAACAGCTCGATGACGGCGATGCGTTCGTGTGAGCCGGTGCTGGTGCGGAGTTGGTGAATAAATTGGACGCTGCGGGTAACGGCAGTACTGAACCCAATGCAGTAATCGGTGCCGTACACATCATTATCCATCGTCTTGGGGATGGCCAGCACCCGGATGCCCTCGCTGTGCAGCCGCTCGCCATAGCTCAGCGTGTCGTCACCGCCGATGGGGATGAGGGTGTCGATGCCCAGATATTCCAGGTTTTTCATGACGTGGGGGGTAAAGTCGCGCAAGCTTTTGTCGGCCGCTTCCGCTTCGGGATGTTCCGGGTCTTTGAGGAAGTCTGGCACGGCGTTGGGCTTCACCTTGCCGGGATGGGTGCGGCTGGTGTGCAGCATGGTGCCGCCGGTGCGGTCGATGGTGCGCACCACGTTTTTGCTCAGGGGGATGATATGCTTTTCCAGGGAGGTGGGATCGTCCAGATTGAGTTCCAGCAAGCCACCCCAACCGCGCCGAAAGCCAACAATCTCGTACCCTTCGTCGATGGCCCGGTTGACCACTGCTTTGATGCACGGATTTAAGCCGGGTACATCACCACCGCCTGTTAAAATGCCAATTTTTGTCATAATTTGCTCCTTTTTATAGTGGTCATAAGTTGCTTCAAGTTGCTCGGACAAAATTTCACCGCAAAGGACGCAAAGTTTTCTCTTTAATTCTTTGCGCCCTTTAATGGGGGCCGGCTTTGGCCAGCACCCGGGCTACGGATCGCAGCTCCATCCACCACTGCTTTTTGGGCCGATGTTTTTCCATGTCGAACATCCGGGGCACATCTTCCATGTTGGTGAAGACCAGCGAACCACCAACTTGCCCCAGCCCGGTACAGTCGATGTCGTTTGCCTCGATCTGCTGTTCCAGATGGTTGAGGGCGTGAGAGGTGAGCCGGGTGGCCAGGATGCGGTCGAACGGCGACGGGTCGCCCCCCTGCTGCAAATGGCCCAGGATCGCTTCGCGCACGTCGAACAGGTCGCGGCCCTCTTCCTCAAACAGGGCGCGGATGAAGGCGGTGGTGTACACCTTGTTGGCGTTTTCGTTGCGGATGATCAGCCCCAGCCGCTTGCCTTTGCTGAACCCGTCTGCCAGCTGCTTGACGTCTTCAATGAGATTGGAGGAGGTGACGCCCTCTTCATTAATATAGACCCGTTCTGCTCCGGTGGCCAGGGCGCTCATCAGCGCCAGGTAGCCGCAGTTGCGCCCCATCACCTCTACCACAAAGACCCGGCGCGAGGCGACGGCCGATTGTTTGATTTTGTCCACCGCGCCGACAATATTGTTGAGGGCGGTATCGGCCCCAATGCTGAGCTCTGCGCCGGGCAGGTTGTTGTTGATGCTGGCGGGCACGCAGACCATGGGAATGTTGTTGGCGGGGAAGGTTTGGCGATTTTCCATCATTTTCAGGACGCTTTCATAGCCAGACCAGCCGCCAATCAGCAGCAGGCCGTCGATTTGATGCTCCTCCAGGTTGCGGGCAATGGCGTAAAAATCGCTCCCTTTGGGCACATACCGGTTGGTACCCAGTTCGGCGCCGCCACGGGAGGCCCAGCCGGAGACGCTCATCCAATCCATTTCTTTAATGTCCCCTCCGATGAGACCGCGCAGGCCGTTTTGGATACCAAGCATGATATGCCCTTTGTCGGTACCGAGGCGTACGGCCGTACGAACGGCCGTATTCATCCCTGGCGCTGGCCCACCCGCATTCATGACCGCGATACGCATCCGCCGCTGGCCAGGCGTAGGCGGGTGAGGCAGGGCGCGTACCAGCGTGCGCACAATCTGGAACGATTCGCCAAAGCTGCTGCCGCGCAGGCGCAGTGCTTCGGCAAAGTTGTGCGCCTGGCTGGCTTTGGCCACCGCCTGGGTTTTCTCGAACGCTTCGGCCAGGGGGGTGCGGCTGATTTTATTGCCCCGTATGCCCATCACAAACGGCTTTTCGCCTGGCTGGGCGGCTAGCAGATTGTCCACGGCCGCTGCGCCCAGCAGCGTGCTGAGGTTGCGGTCGAAGGCGCTGGGTGCGCCGCCGCGCTGCACGTGCCCCAGCACGGTGATGCGGGTGTCCTCGCCCAGGCGGGATTCCAGCACATCCTTGATGTGGGCGCTGGTGATGGGACTGCCGTGGCGGTCCTGCGCCCCTTCGGCCACCACCACAATGATGTCGCGCCGCCCCGCCTCACGGCCAAGGCGCAGCACATCACACATCTTCTCTTCCCAATCATCGACATCGGGCGGGTTTTCCGGGATGAAGACCCAGTCGGCCCCACCGGCCATGGCCCCCATCAGCGCCAGGTAGCCGCAGTGGCGGCCCATCACCTCGACGACGAAGATGCGCTGGTGGCTGGCGGCGGTGCTGGAGATGGCGTCTGTCGCTTCGACGATGCGGTGCAGGGCGGTGTCTGAGCCGGTGGTGACGTCGGAGCCGTACATATCGTTGTCGATGGAGCCAATGATACCGGCGATATAGAGATGTTGGTGGTGGGCGGCCACGTCTGGGCTGATCTGGCCCGTTTCGGCCAGCTCGTTGACCAGGCTGGGCCACTCTTCAAAGAGGAATTGGGCGCCGGTGAGGCTGCCGTCGCCGCCGATGACAACGAGGGCTTCGATGCCGTGCTCCAGCAGGTTGCGGGCGGAGCCGATGATGGTGCCGCCCCGCTGCAGGATGCCGCCAACATCGTTCCAGCCGATGGGGCGGATCTGGCTGCCGCCATCGACCATGCCCTGGTAGCCTTCATAAATGGCGTATACTTCTACATTTTGTTCTAGCGCCATGCGCACCACGGCGCGCACGGCGGCGTTCATGCCCTGGGCGTCGCCGCCGCTGGTAAAAACACCGATTCGTCTCATGGGATTGCTGCCTTTAGGCGTCCGGGGGCTGAAGCCCCAGGCTAGATAAAACTTTTGGGCTGAAGTCCCAGACAGAATACCTAGTATGCCCTTTTAGTGAGATGTGACAAAGATCACAACCTTTTACCGCCATTGTAATAGCTTTATTAGACAATATCGGAAATAAGAATTGATCCGCAGATTAACGCAGATTTCGCAGATTTTTTGCCTTTAATCTGCCTGCGCCATTTGCGCCAATCTGCGAAATCTGCGGATTGTTTTTGACATAACGTTGATTCCAATAATGTCTATTGTTTCTGGATGATGAAGACAAGTTCGCCGTCAAACAGGAGTTCGGTGAGGGGCCAGTTGAGGCCGTCGATGAGCTGGTGCATGAAGTCGCGGTAGCGGCTGGTGAGGTTGCGGCCGCCGTGGGTGCTGACGCTGGGGTAGGAGAGGACGAGCCAGCGGACGTTGAGAGACTGGAGTAACGGCCGTCCCAAATCACCATAGTTGCGAGTAAAGCGGGGCATCTCTTTCAGAAACAGCGCCACATCTGCCTGCTCCTGCGGGAACGCCATGGCTACATCCTGCACTCTGGCCAATGGTTCCAGCCCTTCTAATTGGAAGTAATGGTTAATAAACTCAATGCGCGGCTCATGAATATCATACGCATAAAACCGCAACTGATTACTGAAAACTGAATACTGCTCACTGCTCACTGAATACTGTTCACTGATTCCTGGGAACATCCAGCGCAGCGCCAGCGGATTCAGCGCGCAGGCAATATCCAAAATGGCCTGGGGCTGGCCGGTGATGGCAAAAATCTGCCGGTAAAAGTCGGCCATGATGGGCAGCCGTTCGCGGGTAGAGAGATGGGCGTCCAGGCTGGCCAGGCAGAGATGGTTGATGCGATCCTGGTCGCCGCTGGCAAACGCCTCGCTGAGCTGCCGGGCCATTGCTGCATAATCCGGATCGCCCAGGTAGGGGGCCATGATGCTGTGCAGCCTGGCGCGCACCGCCTTGATGGCCGCTTTGGGCTTTTTGTGCTGCCGCGCCGCCTCTTCCGCCAGCTGGCGAATGGTGGCTTTGCTGGTGTCGCCGTATTTGCGGGATTGTTTGATGGCCGCCACAACGGCGTCTACGATGGGGTCTGAGGAAGGATTTGTCATGGGGTGTTTCGCCATTTCGGGAGAGCGGAGGCTTGTCCTGAGCGGAGTCGAAGGATTGAAGCGTGGCCGGGCAATCTGAATAAGGTTTGTTTGGGAATCATCTGGTTAGCCATCTAGCGGACTGCGCACGGCCAGCCCGCCCTGGTTGAGAACGTGGGTGTAGATCATGGTGGTTTTGACATCGGCGTGGCCAAGCAGCTCCTGGACGGTGCGGATGTCGTAGCCATTTTGCAGCAGGTGGGTGGCAAAGCTGTGGCGGAAGGTGTGGGGGCTGACCCGCTTGGGCACGGCCGCCAGCCGGGCCGCTTTGGCCACCGCCTTTTGCACGCTGTTTTCATGAATATGGTGGCGGCGCTCGACGCCGCTGCGGGGGTCAGTTGAGCGCCGGTCGGCGGGGAAGACGTACTGCCAGAGCCACTCCCGGTTGGCGTGGGGATATTTACGCTCCAGCGCGTATGGCAGGTAGACGGCGCCACAGCCCTGGTCCAGGTCTTGTTTGTGCCACGCCTGGGCACGCTGGAGCTGCTCTTGCAGCAGCGGAATGACGCTTTGGGGCAGCACGGTGACGCGGTCTTTGCTGCCCTTGCCATCCCGAACGATGAGCATGGTTTGGGCGAAGTCGATATCCTTCACCCGCAGGCGGAGGGCTTCCATGAGGCGGAGGCCGCTGCCGTAGAGCAGCTTGCCGATGAGCTGGTAGACACCGGTGAGGCAGGCGATGACCTGGCGCGCCTCATCTGGCGTCAGGACAGTGGGCAGCTTTTTGGGCTTGTCGGCCCAGGGAACGTTGACGGCGCGGCCCAGCTCTTGCTGGAGGACATCGCGATAGAGGAAAAGGAGAGCGGCGAGGGCCTGGTTTTGGGTGGACGGGGCGACGTGCTGGTAGGCGGCAAGGTGAGCGAGGAAGGCTTCGATTTCAGCGGCCCCCATTTCTGAAGGGTGGCGCTTGTTGTGGAAGAGGATAAAGCGTTTGATCCAGCCGAGGTACGCCTCTTCGGTGCGGAGGGCATATTGGTTAAGGCGGGCGCGTTCGCGGGCCTGGTCTAGCAACTTTTTGGGACGTGGTGAAGACATGATACAACTCACTTGACTGGAAAGTTTGGGTAGTGTATTGTTTTGCACTAAGCAGCAAAAGTTTGGCGTTTTGGCAATGATTGGGGAATTATACAGAAAAAATGTTCTATTCCAAAACCAATTTTCAGGGCAGAAAATGAATAATGCAGCAGAAGCAGCTCTGTCTAACGTCCCTACACGGAATTAGGCAGAATTTTTTATTGGCAAAATCGGTATCCGGCAAAAAGCAGAGGATGCTCGGTCGAATATTTAGTTAGGACAGAAAACATTGTTACGCAAACATAAAGGATGACATGAATAAGTTTAGACGAGAACAACGAATAGTTGCGATTTTACTTTCAATCTTTTTGTTGCTCACAACTGGCGCATGTCAGTCATCTACGCATTCCCCCGAACCATCTGGCGTTTCTCAGGGTGAAAAACAAGAATCGACTGCTGAAAACGTGCAAGTTGCACGTACTAATCCCGAAAAAAGCCTGGGCGCTACCGAACACTTTCCCTTACCCAATTGTGGAGGAACGGGTGAATTGAGCCAGTCTTTGGGTACGCAGGCTTCTGTTAAAAAAAGGGTAGCAGTCGGGGGTAAGGTTACCACCAGCGGTGGTGTTGAAGTATCAATCCCCGAAGCTGTTAAACTAAAACTAGAGGCTGAAGTTGAGCTGACTTATCAGCAAGAATACGAGATGGCAAACTCCCGGCTTGATACTATAAGGATGGCGGCAGCAAAAGAAACACATGTGGTATATGTGGTTCAATGGGAAGAACAGACTTTTGAATCAATTGTAACGTTTGAAATGGATGGTCAAGTATTTGAAACTCCATACACATATGTTTTGCGCGTCCCCAAACTCCATGACAGTTTTGCTGTGGAATGTCCTTTGGTTAATGCCGCCGCGCCAGATATTGCGGCTCCCACTGAGCAAACTAATTCGGCTCAAGAAAGTGACCAATTGACCAGTTTAGGCTCCACTTCTTCCCCAGCAGAATCGAGCGAGATAACAAGCCAACAGGCACAATGCCAATGGTTGAAAGATAATTTCCCGCAATCCCAAGAAGAAGTTATCAGTGAATTCAACCTTCCTACAAACACAGTTGTTAGTTTTATTTACGAACTTTGCCCATCAATTGCAAATGCCTTTGGAGTTAAAGCGTCAAATCCATTGGAGCTACAGGTCCCGTTAGGTGGGTGCATTGATTCGTGGTCTGGATTCACAGAATATATTGGTGATGTGGGAACTCCTGTACCAGATGGATGGGGAGGCTGGAGAGTGTATCAAGGAACCGTTCGCGCACCTGAAATGACTTATCGCATAATTGGATGTCCTTGAATATTTTGTTGAAAAGCAGGCAAAATTGCCAAAGTTGCAATAGTGATAAGGCAAATGCTAAAACGCTATTTGCCTAACATGGCTTGCACCTGACGCTGGCGCGATGCCTCGGTCGGCTTGCTATTTGGTGATTGGCGGAGGTTCTGGTCAACCGCGCCAGCGCAGGTGAAGTCGGCGTTAGACTTTGCCTCAACAAAATTAACATAACAAAAGCACAAGCATGAATGTAAATTCAACAGCAAGTATAGATAGAAAAGGTGTTTCATATGTACAACTCGCGTTTGAGGAAATGGGACACATTTTTCGAGAACAATCTGTAAGTGACTACGGGATTGATGCTCATGTCGAAATTGTCAGTGATCAGAAAGCGACCGGTAGGTTGCTCGCATTGCAAATCAAATCTGGCAGTAGTTGGTTCAAAGAGAAAAATGACAATGGTATTGTTTTTCGCGAAGACATGGCTCATCTTGAATACTGGCTTCATCATTCGTTGGCAGTAATAGTGGTTTTATATGACCCAGACACGAAAACTGCCTTTTGGCAAGTAGTTAACGACGATAATGCAGTAATTACAGGAAAAGGCTGGAAAATTGAAGTGCCGTATGAACAAACAGTAACAGCGTCTTTTAAAGACACTTTTGAAGCTCTATCGGGCAATCCAATAAAACCACACGAAAACTATTCTATTCTTTCTTGGCGTGATGTCAGCCATGGAAATGCAAAAAGATACTCAGCAAATGTTCTTGTCTCTGAAACATCCACTAAATTAGACATCTTTCAAATCATTCGCGAGGTGACAAATCAACTTAAGCACCGTGAATATTATAGGAACGAGATAGTTAAGCGTCGTTGGGAGAATAAACCAGCCCAAGTTATTTTCCTCTTCATATACCGCACGCTTGATGATGTGAGAAATACAAGTTGGATATTCCGAAGCCTGTGGATTGACGAAAATTTACCTTCTCAATTTGCCCCCACTCAAATTGGCGGTGAACCAATAGGAGACAATATTGTCGTTGATCGGTCACAAAATTATGAATTATTGCAGACCATCAGAAAGCAATACAGCCTAAATAAGGAAGAATATCTTGCAAAGTTAGAGGCGTCTCTCAGATCTACTGAAACTCACATCGAAAAGGCAGCTACACTTACAGTTGCCTATAATTCTGGTAGGCTAAGTTCTGAAAAGTACGCAAATCAAATGATGGAGTTGGAACCAATAATCACGGAGTTGTACTTGCAGGCTGGGAATATCGGGCTTCCCCCTCTTGAGTGCCAGGATTTGGATCAGCGTTTTCAGAGCTTAATGGCACAGGTGCATAATATAGTCCTGCCTTTTTCAGACAGAGGATTAAAAAAATGGAAGGAAAACAATAGACGTTTTCTTGTTAACAAAGCTATCGAAGATTATCGATACAATCATGTACGACTTGAATTTGAGTTAGAAAAAATACACTGAAATTGAAGATGTCTAACACAGGTTCCAGGCGACGCTGGCGCGACGCCTCGGATGGCTTGCGCTTTGGTGAATGGCAAAGGTTTTGGTGACCCGCGCCAGCGCGCCTGAACCTGGCGTTAGGAAACAATTTCTGATCGCATTCAAATAAGGAAAGAACTAACATCTTTCCAGAAACATCTAATGAAACAAACAGATTTACGAAGCCTGATTGCAGATTCGTTTAACAAAAGCGAACTCCGCAGCCTATGCTTTGATTTAGACATTAACTTTGAAAACTTGCAAGGCGAAACTTTGGAAGATAAATCCAGAGAATTGATCACATATTGCAAGCGACAAGGAAGGCTCGAAGATTTAATTAGCCGATGCCGTGAATTGCGGCCGCAGAAGAATTGGCCTGGTTTCCGAAACTCTGATTCAGAACCTGATACTGAACCTGAAAATGAGCTTTCTAATGCCCGTAGGTTCCAGGGGAATTTGGATGTTTCTGTAAATGGGTTTGGAGAAAAAGTGACGGAAATTCTACAACAGCCCCGCAAAGCGATGATATATGGGGTATTATTGGTTTTCCTATTTACTTTAGGAGCAGTATCGGATGCTTTTGGAGCCTGGAGTGGAATAAAGGCCGTTTTCTCACCAGAAGTCGCAGCTACACACATGCCTACATACACACCCACTCACACACCTACTTCAACACCGACACCTACTATGACTCCCACTCTTGAAATGAGTTCCTTGTGCCAATTTCGCCTTGGTGAAATTATCACTAGTAGAAAATTTCTCGTGCCAGGCGGAACTGCGAATATCACGGTCGAATATAGTAATCCCAGCAACCAAGTGCTGATCTTTCATTAGCAGGCTAATAACGGTCAGATGAATCCTGACGTGCGAACAAGTTCATCCCAATCTGTGTACAGGGCACCAAACGTATTATTGGAAGACACAATTAGTGTTGAAGTGCAGGCCGAGGGATGTCCATCTTCGTTCCGAGCAAGAGGCACAATTTATGTTGTATCTCAAAACGAAATTCCTACAGAGACCTCTACACCGGAAGGTGAATTGACGCCTACCAGTACTGTAACCCTTACCCCCACCATTACACCGTCAGCCACACCATCACCAGAGTTGGAAAGAAGTGTGACCGTATATTATCATCCTGTTGTATCGGGTGATACGTTAAATGCTATTAGCTTGCGCTACATAGGCTCCGTGAATGGAGCTGTAGCCATACGAATTGGAAACAATATAAGCACGTTAAGACCGGGACAGACCTTAGTCATACCTACTTATATAGTTCAAAATGGTGATACTGTGGGGAATATAAGTCGGTATTTTGGAATTTCCGAAGATGACTTGGCTGAGGGGAATAATTTACGGAACCGGAATATCATTAGTGTGGGACAAGTATTGGTTATTCCTGTCAATTGTTGGACAAGTGACAAATGCTAATCTCAACAAGAACTCGACATATCAATCATCCGGCAATGTGGCAATTGCCTAACACGCCATCCAGCCGACGCTGGCGCGATGCCTCGGACGGTTCGCACTTTGGTGATTGGCAAAGGTTTTGGTAACCTGCGCCAGCGCGGCTGATGGAGGCGTTGGGCGGCGGCGAGAAGAGTTCCGTGAAAGCAAGGCAAAACACACATGGGCTTCTACGTAAACATAGATAGTGATAAAGCGCGAATTCTACGAAACCTTCGGTTAAGTCCCACCGAAGTTTTCGGAAAGCCTTATGGTGGATACCTGCTTTTCTTGGTTGGCAGTGCTGACGAAGATACTTTGACTTGGTTCTCAAAGAATGCAACGATTTTGGACTCCCTGACGGGCGAGCATATCGCTTTCGGAATATTTGCACGGAGCCTTAAACTCAAACTTCGTGTTCCAGATGACTCAGAGCGAAAAACTTCAGAGCGGGCCAGGGTTATTGACGTTCCCCTGCACGAGATAAGAAACGCAAGGTCAATCACTGACCTCGTTAAGTCTGGGCGATGTGGATGGGTAATGGATGGTGATGAAATCAATGCCATTACCTATGGCACAGATGAAGTTGCACGGGCGTTCGGCGTTATGGGTGAATTGCCTTGTATGCTTGTAATGGACGCTGTGCCCAAAAAGAATTTTGAAGTATTCCATCTTGATTCAAAAACGACTCCAGCCCTGATTGGGATGCTTCGGCGAAGTATCCAGAACCTAATCGAGAAGCCCAATTACGACACTTATATGACAACGATACGTCGCGTTGTTCAACTTCAAAGAGACGCAAACAGTGTGCTAGGTCAAATCAATCAGTTGAAATCACAGCGCGACTCGCTGACAAATGAACCTTATATTGAACCTGTGCGCCAGTTGATACCCGAATTTCGTTCATCGCTCACATCAGGAAACCTAAGCAGATTCACTTCTCTCTGTAAAAAACACAAAGTTAAATCGGTTATAGATGAAACTCAATTAGCCTTAGCAGTCTCTACTGCCAAGAAACACATCGAAACGCTTTTGGCTTATACGCAAACCATTCACAGGCTTTATCTGTATGCGAAGGAATACAAGTGGCCTCTGGAAGAACCTTGGCTTTCCAAATATCTAACCGTATATCAAAAATATACTCGCCCTTTGTTGGATAATGCACCTGAAAACCCTACCCTCGACTCTCCAACTGAATGCGAGAAGTTTAGAGAGCAATTAATAAATCAGCAATCCAAACTCGTTGACGAAATAATGGCAACACTACCCAGTGTTTCAATCTTAGAAGATGAAGCGCGAAAGTTGATAGACAAGAAAAAGGCTTTGCTTGACCAACAAATAGAAGACCTTCTTGAAGCCAAGCAAGGAATAGAGTCGCAGCTCAAGCAGTCAGTCGCAGAATTGTATCAACTCGAACAGCCCTCATTTATTAAATGCTTTACAAAGGAAGCCCAAAAGGAACGGATAAAATCGGCTACTCGTCAAGTCCGCGATAGTGCCGCGACTTATGCCGGTAGTTGGCTTCGGCCTGAAACAATTATTGAAATATGGAAATCACTTGCCACACCATAGTTTTGTGCCAGGTCATGCACGGGGTTGTAGGCCATAGGCTCAGGCGCACGCCGTCCAACAACTGCTTGCAGCCGACGTTGCTACCGCGCCGCGCCAGCAAAGGCTCTGGTTGCTGTGGCGAGTCTTGCCCACGAAGGAGTCTTCAATACCCGCAACGCGGCTGAAGCGAACTGTTGGGCGGTTTCTGTTCCAACATAGTTTACACATAAGCGAGGTTAACGATGACGACTTTTGCTAGTAAAGCACCACCCCAAAATAATAATGGCTTGCGATGGTCAATTTTGTTAATTGAGATTCCCATTGGCATCTTGTTTTTTCTGTTCAATTTTGATGGTTTTATGCGTTTCTATGCACGCCACCACTTGGTTAGCATTAACCAATCTTTGGCGGACTGGATAATTGATATTTCTTATCTCCCTCGCTCTTCCTATGCGATGTTGCAACTATCAGATGCAGATATTTTTTCTTTTCTGTTCCGTCTAGGACTGTATGGGTTAGGTGCTTATTTGGTTTTGATACTTCTGTTGTCACTAAGGAAGGGAAGTTTTTCAACATTGTTTAGTGGACTAGGGGGACTGATAATTGGTTTTCTGAGCGTGCCACTTTTAGCCTGGACTATTTTCATCTTCCTTGCTCTAGTAAGCATTCTGTTTGCAATTATTAATTTCGTTATAGATTTATTGGTGAAGTTAGTTGTATGGCTTGGCCCTTTCCTAACTATTTTATTTTACATAGGCTTGACATTATTGGGTCTCTGGTTAATTGTAACAATCCTTAAGTCCTTGTGGGAAAGTTACGAATGGGGAGCAGTCATAACAGCGATCTTGGCAGTAATAGTCGCGTTCTTATGGGGACGACCAATTCTATTGTTTTTATTAACTAGGATTCTTCAACCTATCTTGAATATACTGATTGTTATAGCTTCCTTCATAACTAAAATTTTATGGGGTATTTTAGGCTTCTTAGCTAGCATTTTAGGCTTCTTAGCTAGCATTCTACTATTTATAGTAAAAGCGTTATTCTTTCTTATTATCATCTTTTTGGGAATTGGTATTATTGCTTTGTTTGGACATCTGCTTATTGACCAGTATAAAGCGGCTTGGGAAAGCGGTAGTGGTAGCAAAGGCGTTATGGCCGGTTCATTTTCTATTGGGTTAGCAGTGGTGTTGATTTTTCTGAACTGCTATGGCCATTTTGACCAAATGGCTGTTGTAGATGGTACCTGGGCGGCTATCCTAACTTTTGCGAATCATGTTTCTCCTATGAGTGTTTTTGAGTTTCTGATTCCTTCCGCTTACCGTGAAACCATCCAATTGATTTTTTCGTCATTGAGTTATCCCCTCTTTAATTCTTTTGTGCTGGTGACGGTTCTTGTTCTGAGTTATATAGGCATCATCCGTGGTATGTTTAGTATGCTAAAAGATGAATTTCGAGTAACGTTTATCGGTAGAGAAGCTGCAATTTTAGCATTTGGAGTAGTTGGGGGTATCTTAGTAATTTTGGCTCAGGCGTTAGTACCACAAGAAGATTAAGGTACTGGCCTAATAGGCCCTAACCTAGCGAAACTGTCAGGAAGTGCCACTTGTTGGCCGTAAATCTGGCAATAACCAAACAGAATTCGCCTTCTGTTTGGTTTTCACCGTCCCAAAAGGCTGAATTTGCCCAAAATGACTGTGTTAAGCAATGTAAAAAACGAAATAGAATCAATTCAAGGCGTTCATCGCAGCCACGATGCCGAAAAATGAGTGCAAAACACAGTAAAAGCCTCAGATTTATGCTCTATCCTGCGTGGTATGGCAGGTTCGCTAGGTTTGGGCCAACCAGTGGTTCATCAATTACAATAAGAACAATCATCACCCACCAATTACGATACTGGATACGAGCCAGAAATCGGTTGAAGAAATAGCCAAAGAAGTTGAGAGCTGGATCCGTGAAAATCAAGTCAAAGTCAAATCTCCGCCCAACCCTTAATGAAGCCGACCGTGCTAGGCACGGAAGGTCAGCGGCGCGCTTGGCTGAAAATCGCTCTGGTAGAACAGCATCACAAGCCAAAACGCACGGCGGCTTATTATCTCGTTAGGATGGCTTCAGTTCTCATAAGTCATCGGAGTCTGGAAAAATATGCGAATTCTCACATATAAACGCACACATATAGGCGACCCTGATCACACGGGACGATTTGGAATTCACGACTGTATGGGCAAGATTCGCAATTTTGAATACGACGCTGTGATTGGAGTAGGAGGCGTTGGTGTAGAGCCTCAAAACTGCGGTATCGCACGAAAAATAAACTGGGTTGGAATCAACCCCTCTAAATCTCCTGGCAAAGAGAATAAAGACGTTGAAGTCACCTTTGAGTATTTTCTTCTCTTGGAAGCACAAGGACCACTGCTCGAAGAACTCGCTCCGTTACTTGCCAGACGAATGTATGAGAAAGGCGTTCGTATTTTATTGTCTGGCTATAGCGCCAATGAGCTATTTGAAGCAAAGGGAATTTTGGAGTGGGCTAAGACGCAGACATCAGGCCAGGTAAAAGAGGTTTATCAGGCTGGTGGTAATAGCAGGTGCAAGAGACAATACGAACCGACATCTCAAGATTCGACTTGCAAAAAAAGTTGCTAAAGATTGGCTGTCACTTTATTCATCCCTTGTAAGCTGCGTCGGTCAAAGGTGTTGGGAATTGTTGTTCAGAAAGAGAAGAAGTCCTAACAACCCGTCAAGCTGACGCTGGCGCGATGCCTCGAACGGCTTGCTATTTGGGATTGGCAAAGGTTTTTGTTTACCGCGCCAGCGCAGCTTACGGTGGCGTTAGGCCAAAATGAGGGGTACACATGAAACCAAATGAGACAAGCATGCGGGATCCAAATTCAGATCTAGACTTGAAGCTCGTTGAGCAGTATTTGTTGATCCTCTAGAATTGAAAATGAGATAGAGGGTTTTGAGTTCTTAAGTCCAATGTATTTCAATAAAGCATGATGATGATGGAAATATTGTTCAGCTCAAAACTATATTGGTGGCGAGATTAAATGCCACATGGAGGTGGTTATGAAAAAATTGGTGCTTATATTTATTATATGTTTAGCCCTATCTGCTTGTAGTGGAGGAGGGAATAATAATACTGCCGAACGAATCATCGGTACCTGGAGAGGAACATTGGAAAATGACAATGGTGATACATTCCCGGCTGAATGGGAATTCATCGAAGATGGAAAATTAACATTAGTCATCTCCCCTGGTGTCTTGGATGTGGTACAGGTGGCCGATTACTGGTTTGATGATGATGGCTCATTGCGAATAAAGGACATTACGGCAGGCGAAGATGTTGAACCTGGTCGCCGTATAGTGGAATTTGTCAGTGATGATGTAATAACATTGACCGCCGAGAAATCAGGAATTATCACGATTCTCAAAAGAGTCACGGGAGAATAACTAGAACAATGGCATAACAAATGTTGCAACGAACGTGCGAGCACAAGGTCAATCCGTCCTTTGAGTTGGTGATGGTTGGAGTAGTCGCGCCAGCAAAGGAAACTCGTTTTCTCGCCGCTGCGAACTTGACGTTAGGCTAATCAAGTAACTACAAAGGTAATAAGAAATGGCCTTTTCTCAAGAAGTACGAACTAAAACATTGCTCTGGTGTGATCGTCATTGTTGTCTATGCAAGAAAGCCTGTGGGGTTAACATTGAGGTTCACCACATAGTCCCTCAAAGCAAAGGAGGGAATGACGAAATTGATAATGCGCTCCCATTATGTTTCGATTGTCACAGTGAAGTCGAAAGATACAACTCTGATCATCCACGTGGAAATAAATACAAACCTGATGAACTCAAGGCTCGCCGAGAGCAGGTTTATGAAGAATTCACGCGCCATCTTGTGCCACCATTACACTATGAAATTACCCAGACAATTCCAATAGGTGGCGGGCAACACACACGCGAGTTTCCAGATGTGGGGTTTGTTATTAGACATGTTGGGGATTCTCTTCCGATTAAGGCACGAATTCTCATTGAATCTGTGATGAATGGAAAAAGCAAGAAATTTCCATCCGAACTCTATTCTGGAAAAAAACTTTGGAACCTCAACGCACGTCAGATGTTTTCTGGGCACTTTGAGATGCCTCGTGAACTTATCCCAAAGGATAAAGCTTTGGAACTACGAGTCACAGTTTCAATAGTTGATCAATATGGTCGAGAACATCCTCAACTACCGATTGGGTTTGTATATGTCTCTGACAAAGAGTATTGGTATGCTGAGCCATGAGGTATTTAGCCTAACAAAGCGTCAACCTGATTTGCGAGGCTGGGTTTCTTTGCCATTATCGTACGTAGTTTTGAAGGTATCTCGTCCGCATAGTTGTTTCGTTTTCTCGCAAACGGATTACGCAGGCGTTAGGGCGGCTTATGCAAAGTTGCGTTGTACCGAACATGAAAAATCTTGGTAATTTACGGCCGTTCTGCAAACCAAAACGGCCGTCCTAACATGGCTTAAAGCTGACGCGCCAAAGGAAACGAGTACGCAGCTTAAGCAACTGAACAGCGGACATTTTTTACGAGCATGAATAACATTTCTAAGGCATTCTTTGTTAATGTAGCTCAATTTCCGATTTGCTTGAATATTCAGGAAAATTTGAGCGCGATGTTGCAATTCACCTCACATACGAGGGAAAACGAGGTTGTATTGTTTCCAGAGGGAGCACTATCTGGCTATGATCCTGATTCAACCTTTCTACAACATGTCAATGTCGCGTCACTAGATGCAGCTTTAGAAACACTTCAAAACGAAGCAATTAGTAGAAAAATTCATTTGATATTTCTTGCTTAAAGGTAGATGACGAATGGTTTAATGCAGGTCTCTATTTTAGCCACAATGCATCCCCTTTCATTTATCACAAAGTCAATCTGGCAATCAGTGAACGAGGGTCTTTCAAAGCTGGCAAAAGCTTATCTACATTTCAGTTGAACATCAACGACAACTTTATCAAAGCAGGTATGCAGCTTTGTCGAGAAATCAGATTCCCAGAGCAGTGGCAACAATTAGCACGTTCGGGAGCTGAGGTGTTTTTCTATCTTACAAATGCTGTTGGAGATAATCGTGATGCTCCAGTTTGGCGGAGTCATCTGATTAGTCGGGCAGCAGAAAATCAACGATTCGTGATTGCTGCCAATAATGCGCATGAAGCACAGAAATGCCCATCTATGATAATTACACCATCGGGAAATGTCATCAAAGAGGTTGTCAGTGAAAAGAAAGAACTTTTGCGTACCCAAGTAGAGACATCTGAAATATCGAACTGGTATTTAAACCAAGCAAGAATCGATGTTGTAAAATTGGTTTCAAATGCCGCCTAACCAGGGCTTGCAGCCGACGCGAAGCGCGGCTGAAGCGGGCGTTAGGCACACTAAATAGAAATGTATCTTCTAAAGAACGGGAAAATATTCAAGGATTTCGACCTTGAACTGTTGTGTGAAATACTAACTTTCATTGATGATAAGATTATCGTGTTATCAGATCAATCTATTGAAGAAAATGAAGCGGATTTATGGACGTTTGATAGGATAGAAAATATCACCGGATTAGGATTCGTAGCATGTCAAACGTACATGGCGTCCACTTATGGATGTGCGAATATTGGTAAAGATAGAGCTCTTCTTTTGGGACCGAAAATGACGGAAAAATTGACAGTTGCACAACTTGTTAATCATGCAGCAAATTTTTGGAAACATAATGAAGAGTGGCAAATCACGGGAAACTTTGGTCCAAGAAAATCGATGGTTAATGGATTTGAAGAAATAAGTTATGATGTAGGAAGTGAATATCCATTGAGCGGTTGTCTTGCTGAATTAACAAACGGTAGTGCCAGTTTCAATGATGTTATGATTCTTCTTGTTAAATGGAGAGATGATTTAATAAAATCTGCATGAGCCGTCGCAGTGAATAACAACCGCTTGCACGGGACATCTAGCCGCGCTTCCGCGTGATCAGCCGCCCGTGAAGCAAAGCGTTAGGACCAGCTTACTAAACACTGAGGAAACGAAATGTATGGTCAAAAAGAATGATGACCCTTTGGATAGGATTCCGGGGCATTTACGCGATCAAATTCCAGTAGATATTAAACAAAAAATAGCTGAAAACCAGGCTTTGCAGGAGGCTATTTATGATCTTTCTGAGCTTTTCGATCTTCTAAAACAAGATGTTGCCGAATTGCATGAGTTTGGCAGCCGTAATGAAACAGGTCAAGCTTGGCGACGTTCATCTTATCGGGCTGTGTTTAGCTGGATTGAAGGTGTAGTTTACCAGATGAAACAAATCGCCATGTGTACACAAGGGGGATTCTACCAAGCCAAACTTTCACGAGCAGAAATCGCTTTTTTACAAGAAGAGTCCTATTTTCTTGATGAAAAAGGCAAGGTGATAACAAAATCCAATAACTTTGCCGAAATAAACAAAAACCTCAGATTTGCGTACGCAAAACTCGCCGAAGGATTCAATATTTCAACAGAGTTAGAAATTGACCGTCAAGGTTGGCAACAATTTAAGAGAGCGATTGAAATTCGTAATAGGCTGACACATCCGAAGAATATTACCGATCTGTTTGTGACGGATGAATATATGGGATTTCTTCTCGACACCATGAGCTGGTTCGATACACAAATCTCGAAGTTGATTGTTGATGTAAATGCAACTGTAGAACCCACCCTCAAGAGAATTAGAGAGGAAGGTCAGGCAGATATAAAAAGAGTGGCCGACAATGCGATGGCAATTTTTACTAGGGCTGGCAAAGCTGAAGATGCTATTACGATTCTTGATGAGTTAATAAAAGAAGGTTTAGTGTCTGAAGATGGAGCAGAGAAAATCGAGATTGCAAAATCCAGGTTAAATGAGTTGAAGAAAGATATTGTTAGCGACTTGATAAACGCAAGAAAGCCCGCCGAGTAAAACGCCTAACATGGGTTCCAGCCGACGCTGGCGCGAAGCCTTGGACGGCCTGCTACTTGGTGATTGGCAAAGGCTCTGGACGATCGCGCCAGCGCGGCTGAACCGGGCGTTAGCCGCTTCGCGATAAGATTATCAAAGCATGAGAACAAATCTTGATTTGTCACAGCTAGAACAAGTTGCCGCGCTGGCAAAAGCTATTCGTGAATGGATTGGGAATCGTAGCCACCCAGAAAAATATTCTGAGGT
>JBGTCV010000059.1:0-54246 GCA_041748655.1 Promineifilaceae bacterium (SeqCode) | reverse complement strand
CCAGCGGTTTTGTTGAAGGAATGAACAACAAGATTCGGCTAATCAAGCGCCTTGCTTTTGGCTTGCCATCTTTTGCTCATTTCAGAGCGAGAATTCTGTGGGTCTGCGGTTGACCACAGAATTCCTCAGAGAACCACAAATTTACGGCCGTTGTGCGCACGTACCCCGTAGGGGCGAGGCGGCGGCAGACCATCTTGCCCATAACAACGTGTCTCCCCTCACCGCCGCCTCGCCCTGATCTTGGCATTTGGGTGGGGTAGGTGAAGCAATCGGTGCAGAGATGGTCTGTTTTGCCCTGACATGTGGATGGGTGGGCGAGGGGGCGAGGCAATCGGGGGGAGATGAATAGTTACCGCCGCACCCAGCTGGGCCAGCCGGGTGGTGTACAGCCCAGGGCCGCAGCCAAAATCCGCAATGCGCGTGCCGGGGCGGACGTTGAACTGCGTTTGCAGCCAGTTGACCGACGCCTCAATGAAGGCGGCCCGCCGTGAGGCGCTGTCTGTGTTTGGATTCAGGTGCGCCTTGAGCATCTGTTGGGCAATGTGCGGGTCGGTCCAGAGGGTGTCGGCGGTGTAGATGGAGAAGGGTTGTGGATGGTTGTTTATGTGGATCAGTTGTTCGTACATTATTTTGTCAGGGAATTGTAGGGGCGGGACGGCGGCGAATTATGTTGGTTGTAACAACGGATCTTCTCTCGCCGCCGTCTCGCCCTCGTTTGTGGTAAAGGGCGAGACGGCGCGGAGACGAGGCCATTCGTTTTTGCCAAGGTTTTACCGCGCCGTCCCGCCCCTACGAAGGGTTTAACGCCCCACGCCGACGCTGCCGCCGAAGGCGGCGGACATCTCCTCGTAAATGGCGGCAATGGAGGCTTCATCACCGACGAAATAGTTGCCGTTGGCCTGGGTAGCCAGCCGCTCCAGGGTGCGCTCGTCGGCGTCGCCGCCGTAGGCGATGGTGAAGACGGTGGCATTGTTCGTGAGCGCTTCCTGCATCGCCGTGGCCGCGTTGAAGCGGTAACTGCGGGTGTCTTGCCCGTCGGTTAGCACGACCATGGCGTTGGCGGTGGTGGGCAGGCTGGTTTCGGTTAGCAGCGCTGCGCCGTCACCGATAGCGTCGAACAGGGTGGTATCGCCAACGGCTCGCAAATCGATGATGGCATTGACAATTTTATCCCGATTGTCGCCCACACGCACGTGCCGCACGATTAGCTCTGGCTCCGTGCTGAAGGCGATGATCGAGAGGTAATCATCGTCCCCCATTTGCTGCACAAACTGAACGGCCGCTTCCTGCATATTGTTCATTTTAGAGCCGCGCATACTGCCAGAAGTGTCTAACAGCATCACCAGATTGACATCTTTGCGGGCGTCTTGCCACAGCGCCTGGACGGCAAAAATGGTGTCTACCGAGGGGGAGTCGAAGATGCGGGTGGGTTGGCTGGGGTCGATTGTGCTGCTGGCGGGGAGAGAAACGGCCGTATTTACCGGACGCAGCCCATTATCGGCGGCTTCTTGCTGCCCCGCTTCGCTTAGTAAATAGTCGCGGAATAAAACGGCCGCTTCTTTATCCAGCGTTGTGGCCGAACTGCGCACGCAGGCCGGGAATTGGGCCACAAACGTCCCTTCAAATGGATAAATCGCCACGATCTCCTCGCCGCTTAGCTGGGCGACGTTGGCCTCGTACATAATGCCCGCCGTCAGATATTCCATGCCGCGCTGGGCCATCGTTTCCGCCAGGGAGCGCGTGCTGCTGCTAAACCAGGTCACGCCCCCTTCAAATGCGCCCACGCTAGCCTGGACGATTGGCTTTTGAATATCGCTAACGGTAACGGCCTCCGTTTGGATTTCGGCCGCCTGTACAATGGCCAGCAGCGTGCTGGCCCCAGAGCCAGAGAGTCCGGGATGGGTGTGCCCCAGCTTGAACGTCTGGCCCAGTACGCCGCCGCTGTAGTAGTTCCAGGCGGGCGGGTCGGCGGCCAGACTGCCGATGTCCAGCCAGCCCAGCGGCAGGCCGGGCCAGCCGAGCGCCTCGGCCACCTCGCGCCACATGCCGATGACGAGGGGGCTTTGGGCCACGCTGACGCAGTCATTTTGGAAGCTGGTGTCACCGCCGTCGGCCAGTACGTCGGCCCAAACGGCATCTTCGGGCAGCCAGAGGGTGATGAGGGGGTTTTCTTTGATCTGCCCCACGGCCTGCCCGGACTCGACGGCGTTCAGCACAACAAAGGCGGGGTCGCCGCTGCTGGTTTTGGTTTCGGAGCTGTTGAAGGTGGCAGCGGCCGTTTCCAGCCAGGGCGCGGCCGTGGTGTTGGCCATCACGTTGACGATGATGGCATTTCTTGGCGGCCCCTCATCGCCACCCAGACCAAACAGCCCACATGCCATCATGGGCAAGGTTAATAGCAAAAGAAGCAGTGAAATACTGCGAAAGTTTTGTTGTTTCATACAATCCTCTGTTTGGGAAGTGAAAAGTGATAAGTGATAAGTGAAAAGTGATAAGTTTTCTACTTTTTACTTTTCACTTTTTACTCTCTTACTCTCTTACTTCCTGCTTAGCGTCCAGCCGTCACCAGCGTCAGTTCCACAAAGCGGTCCTGCGCCTGGAGATTGGGATCATCCGTGCCGCGATTGGCTTCTGGGGGCAGGGTGGCTTCTACGATGAAGCGAGCCCGGTCGATCCCCTGTGAGACCAGATAATCCACTACCGATTGGGCACGACCTTCGGCCACTTCCAGAATGTCTTGCTCCGTGTAAGGTGGGATGTTGGCGGGCCAGGCGGAGGAGCCACGCACCCGCAGGAAGAGGCCGATGCTTTGGGTCATGGTTGGCACGACGCAGTCATCCAGAATGCGGCGAGATTCCAACGTTAGCTCCGTGGATTCTGGCAGGAAGGCGAAAGTACGGCAGGGCAGCACCGCCAGCGTGGCGGCGGCATCGGTGGAGACGCCGGAGAGATCGAACTGGGCCGAAATGGAGAAAGTATCGTTCACCGGCTTGCCGTTGGGCTGCAACCTGGCCTGATCGGCCGCCCGCAGCACAAAGCCGCTGTTGATCAGATCGGCCACATCGTCATTGGGAATGGAAACATCGGAGGCCGCCCAGACGCGGCGGGCAATTTGCAGCCGGGAGAGGATGGGACGGGTGTCGCGCATCACAAAGGAGTTGTCGCCCAGATCGGCCTGGGCGACGTTTTCCAGCCAGATGAAAAGGTCATCGCTGGCGGTTTCTGGGTAAACGAAGCTCCAGTCGTTGTTGCCCCAGGCGGCGATTTGGGAAGCGGCCGTATCAAAATCTTCTACCTGAGCTTTGAGCGTATCGAACCAGGCGTTGTGGAAGTTTTGCACCAGATCGGCTTCGGTCTGGATCGATTGGCGAGAGGTGACGATGACGTCGATGACGATGCGCAGCTCTTCGGAACTGAGCAGCTTCACGCCGCCGCTCTGCTCGGCGTCGTAGATGTTCGGCTCCCAGGCAGAAACGACGTCTGCCTGACCCCGGTTGAAGGCGTCGATGGCGTCTTCAACGCTGTCTTGGGGTACGAGCGTCACCTGGGAGCGGGGACTGAGTTGAGCGATGCTGAGGGTGTAGTAGACGAAATATTCCCCTACGCTGTCGCGGGCGAAGGCGATGCGCTTGCCTTGCAGGTCGTTGATGGTGTCGATGTCGCGGCCCCAGAGTTGGTCGGCTCCGGCGCTTTCATCGACGATGGCGGTGATGACGCCTGGGCTGGAGAGGGCGACGGAGTCCAGGGTGGTGAGCAGGCAGCTCCATTGGCCGGAATTCAGCAGGGCGGTGCGCTGCTCTTCGGTGATGTCGTACGCATCGGTGAGGAAGAAGGGGACGATGCCCAAATGGAAGCCATGCTCAATATCTTTGCCGCTCATCTGCATTTGCTGGAGGGTGAAGTAGCTGCCGAAGGCGTCTGCGCCGCAGATGTAGGTGGGCAGATTGTCGGTGGTGCTGTAGTTGGGTCCCCAGATTGGCTCGGGTGCGTCTAGCGTGATGGTTGAGACGGTGGACCCGTTGTTACTGCTGCTGCTGGGGCTGGTGGCCACAACGGTTTCAGTGCCGTTGGTGAAGTTGCCAATGATGCTGTACGCGGCGACGCCGCAGATAAGCAGGGCGGCGACGCCGATGATGGCGATAAAGATGATGCGAGTGCGATCTAGTTTCATGTGCTTTTCCTCGGAAAAAACAAAAATAGTTAATGGTTATTCCCCTGTATTTGGGGAATGGTTTGTAATTTTTGGCGAGCTTACCTGTATTTACGGGTATTTTTCGCATTGGTTGCATCGGCTTAGACGTCGTAACCGAGGTTGCGCAGGACTTCGTCGGGGGTTTGGCCGTGGAGAATTTGGAATTGGTAACGGCCGTTTTCATCCCGATCAATGACCAGTTCAAACGCTTCCGGCAGGACACAATGCTTGCTCCCTTTCACCCCGCCCAGCATCTCCTGGTACGCGCCAATGCTGAAAAAGCCGATGTACAGTTCCTCCGTTTCTACCGGCAGGTAGAGGGGGGATTGGCTGAGCTTGGGCGGGTAGACGTCGTCGCTGTCGCAGGTGATGCCGCCGAGCTGAACCTGCTGGAATGGTTTGTCCAGATGGTTGAGCGGCAGCACGATAAAATGTTCAGATAAGGCCCAGCTGTCTGGAAAGGAGCTCATAATCGAGCCGTCGATGATGTACCAGGGGAGCTGTGAGCCGTTGTCTTTGGCCGTGATGATTTTGAACAGGTGCGCGCCATGTTCCGAGGTGGTGTAACGGCCGAATTCCCCCATCACGTCGGGTACCGGCACGTTGTAGCGGCGACACGCCTCTTGTAGCGTGGTGAGCAGCTGGCGGACAAATTCGTGGTAATCAAACTGAAAGTCGAGCGTCATGGCGACGGGCATACCGCCGCCAAAGTTGAAGATGTTGAGGCTGGGATAACGCTGCCGCATCCGGGCAAACAGCTCGATCCCTGGCTTGAGCCAGCTGATGAAGGCGGGGATGTCGGTGAGCTGGCTGCCGACCATGTAATGGTACATGGTTAGCGTCAGGTTGGGGGCGGCGGCGATGTAGTCGGCGGCTTTCCACATATCGTCGCTGTTCATGCCAAAGCGGGAGTTGGCTTTTTCCATCTCGGCCATTGTTTCGTTGGGGCCGTAGCTTTTCTGGCGCAGCCCGACATTAAACGTCTGCCCGGAGCTGAGGAAGGGGGCGATTTCGCTTAAATCTTCAATCACCGGGATGAGATTTTCATGGAGCAGGCGGAGCTGCAAGATGTTGGCGGCGTATTGGGAGCCGGGGCCTTTGAAGCCGTTGCACACGATCATGCGGTCTGGCGTGAGCAGGCCGCGCTGGATCATGATTTTGGCGATGTCTACGTCTACGGTGGAGGACATTTCATGGTGCGCCCCTGCGCCCAGGGTGGTGCGGATCACTTCTTCGGCGGCGTTGGCTTTGGAGGCGTAGGTGTAATGAAAGCTGCCTGTGTAATTGAGTTCGGCGCTGACTTCGGCAAAGACGCGGTTCATCTTCTCGATTTGCCGCCGAATGAGGGGCAGGTAGACGATTTCCAGTGGGCTGGGCATGGTTTTGTCGAAACCTTGGGGGGCTTCGTCGAGGAAAAGTTGGGCCAAATCGAGGCCATTGAGGTGGAGGTGGCCGTTGTGGGTGTAGAGGTAATGGTTGAACTGGTGGTTTTCGGGAACGGCCGTTTCCTTTTCCCAACCAATGACAGGACGTGATGGTTCACTCATATTTTTCTCCGGGAGCTTGGGTTATCGTTTGTGCATGACAATATGCATTATAGCGAAATTTACCGGCCAATGGAAAAGGAATTTAGTGGTTGAACTGACGCGGTGTGGTGGCGCTTGAAGTTGAACGAGTTTGGCACTACCTTTGCAGTTTTAAAAAATTGGGGAATGGGACACAGATTTACGCAGCACCAATTTAACGGTGCCGGCACTACTAGTAAGCGCCGTTGCCTCGCAGGACGACCCAGGGGGTTTTGAGCAGGATATAGATGTCCATCCAGATGGAGTAGTTTTGCACGTAGTAGATGTCATCTTCGGTATGGAGGTGGAGGGGTTTGTCGGAACGGCCGTTAACCTGCCACCAACCGGTCATGCCCTGGGGCACGGCAAACCGTTTGCGCTGCCACGGGTCGTACTGTTCTACCAGCCAGGGCAGCTCTGGGCGCGGGCCAACCAGGCTCATATCCCCTTTGAGGACGTTGAAGAGCTGGGGAATTTCATCCAGGCTGGTGCGGCGCAGAAAGCGGCCCATGGGGGTAACGCGGGGATCGTCGGGTCGTTTTTTGAAGAGGATACGGCCGTTTTCCGGGTTGATTTCGGTCACCTGGGCGCGTAAATTGTCGGCATTGGGTACCATGGTGCGAAATTTGACCATGTGGAAGATACGGCCGTTTTCCCCCACACGCTCCTGCCGGAAGATGACGGGACCTTCTGAGTCCAGCTTGATCATGAGGCTGATCACGAGCAAGATGGGCAAGAGCAGCAGCGTGATGAGGCCGCCAATGACCAGATCGAAAAGGCGTTTGACCAGGCGCTGCACGTCGTTGAGGGCGGGGTCACGCAGGTTGATCATGGGGATACCGCCAAAATCATCCACCGAGGCGCGGTAGAGGGCCAGGCTGAAGTAATCTGGCACCACCCGCACATGCACCGGTAGATCGTGCAGGGCAAAGGTGAGCTTGTTGATCTGCCCGTAGGCGTGTTGGGGCAGGGCAACCACGACATCCTGAATCTGGTATTTTTTGACGATGCGGCGAGCGTTGGCGACGCTGCCCAAAATCAGTAAATCATCTTCTCTTTTGTCAAAATCATCGTCCAGGTAGCCGACTAGATTAAGGCCGGTCCAGCCGTACCCTTGCATCATTTCTGCTACGCGGCGGCCTGTTTTGCCTGCCCCCACGATGAGGACGAGCCGCTCGCGTGCCGGGCTGTGCCAGAAGCTGAAGCTGAAGCGGAGCAGGATGCGCCAGCTGATGATGAGCGTAATGTTGATGATGACAAAGGAGGCCAGGAGCCAGCGCGAGAATTCGCGGAAGCCCAGATAGAGAATGCCGGCGCAAACCAGGGCGGCCAGAGCATGGGCGATGACGATGGTTTGTAGTTCGTCGGTGATTTTGTAGGTTTTTTTAGGGTCATAAACGGAGGAGAGCAGGAAGGTGAGCACCCAGACGGCCGGGACGATGAGGTAAAGGGTTTGCGACAGGTTGATTTGGTCTACAGGGACGAGGTAGGGGAATTGGGGGAGAAACGGCCGTATGGCCACGGCGAGATACAAAGCCAAGAACGTGAGTATGGCATCTACTACCATTGAAAAAATGGCGAAGTTGACGCTAAACCTTTTCAGCATACTTCCTTCCTTCCTTACGTTTAAGCAGTTGATAGGATGCACGTTGAGGTCAGATGCTTAAGTGTTGTAACCCTACCTTGCGCCAACCTTAAAATCTGTCTTGACAAGTTAGGCCACCTTAATTTACAGTTGGGCTACCTTCCTATATTACGGATGATAGTTTCAAACTTGTTACAAATCGCTCGAATATCAAATGTTTTTTCTGCATAATCACGCGCGTTCGCGGCTAAACGCGTCCTTAATGATGCATCCATTACCAAACTATCTGCTGCGGATAAAAAATCTTCTGTTTCCAAAGGCGGCACGACCCAACCAGCTTGGTTTTCGATCACGATTTTAGCAGATAAGTTCTCCGGGGGAAGAGCGAGTAGTAACGGTCGCTGAGCACATAAATATGTTAACACTTTTGAAGGGGCAGAATAAATACCAGCCTCTGGTTCCAGAATGGCAACCAACACATCGGCAGTTCCCAGCACATCTGGCATTTGTTCAAACGGTTGAAAGCCAAGCAGTATAAGATTTTTTATGCCCTGTTCTTCTCTTTTTTCTTTTAGCCATTCAGCCCCTAAACCTTCAGATATCACCGCGATACGTATTTGATCGTTGCTAGAGAAATGTTTCGCCAGGCTTAATAGAAGATTGGGATTATGTTTAAGGCCTAATGTTCCAGCATATAGAAAAGTGAATTTGTTGTCTAGCCGCTGAGTATTGGCCCAGGGATTGCTTTTCGGTCTTACAGGTAGTTCTTCTATTGAAGTCCAGTTATGAATAACATGACACTTTTGACCATCAATACCCCATTGGTTCATGAGAGGAAAAAAGTCTTCGGTGATCAACACAATTGCATCACTCTTTTTTAAGAGCTGCTTTTCCTGCCAGATGTAATAGTTGCCAACAAGACTACCTAGCCCCGGAAATTTTTTATTTAATATGCGCTTGATGGCAACTCCGTAAATATCCTGCACCCAAAAAATGAGGTTTGCACCTAGTTCTCTACACTCCTTATACACAATCGCCAAGGCATCTGGGTGAGAGCCTGCAAGGATGATAATATCTGGGTGGTAATCTTTTATCTGTTTCACCAAGTCGTGCGCATATTCTATTTCTTGAAACCGCCTTTTAATAAAGGAATATTTCTGGAAAGGTTTACTGAGTTGCATGCTTTTGATTTGAAAATTATCGAGATCTGAACTTTTTCTACGGACGCTTCCCTTTGGTGACTGGAAAAAGGCAGCATAAGAGTATAAGACATTATGCCCTCTTGACGCTAATTCTCTACCGAGTTGGACTGTGAAAGGAACGCCAGTTCTATCGTGTAAAAGTATTCTTTTTTTTTCTATTATCATTAAACAATACCACCACGCATAAAGGTACAGTATGCATCACAGATTATGAAGGAGTTTGAAGGCTGTTTGAGTGTAACAAACCGCACCAATTCTATTTGCTTATACCTTTATCTTCAAGTAACATCGCCCATTTGAAAAGATTAATGAAAAAAGATCTAAATTGACATCTAGGTGAAAATCAGAGTTTTTGCATTGAGCATAGCAGACTATCCAGAGTGGACAAGTTTCACAAAGCTTCTGTTTTCAAACTGAAATCAGTTTAGAGGTGGAGAAATGTTTTGGAAGAAACAATTGATTTACGACCATACCTTAAATCCCTTTTGAGTCGATGGTATCTAATATTGGGAATTACGGTTGCAACAACTTTCCTTTTTTTTAGAGTTAGTTATTTACTACCTCAAACTTATAGAGCAACTGCATTGGTCACAATAACCAATCTTAATCAAATTACACTTTCATCCCTTACAATTCAAAATTTGGATCCCAGTTTTGATGTAACCTTAATGCCTGATCCGCTAATCAGAATTTACACGGATCTTGCGACAAGTGATGAATTACTTGAACAAGTTCTTGCTGAAATAGATTCGATGACTAATGGTGATACAAAATTTGAATCTGTTGATGATTTGCGCGAAATTCTCACCGCAAGCACTGGCTCTGACTTTTCACTTCTTCGCCTATCTGTTCAATATCATGACCCGAAAATAGCATCTCAAATTGCAAATACTTGGGCATCTCTGTTTGTTCCTTGGGTAAACAATAAATTTGATTCACGAGGGTTGCAAAGTTTGGCGTTTTTTGAAGAGCAACTTGTGAACGCAAATGATGTTTTGAACACTGCAGAAGCAAACCTGGTTGAATTTCAAAGTGTCAATAAATCGTCAGCAATTAGCAATACATTAGCCTTTTATAATCAAACGCAGGTTGATTATCTAAACTACAAACAGTCACTTTTTCTCTTGGCAGAAAATGTGGAAAATTTACAAAGCCAACTTATGAGTCAAACAGCCTCTGGTCCAGGGAACTTCGCTGAGCAACTGACTGCATTAAATTTACAATTGAGTGTGTATAACGCTCAATTATCTGACTCAACGCAGCTTCAAATCAATTCTGCAGAACAAATTATCGGCGCGACTCGCCAAGAATACTTAGATTTTTTGAACAGCCTCATCGGCATAATTGAGGTAAAGCGAACGGCGATTGACGCTAGACTCGAAGAGTTAGAACCACAAATTTTGAGCTATCAACAGCAGCTTGAAGAATCTTTGTCTGAAAGCCGACGGTTACACAGAAATAGAGATGCGGCCGAAGAAGTTTATATAGCCATTGTTAGAAAGGTCGAGGAGGAGCGTATAAGCGTTGCTCAACAACAGTCTGATGGAGTGATGTTGATTAGCAAGTCTGTGGTACCACAAAAATCCTTAAATGCCAGTAGAATCTTATATGCGCTCACTGGTGCTTCTGTGGGTTTCTTGTTCACAATTCTTGGAATTCTTGGTTTTGATTGGTGGCAAAAGTCTTTTGATGGCGAAGATAGTTAATCCGCTTCAAATATTAAAGAGGAATAAAATAAGATGGACGATATTAACAGCCATCTTGTTTTTTGTTTTTGGACGTGGCTCTGGCTTATTAATCTTTCTTAACACCAACCTTGCGCTTAGTGAGCTTTCATCGATGATCAAATGGTCATATGAGAAAATTGATTTTGAGTACGTGGGGAGAATTCATCCTGATTCATATTTTTATCAAGCAGACCCTCTCAGGATTAATCAAACGGCCGTTATGGGGATTGGTAATTTGACATTTCTTCAAGGGGAACGAGAAGAAGCAATCTTAACCTGGCAGAAATTTGGTATATCTTCGGCAGATGCCCTAAAGCTGAGCGGAGATTATGCGAATTCGCAAAAATTTTATGAAGAAGCATTGGATTTATACACATACGCCGTAAATTACAACCCTACTTTGCCTGAAGTTTGGCATGCAATAGGAGGTTTGCAGCAAAAGCAAGGTCATCTAGAAGCAGCAATTGAAGCATATAAAAATTCCTGGTCTTTAAGAAATAGCCAGAGTGTTGAACCATTGGGGACACTTTACAACGAAACGGGGAATTATGAGTTAGCAATTGAAGTTTGGGAAGGAGCCTTGGAGTTGTTTCCTCAACATCCAAGGCGGGCCGCCTGGTGGCGAAATCTTCTCTTTGGATTGCGTTCCACCCAACAATGGCAAACCATGCTTGAAACAGCAGAAAAAGCAACTATTGAGTTTCCTGACGAGCCACAATTATATATTGAGCTTGGCTTTGCGATACAGAATAGCTCTGGGTCTTTGGATGGAGCAGTTGAGGCTTTTGAGAGAGCAATCCAAATTGATGAGAGCCTTCCTGGTGGTTATACAGTTTTGGGCAATCTAATGTCTCAGAATCAGCAATTTGACGAAGCTTTTCAATGGTATTCTGAAGCCATTCAACGTGATACTGAAAATGTTTCTGTGTACATCCTACGAGCCAATATGATTCGATCATCGGGAAACATAGAATCGGCAGTTGATCTGTACCAAGATGCCTTAGATAGATTTCCCGCGAATAGGGAGATTCTATACGAATTAGCCTGGGCGTACCGGCTAAAGGATCAAAAAAGCGAAGCCATAACCACAATAGAACAAGTTATTTCGAGTAGTTCAACGCCAGTAATTGAATACTTGTTAAGAGCGGGACTTATCTATGAATGGGCTGGAGAAAGGGAACAAGCAGTGAATATCTATCAACGAGTATTGAGTATAGAACCTGGAAATGAGATGGCGGCTGGCCGATTAGACAGCCTGCAATAGCAAGAGCAAAAGGATGCCTATTTTGAGCATGGTGAAACATTGAAATCATTAACCGATATTTTGTTGCAGCTGAAATATGAAGTTGGGTTAGCAGTAGATCGCTATCCGACTCTTTATCGGTTGTGGTGGCGTTTTTCTCCAAAGCCAGAGATGATTTCAGATGATTTTTTAGTTCAAAAGGAAACCGAAATCGTTATCGAAGGGTTTCCGCGTTCGGGAAATAGCTTTGCTTATGCTGCATTTTTATTGGCAAATGGACATGAGGTAGTTATTGCACACCATGTCCATCGTACTTCGCAAATTATGGCGGCAGTGCGTTACGATATCCCAACACTGATTATCATCCGGCATCCAGCTGAAGCCGTTATATCTTTAAGTATTTTCCGTCCTTTTTTATCGTTAAAACAAGGTTTAAGAAGCTACATTGATTTTTATGAGCGCATTAAGCCATATCGCAGTAACTATTTGTTAGCTACCTTCGATAATGTAATCGATGATTTCGGTAACGTGATTAGGCAATTCAATGAAAAATTTCAAACCTCTTTTTCTGTTTTTGAACAAACCGAGGAAAATGTAAAGAAATGTTTTGAAATGGTCGAGCAATTTAGCAATCGGTTTGCTGGTTACCATGATGAGAATTTGGTTGGTAGACCATCTGAAAAAAGGAAAAAGGCTAAACTTGCTTTACAGGCTCAATTGGAGCATAAGTCATTGCAGCATCTTCTTAATAGAGCAAAAGACATTTATGCTTGGCATGCAGCCAATGCTGGTAAATAAGTTGGATTGTGGTTATGCTTTTTCGTAACCTTGATAAATTTTCCTCAGCCACTTTAAGAAAATTATTCTCCAATACAAGCTTTGGGTCAGTGCAGAGTTTAGTTGAAATGGGAGGAGATTTTGCAATTACGATTGTAATTGCTCGTAAGCTTGGAGCAAACACGCTAGGAATATTTATTTATGCAAAGGCTTTGAGCGCATTGCTTAACTCTCTCTTGAGTATGGGGATGACCCAAGTGGTTATCCGGAATTTTGCACAAAAAGAGCATGGACGGCAGCAAATTATTTCTAACAGTTTAACAATTCGTCTTTTTTTTACGATCCCGGCAACGTTAATTGTGGCATTTGGGATTGGTTTGTTGTTACCGGTTGATGAACTTACTCGGACAGCGATATGGTTGGTGGCTATTTTTAATGGTTTGGGAAATACGTTGGTGCTGCTTAATGGTGCGTTTCAAGCTATTTCGCGATTTCAGTTCCCATTGTATCTATCTGTCTTTCATAAATTGAGCCTTTTTGGGTTGGCCTGGTTAATTCCGTTTCTCGATGGCGATATATTGATTGTGTTGGTTGGCTTTATTTTCGTTCGAGTTGTTATGTTTTTTGTAACGTTAAGATTGGTGAAAATCAAGGTTGTTGCTGTAAAGCTTCGTTTCGTGTTTTCTGAATGGAAAGAGTTAATTCGGCAGTCGTTGCCATTAGCTTTCTCGGATCTTTCGGCTGTAGCGAACGGCCGTGCAGATAGTATCTTGTTGGGGACGATGAAATCGGTTGGCGAAGTAGCGATTTATGGTGCAGCCTATAATCTATATTTGGGACTCAACGGGGTCATTAATTCGTTGGCTATCGGCGGATTCCCATTATTATCCAAACAAGCTGAATCTTCGCGTAAGTCAGCAATTCGCCTTTCTTCCCGCATTGGCCTCGTTTTATTTGTGGGGACTGCGCTGATTGCCTTGATTGGCATTATATTTGCCGAACAAATCATTTTGATAGTCTATGGTTCAGAATTGTTGTCCACTTATAAAATTTTACAGATTTTATTAATAGCTTTGATTTTTTCGAGCCTGGGGAAATTATGCCATTTCACGTTAATCAGTATCCATTTGCAAAAACTTGTGTTTTGGGCAACTATGACTGGCATGTTTTTTAATTTGGTGGCTAATCTCATTTTAATACCACGTTATGGTTACATAGGCGCAGCCTATATTACATTAGCCACGGAGATCATCGTCTTTTTGATTAGTTTTTCTTTGGTTATGCGTCAATATACAATCGAAAATCGACGGGTACTGCACTTCTAGAGAGTTGTAATTCGGTTAAGGATTAGCGAGTGAGCATTTTTTTGTTTTTACTGGGAACAGCCACCATTCCCCTTTATTTACTTTACTTTCCTGGTACTTCTCAAACGATTCCTAATTTACTTTTTCTTCTGGCGGGGGCCGCTGCTATCGTTGATTGGTGGATTGTCAGAGGGAAATTTGTCAAACTGAAGCTCCCTTACCATCCGTTTTGGATTCCGTCTCTTTTGATATTGTTTGGCGGATTGTCAGCCACCTTTTTTAACAGCGTCAATGCCAGGGAAAGCCTTATGGAGGTATTGAAACAGTGGTTTGTTTTTTCTATATGGATGGGAGTTGCTGTGGACGCAGCTTTGCGTGGTTATTCGAGAGTTGCTATTAATTTATTGATTATTGGTGCGCTACTTACATCTGCTGTGGCTTTGCTAGATTTCACAATTGGCATAAATTTGGGTCCTCATTTCATTTCTAGTAATCATCCTGTTGCAAATGTTCCTGGGTATGGTTCGTCGGGAAACGGCCGTTTCGCAGGCACATTTGGTCACTCCAATGCCCAGGCACTTTTCCTTACCCTGGTCTTACCAATTGTTTTGGATCGATGGTTAGGATGCGCACGCACCTGGAAACCACAGGGTTTTATGTGGTTAGCCTGTTTTGGGGTCATGGCGGCCGCCATTTTGCTGACCGGCTCGGTTAGCGGTTATTTGGGTGCTTTTGTTGCTTGTTCTGTCGTACTACTTGTAAGGTTTAAAAACTTTGGTATTTCAGGGAAAGTGATTTTCCCTATTTCGATTGCGATCGGTTCAATAATACTTTTGGGCTTGGCTGTGTTATTTATCCCCTCTGGTTTTGAATTTATCACCTCAATTGACAGGGTTCAAAATCTACTAGGTCGCGATGGACTCAATCGTGTCATTGAAGGGAGTGGTCCCGTTCGCCTGGAGACTTACTCTTTAGCCTTGCAATACATTTCAAACTCTCCCATCATTGGTGTGGGATTAGACAACGCATCAAGTCAATTGCAGATCAGCACCGGTGAGTTGTTGCAGGTTCATAACGTAATTTTGCAGCTGTGGTTTACCAGTGGAATCCTGGGCATTGTGGGGGTTGTCATCATTTATTGTCAGGCTCTCATCTTAACTTTGAGCAGAATTAATAACAGCCTTAGATCAGTCCAATTACCTGATCGCGTTGGGCTTGCCGCAGGCGCTCTTGGCTTTTTGCTAATTGACATGACCAAGCCTGGGATTGATGAACGGCAAAAATGGTTGGTCATGGCGTTGTTATATGGTGGTATGTTCATAAGAGAAAAAATAACAAAACCAAACGAAACGATTCGCGACGAAGTTGGTGGATCCCTGCCAAATTTAGAAAGTGGGATTTAGTGGCTGTTTTTCAAGTAAAGAAACTTCATCAAAGGTGGGCAACCCCCGTTGATCTTCGGTTCTCCAGTTAAACGGCTGTAGGTTGAGGGCGTTTGGACCGAGCTTCGTTTGCGATTGCTTAAAAGGAGTAAGTTTTGAAAACATACAATTCGTTGGCCAAAGGATTGTTTTTCACAATAAACGAAATACACAATCATCCTTTTACGGCTAAACACAAAAGATTAGCCTGGAAAAAATGGCTTTCTTGGCAATTGGGCAGCCGTCTGGTCCCTGGGCCAGTCTTGATGCCCTTTGTGAATGAAACGAAATTACTGGTTCGCCCCGGGCTTTGGGGCGCCACAATGAATATTTATACGGGCCTTGCTGAATTTTATGATATGTCGTTTGTTCTCCATTTTTTACGGCCATCTGATCTGTTTGTGGATGTAGGTGCTAATGTTGGCATTTATACCGTTCTTGCCAGTGGCGTTGTTGGCTGTAAAACCATTGCCTTTGAACCTGGTGATGAAGCTGGCGCTATTTTGCTTTCCAATTGTCATCTCAACGAAATCAACAGACTGGTTGAATTTTACCCGTATGCCGTGGGCGATAAGTGTGCCACCGTCAGATTTACTAAAGGGCTGGACACCGTGAACCATGTGGTGGATGCACAAGCCAATCTGTCTCCTGAACTGTACCATGAAGTAGAAATGGTTTCCCTGGATTCAGTGGTGGGTTCCAAACAACCCGCATTGATCAAAATAGATGTCGAGGGATTTACCTCACCTGTGTTGGATGGGGGTGAACATTTGTTTAATGATCCTGCCTTGCAAGCCGTTATTGTTGAAGTCGTCATCGAAAATGTGAGCGACCATGATCCAGATGCGGATCCCTTGGAGGTTTTCCGTCGAATGGCCGGATGCGGATTACACCCATACACATACGATCCATACACTAGGCAATTAACCGCTGTTCCAGAACAAAAATGGAGCGCTACCAGGAGGAATCAGCCAGCACTCGAGTACAACTACATATTTCTGCGCGATTTTGAAACTGCTCAAATAAGAGTAAACGAGGCCGGAAAATTCAAGGTTTGGGAACATAAAATTTAAGACTAGGCAGGTATAAATGCGCATCGGGTTAAATTTACTCTACTTAATTCCGTTTCAGGTAGGAGGGGTGGAAAGGTACGCTGCCGGTTTGTTAGAGGGGTTGGCGAAAATAGACCATGCAAACGAGTACATTGTATTTGTGAACCAGGAAGGTGCAAATTGGCCTCTCCCTAATCATCCAAACTTCAAACGAGTGGTTTGCCCGGTACAAGCAACCAGCCGCTGGCGTCGGTACGTTTTTGAGCAGTTCAAACTTCCTGCGCTTTTGAAGGCGTACAATATAGATCTTGTTCATTCTTTATGTTATGTCTCACCTCTGTGGGTATCTTTGCCGTCTGTAGTAACCATTCATGATTTGAACTACAAGGCTTTTGGAAAGCTAATGCCTGTCAAAAAGCGCCTGGCGCTAAGTTTTTTTGTACGGCAATCAGCCATGCGCGCCACCCAGGTAATTACTGATTCGGAGTTTTCCTGTCAGGAGATATTAAACGCATACCAGATTCCTCGACAAAAGATACATGTGCTTTATCCAGGCTTACCGGACAAAATAATACCGGGCCAAGAGGTCTCTGGGCTATGGGCAGAGCTAAAGATTGCGTCACCTTATATCATTGCCTTTAGTAGTGCAACCCCCAATAAAAATATCGATCGCCTCGTTCAGGCGTTCCTGCTGGCTCAAAAAAAATATCAGCTGTCGCATCAGTTGGTGCTGGTTGGCCACTTGCCAGAAGCACTGCTGCCCCACGAAAGTGCCTTTGCCAACATTAGAGCAACGGGTTATCTAGAGGATGCTGTCTTGGACCAGGTTTTGGCTCAGGCGCACTGTTTGGTTTTCCCATCCATTTACGAAGGCTTTGGGCTGCCGGCTTTGGAAGCGATGAATGCCGATGTGCCTGTGGTCGCCTCGTTGGCAGGATCCTTGCCAGAAGTTGCTGGCGATGCAGCCCTGTATTTTGATCCTTACGATGTTGAGGAGATGGCTATGAAAATCGCAAAGGTGGCCATGGATGAGACACTGCAGCAGGAACTTCGTGCAAAAGGGAAGGTGAATGTGGCCCGGTTTTCCTGGGAAAAGATGGCTCGGGAAACGGTAGCGGTTTACAAGCAGGCTGCTGCGCTGGCTGGAGCGTAATTTATTTCTAAAATTCAAGAGAGAACTAAAGAGCCCAGACGTTAGTTGGGGAGTGAGCTGATGTCATTTGTTTTGAACACAATGCGACCTTCCCGGCTGTCCAGCCAGGGCCATAAATCGTCTGGAACGGTGGGTTTGATCGTCACCATAGAAAAAGAGTTACCCTGCTTTTTGAATAAGCGCGTAAACAGATTGGCAAGTGGTTGGGCGATTTTGAGCAGATAATAATAGTTTTTGCTTTTTTTTAGGGAAGCCGCACGAAAAGGTAGATTAAGATCATAAAAAAATCTGAAGGTGTGTCTGCCAATGGGGTTAAACGATTGAATGGTTTTTTTGAATTCGTTTTCTGTCCATCGGTAAATGAAGTTAGGAATTGCTGTATTGTCAACACCCCCGTAATTATAATTGTTGTTGATTACGGCTGTTAGCTCATAAGATTGGGTTAAGTTCAATTTTTCGGCTACAGACATCAATAGATTGTCTCGGGATTCAATGACAATTACACCTTTTTCCGTGACGCGATACATTTCCAGCAGAGCCTTGTGAGGGGAGGAACAATGATGAAGTCCATCTGAAACAAATGAAAAATCGAACTTTTCGTCATCAAAAGTAAGAGATTGTGCGTCTTGGAGGCTCCAACCATAGGGAGAAAATTCATTACCAACTAGGCGATCGTCCAGGTTTGATATCATCACATTCGTAAAACCGAGAGAATGAAACAGCTGCTTGTCTACCTCACCCCCAGCTACAACCAGGATTGAATTATCCAAATGCAGCAGTCCCTCCTCTAGTAGCTTGTTAAGAACAGATTCAGCAAATTCACGTCGCATGAAATTCTCCAAAAACCGAAAATGAATTCACCAAATTTACAGAAATTGATTGAGCAATATTTATAACTCAAATGTCATCCACAAATGAGGATTAGCGAATTCCTGTGAGAGTGTGTTGATAATCTTCAATTGTTTTCTTGAGACCGTCTATAAAGTTGGTTGATGTTTTGAAGCCAAACAACGCCTCCGCTTTTTGGGTATCCAGCTTACGTCGTGGCTGACCGTTTGGCTTGCTCGTATCCCAGCGAACATTTCCCTTGAAACCGGTTAGCGAGACGATAAGCTCCACAAGTTCTTTGATACTGATTTCTGAGGCACTGCCCAAGTTAACCGGCTGGCTTCCATTATACCGTTCGGCTGCCAACAAAATTCCCTCAGCTGCATCTTCCACATAAACAAACTCTCGTGTTGGCGATCCATCCCCCCAAACAACAATTTCATTCAGATTGTTTTCCTTGGCTTCAATACATTTACGTATGAGTGCGGGAATAACGTGGGATGTTTCCAGATCGAAATTGTCTCTAGGTCCATAGAGATTAACTGGTAACAAGAAAATCGAGTTAAACCCATACTGCTGGCGGTAAGTTTGCGACTGTACCAGCAGCATCTTTTTTGCCAGGCCGTAAGGAGCATTTGTTTCCTCAGGATAGCCATTCCATAAATCCTCTTCCTTAAAAGGAATCGGCGCAAATTTAGGGTAGGAACAAACGGTGCCAATAGCCACAAACTTTTTGACGCCCGTTACCCACGATTCGTGCAGCAGGGGCACGCCCATCATCAAATTGTTGTAGAAAAATTCAGCCGGATGGGTACGATTGGCACCAATGCCCCCAACGTTGGCGGCAAGATGAATAATGATATCCGGTTTGGCATCTGCCAGCATTTGCCTGACGGCCTCAATTTCAACTAAATCGTAATCTGTCTTGCGGGGAACGAAAATATCTTGGACGCTTCTTTGGCGCAGCTTTTCCACAACAAACGATCCCAGGAAACCAGAACCACCGGTTACACAAACTCGGTAGTCGTTCCAAAACTTTTCTGAATCAGGCCAATTTGACATCGACAACTCCACATGGTTTTTGACGCAATGATAGCTACATTTCGTTTTGTTTAATTCATCTGCTGTTGCAGATCAGCTTGAGCAAAGCCCAAAAAACAGCCTTATCTGTTTTGGCAACCTTATTAGTGATTTGCTTAACCAGCGGGAAATAATACATGAGCCTATTGACTTTAGCAAATCGGCAAAGGACAGCGGGAAAACGGTCTGTAAAGCATTTTAGACGAGATGGTGGCAGAAAAAATAGAGGTTTAAGCTGATCAAGCCTCTTTTAGTACACTCAGCAATTCAAAATTTAAAAATTTCTCGGCATTTTGAGGTTATTTCATCTAAAAATCGCCCAATTTTAGAAATTTCAGCATGCTCTTCCCATCAAATTTGGTGAGATTGAGCTCTATCCTCAATGTTTTTCAGAATTATATGCACTCGAAAGGATTGTCGAGTAGAGTGTTTGGTCAAAATTAAATAATTATGTTAAGTAATGGGTCGCAATTTCTGTTTCGGCTTCAATTTAAATCAAAAATGGATTTTGAATTTAGAATTGCTGTAGTACACTGAAAGAAGAGCGTGTGCAGGGTTGATCTGGTTATAAAACTTCACTGACAAGGTGTATGCCGGGCTCAACCAACGCTGCGCTGCCCTGCGGTAACCATGTAGATACCTCTGCTGAGACAGATGCTTTTCGGCTAACTGCATCAGCTACAAGTTAAGGTTTTTTGTGGATTGTCAAGCCCACAATTGGCTACAATTCACACATGGAAAAATCAAAGAAAAAAACCAAAAGTTCTGTCCGGCACACGCGTGCTATCCAGGTTGACCGTCAAAAACGGCCGCTCGTTAACAATTTAGGCCAAACCAATAAAATAATGATCCGAAGTCAAGTATAGACAAGAGGACGAATCGTTACAAACCACTTTCCTAACCCATCTAGACGTTCGAACCGCTTTTCCAACAAATTCATCGCTTTTTGAGACAATTTGATGCCAGTCTGATAGAGTTTTTTTACAAGATGAACGACAGGTTTGCTTTGTTTCCATTTCAGGGTATGGGCAAAGCCAAGCACAGTTTCTAACGAATCCAGCAAACTCCCATTCCAATGCTGTTCCAGAACCCCCCAAACACGCTCAATCGGATTGTACTTGCTATGATAGGGTGGCTAGTAGGCCAATTGAATGGTCAGTTTTTCCTGATCAACCCATTGGGTGAGACGGTGCATGAATTGAGTGCGACGGCTGTGATTTTCAGGCCCATTGTCCTGATTGAGGCGCAAAGTCGTTACTTGCGGAAATTCATCTTTAATGTCTGCCCAGCAGGCACGGATGCAATCGACAATGAAATCACTGGTTAGTTTACCCGACGCGAAGTATAAAAATAAGCGGTCATGGTCGGGTAACAGAATGCCAAAAGGTGTCACTTTGCTCTCTGGTCGAAAATCATGGTCCTGAGCCTTGACTTCTACCCGACTGACTCCCCCTCTGGAGAATGTGCCGATGAGAACGGTTGCTTTGGCATCAAATGACATTCTCAAGATGGTTTCATCTTCTTGTGCCTGCCGATGAATTTGATTTAATTGCTCAAAAATGGCATCTGTCTCCGGTATCTTTTGTTTGGGCTGGCTTTTTTTGACAGCACGTAAACGATAGCCCAGATCGTTCATTTTCGTATTGATCGTGACCTCGCTCGGCAGTTCTTCAGCTTGATACCCTTTTTGCTCAATTAGCTGTTGCCTCACTTCCTTGGCCGTGATACGTGTATACAAGCGTGTTGTCCTAAATGTGGGGTCTGTTTGGCTCCAGCCATCTACCATCTCTTTAATATCTGCCAACAGATTTGGTAGATGTTCTTCGGCCCGTTTACGTCCGCGTGCCTTAAAGTTATCTTCGTTTACTTGGCCGCTTTCTAATTCTTGGAGTCCTTTGCGAATCGTTCGCCGGTTCCAATTCAGTTCTGCTTCAGCATAGGCTTGTCCCCCGCGTCCGAGCATTCTGACCACACGCGCCATAAACAAACGCCGCTCACTACCTTTTATAATCTTGGCAACGCCCACATACAGTTCTTTTTCTTCTGACAAGCGCTCTATCTTATTCATCACACCATAATACCGGATTATTTAATTTTTGAAATGGCCTTAACTGAAGAAGTCGAAGACCTCTTTTACAGTATCGTCCGTCCGCTCACTTTGTCCCAGTGCCAGTTGTTTCGCGATATGGGCTTACGGGAGCGAACGCTTGCCCTCCCCGTAATGATGGCGCTCTTGCTAACAGCCGTCTGGCGCCAAATCGCCGCGGTGAGTGAACTGGCTTGGCTGATACGCAATGAGGCCGTACTCTGGGAAGATCCGAAAAAAGTTTCCCAACAGGTCTGTTTGACCGTTTACACGCTGCCCGCCATTCTCTTTCTCAACGTACTCAATCTGCTTTTGCCTCAGATGCAACAGCGTTGGGCGACCAGACAACGCCCCTTGCCCCCAGAAACTGCCTGGGCACAGGAACGTTTCAAGGCTTGCCTCATTGTGGATGGCTCTACGCTGGATGCCTTGATACGTAAGGTTGGTTTGTTGCGCGACCTGGACAAACATCCCCTAGCAGTTTGTCGGAGAACCCTGCCTCTGGCAGCGAATACAATCGGCATTTTGGGGCGAAAAATCCCTCAAAATTTAATTATTCAAAAGTATCGCTTAAAGGTGCGGAATGTGAGCTTAAGTTTCCCTGTAAAGTTATTAGCCTATTATGGTAGAATCTTAGTACTGTAGTAATGGCAAGGGTTAAAGAACAGGCGTATCAAGAAGAGAGATTTCCACTAATTACCAGCACTCTGCTCTGTAAGTACTTATTGTTAGGAGAAAAAATATGTCATTAAAATTAATTCGTAATATTCTTTTTGTTTCCATATTTGGCGTCATCTTTTTTATATTGGCTGAAATAAGCACGGTCGCCGCCAACTCCTCAGCCTTAAGCTTTAATGGACCTACGGCTGTTAGCTGCGCAAATTTCAGCACTTTACCCCCTGGAGCGTCCGTTAAAGGTTTGGGCACTGTACATCCTAATCTGAATATTACAGGCTTTGGTAATATTGCAGCTATTGCCGAAGGCCAATCTCCAGCTGCCTACGGCTCCTCGGGTGGCTCCAATGCGGGTTTGGGCGTTCTGGGAGGTTTTTCAGATTTTGCAAAAATTCACGAGTATGAGTTTTTATTTGCACCTGATATCTCCGTGTCCTATTTCTCAGTTAGAATGCTAGATTTTGGCGACCTTAATACAGTGTTGGCTACTGAGCATAGCGTATCTTTGCAGGCTTACGACAGTAACGGATTATTGATTGCTACAAGTGATCTCGTCTTTACTAGTGATGCCTCCGCAAATCCTTCAACTGGTTCAGCTGGTGATTTACGGATCACGGGAGATGCTGCCGCTGAACGTGGAAAACCGGGGAATTTTGTTTTCTCAGTTTATGGCTCAGGAATCACCCGCTTGGTCATTAAGTTTTCAAATAACATTTCTGAGACGGCCTCAGATCCGAATCATGGCTTTGCTGACCTTTGTTTTGACGTAGAGGATAGTTTTGATTTCCCAGAATCCACACAATGTGTTGATTTCAATGAAGTTGCTCCTGGGAGCTCTGTGGAAGGCTTGGGTGTTGTCAATCAATACTTAAATATTAGCAGCCCTAACGGAAACACCGTTGCCTTGGCTGAAGGGACACCTCCCGCAGCGTACGGTTCGCCTGGGGGGATCAATTTTGGCATGGATCCTTTAGGCGGATTTGCCAACGCTGCTAAAGAGCATCGGTATACCTTTTCTTTTTCCCCTGAAGTTTCTGTAAATTTCTTTACAGTCAGAACGCTTGATTTTGGTGATTTGAACCTAATTCGAGCCACAGACCATAAGGTGACTTTGGAAGCATATAACAGCAGTGGGTTTTTGGTTTCCAGTAGCCAACTTTCTTTTGTAACGGATGCGGTGTTTAACCCAGAATCCAGCTCTGCGGGCAATCTTCAAATTACCGGTGACGCCACTGCCAGCATCGGCAACCCGGGGAACTATCTTTTTGCCGTTAGTGGGGAAGATATAGTTCGCCTGGAAATGAAATATTCCACTAATTTAGGCGAAGGTGCCTCTGATCCCAATCACGGTTTGGCCGTGCTTTGTTTTGTGCCGGAAGACGACACACCACCGCCCCCAACCGACATCCCGCTGAGCTGCGAAGACATCGGCCATCAAACCATAGCCGAGGAGCCCTGGCTGTTGCATGTTATCAACCGTATGCGCCCGACCACGCTTGATTTTGCCCGCCCCGCTGGTGCTGACTACGCTATCATCAACACCGGCTGGGAGTGGACCGGTCATCCCAACCAGTTCCAGGTAACCGAGATGCACACGGTAGAAACGCCATTTGGTTCCACCACCAGCGAAGATTATGGTAATGAGGAGCTCACCGGGCAGGTGCTCTGGTTTGATGTCCTCCAAGGATACTACAACCAGGCTTCGCTGCCGGTGACTATCGACTACGCCGGTGACGGGAGTGATCCTGGCTCGCATTATTCTCATGGGCTGGTCGTCTGGTGCAGCACCGGGGATGGTTCAGGTTCAGTCCCGCCGCAACTTGACCCGCCTACGGCCGAATTAACCCTGCTCTCGCTCAAAACCAGCCCCGAAGTGAGTGGCAAGTTCCGCGTGGAATACGCCTGCAGCCAGGCAGCGCCCAACCTGGTGGCCGCAACCCTCAACAAATATGATGTCGTCGATGATCAGGAATTAAATCTTGTCATCCGCGATCGTGAATCGGCGCGAATTGTTGGTGGGGCGCTGCTGTGGCTCTATGCCCCCGAGTTTAGCCTGGATGTCACCTGCGCCGATGATAGTGGTAACGAGGTGTCTACCTCCGTCGCGCCGGAGTTTGTATCCCCCTAGCGTTCAAACCGGCTGGCTTTTACTTTTAATAGAAAGCGGGTGGCTTTTGCCACTCGCTTTTTTTCGTCTTACTGTGAAACAAACCCCTTATCAATTTAATGCCTGTTAATGCATGAAACCTGCCAGCGCCATAATCGCTGCTCCCGCTGCTGGTGAGCTAATGTTTTAAGCAGATTCCTCTGAAGAAGTTCTTCCGAAGAAGTTCTTCGGAAGAATTTCCTTACAGGAAAAAAAAGTTTCTAGTGAAGAACGGATCGCGTTCTTCACTAGAAAAAATTTTTTCTAGTAAAGAAAGTTTTGGCAGCAGCCACTCTCCAATCCCCGGCTTTCCGCAGTCCCCGTTGATGATGGTTCTAAAGACGGCCGTTCACCTGCTTTTGGTGGTTAAGACCAAATTTAGTTGTCCGAAAACAGTATCGTTTTTACATCAGCCCACATAGCGCCCGTAGACATTTGCAACCGCTCATTGGCATTATTTAACCGGGTGATAAGCTGCGTCCGGTCCGGTTCTTCGATCATTGAATCGATCAGGGGCGCGATGCCGCTTGTGAAGATTAAAGGGGAAACGAGGTATTCGGGGCAGTTGTAATCCTCTAGCAGTTTCTGATACTTGTGGCTCCAGCCCGTTGCCAGCACCGGCACCCCCTGAGCCAGGCTGCTGATCAGCCCGTGATACCGGGAGCTAACGGTGATAAGCGATTGACCAATAATCCCCTTGATTTTTAGGGCATCCGGCTCGCGCACAATGGGAACGGCCGTTTCCACCCCCGCCGCAATCGCCTGGCAAACTGCTAAATCTGCCCGTGTTTCATGAACCAGCAGAAACGGCCGCAGCCCTTTCGCCTGTAAATATTCAATAATATTGGTTAAGAATGGAATGTAGCTGGCCTGCACGTCAGCCGCCGTCTTGGCCAACATGCGCTGGTTGGGAATAATGCACGGCTGGTTGTGCCAGATTACATTGTTTTCTGGGCTTTTCGGTTTAACAAGATTGGTGAAGTCTGGCGCGGTTTTTATGTGGGGTAAACGGCCGTTTACCCCCACCAAATGTTCATACGAAACTGAATCTCGCGCATAAACCAGATCGGCAAGCTGGACAATTTGCTTCATCGCCCCAGCAACCCGCGCGTCGGTAAACGGGCCAAACGCCTGGGGCAGCAGTACGATTTTTTGGCCAGCCTGCTTCGCCCGCCGATAATAGGTTAGCATCATCTCAGGATAAACAGGCCCAAACTGATCGCTGTAGGCAAAGCCCGATGCATCCAAAATCGCCTCGATTTCTGCCAGACGAATCCAGCCCCACCACCGGCGCAGCGCAGGCGGCACCAGCCAGAGGGCGCTGTTCAACATCGGCCCCATAAAAAACAGCTTGCGGGAATCTACCCAGGCCAGGTGGGACAAACCCTGTTCCCGCCGCTGTCGGAAACTACCGCCTTTCAAGCCTACCGCTGCAATGATTTCTTCATTTTGCCACGTCGCAAGCTGCTGTAAAACAGCGTGCAGCATCAGCTCTGCCCCTTTATTAGTAAAATTGACGCCCTTGATTTCAATATTCATGTTAGCGATACCGGCGCAGCGTGTGCAGCATCTTTTTACCCGAATACGGCACCCGCTCATCTGGGTTTGGGTAACCAATGGCAATTAACATCACCACTCTTTCATCTGGCTGTAAATTTAGCAAGCTTGCCATTTGGCGTTCCTGCGCTTCGGTATCTGCCCAGTTGATGCAGCAAGAACTTAGCCCTAATGTTTCCAGGGCAAATACAAAGGACATCGAAGCCAAAGCGCCGTCAATATAAATCAGATGGCGATCCCGTTCGCTGAAATAAGCTCGCTGCCTGCCAACAACCACCGCCAGGGCGGGGAAGTTGTGGTTAAAACCAATCGTGCCCAGCGCTAATGAAGCAACTTGCTGAACTGAAATGTCACCCTGGTTGTCAAACAGATGAAACAGAAAGGGCTGGCGATTGCAGGCGCTGGGGGATAGCGCTGCAACGGTAATCGCCTGGTCGATCAATTCGCGGGGGACGCTTTTGGGCAAAAACCAGCGCACAGAACGGCGGCGCTGGGCCAGTTCAAGCAGCTGCTCGTAGGAGACGGAAAGCGGCCGTTTTAAATCCCGTTTATAGGGAGCCTTAACAACCGCGGCCTCCAGACGCAGGCATTCTGCCTGTTCCTTTACCTCGGTAAACGCCTGTCGCGCTGCTTCAATAACCGGGTGTGGGCCAGCTACATTAAAGTAACTAGTCAAAACATCGGTTGCCCACAAAATTTCTTCCTGGTCAGCTTCGCCCGTTATGCTGTCTGCCAGGCGTTGGCGGTAAGTGCGGACCGTTTCAGCGATGTAGTCCAAAGCAAAGACAGGGCGGCGCGGCTTCATGATGAGCCCCTTTTCCAGCTGGTGAATGTTCCGCCGCAGCAGATAGAGGCTGCCTTCAACAGAACGGTCATCTTGTTCATACAGCAGCCGGCCAAAGGCGACGGCCTGATGTTCGCGCCAAAAAGCTTTGGACAAAAATGTATAGTAAAAAGCGCTGGTTATTTTTGTGCGGGCTGTCAGGCGGAGCAAGAAAAAATCTAAAGATCGTTTTATGGCCCTGAGCCGCACCTGTGTTGTTTCCGGCAATATTTTTTTCAGGAATAGTTTCATTGGCTGTTTCGTTTCATCTGTTGAGAGTCGGCGACAGGCGTGATCGCAGCGCCTTGTAAACAAATAGAAATGGGCTAAACAAAGCGCGGGTCATCATTTTTCCGGCAATTTGGGTCCGTCTATCTGTAAAGCAGGCAAAATAGACGGCCGTACTATAAGAGATCAACGTAGCTGCCGCTGCCCCCGCGCCACCAAACGAAGGTATTAGCACCAGGTTCAAAATGATGTTGATAATGGCGCCCAGCCCGTGCCGTGTGAGCGAAAAAATCAATAAATCTTCTACAATGAGCCACTTGCTTAGAATGGGGCCCATAAACATAATGGGACATGTCCAAATATGTATTGTTAAAATTAAACTGGCTTCATTATACGCCTCACCATAGAGCAACGTTATCAAAAAGCTGGCAGATAAGCTAATAAGAATCGCAATGCCTATGCCCAGCCAGGCCAGACTTGAATAAGCTCGCTGTAATCGCGCCTGATACAGGTCTGTTGCCAATAATTTGCTCCGTACAATTGCGGGAAAGATAGATGTGGCGGCCAGCGCCGGTATCACATACCAAACCTCTGATAACTTAACTGCTACCGAATAAATCCCCACTTCTGCTGCGCCAACCATATTCCCCAACATAATTTGATCCACTTTTAGGTAAATCAATGATCCTGCTGAGGATAGGATCAGGGGCCAGGATTGGCTCAGCAGCTTTCGAGCAGCCAACCCACTATATTGCCAGGTTACAATTTGGTGCCCTTTGTAACGGTAAACAAGCCACAAGGCGACAGCTTTGCTTGCCTGTTGCAGCACAAAAGCAGCGCCAAAGGCAGCTAATGAAGCGTTTGCCATGATGAGCCCTATGTAAATCAACCCCCCTAAAATGGTCGAAGAAGAGCGGGCAATAGCGCTGTATTTGTTTTCTACCCGTGCTTGAAACCAAAAGTCAACCACATTAAAAGAGTCAAATAGCAAGCTGGCAGAAACAATAATAATCAACCAGCGGGCATTGCTATCCTGAACAAAAAGAAAAGCGGCGACAATAATTAACCCTATTGCTACAAGGCTGCCCGCAAGGCGCAGAACAAAGACGGTGCCCAGCAGTTGTTTGTGGTCCTGAGGTTGCCTCACCAGATCGCGGGTAACAATGCCATCTAAGCCTAAATAGGATAAGAAGCCAAACAGCGCCACAAAGGAGATTGAATAACTGTAGAGGCCAAAATCATTCGGCTGTAGATAACGCGCCAGCCAAACAGTCACCACCACACCTAAAATCAGGCTGAGGCCGCGTTCCAACAGCAGCCAGCCAAAGCTGTAGAGATAGAGACGCAGTTTTTCTAACTCGAACTGCTGACCAAGCCGTTTTAGGCTGGCAATGACATTTTGATAAGACACTTTTCACTTATTGCTTTGGCTCTTTAGGAACTCAGGGGGTTGACAAGCCGTGATGTATGAAACGTGACCAGAGAGGCGTCACGTTTCACACCAAACTTCACGAAATCCTGAACACTTATTACTATTACCTCGCTGGTTTTGCGTTACGCAGTAGGATTGTATCATAACCTGCTGCCCTGTAAGGTGGGAACGGCCGTTTGCACCCTACACACCGCATCCGACAAGAAAAGTGGCGCGGTTGCGCATACATGCGCCGACACCGGCCACAGCACAACCTTATCTGCCCATCCAAGTGATCTTTAATAGGTCAATTGTAGCGAGGAATGGAGAAAAGGTGAAATTTGGTGACAGGTTTGTGACAGAGGGAACGGCCGTTTGCTCCCCCGATTGCACGAAATGCAAAGAAAGTGGTACGGTACGGTTCATGTTCAAGGAGAAAATTATGCAAACAGGAATGGTCAAAAAGATTGGTATTATCAGCCCAGGGTCGATGGGCATTTCGGTGGCGGCGGCGATGCAGCGCAGCGGGTTTGCGGTGTATTGGGCGTCGGCAGGGCGCAGTGCGGACAGCGTGACCCGCGCCCAGGAGCACAACTTGCTGGATGCGCAAACGGTGGCAAATTTGTGCGCGACGTGTGAGGCCATTGTGTCGGTGTGCCCGCCGCATACGGCCGTTACCGTCGCCGAAGAAGTATTAGCCACAGGGTTTAGCGGGGTTTACCTGGATGCCAATGCCATTGCACCGCAAAAAGTCATCCACATGGCCGAGATGATGGCGGCGGCTGGTGTGGTTTTTGTCGATGGCGGCATCATTGGCGGCCCGGCCTGGGAACCGCAAAGTACCTGGCTCTACTTGTCGGGGGAACAGGCGGAGTTGGTAGCGACCTTTTTTGCGACGGGAGTGTTGGAAACGGCCGTGATCGGCGATCAGATCGGGCAGGCCTCGGCGCTGAAGATCTGTTTTGCCGCTTACAGCAAGGGCACCACGGCCCTGCTGAGCCTGATTCTGGCTGGAGCCGAAGCGCTGGGTGTGCGCGCCAACCTGGAGGCGCAGTGGTCGCGCGATGGCTCCGATTTTGCCACGCAGACGCAGCAGCGGGTGCGCCGCGTGACGGCCAAGGCGTGGCGGTTTGAAGGGGAGATGCACGAAATTGCCGCCACCTTTGCCGGGGTGGGCCTGCCTGCGGGCTTTCATGAAGCGGCCGCCGACATTTACCAGCGGCTGGGTCACTTCAAGGATGCGGAAGAAATGCCGGAACTGGCGGAAGTGCTTGGTTCGTTGTTGGGGGAGGGAGTGAAAAGTGAAAAGTGAAAAGTGGGGAGGAGACGGCCGTACGGATGGTGCTGCTGTGGCGTTCACTGAATGAAGCGGCATAGGGAGTATGTAGAGTGGATGCCCGAAGGATGATTGAGGCAATACACAGGTTTTACAGCGGGGAGAAAAGGCCGTATCATAGAAGCCAAAATCATGTCCAAGCCGATTTTAGCCACAAAACTTTATATTCCGCCGCCGCGACCCAAGATAATCTCCCGCCCCCGCTTGATCGCGCAGCTGAACGAGAGTCTGCATCGTAAACTGACCCTCATCTCTGCGCCTGCCGGTTTTGGTAAAACCACCCTGGTTAGCGAATGGGTCACCCAATGCGCGCGGCCGGTTGCCTGGCTATCCCTGGATAAAGAGGATAATGATCCCAGCCGGTTTCTGGGGTACCTCATTACTGCCTTGCAGACGGTGGAATCGTCTGTAGGCGAAGGGGTGTTGGCTGTACTCCAATCCCCTCAACCCCCGCCAGTCGAATCGATTCTAGCCACCCTGCTCAATGAAATGAGCACCATCCCGCATAATTTTGTCTTTGTTCTTGACGACTACCACGTTATTGACGCCCAGCCGATTGACCGTGCTCTCACCTTTCTGCTCGAGCACCTGCCACCCCAAATGCACCTGCTCATCGCCACCCGTGAGGATCCAAACCTATCGCTGGCCCGGTTACGCGCCCGCGATCAGTTGACCGAACTGCGTGCGGCCGATTTGCGTTTTACATTGGCTGAAGCCGCCGGATTTCTCAACGAAGTGATGGCCTTGAACCTCACAGCGGAAGATATCGCTGCCCTGGAAACCCGTACCGAAGGCTGGATTGCCGGCCTGCAGTTGGTGGCCCTCGCTCTGCGAGGGCACCTCGCTCAGCAAGGGACAACTTCAATTCAGGGACATCAAGACACGGCGGACTTTATCAAATCTTTTACCGGCAGCCACCGTTTTGTGCTGGACTATCTGGTTGAAGAAGTCTTGCAGCAACAGCCTGCCAGCATTCAGACTTTCTTGCTGCGTACCGCCATCCTCGGCCGAATGTGTGGACCCCTGTGTGATGCTGTGCTGCGCGATCCATCTGCCTCCGGGCAGGCAACCCTGGAATATCTCGAACGTGCCAATCTGTTCATCGTGCCTCTGGACAACGAGCGCCATTGGTATCGTTATCACCATCTCTTTGCCGATTTGCTGCGGCAGCGGCTGCACCAGCAGTCCCTCTCGTCCAGTGAGGAGGACGTGGCCGAATATCACATACGTGCCAGTAACTGGTATGAAGAAAATGGCCTGGCTATGGAAGCGTTTCAACATGCGGCCGCTGCCAATGATGTGGCGCGTGCCGAGCGGCTGGCAGAAGGAAAGGGGATTCCGCTTCATTTTAGCGGCGGGGTAACGCCTATCCTGAACTGGCTGGAGTCGCTGCCGACGGCCGTGTTGAATGCCAGGCCATCGCTGTGGTGGAGGCATGCTGCCTTGCTGCTGATTAACGGCCAGACTACTGGCGTGGCAGAGAAACTCGAGGCGGCTGAAGCTGCCTTAGCTGCCATCTTGCAAGGCACCGAGCCGGACGACAAGACCCGAAACCTCATCGGGCAAATTGCTTCTGCCAAGGCTACTCTGGCTCTTACTCGCTACGATGTAGCAAACATGCTTGCCGCGTCCCGCCGGGCCCTGGAATACTTGCAACCCACCAGCCTGTTTACCCGCGCTACCGCCAACTGGACGTTGGGTTACGCGTATGTCCTTCAGGGAAACCGCGCCGCAGCCCGCCGAGCATTTACGGAAGCCATCTCTCTCAGCCAGGCGTCTGGAGCGATTTTCACCACCATACTGGCAATGATCGGCCTGGGGCAGATACAGGAAATGGACAACCAGCTTTACCAGGCGGCCGAGACCTACCGGCACGTCCTGCAGCTGGCAGGGGAGCACCCACAACAGATTATCAATGAAGCGCATCTTGGCCTGGCGCGTATCCTTTATGAATGGAACGACCTGGATGCCGCTGAACGGCACGCCCGGCAGAGTCTTCAGCTGGCGCGGCAGTATGAAACTTTTATCGACAGATTCATTAACGCTGAATTGTTTCTTGCCCGCCTGAAACTGGCTCGGGGAGATGTGGCCGATGCGGCCGTTCTCCTGGCTCAAGTTGATTTGTCTGCCCGTGAGCAAAACTTCGTACACCGGATGCCTGAGATTACGGCCGTGCAAGTGCTTGTCTTGCTTCGTCAGGGGAAAGTGGCGGCAGCTGCTCGTCTGGCGCAGGCATACGACCTGCCCCTTAGCCAGGCACGCGTTTCCCTGGCCCAAGGAGATCCAGCCACGGCGCTGGCGGTGTTGGCAGCGTTCCGCCGGCAGGTAGATGCCAGGGGATGGGAAGCTGAACGGCTCCAGGCAATGGTTTTAGAAGCGAGCGTTTACCAGGTCCTTGAAGAAGAAGATAAGGCCGTGCAGCTGCTGGGTAATGCCCTGGTGCTGGCCGAGCCGGGCGGCTTCATCCGTACTTTTGTTGCCGAAGGAATGCCTGTGGCTTACCTGTTGTCGGCAGCAACGGCTCGTGGGATCATGCCAAACTATGTAGAAAAATTGCTGGCTGAGTTTGAATTGGAAGAGCAGAAGGGAAAAGACAAATCCTATTTACCCGCTGCCCAACAGCTTATTGAACCACTGAGCCAACGCGAATTAGAAGTACTCCAGCTCATCGCCCAGGGACTCTCAAATCATGAGATCGGCGAGCGCCTTTTCCTTGCCTTGAGCACAGTCAAGGGGCACAATCGGAATATCTATGGCAAACTGCAAGTCCAGAGGCGCACCGAAGCCGTCGCCCGCGCCCGCGAGCTGGGGCTGGTGTAGCCTACACAACACCCCAAACCCTACTTTAGTATCTTAAGTTAATATCGTGGAGTAGATATAGTATCTGTACACTGAATGGCAACTCTATCAGCCATAATGAGTACAAGGTAATGTCAAACAATTTCGACCCTCGAGCGGATCCAGATGTACCTCAGGTCTATGAAATCAGGATCAGGGGCCATTTGGGTTGTCAATGGACAGATTGGTTTGAGGGCTTCACCATCACGCTGGAAGACAACGGCGATACGCTCTTGACCGGCCCGGTGCTCGATCAGGCTGCGCTGCATGGATTACTAAGAAAAGTGCGTGATTTAGGCACGCCACTGCTTGCGGTCATTCGCATTGTGTAAAAGCGGGAAAGTCTTTGAAATTAAAAAAGCCTGATTGGCCCGCTTTTACTCAAGTAATCGGCCCAATCGCCTTGAGTTTTTTGCAAAATCTTTTTGCCGATTAATTAAACCGCACAAAGTTTTTGAAAGAAAAAAGCGTGAATTTTGTGCGGTTTACTCAAGTAATTGGCAGATCCAACGCTAATTTATTTTGTAAAACTTTCTGCCAATTACATACATGAAACCGTGGAATAAAAGAACGAAACGTAACGACCTGGAGGAAAGCTGATGAAAGCGATTGTATTTACCAGATACGGCTCACCCGATGTTCTGCGCATGGAAGAGGTGGAAAAACCTTCTCCGAAGGAAAATCAAGTTCTGATCAAAGTTCACGCTTCGTCTATAAACGCGGGTGATTACCGCAAACTGGGAGGCAAGCCCATTCTGCTTCGCGCGATGATTGGCGGCGTTCTAAAACCAAAAGACCCGCGCCTTGGCAGCGACGTGGCGGGACGGATTGAAGCGGTTGGGGCAAACGTAAAGCAGTTTCAGCCAGGGGATGTGGTATTCGGTTTTACGGGCGGCGCTTTTGCCGAGTATGCCTGTTCCCGGGAAACATCAGTGGTGTTAAAGCCGGCCAACATATCATTTGAGCAGGCGGCGGCCGTGCCCGTGGCGGCAATCACCGCTTTGCAGGGTTTGCGCGATACGGGCGGCATTGGTGCCGGGCAGCAGGTCTTGATCCAGGGTGCTTCGGGTGGGGTAGGGTCGTTTGCCGTACAGCTGGCCAAATCGTATGGGGCAGAAGTAACGGCCGTATGCAGCACCAGAAATGTGGACATGGTGCGCTCCCTTGGGGCAGACCATGTGATAGATTACACCAAAGAAGATTTCACCCGAAAGCGGCAGCGCTACGACCTGATTTATGCCGTCAACGGCTATCATTCGCTGTTAGCTTATAAACGTGCCCTAAAACCTCAAGGGACCTATGTTTGTGCCGGAGGTACCCTGCCTCAATTTTTCCAGGCTATGCTCCTGGGCCCTTTGCTGTCGAGGCAGGGCGGCAAGAAAATGGCCAGCATGGGCATAGCCAAAATAAAGCAGGAAGATTTGGTCTACCTGGGTGAACTTTTGCAGGCTGGCCAGATCGTGCCTGTTATCGATCGGGGTTATCCGCTGAGTGAGATCGCCGAAGCCTTCCGATATGTAGAGGAAAAACACGCCCAGGGGAAAGTTACCATCGCTGTGGCGTAGCCGGGCAATGCTTGAGGAATACACATGAAAGCAATGGTATGGACAAAATATGGCGCCCCAGACGGCCTTCAACTCCGCGAGGTAGCAACGCCTGTGCCCAAAGACAATGAAGTGCTGATTAAAGTACACGCAGCTACGGCATCAACACCGGACACCGAGATTCGAAGGCTCAAGCTTCCTTTCTTGTTCTCAATTCCCCTGCGGCTGTACCTGGGTTTACGAAAACCAACCCGGATCACGATACTGGGGACGGAGTTTGCCGGGGAGATTGTTTCAACCGGTCAGGACGTGACCCGGTTTGGGCCAGGCGACCAGGTTTTTGGCTATACCGCTCTAAAGATGGGCACCTACGCTGAGTATATGTGTCTGCCGGAAAACCCATCGGGTCTGGCGGGGATATTTGGACCAAAACCGGACAATATGACCTATGAGCAGGCTGCGGCCGTTCCATTTGGTGGGCTCGAAGCGCTCCATACGCTTACAAAAGCCAACATTCGCCGCGGGCAAAAGGTCCTGATTGTTGGCGCGGGGGGCAGCATTGGCACTTATGCCGTACAGCTGGCGAAGCATTTTGGGGCAGAGGTAACGGCCGTTGACCACACGGCCAAGCTGGACATGCTGCGCTCGATTGGTGCCGATCACGTCATTGATTACACCAGGGAAGATTTCACCAAAAGCGGCCAGGTCTACGACGTCATTTTGGATACGATTGGTAAGAGTCCATTTATAGCGAGTTTACGCTCCTTAAGCGAAAGTGGGACGTACCTGAACGCCAACCCCGGATTATTAGGCAAGGCTCGATGGCGATGGATTTCGACGAGGAGCAGCAAGAAAGTAATCCCCTGGTCAGCAGGCTACACCGCCAATAATCTGCTTACCCTTAAAGAGCTGGTTGAAGCCGGAGCGATTAAAGCCATCATCGATCGGCAGTATCCGTTGGATCAGATTGCGGAAGCGCACAGGTATGTGGAAACAGGACAAAAAAAGGGAAATGTTGTCGTCGTTGTGGGATTGAAGGAGGTGGTTGATTCGCTGTAGGGCGGATAACGATGGTTTTTCGCAAACTGCCTCGTCTTTTCCTGCCCCTCATTATCATTTTCCTCGGACTTTGGTTGTTGCTCCAATCTGCCGGACCAGCGCCAGAATCTGTGACCCGTCAGCTGGCTGTTCAATCTTTTGCGCCCGGCAGCGCCGCCAACAGCGGTACGCCTGTTCCATCTGGGGAGCTTGCTGTGCCCGTCACCGTGAATCTTGGCGACATTCCGGCTGGCGTTCTTGATCCCGATAATCAGCTGGCGCGCTGGAATCGGGGCGAAATCGATATTTTTGAGAACGATGGCATTATCAGCAGTGCTTAAATGGCCGCGCTGCGGGCTGAATCGACCGACCTGGAACCGGAGGCCCAAATTCAAATTGCCCAATCGGGGCCGGGACTTGCCGCGCCAACGGTTGGCGTGAGTTTTGACAGCATTGACTACACCGAATGCTGCGGTCCCGGAGGTGGTAGCGTGCCCCCGGACCCCGAACTGGCGGTTGGGCCCAATCACATCATCGCCGTGGTCAACGTGGCTTTTGAAATCTACAACAAATCGGGCACTTCCCTGGCGGGGCCAACCACCTTTGCCAGCTTTATGAGCGCCAATCCAAGCTGTACCGGCGTCTTTGATCCCAACGTTTTGTACGATGAATCAACCGATCGCTACATCCTGGGTATTGATGCCAACGGAACCCACTACTGCCTGGCCGTCTCTCAAACGGGCAATCCGCTCGGCTCCTGGTCTCTTTACGCTTTCCAGACGGGCAGCGCCAGTCTGTTTTTTGACTATCCGCATGCCGGTGTAGGCCGGGATGCGATCTACATGGGTGCTAATATTTTCAGCAATACCACCGGTTCTTTTGTTGATTCGCGGGTATGGGCTTTTGACAAAACGGCCATGTACAGCGGCCAGCCAACGTCACCTGTGATGAAAAACCTGGGCGGCAATGAAGATACGCCCCAACCGCTTAACTTGCATGGCTGGAACCAGGGCACCTGGCCAACCAGCGGCCCGCACTATATTTTTACCGAAACAAACTTCAACGGGGCCAACCATACCGTTTGGGCCTGGAATGATCCATTTGGCGTGAATACGTTAACGGCCGTTGGTGCCATCAACCTAAACACCGCTACGGGAGTTACCGCCGGGCAGACCGTTGCCTTCCCGCAGCTTGGTGGCGGCACGCTGGATGGTAATGATTGGCGCCCCCAGGATTTTGAATACCGCAACGGCTATGCCTGGACAACGATGGCCATTGGCTGTAATCCGGGCAGCGGCACGGTGAACTGTGTGCGTTGGGCACAAATCAACTTGAGCACAATGACGGTGGCCAATGCCGGTGTGTATGGCAGCAATGGGGAACACCGGGTGTTTCCGGATCTGGCGGTGAATGCCTGTAACGATATGGCGATTGGCTATACCAAATCCAGCAGCAGCATGTTCCCAGGGGTGTTTGCCACTGGGCGTCTGGCCACGGATGTGGCGGGCACGCTGCAAGCGGAAGTCCAGCTGAAGGCGGGTGAAATTGCCTACACCTCATTTGAGTCCAATGCGCCGCGCCGCTGGGGGGATTACACGGAGATGACGATTGATCCAGATGGCGTGACGTTCTGGTATCTGGGTGAGTACAGCAAAAATACGGGAACAACGCAGGGCCGTTGGGGCACCTACATCGCCTCGATGACGCTGGGCAGCTGTACGCCAGCGACGCCGACACCGACCAGCACGGCCACGGCCACGGCGACTAACACGCCAACCGCTACCAACACCCCAACGGTGACCAGCACGAGCATCGCCACGGCCACCGCGACGCATACGGCTACCCCGACCGCCACGTCAACCCTTGATCCTTCAACGGACGATGATTTTCTGCTTTATTTGCCTTTGGTCATTCATTAGCGGGGAAAGCTGAGTCACTGGGCAGTTCAGGCCAGGCAAAATGTTTTTGCCTGGCCTGTTTTTTTTGTGGGGGGAAACGGCCGTTAACCCCTTGCACATCACCACCGACGAGAAATGTGGCACGGCAGCAATTCGAAATATGACGTAGGGGCGGGACGGCGCGGCATGGTTCGGGGCTAAACAAGCGGCCTTGTCTCCGCGCCGTCTCGCCCGACCTTTCGCCAACGACCGTTTTGGGCGAGACAGGCGGGAGGTGAGCTCCTTCGTCTGGCCATGATCTTGGCCCGCCTGTCCCGCCCCTACTGGAAAATACTCATATTTCGAATTGCTGCCTTGGTTAATACTCACCCCCAAATTGGGGATGCACCCACAGAAATTCTTGCCGTTTGTTGCGGACGCGCACCAGATTGCCGAAGCTGGGGTCTTTTTCTTTGATGATGGCGTGGAGTTCTCGCAGCAAGCCACCTGTGGCGCGGACGGCATCATCATGTTCGGGCAAGGCTTTATCGCTGCCGCCCAGCCAGGTGAGGCTTTTTTCGGCACCAGTTAGAGAAGCGTCGATAATTTTCTGGCTAAAGTCAAGCTGTTCTTCGATGGCTTTGTAAGCTGCTTCGTCCATTTCCAGCTTGATGCCGGAGATGGACACCGGCAGCACGAGGCTGAGTGTGCCGGTTAAGAACTTGAGCCAGGGTGCTGCTTTTTTGAACCAGTCGCGCGTTAGTTCGACTTCGATGATGCCTGTTTTGCTATCAACCCTATCAAGAATAAAAACCGGACGGCGAGAATGCTCGCACCAGAGCATGAGGCGGAATTTGGTTTTGGTCCAACTTTTGGGGTTAAAACGGCTGCGGTCAACCGGGTAAAAGCTGAAGAGGCGAGGGCCTTCTTTGGCTTCGTCTGTGAGTGCTTTCATCAAGCCTTCGTAGGCTTCATCGGCTTTGCTTAACAGTTCGCGTTGGCCTGCATCAAGCTGATCAAAGCGCTCTTTTGATTTCTCGTGCTGATCGATCATCAAGATGCGCATACCTCGCAATACTTGTAGCAATTCGTGATTGCCGAGCAGCTCATTGACGGCGGCGGGGCTGGCGGCAGGGGCGTTGCGCAGCAGTTGGTCAATGTCTTGCCACTCGTTGCAAACGGTGCAAGGATATTCAGGGCGGTTTTTGCGCTTACTGTCGATTAGCTTTTCTACTTCAAACAGGCCGGTGCCTGGCGCATTCTTGCCACACGGTGTCATGCAAGGCACCATGACGTTGCAGCGCAAGCCTTCCCAGAAGCTTTCGACCAAATATTTGACTTCTTCGGTGAGCATTGTCAGGAAGCGTTCGGGGTAGGGGGCACGGACGGTGATGCGAATGTCGTTGCCTTTATGCTCTAGCAGAGCCCGCCCGTTGTATTCATGATCCAGAACCAGGCCGCGCTGCCAATGGATGCTGTCATGATAGTTGGTGCTGCCCAGCGAGTAGCGGTGCAGGCGGACTACAAGCTGGTAAAACAAGCCCTCAGCATTGGCCGACTGGCCTCTTTGCTCATCGACAATCTGGCAAATTTGCACCCGTTCGCTGTCGCCGGGCAGTAGGTGCTTCTCCCATTGCGCTTGCAATGCTTCTTCGGGACGATTGTCCGGCACAAGTTGGGCGATGAGGCTGATGGGATTGTGCTCTTCATTTGGGGAAATGCCTGCGACGCGGTAGGAGAGATCGAAGCGCTCCATGAGGCGCAAGAAGATGCGGTGCAGACCGGGTTCGTATCGTTCTTCTTTTCTCTTTTTGGGATCGTGCCAGAGCTGGCTGAGACGTTCGAAGGAAACGAGGCCATAATTTTGGCGCGTTTTTTTATCATCCAGGACAAAGCTGATGGCGGTGGTGAGCCAGTCTGGTTTGAGGATGACGATGTCGCGCAGGGCGGGGTCGTGTTCGTAGTGGATGAGGTGGCCGAGACGGTGGGAGATAGCAACAAATAGTTTTGCTAACTGCTTTTCCATGCCGTGCTCATAACAAATGGCGTGAACTTCGGTCAACGGCAGGTAGGCAGCATCTGTTTTAGCTAATGTCTCACGCGTTTTTTGGAAACTTTCAGGGACTTCGCGACCCATTTCCGGCAAATTGGCGGCTACGCGGGCAATGACTTGCTTGAGTTCGGTAATTCCACGCCGTTGGCCGTTTTCGTCGGGTTTGCTGTCCACGAAGAAGAAGCCGAGTATTGTTTCCTCACCGAATAAATCCTTCAGTTCCTGACGGTCAATGTCTGGTTGGCGCTGTTGAGGGCCGCCGTGGGTGGCAACGACGAGGATTTTGGCCTCCGGTTCTCGGTGTTTGATGAGTTTAATCCATTCTTTGACAAAGCCTTGCTGCGGCCCTTCACGCGGCTTCCAAACGACGAGATAGACGGCGGGGGAGCTGAAAAAGAGCTGATGGGTGGGGCGGTAGACGCGCTGCCCGCCAAAATCCCAGCCGTTTAGGGTGATTTCTGTGCCGCTGGCGGGGTCAACGGCGCTGATGGTTCTGATTTCGATGCCGTGCGTGGTGGGGTGTTCCTCCCAGGGTTTACCTTCCAAAGCATCCATCAAACAAGTTTTGCCTACCTCCCCTTCGCCCACAAGAATGAGTTTGGCTTCATTGAGCTTGATTTGCGCCCCAGCTTTGGCCCGCAGGTACGCGTTAACCACATCAAGCCCATCTTCATACGCCGCCGCAAGTTCAGGGTTAAGGGGATTGCCAAAAAGGCCAAGCGTCTCCAAATATTCAAGCTGGGCAAGGGAAGTGGGGAGATCTGATATTTTGTTGCGAGAAATATCAATTTCCCGAATTTGGGTGAGTTCTCCAACCCAGTCCGGAAGCTGTTCAAGATTACACTCCATAGCAATAAGAGATTCTAACTTGTGCAGTCTCCTTATAAACTTTGGGAATTCTTCCAGAGGGCATCCACCAGCGATGTCCCCTAGGTCAAGCACTCTTAATGAAGCGCAATTACCAAGTGAATCAGGTAAAGTCGTTAATGGATTTGCTCCTAAACCAATACTTTCTAGTGATTGAAGTTCGCCAAGCCAATCTGGTAGATACTGAATATTATTGTTAAATAGGTTTAGAGATTTTAGCTTTTTAAGTTTATCTAAGGAATTGGGCAGGCTCGTTAGTTGGTTAATCTGTAGACTTAGTCTTTGCAACTTAGTCAGTTGTCCTAAGGTCTCTGGAATGGCTGTTAACTGATTTTCAGCAAGATCGAGATATTTTAGGTTAGTAAGCTGGCTAATGGTATTGGGTACATATGTGAGTTGATTGAAAGAGAGGTATAGCGATTGTAGCTGGTCTAACTGGCCGATTATGTTGGGTATCGCCGTTAGTTGGTTGCCAGATATATTCAGCGTATCTAACTTTGTGAGTTGACCAATTGACTCTGGCACGAGCGTTAATTTGTTGTAAGAGATATCTAACGCCTGCAACTTTATAAGTAGACAAATTGTCTCCGGCACGGCCGTTAGTAGGTTCTCAGAGAGATCCAGCTTCTGCAACTGGGAGAGTTGGCCGATTGTGTCGGGCACGGCTGCTAGCTTGTTGCTACGGAGATTCAGCGACTGCAACTGGGTGAGTTCCCACATTGATTCGGGCAGTTCGGTGAGTTTCTCTTCGTCTGGCGCATCATATTTTGTACTCAGGTCGAGTTCTGTTGCCCCTGTGCGCCGCGCTTCTTCAATTTTCTGTTCTGCTTCAAGGTATGCTTCGTTTTGCGTCATCTCTGGCCTCGCGGACTCCACTTTTCACTCTCCCACTTCTTGCAAGTAACGATACAGCACCCCCATCACCGTAGCGGGTTCGGCGTCGCGTTCTTTGTTGTAGCTGCGGGTGGCGCGGCTGCGGCTGAGCTGCAAGAAGCGGCGGGCGCGGGTGATGCCCACGTACAGCAGGCGCAGCCGCTCGGCAATGATGTCGATGTGGGTTACGGACAAAGCCCCAAGTTACATAAACTCAATGCGATTGATCATATCGTCAGACGTGTATACAGCGTGCATCAGTGTCAGCCAATTGACCCACTCACCAATGTAGTGAATATCTTGCTGGCCAAAAACCAGTCCTGTATGCTGGAAACCGGAAGCGGCAAGATGGAGAAAGTCAGAATCATGGGTACACAACACACGGCCTTGTTTGGTTGCTTCTTGAAGATGGTTCATGTCATCTTCACCAAGCAAGCCTAAATCACGCACCGTCACGGCATCAATTCCTCTTGTTTTTAGCTGAAACGCAACTTGAACTGGCACGTTCTCATCGAGATAATAGCGAAGGCTGGCCACCAGTGAATTCTTCCTTGGCTTTGCGAGCGGTTAATATTTGCTGCCGGATATCTTCATCCAGCTCGGCTTTGTGCTGGTAATAATAAGCAAGTGAGGCGTAGACTTGTGCCAATAAAATGTTGTAGTCGGTGGCGACTTCATCGGCCGTTCGTCTGTGGAAGAGATGGGCCATCACCAAATCAGTAACGCGTAATCCGGTGCCTGCTACACAAGGCCTTCCGCCGCGCACGTCTGGATTTTTTGTAATTAGATCAATACTTTGAATAACATCCATATCAAATTTCCGCCGTAACCCTTACTATATTTCGGCCATTATAGCACAATAGCTTAGTCCACTTTTCACTTATCACTTTTCACTCCCCTCTCGCGCTTCCAGGTAACGGTACAGCACCCCCATCACCGTCGCCGGTTCGGCGTCGCGTTCTTTGTTGTAGCTGCGGGTGGCGCGGCTGCGGCTGAGCTGCAAGAAGCGGCGGGCGCGGGTGATGCCCACGTACAGCAGGCGCAGCCGCTCGGCAATGATGTCGATGTGGGCCGATTCGGTGGCGGAACGGCCGTTATAAATCCCCGCATCCCCTTCCATCAAATAACGTAGCTGAGCGGCCACTTCGGCCGTGGGATCGCCGCCCAAAATGTCGCTGACGCCCATGAAGTAGGCGTCCAGACTGCCCGGAATCCAGGTGCCGTCCACGCCAATGATGAAAACGGCGTCCCATTCCAGCCCCTTGGCGCTGTGCTGCGTGGTGAGGGTGATCCGCCCCGGCACTGGCTCGTAGCCAAAGTCGGTGGGGCTGCTGATGGGCAGGCTGCGCCGCCCGCTGACGATGTTGCCCAGCTCGGCGACCAGCTCCGGCAGCCGCCAATCGGGCTGCCCATCGCGCCACTGGCGCAGCAGGGTGGCAATCTGGTAAGCGATGGCCAGGTCGCCTTCGTGTACGTCGCCCCAGGCAAACAGTTCATCCCCCAGGGCTAACGCCAGATCGTCGATGGGTAACGGCCGTAACGCCAGCAATCCTTGCAAAAAGGCCGCAAATCGAGCCGCCACCTGGGTCTGCGTTTCCGTAGCCACCCCGGTAGGCAGCGCCTGGGCCGCGCCGTTGTGGTCGTGGGGGTAGAGCAGCGCTTCCGGCTGGTGGACGCTGCGCAGGAGGGTGTGGAACTGCTCCAGCTCCTCCTCCGGCAGCAGGGCGGCGGGATGCCCCAGCTTGTGCAGGCTGGCGTGCGCGGTGGTGATCGCCTTGGTGTCCAGCGGATCGGCCAAAACCTGGAGGACGGCGTGCATGGCGGCGGCGATTTCCCGCTCGCGGGTGCCGCCGCGCAGCAGATTGTCGTAGTTGGCGTCCAACTCGTCGAGATGCTCGGCCATCTGGTGCCCCAGGTTGTTAGTAGGCACCAGGATGGCGACCGTGTGTTCGGGCCGTTCCTGCGTGTAGCGAACAGCGAGTTTGGCCACCTGGGGCAGCTCTTCATCTTCGCGGTGTTTGTAGACGCGAATGCGGATGGCGGCTTCGCTGTCTGGTGGGTTGGGCTGGGCGTCGCCGGGCGGGGTGGGCTCGATCTCCTGGCGGCGGAAGGTGTGGGTCTGCACTTCTGGCACGGGATGTTTGTCCAGCACCCAATGCAGCAGCGTGTTGGCCGCGCCGATGATGAGCGGGGCGCAGCGGCCGCTGTTGGGCAGGGGGAGCGAAAGCACGTCGGGCCGGTCGGCGAAGGCGTTGAAGAAGCGGGGGTGGGCGGCGGTGAAGGTGCTGGTGATCGCCTGGTTGGGGTCGCCCACGCGCACCCAATTGCCGTTTTCGCCTGTTAATCGACTGATAAGCGCTTCTTGCAGCGGCACGCTGTCTTGCGCTTCGTCTTCCAGCACGTAGGGCCAGCGCTGGCGCAGCTGCTCGGCCAGCCCGGCGCGCTGGTCCAGCAGCGCCACGGCTTGCCAGATAAGGTCGTCAAAGTCCAGCGATCCCTGGCGGTCTAGGATGGTTTGGTAACGGCCGTAAATCCCGCCCATTATCCACAGCAGCGGCGCTTCGTTGATGGGGCCTTGCAGATCGGCACCGGCTTGAAAATCGCCACTTTCCAGCTTTTGCACAATTTGCTCCGGCCGGTAGCGCTCATTTTTGGCGGCACGGATGAACGATTTGGCCATTTTTTGCGTCACGTCCCGCCAGCGGGCGCGGGTTTGCGGTGAATCGTCGGGCAGGAACTGGCTCCATTCGGCGGGATGCGCTTCGATCCAGCCATCGACGGCGCGGGCCAGGAAATGCGTGCCCTGGCCTTCGTCCAGCACCAGTGGGCCACTTTCATCGGTCAGCCCGCTGTTGGCGAGGCGCACAATTTCCAGCGCCAGGCTGTGCAGCGTGCGCACGTCGAAGCCGATGGGCGGCAGGTCTTCCGCCTCCAGCCGCTGGCGAATGCGCACCTTGAAGTTATCCACGCTGGCGTTGAAGTAGGTGACGATGAGGATTTGCTGCTGGTTGGGGTCTATACGGCCGTTCCCAATCAACTTCGCCGCGAGCAGGGAGAGGGTAAATGTTTTCCCACTCCCCGGCACGGCGCTGATGGCGAGACGGCCGTTTTCGTATTCAAGAATCTTTTCTTGGGCAGGTCGCAGCTGGAGGTCGTTCATGACTCTATTTTAGCTGATTTTGGGCGACAGCCGAATGTGGGTTAAATGTAGCGGACCTGATTTTCCATCTCGTCGGCCGTGACATTGTTGAGAATTCGCGTCAGGCGACGGACAAGTTCGTAAGGGGAATGGCGTGCAGCCAGGATAACACCGTAATGCTTTTGGCCGGTAGCTGCATATTCTTGGGCAAGTGCTTCAAAATCGGCCCGATTGTGGGTGAGAAGCGTTTTTTGTTGGCTGACAGCGTAAGCCAACTGGGCGGCATCACTGTTTTGCAGCTGCCTTTCATCGCGGGTAGTCACAGCCGAAAACCCGCGCCCGCCCAGCAAATCGGCGACGAGCACGTTAACATCTTCGTCCAGGTAAAGCTCAATGAAAAGACGTGGCACGGTTGTTACTTGACAAGTGGATCAATTAATTCATCTGGGATTCGATTGCGCTCAATGTGGCCATTGATGAGCTCCTGGTGATCGCTGTAATAACTGAGCGCATCAAAAACCTGAGCCAGCGTCAGATGCGGGAGTTGGCTCGGAATTTCTTCGGGGAGAATGCCTTGACGCCACATTTCCACAACTGCCCGAACCGGCGTGCGCGTACCCTCAATGATGGGCTCGCCGCTGAGGATGTTTTCATCGGAAATGACGTACCGGTGTTTTGTTGCTTGAATCATACTTTTGCTCCGCTTAACGCTGCTGCTTAAATTCAGTTCAGTATAATCGCTAAATTCGGTGGATTCAACTGCTGTTTATGGATGGGTGTAGTAAAAACCCGTTAGGCAAAATAAATGATAAAGAAAAATGCGTTTGCCTTTTAGCTTGTTTCACTGGATTAGGAAGCTCGTTGCACAATAATACTTGCTTTTATCACGCCTTGCCTTGAACTGCTTAACGAGTTTTTACTGCTCCCTTATGGATACGGCCGTTCCCAATCAACTTCGCCACCAATAACGAGAGGGTAAATGTTTTCCCACTCCCCGGCACGGCACTGATGGCGAGACGGCCGTTTTCGTATTCAAGAATCTTTTCCTGGGCAGGTCGCAGCTGGAGGTCGTTCATGGCCCTATTTTAGCTGATTTTCAACATCAGCCGAATGTAGACAAACAACAAATGCCTTATTTTTCTGCTTTTGGCAACGGCCGTCCTGCTTAAAACAAAGAAGACTGGAAGTTCTCCAGTCTTCTTCAAATTGCCTGCTGTAAACATTTTACGCAGCAATCAGCGCTGCTTCTATTTCCTGAGGGAATTCAACCAGAACAAAGTGGCTTTTGTGATAAAGGTAATCTTCACCACTTTCATCAATGATCCGGAGCAGATCATCTTCACTCCCCTTTTCGTCGGGGATAATTTCATAAACTTTTCTGGTTATAAGTGAAGCTTTATAGTCAGTGTTATCTATGCACAGCGCAAACTTTTTGCCTGATGTTTTGTCCATAATTTAATCCCAGTATCGCTTCATTTTGATGTCTCTACGACTTTCACGTCATTAGTTTAGCATGATTTATGCTTGAATGTGACTACAAGTCTGCTCAAGCGGATCACTGGGATGTGGCGTTACGCATCACGCAGATCGGTTTACCGCTGCACAAAGGGCAAATAAGTTTCCAGGCCAATGGCTTTTTGGGCCATGATGGTGGGGGTGGAACGGCCGTTCCCTTCCCACAACTCATACAGAATCTGCCCATTATTGTTCGGATCGCCCAAAAATGGGCTGCTATCCCGCAAAAATTCAATGTACTCCCGCGAGGCTACCTGGTGCAGCAGCCGGACAAAGACGATGTCAGTGGTGGCGGGTAGGGTGTAGCTGACCGTGTCCCAATACTGCCCGTCGGCATAGCGACTGGGGTCGGGGGAGCCGTTGGCGTAAGGCGCAGCGCCTGCGGCTGCAAAGGCGGCAAAGCCGTAGCCGCGGGGCGGAATGCGGTTGTCGTGCAAAATCTCGTTGTTCAGGATGAAGTGGAACGATTCGCCTGCGGGCAATCCTAACTGCGCTGCCAGATCGGCCGAGATGCCGTGTTTGGCTTCGTACAGCTGTAAATCGCCATCTTCCGTCAGAATGCCGGTGGCGGCGTCGTACGCGCCGGAGCTGTAGATGAGCGCGCCGTTGGCGTCGTACGCCTCTACTTGCAGCCACATGCGCCGCCCTTCGATGTAGCCAGTGGGCAGCTTGTGGCCGCTGTTGTTCGTCACCGTCACCAAAAGCTGCGTGCCGATCAGGGAAACGTCCAGCTCGGCGGCGTTTTGCAGCATCGCCGTGGCCCGATCAATCCCGGCGTTGAGCGCTGCCAGCCGCTCGGCGGCGTATGGTTCGGTGGTGAATGTGGCGCTGAAGGCAGGGTGCTGCGGGATGATTTGCGGCACCCAGTTGTTGGCCCCGGTCAGGTCGTGCAAAGGCAAATCATCCCGTACCGGCATATTGGTGGCGCTGCCAAAGAACGCGCCGCCCACGCCAGTCACGTCGCGCATGTGGCAATCCTGGCAGGTGGAGACGCTGCTTTTGTTGCCGCCAAACTGGGGCAGCGCCACCCCTTGCGGCGTGTTAAAGTCGCTGAGCAGCCATTCGCTGTAGGTGCGCTCGACGGGGAACATGGCGCTGGTGTCGGTGAACGGCTGGTTGACGCCGTTGAGAACGTAGCTCTGGCTGGGTTCATCCCAGCTCATGAGCGGGTTGCTGATGTCGTGGCAGCTGCCGCAGAGGGCGGAATCCTGGTGATAGGGAGAGACGAGGGTGTCCAGCGCGCCTGCGGCGGGATTGTGCGGATCGAGGCCGATGTCGGTCACCACGTCGAAGGGGCCGCGCCGGTAATCGGCCGTGTCCACAATGAGGTTGGCGTTGCCGGGAATCGTGACGGGGCTGGTGATGGCCGCCAACACGGTGAGGTCGCGCTCTGGGTTTTCCCCGCTGTATATGGGATCGACCAGGCGGTGGCACACTTCGCACTGGACGCCTTCCTGGTCGATGGGGGTCATGGCGGAGCCGTCTGTGGTGGTGGAACGGCCGTCTAACCACCCTCGCGGCAAGTGACAGCGCAGGCAAAACTCCCCGGCAAAGGCGGCATCGGCGTTGGCGATGTCCAGCGCGGCGTAAAAGACGGGGTCGCGGCCCGATTGGGCCATCATGCTGCCTGCCCAGCCGGTCCACGGCTCGTACTCGGCGGGCTGATCGACCTGGTCGCTGTACCCGGCGTGGCAGCCGATGCAGCTCACCGGGCTGTCGATGGTGTCTGTGATATGGTTGGGTTGGGTGCCCGGCTGGAAAAAATCGAGCAGGGTCGTGGTGGAAAGCGTGGGCGTTGGCAGGCTGCCGTTCGGGCTGATGCTGGGATGATTGGGCGGCGGTGCAAATTGCACTGCGGCCTGGGCAGTGGGGGTGGTGGTTTGCTGTAACGTGGTGAAAAGCGCCCAGAGAATGAGCAAAGTAAGGCTGCTGGAAAAGAAAATGATTAACGTTCTACGCATACGAACCCTCTATGATTTGTGATAAGAGTACCCGGATAGGGACGGCCGTATTATAATCGGTCTGGCAAATCATAACATATCAAGGAACAACTATGCTTTTGAAACAAAGTACACATTGGTTGAAACTGCTCATTTTATTTTTATTCGTGGGCGTGTGGGTGTGGCCGCAAACGGCCGTTCCCCCCGCCACCGCCTCAGAAACCCAGCAAACCGTCATCGACAACCGCTTTGGCGCGGTGGAGTCGTTTTGGGCGCCGGGCGAGGCGGCCGAACTGGGCGTCGGCTGGGAGCGCATCCTGTTTTACTGGAATGAAATCCAGCCCACCGGCCCCAACGACTGGAACACGCTGCACGTCCACGAAGAGTGGCTGGCCGAAGCCAACGGCCGTGGGCGCACCGTGGTGGGGCTGCTGAAAAACACCCCGCTTTGGGCCACCAATGACGGCTTTGCCTCTGGCGTGCCGCTTGGCCTTTATTTACCGATAGACGATCCGGGCAATTTATGGGCCAACTATGCCCGGCGGGTGGCCGCTTATTACGGCCCCCTGGGCGTACACAACTGGATTATCTGGAACGAGCCGGATATCGCCCCCAACGTCTATGGGCATGAGTTCAGCGGCTCGATGGCCGATTATTACCAGCTGCTCAAGGTGGCTTACATGGCCATCAAGCAGGTGGACCCCAACGCCAAAATCCACCTGGGCGGCATGACCTATTGGCACGATCCGTCCTGGCTCGGCCGCTTTTTGCAAATGGTGGCGGCTGATCCTGACGCAGCGGCCAACAATTACTATTTCGACATCGTTTCGCTGCACATCTACTTCCGGCCGGAGACGATTCCACAAATTGTGAGCAGCGCCTTTGCGGCCCAGCAGCAGGCGGGCATTCCGCTCAAGGCAGTCTGGATTAACGAGACAAATGCCCGCCCCAGCACCGACCCGGAATGGCCGGTGACGGTGCAGGCGTTTAACCTCGATTTGGAGCATCAGGCGTGGTACATCGTGCAGGCACATGCACTCGGGTTTTATGCAGGCGCGGGGCGCATAGCGGTTTACAAGCTGATTGATGTGAATATTGCGCCGGGGGAAGAGTCGTGGGGATTGGTACGGCCGTATGACTTCAGCAAACGTCCCGCCTTTTACGCCTACCAAAACACGATCAAATATCTGGGCGGCTTTACCTACCCGGTACGGCGAGAGCAGACTGGCAGCTACACCATGGTGAGCTTTACCCGGCCACAGGGCAGTACGCGGGTGCTGTGGGCGCGCACAACCAGCAGCGTGACGCTGAACGTGCCAGCTTTGGCAGATTCGGCCGTTCTAGTCGATCCCATCACCGGCGCAGAAACTCGGATTACACCGACGGGCGGCAGCTATTCTATTACGCTGTCTGGGGCACGCTGTATCGGGGAGTGTTACATGGGGGGTGCGCCGGTCTTTCTGGTGGAAGCCGGAACCGGTGGCGAGGGTGGCTCCGCTGGGCCACCAGTGGTATCGGCGGTAAATACACCTCCGGCTGGGGTTGCGGGTACGCCGGAAGCGGAGGGAACCACTGATGGGGGAACGGCCGTTACCAGTAACACCCCAGCTCCCACCGAAACGCTGTTCCCAACGGCCACCAACATGATGCCGCTGCCTTTGCCTTCAGCGACGCCTACGGAAACGGCCGTTCCGGCCACGGAAACTGCGCCAGCTGCCGAAGTGGCGGCCGTGCCTGCCGCAACGGAAGTGGCAGATGGGGCTGAAGGGGCGATTGTGGTGGGGGCGGAAACGGCCGTTGCCGAAACACCTGCCTCTAATCTGGGTATCTGGCTGCTGGGCGGCGCGGGTGGCATGGCGCTGCTGGTTGCCTTCGCCTGGTTCCGCCGCCGCTAAACCTCATGGAGGCGTGGGTATCCTCAGATACCCACGTCCGCATGTCGAAGAGCTGAAGAAAAATAGCTGGGGAAACCCAGCTATTTTTATGAACTATTGTGTTGCAGAACTCATCTGCTGCATTTTAGGAAACTCTTCCTGAAGAATGCGTCTGAGGGCAGATTCCGTGACAGGTTTTTCGGCATTCTGGCTTAGATACTCTTTAAGCACCTCATTGATAAGGGTTTGGTAACCAGTACCTGCCTCTTCAGCTCTTGCACGAAAGCTTTCAAGAATAGCATTGTCAAGATAAATGGTTATGCGCGTTTTTCCTTTGCCAGGAATGATGGCACCTCGTTTACCTATTGAGAAATCATATTCTTCCTTCATAAGTTTTCACCTCGTGCTGGGTAGCTGGTCGTGCGGAAATTAGCCTGATCTCCTCACCACGAAACATATATACGACCACAACAATTTGATATTGGTTGCTTAAACCTATAGCAATCCATCTTTCTTCCCCTTCAGAAAAGGGTCTTTCATGTGAATTGCCAATGGATCATAGAAAACAGCTTCTACATCAGCAAAAGAGACCTGGTGTTTCCTAAAGTTGCTTTTTGCTTTTGCTGGATCAAACTGAAATTTCATTTGATAACCAAATTATATGCATATTATGCATACATGTCAACGTTGGATATTTACCTCGCATCATAATGTGATGAGTTTTACCTGGGTAATGGCCGGGATTTTATTCAGCGCGTCTAGCACCTCTTTGCTGGGTTCGCTGTCCAGATTGATAAACGAAAGCGCCTCGCCGCCGGGCTTGTCGCGGCCCATGCGCCATTCAGCGATGTTGACCTCGTAGGCGGCCAGGATAGTGCCCACCTGGCCGATGACGCCGTGGACATCTTTGTTTTGCATCACCAGCACGTGGCCGTCGGGGCGGGCGTCCAGCTTGTAATTGTCTACCTGCACAATGCGCGGCTCTACGCCGCCAAACAACATGCCGGCCATGGTGCGCTCACCGCCGTCCCAGGTGACGCGGCAGGAGATGAGGTTGGAATAATCATGTGAGTTGGCCGCTTTGGTTTGAGCCACGGTGATGCCGTTTTCTTCGGCCAGCAGCGGGGCGTTGATGTAATTCACCTGATCGCTGATCGATTTTTCCATAATGCCTTTGAGCAGCCCGGCGGCAATGGGTTTCAGCAGTTCGTTAACCGTTTCGCCGCGCACTTCAATTTCCACGCGCCGAATCGCGCCGTCGGCCAGATAGCAGTGCAGTTTGCCCAGCTTTTCGCCCAGTTCCATATACGGCCGTGTTTCTGCAAAATCGGGGCCAGCCTGGAAGGGTAGGTTGACGGCATTGCGGAAGTCGATGCCGCGCAGGGCGTCCAGCACTTGGTCCACAATCTGGGTGGCTACGTCTCGCTGCGCTTCCTCGGTGCTGGCACCCAGATGGGGGGTGTGCAGCACGTTGGGCAGGCCAATCAGCGGATTGTTTTCTGGCGGCTCTTTTTGATAGACGTCGATTGCGGCCGTTTTAATCTGCCCATTTTTCAACCCTTCGGCCAGCGCTGCTTCATCAATCAGCTTGCCGCGGGCTGCGTTGATCAAGATCACGCCCGGCTTCATCTGGGCAATGGTTTGGGCGTTGATGATTTTTTCCGTTTCGGGCATCAGCGCGGTGTGCAGACTGATGTAATCAGATTGAGCCAGCAAATCGTCCAGATCAACCAGAGTGACGCCTAATTCCAGCCCCACTTCTTCGGAAACATACGGGTCGAACGCCAAAACTTCCATGCCAAACGCCTGAGACCGTCTGGCCACCAGGCGGCCAATGCGGCCAAAACCGATGATGCCTAACTTTTTGCGGTACAGCTCTGTGCCCACAAATTGGGAACGCTGCCATTCCCCCGCTTTGAGCGAGGCGTGGGATTGGGCGGTGTGCCGACTGGCAGCCAGCATCAGAGCAATCGCTTGTTCGGCGGTGGCGATGCTGTTGGCTCCCGGCGTGTTCATGACGATGATGCCACGCATGGTGGCGGCGCGAACGTCTACATTGTCTACGCCGATGCCCGCGCGCCCGACCACTTTCAGGTTGGTGCCCGCCTGGAGGACGTCGGCATCGGCCCTGGTGCCGCTGCGGATGATGAGGGCATCATATTCCGGCAGGATGGCCATCAGATCTTCTTTGCTGAGGCCGGTTTTCATATCGTATTGGGCATCTTTGGCCAGATCGAGCCGATCCAGCCCGGCTTGCCCCAGTTTGTCTGAGATCAATATTTTGTACATAGGTCTCCCTTTGCATTGTTAATGGTTTGGTGCTGAGTGATTTTTGGAAGTGGGTAAAGGTGCCAAGTGAATTATAGTCGGGGTTAGGCTTGGGGCAAACGTTAGGCGGGAGGAAGTAATTGGGTAATTAGGTAATTGAGTAATTGGGTGACTTAATTAGCCAATTACTCAATTACTTACTGATTTCTCTTAAAAGTTGCTGGCATTTATTTGCCGTTAACCCAACTAGTTCGCCGCCAGTAAAGCGCGGATCGTCCGTGACTTCGCGTAAGGCAAAGGTGGGCTGAGGCACTGCCATTAGGCTAGCCATGTCTGGCTGTTCAATTTCGGCCAACACCAGCCCGGTGAGTGGGCCACTGAACTGATCGATGCTGAATTGGAAACGGCTGTCTACCAACTTATACCGCTTCTTGATCAAAATCTGGGCAGGCAGGGTTGCCAGCAGGGCATAACTGGCCTTATCCAGATAAAAATTGGTGATGGTGGTGGCGTAAGCGGTTTGATCGGCCGCCTGATATTTTTGCGTTAGCTTGCGGGCTGTCACCTGCCCGCTGGCATTGGTCATGCGGCGCAGGCGCAGCGGCGTGCCGGTGATGTACCGATCTTCGATGAGCTGATAATCCTGGCTGGTGTGCAACGCATCGGGCAAAGCGGCCAGCAGCCAGCGGCGTTCGAGCTCAATTTGGGCGTATTTGTGGTTCATTGGTATCAATGGCTACAACGAATTTGAGAAATTAACGAATTTTTGGGGATTTTTGGCGTGGCTCAGAAAGAGGAGCACGTCCTTTACAAATTACCCTCTTGTCATTCCGAGAGCCTGTGCTGAGGTCTTACGAAGTATCCTCCGAGGAATCTTTCTAATCTACAGGAGAAAGATTCCTCGTCGAAGACTCCTCGGAATGACAGGATCAAAACGAATTTGTAAAGCTAACTTATCATAAAATGAACCATGCCGGATTTTTTAATTCGTTGTTATCTCTATTTAAACGCTGCCGAAAAGCGGATGGTAGTAGACCGTGCCGCGCTTGCCTTGCAGCGCGCCGGGCGCCAGTTCCAGCACCATAAATGCTTCTACCGGAGCGTTAAACTGACAGTGTAGATCGTGCGGCGCGGAGGGTGTGAAGCCGAAACGCGGATAGTAGTTTGGGTGTCCCAGGACAAAAACCAGCTCATATCCGGCCTGTAAACAGGCGGCCAAACCGCTGCGGCACAGTTCGGAACCGATGCCTGCGTTTTGGTGGCTGGGGGAAACGGCGACAGGGCCGAGGGAAACGGCCGTAAATTCCCCACCCTCCCCATCTTTTACCGCAACCGGCGAGAATAAAATATGGCCCACCACCTCATCGTCCAGCCAGGCAACCAGCGAGATGGTTGCCACGTCGCTTTGCTGGAGCTTTTGCACAAGCTCTGCTTCGGCGGGGCGATCAAAGGCAGCGGCTTCGACTGCGTATACGTTTGCGGCGTCAACGGCCGTTTCCGGGCGAATTTTTAGCGTCATGGGGGAATCATAACTGAAGATAGGGGCAGCGTCTATTTTTAGTCTCCTGTCTACGCCACCCAACCCCAGATAAAAAATTGGGCCGAAAAATAAAGGTAGAGCAGCAGTGAGGGATACAAAATGAGTCGATTGACGAGCGGCCGTTTGCCAGCCTGGGCCAGCAGGAAAAAGGTGGGGAAAAACGCCAGCGCGTAGCGGGAAAATGAGTAGAGCGGCTTGAACTCAGAACTGGGCAGCAGCATGAAGAGGAGCAGCATGGCGGCGTACAGCCCCCAGCCCGGCTGGTGCCGCCAGCGGGAAAAGGCCCACACCGTGGTTGCCAGCAGCACCAGTGCCGTGAAAAAGTCGAACCAGAGGGTAAATTCTCCGGTGCGGCTCGTGCCCAGGCCGGCCATGCCTTGCAGGGCGCGGAGCAGGTCGCTGCCGGGGATGGCGGTGCGCTGGAACCAATATTCGGCGTAGATGGCGCTCAGGCCGGGCAGCCCCAGCCAGCTGCGGTATAGCACAAACAGCAGCGAGCCGACGAGGGGGAGGGTGACGGCCGTTCCCGTCCAAATCAATCGAGGATGCCAGCTCACCGGCTCGATTTTCCATTTGCCCTGCCCCAGATGCTGCTGCCAAAACTGATACGCCAGCGGCACCACCAGCACCCAGCCGGTCAGGCGGGTGAGCGCCGCCAACAATCCCAACAGCCCGGCGGTTTGTAAACGGCCGTTAAACCCCAGCCAAAGCGATCCCAGCGTCAGCAGCAAAAACAAAGATTCAGAATAGGGGGCAAAGAGGAAAAATCCGGTGGGGAACAGGGCAAAATAGAGCAGCAGGCGAGGGGCATTCTCTGGCCCGATGAGCTGCCCCCCAACGATGTGCAGCAGGATGAGCAGCCCCAGCAGCGCCGCGTTGGAGATGAGAATGGCTGCGGCCATCTGTGCGGCATGCGTGCTACCGAGCAGCCCGCCCAGCCCCCAAATCATCAGGGGGTAGAGCGGGGGGAAGACGGAATCTTCCGGATGCGTGTACCCTTCGGCGGCGATGCGGCTGTAGTGCAGGGCGTCGAACCGCTGCCACGGCCCCAGCAGCAGCCCAGTGGGGCCTTCATTGAGGATGGGTTGGTGGAGATACGGCCGTATAAATTCATCCGGTTGTGCTGGCAGGGGGTTTACCCATAACGCCAGCGCCGCCCAGCCGCTTAAAAAGAGGCGCAGCGCCAGAAAAATGATAACGGAATGACGCACGGCTGGCTGTTGCCAGAGTGATTTGAGCAAAACGATTCTCCAGATGGTTAAAAATCTGGGCGAATCGTATCAAGCGGTTGGGGAATGGGCAAGGGGGCGGTGATCAGTAATCGGTAATCAGTGGTGATAATTAGCCTGGGGCTGATGAAGATAAACTTTTTAGATCGGTAATAAACTATCTGTCATTCCGAGCGGAGTCTTCGGAGCGAGGAATCTTTCACCTCGGCCAACGCGAAGATTCCTCGCCGAAGACGGCTCGGAATGACAATTTCAGGAAT
>JBGTCV010000058.1:0-8613 GCA_041748655.1 Promineifilaceae bacterium (SeqCode) | reverse complement strand
CTGCCAGGGGGAGGGTTAGGGTGGGGGTCAGTTTAATCATGGGCTGCGGCAGGATCGTGGACTTCTACCTCGTCCCAGCCCAGCATCATCGACTTTATGCTCGCCAGCGGCGTGTGTCCGGTGGTGGTCAGGTACACATGCAGCACAATAAAGGTGGCAAACAGCCACGCTATCAGCGTATGGAACGGGGCCAAAAATAGCAGCCCGCCCAGACGGTCCGTCACCGCTGGCCAGCGCTGCGCCCCCCACATGAGAATGCCGGTGAGGATTTGCAGCGGCAGCAGCACGTTGAGAATGCCAAAGTAAGTGACCTGCTGCAGCGGATTCAGCTTGCGCTCCGGCGCTCTTTCAAACGGATGTAGCTCGTTGCGGAAGATCCCGCGTAGATAAAACATTGTCTGCTCGATGGCCTGGTCGAAAAAACCGCGCGGCCGGGGCAAATATTGCTTGATTTCGCCGCTGGCCAGGTGGTAAAAGAGGGAGAGGAAGGCGTTGACCACCAGAATCACGGCCAAAATGTTGTGGATTTGCACCATGTAGGCAAAGCTGAACGCGCCAAACATATCTGGCTTGTGAATGATTAGCCCGGTGATGAGCAGCAGCAGGATGGCAGCGGTTTGCAGCCAATGCCACAGCCGTTCGTAGACGGAGTACATGTACAGCTCGCGCAGCTTTGGCTCGCTGGGCGGGCGGCGGCGCAGGGCAGCGTAGCGCAGGCCGCCGTGCACAACTACCCCGGCAAACACCCCCAGGAAGAGCACAATGCCAATCCAGTCGATGATGGCCACGGCATCATGACCCAAAATGTAGAGACCGGCTGCGGCCGTTTCCAGTGAATAGTACAACGCGCCATCCTCCGTGATGGTCAGCGTGCCGTTGAAGTTGCTGCCGCCGTCGTTGACAAAGGTGGGCTGGACGCCGCCAGGCAGGTAGCTGGCCAATTCCAGCGGCTGGCTGATGCGCGACTGTTCGCCGTGGCAAACGCCGCAGTCGCGGATGGCCCAATCGGCCCCGCCCACGTTGTGGTTGATGCTGTACGGCCGTATCTCACCACTGATGCGCGGATTGTCCAGCCCCTGGGCCGCCAGTCGCCCGGCGATGAGGCTCACTTTGGCGTCGCTGTCCAGGATAAGTTCGGTTGTGTCGAGACGGCCGTTGCCGTCCCCATCAAACAGCGCAACAATCTCGTCTGCATAATCGTCCCCGTCAAACCAGGCGGTTTGCAGATCCTGCTGGCGCACTGGCCGCTCCGGCTGGCCGTAGACCCAGAACCAGGTAGAAATCAGGTTGTGCGGTGCCAATGTCGTGCTGCCGTCTTTGTTTTCGCGGGGGAGCAGCACTGGCTCGTAGCCCGTGATCAGGCTGCCGGGCTGGCCAATCGGCCCGTCGATGCCGCGATATTGGTTGAGAGGCGTGCCGTCCGCTTGCAGTGCCGTCCAGTCGATGGCCTGCTGCGCCGGGGCGTAAATCTGGCCAATGTGGCACGATTCGCAGCTCACGGCGTCCATGTGGCGATCTTTGTAGGGCAGCCAGTTATGCGTCACCTCGATGCTGTGGCAGTCGTCGCAGCGGCGCAGGCTGTTGTCGTACTGCGGGGCCAGGCTGCCCTGGGCGCTGGAGCCTTTGGCAAACTGGTGCAGCGGCCGGTAGAGATATTCGCCAAAATCGAGGCGGCGTGGATCAAACAGCAGATGCTCCAGCTGGCTGTTGCCCGATGGCTGGTAATAAACCGGGTTGTTGAGGGCGTAATGGCAATCGACACAAGCAACCACGCGCTCCAGGTGGATGTCCCAGGAGCGGGAGAGCGTCCCTTTGTCGGCCAGGTTCAGCCCGGAGTTGAGCAGCCGCTGGGGGGACATGATCTGCCCGGTGGTGAGGGTGCTCCAGTCGCCAATTTGCAGACTGTCCAGCGTCAGGGGGATGCTGAGGTCGGTGTGGACGACGCCGTGGCAGCTGCCGCAGCCGGTGTTGCTGGGGTCCTGCACATTGACGAAGCCGTATCGTAGTAGACCTGCTTCATCGAAGGCGTCGGGGTTGTATTGGAAACGGCCATCTGCCATCATTTCCACCACATCCGTTCCGGACAGGGTCGCTGTGCTGGCCCACTTGAATTCGCCCGCCTGCATGGTGGCAATGCGGGCGGCATTGTCGGCGTCTGGCAGATGGCAGAGGAAGCAGTCCATCTCCGCCACGCCGGATTCCTGCCAATTCCAGGCCACCAACTCACCTGTGGCTGGATCAATAACGCTGGCGTCCAAACTGCTGGTGTCTGGGGGGAGGCTCAGTAGCAGCTCACCTGTCCGGCTTGTGACGGCTGGCCCGCCGCCCACGTGCCGCTCGCTGAACAGCATCAGCCAGCCAGGAGTGGTAAGGTCAACCGTGTTGTCCCCTTGGGGGGAAAGCGTGTGGTAGAGCAGCGGATTCCATTTGCCAAAGGTACCGGTGCTGGTGTCCCAGGAACGGCCGTTAACCATCTCCCCTGGCGCGTACATCTCACTCAAACCGGCATCGGCGTGGGCGCTGTGCCTGGCAATGAAATCGGTGTCGTGGCAGCTGCCGCAGGTGTTCATGGTGGAGACGGGTTCGTTACTGGTCAGAACGTTGTTTCCAGCTGCATCCAGCAGGGCAAAGGTGGGGTGCAGCGGCGGGCCAGTGGGTGTTGGTTCAGCCGGCTGATCCTGGGCCAGCGTTTGCTGGGCGACAAGCAGTACGGCCGTTAGTCCCAGCAGCGCCATCAACCAAAATCTCGCAGAAGGAAGGTGAAATTTTCTGAGTCTGAGATCGTTCATCGAAAATCCGTGCTTTTATACCCCCACCCTAACCCTCTCCCTGTCAGGGGGAGGGAATCTGCTCCCTCTCCCTCTTAGGGAGAGGGCTGGGGTGAGGGTTATTTTTTAATCCTGATAAGCCCCTGTGAATTGGTCACGACCGCCCCAGGTGAGGGGGTCGCCGTAGTAACCGAGGGCTTGCCAATCCATACGGCCGTTTTCGCCGTGGCAGTCCGTACATTGCAGCGCGCTCTCTTTGGGCTGCACCATGTGGGACAAATTCCAGTACATCTGCGTTGGAGCAAAGTCATACGAACCGCTAAAAATCATGCTGGTCGCTTCTGCCCCCAGCTCGGCGGCCAACTGCCAATCAAATTCGGACCAGTACCCCCCTGCCCCCACCGTCTTGGGCTGAATGAGGTAGTTGTACTCTGAATCATAAATCTGGTTGGCGTTGTGGATCTTGAACGGCCAGATGAGCGCTGTGGGGTCGCCAATGCTGCCCAATGGCTCATTGATGAGCGTCGGCTGGGTCGGGTCGATGAGGTCGCCCAAAATGTAGCGATCGGCCGTGCCGTTGTACCAGGTATAGGCGGGCATAAAGTTGCGCTCATACACAAAGCTGCCCTTGATGCGCAGGTAGACATGCGGATCATCGGGGATGTCTAGATTTCCGGCGGCAGACCAATCCCAATCCATCTTGGTGGGTTCGCGCACCGCCCCTTCTGGGATGTGGCAGGTCTGGCAGACCACCGTGTCTACATGGTCGTTGATCCGGGCATCGGCGTGCAGGCTGCTGTTGTGGCAGTCGGTGCAGGCGATCTGGTTTTTGCTGTCTACGCTCACCGACATGGCGCGGCCCTGAATGAGATGGTCTTCTGTTTTGTGGCAGTCGATGCATTGGAAGTCGTAGCGACCCATGTGAACGTCAATGCTTTCGGAGGGGAAGTAGAGGCTTTCGTCCATGTCGCCATGCTTGACGGCGTTGCCGCCGCCGCCGTTGAAGTGGCAGCTGCCGCAATTTTGCCGGGTGGGAGTGGTAACGCTTTGGGCCGCCGCTACCAGGTCCACCCCTTCAGCGGGGCGTCCGGCGGTGCTTTTGCTGTACAGTCCCCGGTCGGCATGGCAGGCCAGGCAGTCTACCAGCAGCTCGTTGGAAAAGTCGAAGGTGCTGTCTTCCCAGCCATATCCGGCGTGACAGGTGTTGCAGGCGGGTTCATTACCGCGAATGCCGATGCAGTAGTTGTTGATCTGGTTCGCCTTGCCGATGGTGACAGGTTCGTCACGACCGGGCAGCATGACGGGTTCGCTTTCCCAGGTCCAGTGGACGGTTTGCATCATTTGGTGGCTGGCCTCTTCGTGGCATTCGAGGCAAACGGCCGTTACCTCCGGCCCCGTCTCCAATGGCCCTGTGATCAGGTCAGTGTGGTCGGTGGCTGGCAGCCGCGCCGACACGTTGGCCCACGGATCATCTGCCTTCACCGGCTCATTGGGAATCCAGATGATGATGGGAATGGCCACCAGCAGCAGGGTGGTAATTAAGCCAACAATCCAGATATATTTGAACGTCTTCATGGTGAGGTACCTTTCAGGTAAAACTGTTTTTCAGAAGATTGGCGTTTAGAAGTCTCAGTCGATCCAATTTTTACTCAGGTGCAAGGCACTGGCCGCAGGCGTTTCAATGGGTTGGAACCGTTTGGCCAGTGCCTCGCACCACTCACATAGCAAAGCCCTTTAGGCTAAAACATTCGTTTGGCGATCCAGCGCGTCGCGCATGATCTGGCGCATCATGTTCAGCACGTCGATGATGCGTGCATCGGCCAGGCGGTAGACCACCGTTTGGCCGTCCCGCTCCGTGAGCACCAGCGAGCGCTGCCGCAGCACTTGCAGGTGGCGGGAAACGGTGGGCTGGGGCATCCCCAAATCGTCGGCCAGGGCAGAGACGTAGCGGGGTTCGCCGTGCAGTGCGTATAAAATTTGAATCCGTTTGGGATCGCCCAGCGCCTGGCAGATGTTGGCGTGTAATAGTTCTAACTCTTCGATTTGGGGAATTTCCATCAGTCCACCTTATCACTTATGCATGTATTCGCTTATCCGAATAGATCGAAAGTATAGAAGAAGGCCAGTGAGGGCGTTAGCGACGGGTGTCACAAAGTTATTGTGACAAACGTCACAAGCGGGCTTGAGGAGAGTTTTGGTAATCGGTGTTCGGTAATTGGTGGAAGTTGGGAGATACGGCCGTTACTTCACGAAAGCACAAAAAAAGCACCGCTGCTACGCGGTGCCTTCGTCGAAAATTAGCCCAGTTCAATCACAATTTATTCTGTGGGCGGCGAGTTGCCGGTGCTAAAGGACCATGTGTACGTTTGCCCATTGGCCAGGATGGTGGCGGTATAGGTGCTGTTACCCAGCAGCGGTGAACGCGGCATGATGACAATCGCGTCCCGCTCATCGAGGATTTTGCGGCCGGTGGCCTGGGCGTAGCTGTCGGGGTTGCTGTAGCTGGATTCGGCGAAGAGGCAGCTTTCCACAACACGGCCGTTTTCCGCCAGCGAGTGGCTGGTGACTCGGGGTGTGGTGCTGCCATCCCCCAGCTGCAGCACAATGGGCGAGCCCGTGGGGCGCTGGTAGCCGGGGCAGCTGGCCAACGGATCGGGCCACTCGAACAGACTGTGCCGCACCACCCAGGTCGTGGCGCCGTCGCCGGGGAAGTAGATTGGGAAAGTGGCGCCGCTGCCAATGCCTTGTTCCGATATTACGTCTAGCACGGCGGCCATGTGGAAGGTGCCGTTGGGCGCATTGAAGCTGCCGAAACCCACCGTCTCCAGACCCGGATCAATAATGGGGGTCAGGTGGAAAGGCGCGGAGATCCAGAAGTTAATGGCCCAACTGTAATCGGCTTCAATTTGGGTGGTGGTGAAGAGGTTGCTGTTTTTGGCCGCCTGATTGCCTTCTGGCGTGTAGAGTGGGTTGCTGCTGCTCTGGCTGTGGGCAATGGGAGTATCATTGAGCACGATGTAGCGGCTGTGCAGCAGGCTGCCGCTGGAGAGGGCCGGCGAGTTTTGCAGCGGCGTCAGGCCGCCCATCGTGCGAAAGTGGTTCAGGTAGGTGAGCCAGCTTTCGGCGGGAACGGCAGTTACTTCCTCAGTGGCAGCAGCGTCCAGGTTGGGTGCGGGCTGCGCTGGTGGCGGTTCGGTAAGAAGCCGCTCAGAAATCGCTGAATTGCTTGTGCCGCTGTTGTTCGTAGTTGTGGGGATGGATTGCAGCACGGCGGCGGCATCGCGGGCGGGCAAAGTTTGCAGGCGGGCGGTGGATACGCTGACCCCCGGCGCGGCCTGCACGCAAAAGTCCACATTGAGTTTCACCCAGCCGTCTCGTTCAGAGACGTTCACCTGTACCGGATTGGCCGAAGTAACCCGCCACAGGGCCGGATTGGGAACGGCCGTCACCTCCCAGGTGCCTGCTCCCACAGACGGCAGACCGTAGGTGCCGTTGCTGCCGGTGTAGAGCGCCGCGTGCTGATCGTTGGCCAACATCACAAACGCGAGATCGATGTTGGACACGGGCAGTTCATCTGCCACGCTGCTGCCGCAACGGCCGTCACCGTTTGCGTCCAGGTACACCGTACCGCGAATGGTGCCACGGGTGGCGGCGCTGGGCGGCATGGCCAATAAATTGCCAGTTAACAAAAAGGTAACGAATATCAAAATGAAGGGGATGGTTATTTTTTTCATAATGCTTACTCATTTTACGAAATATGCTATTACGAACTCGGGCGTAAAAGCAGATGATAATCACAAATCTGTCGATCTTCGTTACGAACCCCCAAAATGCATAAAATTCACGCTTTCTCGGTGCTGTTGCTGGCGGTAAGTCGCCATTCCAGCTTATTTGCTCTAAAATGCCGGGCAGATGAAGCAAGCAGTAACACACAAATTTTTCTTAACGGCAAATGGGCAGTGTGATTGGGTGAATACGGCCGTAACCCACGACACCGACATCGAAAAAGAGCAAGAGATCCGCCAGGACGCGGCAATAGAGCCGCTCTGGAAAGTGATTGCCCACGACGACCCCGTCACCACCATGGAGTTTGTGGTGCGCATCATGGTGCAAATCTTCAAAAAGCCGCTCATCTTTGCCGAAGCGATTATGTGGCAGGTCCACAACGAGGGGCTTTCTGTCGTGGATACCTTGCCCAAAGCAGAGGCCGAACGGCGGGTGAAAATGGCCACCATGGCCGCCCGCCTGGAAGGCTTTCCCTTCCGCTTCACCCTCGAACCCGCCGACTAATAACAGGCCCGCCTACCGGCCTTCGGTAGGGAACAGCAGCAAAAGCCCATAAACCCATCCCTTTTTAGACAATTACGCTTATAATTCTCGCCGGGGAGCCTTCCTGCTGGGAGCAGCTCCCACTTTTACTTTTTGGAGAACAACATGGTCTTTAAGCGTCTGGCCTTTCCGCCTGCCCGGCCAGCTACGATTGGAGCAGCCTACTATGGCTTTTTTTGGCCGATGGTGGCGCTGTACGCCCCGTATTTTAATGTTTATCTGCTAGAGCTGGGCTTTAGCGGCACGCAAATTGGTATTTTAGCCGCCATCTTCCCGCTGTTTGCCTTTGTGGTGGCTCCGGCCCTTTCTTCCCTGGCCGACCGACGGGGTTGGCGGCTGCGCCTGCTGCAAATCAGCCTGGTGGGCTGGGGAATGGTGCTGCTGCTCTATCCCTATCCCACCAGTTTCGGCGTCTTTTTTCTGCTGGTCATTTTGGAATCGGCCATGCGCAGCCCCACGCTGCCCATTGCCGATGGGGTTATTGTCCGTATGGCTACCCGCCACAAGCTCAATTACGGCGATATGCGGCTGTGGGGATCGTTTGGCTTTGCGGCCGTTGCCATTTTGAGCGGTATCGTCTGGCAGCAGGTGGGGTATCGCAGTATGTTTTTGGTAGCGGCTGTAGCCGTTTTACCGGCCCTGTTCATTGCACGCAGGCTGGAAGAGGGGGAATTGGCTGGTGGAAACGGCCGTCGCTCCGTTCTCTTTTTAGCGCAGGACAAAGGTCTGGTGATTTTATACGTCACCGCCTTCCTGCTAGGGATAGCCTTGTTCAGCACCTTCCTGTTTGGCGGCGTTTTCATCAGCCAGTTGGGCGGCAATGAAACGCAAATCGGGCTGATGTTTGGCCTTTCCGCCCTGGCTGAAGTGCCCATTATGCGCCACAGCGGGGCCATCGTGCGGCGGCTGCAGGGGCCGCAAACCTTGCTGCTGGCGATGGGGCTGCTGGTGGTTTCGCTGCTGGGCTATACCCTGGCCTGGTCGCCCACCGTTCTCATCATTTTCAGTGCCATCAAAGGAGCGGGTTACGGCCTGCTGTTTGTGGTGATGGTGCAGCTGCTCAACGAACGCGCCCCGGAAGGCTGGAACTCCACGGCCCAATCGGTTTTCCAGGCCGCCTTTTTAGGGTTGGCTCCGCTGCTCACCTCCATCCTGAGCGGCTACATTTTTGATGTATGGGGACCCGGTTTGCTGTTTGGCTTGATGACGGCCGTTATCGCCCTGAGCATTACGCTGCTGCTGCTGGCCATGCGCGGGGATTGGTTCGCCCCCCATAACTGGCAATTTGAGTAGCAGTTGGTGGTTGGTGGCTAGTTGTATTGACCAGTCACCAGCGACTAACCATTATTTCTACTGGAGGAACTTGTGAAACTTTTATGGTTCTCTGAGGAATTCTGTGGTCAACCGCAGACCCACAGAATTCTCGCTCTGAAATGAGCAAAAGATGGCAAGCCAAAAGCAAGGCGCTTGATTAGCCGAATCTTGTTGTTCATTCCTTCAACAAAACCGCTGGTGA
>JBGTCV010000057.1:0-133569 GCA_041748655.1 Promineifilaceae bacterium (SeqCode) | reverse complement strand
GGGTGCGCGGAAGTATTGTTGATGAGAGAATAGAAGCCCAAAATGGAGGTAAGAGCAATGAATAAAGAAGACAAGTGGGCAGAATCCTTTCGTCAAGCGAGTGATGAAGTCAGTCAGTGGCGCAAAAAGCAGCCCAAAGCGACCTTTAGCAACATCGAAAACCAGGTTGACGAGAACCTGGCTAGAATACGAGCAGATATGATTCAAGACCTGGTAGCGGCCAGCGAGTTGGCCGATTTCAAGAGATTGCCTGCAAAGGAACGGCCCAAATGCCCCGTCTGCGGCAAACCGTTAGCCAGTAATGGACAGCAGAAGCGGCAATTGGTGACCAGCCACGAGCAGGTGGTGGAACTGGCGCGAAGTAAAGGGTATTGTGCCCACTGTCGGGTGAGCTATTTTCCCCCTGGATGAAGAACTGGCCTTGCTGCCAGGACAATATACGCCACAGATACAAGAAGCGATGACGCGGCTGGGAAGCAAGCTGCCGTTTGAACAGGCAGCCGAAGAAGTGTGGCTCAATCAGCGAACACAGGTAGAAGCCTCAACCTTACGCAGCGTGACCCACCGGTATGGTGCTCTGGCAGAAGCCATCGAAAAAGCCGAAGCTGAGCGCATCGAAAGGGAAGCTCCCGTACCCGAGACCATAGCAGAGAAAATGCTGGTGAGTGCCGATGGTGCCTTTATCCAGTTGACGACAGGTGAGTGGCGCGAAGTGAAAACAATGGTCGTCGGGGAAATAGAATCTGTGTGGCAAGAGAAAGCAGGCGAAGTGCAAGTCAAAACCAGGAACCTGAGCTACTTTTCCCGCAGCTATGGGATACGCGCCTTTGAGCGGTATGCCCTGGCTGAACTACAGCGGCGCGGGGTAAGCAAGGCGCGATTGGTTGCCACGGTCAATGATGGGTCTGATTGGATTCAGAGTTTTGCTGATTTCCATTTTCCTCAAGCGGAGCGGATTCTCGATTTCCGCCATGCCAGCGACTACGTGGCGGCCGCAGGCAAAGCTGCCCTGGGGGAGGGGACCCCAGAGTTTAGCGCCTGGCTTAGGCGCACACTCCATCAACTCAAACACAAACCACCGCGACAGACGATAGCTGACATCTGTCTTCTGGCTGCCAAAGCGACCACAGATGAACAACTGGCCACGATAGACACAGCACGCCATTATTTACAGAAACGAGAAAAGCTGATTGATTACCCTTATTTTCAAGCACGAGGGCTACCAATTGGTTCGGGGTCAGTCGAGAGCAGTCACAAAGGAGTGGTGCACAGCCGCCTGAAACAGGCAGGGATGCGCTGGGCAGCGCCTCACGTTGACCCGATGTTGGCTTTGCGTAATCTGATTTGCAATGGACGTTGGTCTCAAGGATGGTCACAAATCGTTTCAGCTTACTGGCAGCAACGCCATCAGGATTTTCAAGCTCAAGCCCGACGGCAGCGTCCCCATTTCGCCCGAATCACCTTTGCCTCGGTCAAGGTTGCCTCAGACACAACGCCGTCCCTGCCCGCTGAATCAGTGTCTCAAAGTGGCCAACCTTACCGCCCTGCGCCTGACCATCCGTGGCGACAGGGTATCTGGCCAACTCACGAGGCTTGGCGCTGGAATTAATTCCCATCAACAATTTCTCCGCGCACCCGCCGACAATTTTGCCGTTGACACGCCAGGAGTGATTTGCTACCATTCGCCTCATGGTTACCTTTGTGAATTCTCAACCGCGCCTCAGCGCCGCCGCAGCCGCCGCCCAGACCCACAGTCTGGCAAATGCTGCTGCCTGAGTTTTCACCTAATTTAAGCGCAGCATCTTAGCCGCCAGACTGTAAGCTCCAAAAGTGCAGTCTGGCGGTTTTTTGTTGCTACGGTAAAATTCTGGTGTTCAGTTATCAGTAATCAGTGGCCAGTAATCAGTGACCAGTTGAACCAACTGGAAAACTGAATACTGACCTACTGAACACTGATGAACTGATTACTGACAAAACGGAGTGAAAATGAGACCCACAACCAGCAATGAAATTCGCAAAGCATTTTTAGATTATTTTAACGAGCAGCGGCACGAAGTCGTTGCCAGTGCGCCGCTGCCCCAGTACGACAATCCGACACTGCTGTTTACCAACGCCGGGATGAACCAGTTTGTGGATGTCTTTTTGGGAAGGGAGAAACGGCCGTATACCCGCGCCGCCACTGCCCAAAAAGTGATGCGCGTCCAGGGCAAGCACAACGACCTGGAAAACGTCGGTCCTTCACCCCGCCACCACACCTTTTTCGAGATGATGGGTAATTTCTCGTTTGGCGATTATTTCAAAAAAGAGGCGATTGACTTCGCCTGGCAGTTTGTTACCGGCGTGCTAGAGCTGGAAGAAGAGCGGCTCTGGGCCACCATCTTCACCGACGACGACGAATCGTTTGAGCTGTGGCAGCACTATCTGCCTGCCGAAAAGATTTTGCGCTTTGGCAAAAAAGATAACTTCTGGGAGATGGGCGAAACGGGCCCCTGCGGCCCTAACTCCGAGATGTTTTACTACACAGGCGATATGGCCAGCTGCGATCCGAACCAGCTCAATGCCGACGATGACGAACAGTTTCTGGAATTCTGGAATCTGGTCTTTATGCAGTTTAACCGCGAGAAAGACGGCACCCTGACGCCGCTGCCCAAGCCATCGGTGGATACTGGGCTGGGGTTGGAACGGGTAGTGCAAATCATGCAGCACACCGATAATAATTATGACACCGACCTGTTCAGCAGCGTGTTGGACAAGGTGCAGGCGCTGCTGGGTGACAGCGACGAACAGCGGGCGGAGCATCTCGTTGGCTACCGCGTTATTGCCGATCATTGCCGGGCGGCCACCTTTTTGATTGCCGATGGGGTGCGCCCCGGCAGCACCGGTGCAGGCTATGTGCTGCGGATGATCATCCGGCGGGCAGTGCGTTTTGGTTTTAGCATCGGCTTTACCGGGCCGTTTCTGGCCGAAGTAGCCAGGGTGTACATCCAGCAGATGGGCCAGGCGTACCCAGAGCTGAAGCTGCGCCAGGAACATGTCTTGCGCACGCTCACGCAGGAAGAAAAGAAGTTTGCCCGTACGCTGGAATCTGCCCTGATACAGCTGCATCACGTGATGGCTGCGCTGAATGAGAAGGGTGAAAAAGAGATTTCGGGTGAGGTGGCTTTTGATTTGTACGCCACGCACGGACTGCCACTGGAAATTACCCGCGATGTGGTCCAGGAACGTGGCTTTACCGTGGATGAGGCGGGCTACACGGCGGCGCGTGAAGCGCACGCCATTGCCAGCGGCAAGGGGGCGTTTGGTGAATACAGCGCGGAGACGGGGGTATACGGCCGTCTCCTAACCAATCTCCAAATGACCGGCCAGCTGGAAGACGGCGTTGAGTACGACCCATACCTGGGCGCAGAGACTGAGTCCGAAATTGTGGGGCTGGTTTGCGAAGGTGAGCTGGTAGAGTCTGCCAGGATGGGGCAGAATGTGGAGGTGGTTACGGCCGTTTCCAACTTTTACGTCGAATCCGGTGGTGAAGTAAGCGACACGGGGCAAATTGTGGGGCTGAACGGCACAGCGATATTTCGTGTAGACGACACACGCAAGCCGCTCAACGGCCTCATTGTGCATCTGGGGCAGGTGGTGCAGGGGGAGCTGCGCCTGGGCCAGCCAGTCCAGCTGCATGTCGATGATGAGCGGCGCAGCGACATTCGCCGCAACCACACCGCCACCCACATCCTGCACAAAGAGCTGCGCGACCGGCTGGGCAGCCACGTCACCCAGGCGGGTTCACTTGTTGCGCCAGACCGGCTGCGCTTCGACTTTACCCACGACGGCGGCGTCAACGACGAGACGCTGGCGGAAATCGAAGCCCAAATTAACGAGGCAATTTTGGCCAACTATCCCGTAGAAATTGAGTACATGGGCCAGAAAGAAGCGATTGGCCTGGGGGCAATGGCCCTCTTTGGCGAAAAATACGGCGAGATTGTGCGCACCGTGCAGATTGGCAACGGGGCTGAATCGCTTTATAGTTTTGAGCTGTGCGGTGGTTTGCACGTCGCCGAGACCAACGACATTGGCCTGTTTCGCTTTACCAGCGAGGGGGCGGTTTCGGCCGGGGTGCGCCGGGTAGAGGCAGTGACCGGGCGCGGCGCACGGGCGCTGGTGATGGCGCGGCTCAATCTGCTGGACCGCCTGGCCGGGCAGCTCAATGTGCCCATCTCTGAGCTGGAATCGCGCATCGAGGCGCTGCAAGCGGAGCAAAAAGCGGCCCAGAAGCGGCTGGATCAGATGCAGCAGCGGCTGGCGGCGTTCCAGTTTGAGTCGATTATGGCTCGCACGCAGGAAGTGGCGGGCGTAAAGCTGCTCACCGCTCAGGTAGAGGGGGTCGAGGTTGAAGGGCTGCGCCAGATGGCGGATCGGTTCCGGGATGTTGTGGGATCGGGAACGGCCGTACTGGCCACGGTCAACGGCGGCAAACCAATTATCATTGCTGTAGTTACCAAAGATTTAATCGCGCGCGGCCTGAAGGCAGGCGACATTGTGCGCGAAGTCGCTGCCGTGGTTGGTGGCGGCGGCGGCGGTCGCCCCGACATGGCCCAGGCGGGCGGCAAGGATGCGTCCAAACTGCCTGAAGCGCTGGCGCTGGTGCCTGGTTTAATTGAAGCTGCTTTGAAGGAGTGAGTGTAATTAGGTAATTAGGTAATTGGGTAATTAGGTAATTGGGTAATTTGGGTGCAACCGTCAAATTACTCAATTACTCAATTACTCACTTACTCACTTACTCAATTACGCATCTTTTAGATGCAAATAATCCACCTCGACGGCGAAGACGACATCATCTCCATTTGTGATCGGCTGGAATGGGCCGGGGCGCAGCATCTGCTGTTGGTGCTGCCGCCGGATGGTGGCGTGCTGCGTGAGGGGCTGGATTTGGTGCGCCTGCGCCGCTTTGCCGACCGGCAGCGGCTGGAAGTGGGGCTGGTGACGCCCGACGTGCCCATCACCCGGCAGGCGCGGGCGCTGGGGCTGCCCGTCTTTCCCTCGGTGCAGATAGCAGAAAACAGCCGCCGGAGCTGGTGGCGCGGGCGTAAGCGGCATGAGCGGGTGGGCTTGCCCACAGTAGGAGATGGTGCGTGGGAGGAGGTGATGGGCGAACGGCCGTATCCCACCCTCGATACCGCTGACCGCCAGGAGATGAACCGCCGCCTGCGGCCAAAATCAACCACGCGCCTCTGGTTGGTGCGTTACGCTGCCATCTTCCTGTTTTGCCTCACGTTGGCGATTTTATACGCCGCCTTCATCTACGCCGTGCCGGGTGCGACCATTATTTTGCAGCCAGAAACGGAAACGGTTCAGGTGGAGCGGGCCGTCATTGCGGACCCTGCGCTGACGGCGGTGGATTACGGCCGTAATACTGTACCCGCCCGCCTGCTCACCACAACCGAATCGTGGCAAACCAGCGTAGCCACCAGCGGCTCCATCGAGCTGCCCGACGTCTCGGCGCGGGGTAATGTCCTGTTTGTCAATCAGCTGCCGCAGTCCGTCGTCATTCCGGCGGGAACGCGGGTCAGCACGTCCGACGGCAGCAATATTGTGTTCCAGACGCTGGCAGAAGCGACGCTGGCGGAGGCGGTGGGCAGCACGGCCGAAGTGGAGGTGATTGCCGAAGCGCCGGGGCCGCAGGGAAACGTGGCGGCCAATCTGGTCAACCGGGTGGAAGGGTCGCTCGGAGTGCAGGTGCAGGTGCGCAATCTGGAATCGTTGGCAGGGGGGGCGGTGCGGGAAACGGCCGCTGTGGCTGCTGCTGATCAGGAGCGATTGCGGGCGCAGGCGCTGCAATTTTTGCAGGCGGTGGCTCTGGCCAACATGGAAGCGCAGCTAACGGCACGCGAATTTTTGTCCAATGATGCGGTGCGTATCGTAACGATTTTGGACGAAACCTTTTCCCATGATGTGGGGGAGCAAACGGCCGAATTAACCCTGGTCATACGGGCAGCTTTGCAGGGAACGGCCGTAGACACTACCGTTGCCTCTGGGCTGGTCTTTGAATCGCTGGGGCAGGCGGTTCCGGCCGGTTTTGCCCTGGTGCCAGACAGCATTCGCTTTGAAAGCGGCCAGGTGGTGGCGGTAGATGAGGCGGGCCGGGTGACGTTTTCTATGATGGGCAGTGCAGTTGTGGCGGCAAATTTAGCGCTGGATGGGCCGATAACGGCCGTTACTGGCCAAGCCCCGGACATTGCCGCTGCCTACCTTTACCAACAACTCCCCCTCCGCTCCGTGCCCACGCTGGACATCTGGCCGGTATGGTTCGACCGCGTGCCGTATGTGGCGACGCGAATTCAGACGGTGATTGAGCCGTGATCAAAGTGAGAAGTGAAAAGTAAAAAGTGACTTGACTTTTCACTTATCACTTTTTACTTTTAACTCGCTTCACTTCTATTTCGTAGGCAAAACGGCAAGTCAAAACGGCCGTAATCCAGACAATCAAGGAACTATGCATCAGTTAGATTGGAAAGTGCTCAATTCGGAATATTTGCTGCAAAATGAGTGGATTGCGGTGCGGGCGGATCGGTGCGAGATGGGAAACGGCCGTCTCATCGATCCATACTTCATCGTGGAAAGCCGCAGCTATGTGAACGTGGTGCCGGTAACGCCAGAGGGCGAGATTGTGCTGCTGCGTATTTATCGCCATGGCCTGGGTAAAACGTTGCTGGAAACACCCGGTGGCCTGATCGACGCGGGCGAATCTGCCTTAGCGACGGCACGGCGGGAGCTGCTGGAAGAAACGGGCCACAGCTGTGCGGCCATTGCGCCAATTGGCAGCGGCGCACCCGATCCGGCCCGGTTTAGCTGCCAGGCCTACTACTTTTTAGCGACGGGTGTGGTGGAAACGGCCGTGCCCAACTGGGACGAACACGAAGAGATGGAGCTGCTCAAGCTGCCCATTCCTCAGGTGAAACAGATGCTGTTTGCCGGGGAAATTGTCGATTCGGTGCAGCAAAGCGCCCTCTTTTTTGCCCTGCACGCCCTGGGAGAGCTGGGCGGATGAATGCGCCCTACCCTGGCCGGGTGATGGCGCTGGATTTAGGCAGCAAGCGGATTGGCGTGGCGATCAGCGACCCTACCCGCACCATTGCCAAATCGTACGGCGTGGTGAAGCGCAAATCCCGCGAGGAAGATTTTGTTCGCTACCAGCAAATTATGACGGAGCAGCAGGTGACGCTGCTGCTGGTTGGCCTGCCCACTACGGCAGAGGGTGAGGATAGCGAAACGGCCGTTTGGATTCGTGACTATATCGCCGAGTTCAGCCAGCAGTGTGCCGTGCCCATCCACTTTTGGGACGAAAGTTTTACCACCGTCCAGGCCGAAGAGAGCCTGCGTCAGCGCGGCAAGCGGGGCAAAAAAGCTCGCCAGCAGGTGGATGCGGTGGCCGCCGCCTTTATTTTGCAGAGCTATCTAGATGCCCATCGTGGCTGAAAAAAGTAATTGAGTAATTGGGTAATTGAGTAATTCCAACCCAAAATTACCCAATTACCTAATTACACTCCCAGAGGTGAATTATCGATACGCAAAAAATACGACCGGTGCGTCGCAAGGATCCATTTCAAGAGCCGCCGAAAAGCCGCAGCGGCCGTTGGTTGAGCTGCCTGCTGCGGGCGGGTTTGCTGTTGGTGGTGCTGACCGGCTGCCTGACGGCGAGCTTTGTTTTCTACTTTCAGTGGCGTGGGGCGGAATTTGGGCTGGGAAACGGCCGTTTCGCCGAACCGCGCACCCTTTACTTGCAAGCCTACCTGGCCGTCAACGCCGCCGCTCTGGAAGAACCGGCAGGCAATGGCTTTACCCCCGCCCCATTTACCATCGCCCCTGGCGAGTCTGCCGACACCATCGCCGCCAATCTGGCCGTGGCTGGGCTGCTCAACAACACTGAGCTGTTTCTCAACTACCTGAGCTACTACGGCCTGGATGCCCGGCTGGAAGCGGGCGACTTTATCCTCGATCCCCAGCAAACTATTCCCCAACTGGCGACTACGCTCACCAGAGCGGTGGCCCAGGAAGTTGATTTGCGCTTTGTGGAGGGGTGGCGCCTGGAGCAAATGGCCGATTATTTGGCCAACAACCCCACCGGCAACATCGACGCTGCCCAATTTTTGGCTATCGCCCAGCGGCGAGCGGCGTTCGACCTGACCCCGTACAGCTTTCTGGCCGATCTGCCCGCCACCACCTCACTGGAAGGGTTCTTCTTCCCCGACACCTACCGCGTGCCGCGAGAGGCCGATGCGGTCTATCTGGTCGATTTGATGCTCAGAACGTTTGATCGGCGGGTGACGCCCGCCATGCGGCAAGGGTTCCAGAATCAAGGTTTGACCATGCATCAGGCGGTGACGCTGGCGGCGATTGTGGAGCGGGAGGCGGTTGTGGCCACGGAACGGCCGATTATTGCAGGCGTCTTCTACAATCGGCTGGCCCAGGGGATGCGGCTGGAGGCCGATCCCACGGTGCAGTACCCGCTCGGCTACCAGCCAGAGAGCAGCAGCTGGTGGAAATCCCCGCTTTATCTGGTCGATTTAGAGAATGATTCGCCTTACAACACCTATCGCTATGCTGGTTTGCCGCCTGGCCCCATTGCCAATCCCAGTCTCTCCTCCCTGGAAGCGGTCGCTTTTCCCACCTCGACCCCCTTCATCTTCTTCGTGGTGGACTGCACTTCCTCCGTTTCCGGCAGCCACGCCTTCAGCATTACGTACGAGGAGCATTTGAGCAATGTTCAGCGCTGCCGGTGAGAATGGTAAACAGTATTCAGTGTTCAGTAGTCAGTATTCAGTCACTTGCTACTGGTCACTGATTACTGTTTACTGCTTACTGATTACTATCCTGGCTGGCTGCGCCAGCGTCCAACCGGTTGTCAAGATTGGGCTGGTAGCGCCATTTGAGGGGGCGGAGCGGGCGGTGGGGTATGACGCGATTTATGCGGCGCGGCTGGCGGTGCGGGAGATCAATGAGGCGGGCGGTATTAACGGCTACCGGGTGGCGCTGGTGGCGCTGGATGATGGGGGGGATGAACAGTTGGCGGCGGAAACGGCCGTTTCCCTCACCATTGATCCGGCCGTTGTTGCGGTGATTGGGCATGGTCTGGTGGCGACAACGGCCGTTGCCCAGCCCATCTACACCGCTGCCGGACTCCCTTTTTTGCCCCTGGGCACGCCACCCTTTGCCCCGTCTGAGCCAGCTGCACTGCCCGCTGATTTTCAGACTGCCTACAACGCCGTCACCCCCTTCGATGAAACCGCTGGCCCCTACGCCGCAGCCACCTACGACGCCATGCAGCTTCTTTTTCGGGCAATGGCCGCTGGCGAAGCGTCTGCAAATAAGATAAATCGCGATTCTGTGACAATCGGGCTGGCTGGATTACAATACGACGGGCTGGTGGGGACAGTGTACCAGCCTTGAGTGCAGTTTTTACTGTGGTGAGTGAGAAGGAAGAAGTGAAAAGTGAGAAGTGAAAAGTCTACTGATGACTGACCACTGATTACTGACCACTGATGACTTTTCACTCCCCCAATGGGAGAAAAGTATGTTTCGGCGATTTCTTGGTGTGCTTATGCTGCTGATTGCGATTGGTGGGGTGGGGCTGGCCTTTTTTGGCGTGCGGTTTGGGCATCGGCTGGTTGATAATGTGGCGGCTAATTTTGACCAAACCTTGCAGCTCACTTCGCAAAGCCTGGATGCCGTGTCGGAGACCTTACTGCTGGCCAAGAGCAGTATTGTCGATGTAAATGCCGTCATGGAAACGGCCGAAACCACCGCCGACAATCTGGCCCAAACCGTTACCGACACCCGGCCGCTGCTGGGGCAAATTTCCAACGTGGCCGCCACCCAGGTGCCAGACAGCCTGGAAACGATTCAGAATGCGTTTCCCAGCCTGGAGCAGGTGGCAGGCGTCATTGACCGGACGTTGGTGACGCTGAACCGATTTCGCATTGATGAGCAGATTTTGGGGCTGAATATCCAGTATGATCTGGGCATTGATTACGCGCCGGAAGTGCCGTTTGATCAATCGGTGCGGGAGTTGGGAGAGGGGCTGGAAGGATTGCCGGAAAGTTTGCGCACGCTGCAAGTGTACATCAACGTCACCAACAGCAATTTGCAGACGGTAAGCCGGGATATTCGCAAATTGGCGGATGATTTGAACACGGTAAACGGCCGTATCAACGAACTCGATCCCATTTTAGACGAATACGTTGCCCTTATCACCACCACCAACGACAGCACGCGCCAGCTGCGTGCCCAAATCGAAGACGAAGCGCAGAGCATCAAAAATGGTATCACCGTGGTGCTGGTCTGGCTGGCGATTACTCAGATTGCGCCCGCTTATTTAGGTTGGGAACTGGTGATGGAAAGGCGAGGAACGGCCGTCCTGCCGGGCGATACTAAAGTGGCTGAATAAAATTTTTGAGTAAAAAGTAAAAAGGAAGGGGTTCCTTTTCTTTTTACTTTTCACTTTTTACTTATTTTAGGAGGAAGAGGGATATGTTCCGCAAGATTTTTGGTTTGGTGTTGTTGATCATTGGCTTGGTGGGCGTACTGTTGAGCATCGGCGGTATTGTTTACAGCGGGCAGGCTGTCGATGCAGTGATGGGCGTCCTGAACGAGACGCTGGGTTTGACCGGCGACAGTTTGGTGGCTGTAGAAGATACGCTGGTACTGGCACGGAGTACGATTGGGGATGTGAATGCCAGCCTGGTGACGGTTGGCACAACGGCCGATTCTCTGGCCAAAACCATTGCCGATACCCAGCCGCTGCTGGATGAAGTGGCCCAAATCACTGGCCAGGATGCGCCCAACAGCATCGAAGCGGTGCAAAATGCGGTTCCGGCCGTGGCCGAAGTAGCGGGCGTTATTGACAGCACCCTGCTGACGCTGAACGACTTCAAAATCGAGGAAAATATTCTGGGTTTTGAGCTGAATTACGATTTAGGCGTCAACTATGCCCCCTCAACGCCGTTTGATGTCACCGTTACAGGCCTGGGCACCAGCCTGGACGGCTTTCCCGACCGGCTGCGCGAACTGGAACCAAGCCTGAACGCCACCAGCGAAAATATGGGGCTGGTATCGGAAAATATTTACGCGGTTTCAGGCGATCTGGACGTGATAAACGGCCGTATCGCCGAAGTTGATCCGCTGTTAGGTGATTACGTTAAGATTGTCCAGGATATCAGCGGCGCCATTGGCACCACCCAAAGCGCCATCCAGGGGCAGGCTAACAACGCCAAACTGGCCTTGCAACTCATCTTTGCCTGGCTGGGCTTTCTCCAGTTTTCGTTGCTCTACTTAGGGTGGGACTTGATGACCCGTACGGTGCTGGATGAAGAGATGATCGAAGAAGCGGTGGAAGATCTGATGGAAGAAAGAGAAGAAAGGGAAGAAAAAGAGAACTCAGTCTAAAAGTGGTAAACATCAGAACGAGGTGAAAAGTGAGAAAGTTCTCACTTTTCACCTCTCCCTATTTTACTTTCCGTGCTGTCTGAATACTCTTTCTCCATGCAAAAAATGCGCAATTTTTGGTATGTCGGTCTGCTTTTGGCTTGTTTAGCCTGGCTGATGGCCTGTGGTGAATCAGTGCCAGTGGCCAGCCGCGTGGCCCAACCAACTGCTGGTGCAGCCCTCCAGCCAACGCCCTCGCTGGTACCTGGTTTGCCAACCCCGGTCCCTGCCACACCATTGCCAGATGATAATAATTCTGATGTGGTAACGGCCGTTCCTCTCCCCACCCTCACCCCCTTACCCACCGTCACCCCACTGCCATCACCGACCCCATCCCCCGCGCCAGAAATGCGGCTGACCCTGGCCGAAACCCAGCTGCACAACGGCGATTTTGCCGCAGCCGTATCTAATCTAACCGCCGCCCAGCAAATTCAGGACAGGTACAGCGATGCCCAGCAGATGTTGATTTTGTACCGGCTGGGGGTGGCGTACCAGGGAGACGGCCGTTTCCCCGAAGCCATCGCCAACTACACCGATCTGCTCAACCGATTCTCCACCACTGCCCCCAATGACGTGCATTTGCGGTTGGGGCAGCTCTATTTTGCCACGGGCGACGCGCCCCTGGCGATTGCCGCTTACCAGTTTTACCTGGGGCAAAACCGAGAGATGGCGGCTTACGTGGAGCCGCTGCTGGCCGAAATTTACGCCACCAACGGCGAAATTTCCCCTGCGGTGGCGGCGTATGAGGCCGCGATTGCCGTCCCCGCCCAGCGGCTGAAAGAGATTGCCAATCGGCAAGCGCTGGCCCAACTTTATCTGGAAAACGGCCGTCTTGCCGAAGCTGTGATCCAATACGACGCCATTCGCAGCCTGGCTTTTACCGAATTTACTCAGGGGCAAATGAACTACCTGGCCGGGATGGCGCTGCTGGCGGCAGAGGATACCGAGGGGGCATACGGCCGTTTCCGTACCGGCCTCACCCAATATCCCCGCGCCTATGAAACCTACCTGGGGCTGGTGCAGTTGGTAGATGCGGGTATGGTGGTGGATGAATACCAGCGGGGCATCGTTAACTTCAATGCCAAATCGTACCAGCCCGCCATCGCTGCCTTCGAGCGCCTCATCGCCATGCGCCCGGACGATTTCCCTGCCGACGCTCATCTTTATATCGCCTGGAGCTATGAGGGGCTGGGGAATGGGACCGCCGCGCTGGCGGCATTGACCCAGTATACGGCGCTGCAGCCCGCCTCGGGGCTGTTGGAGGAGGCCCATTTGCGCGCTCGTCTGGGCGAAACGCAGGCGGCTTTCCAGCTTTACCGCGATTACCTGAACCAGTTCCCCAATGGTGCAGACGCGCCACTGGCGGTCTGGCAAGCGGCGCGTCTGGCGCGGACGTTGGGGGATATCGAAACGGCCGTTTCCCTCTACACTCGCCTTGGTACCGACTACCCCACTTTTGAGAATGCCGCCGAAGGGCTGTTTTTGGCGGGCTGGCTGGCCAACGGGGCGGGGGATGTGGCAACGGCCGTTGCCCGTTGGCATCAGCTCAGCCAAAGGTATCCCCAGACCGAGTATGGCGGCGCGGGTCTAGTTTGGCTCCAGCGCACCTTGCCCGGCTACACGCCCGCACCCACCGCCACGCCCGATCCCGAAGCCACGGAAACAGCCACTGAAGCGACGGAAACAGACGCCGGTACCCCAGCCGCAACGGCCGTTCCGCTTCCCGACCCCGACCAAATTACGGCCGATATTCAGCAGCACCTGGCCACCAACCGGCGAATCGATTATTACTGGCTGCGGGCGGAAGGGCTGGCCAATGACGAGGATCCGTTTGTGGGCAACGGCCGATTCTTTCCCCCCACGCTCCGTGAGCAAGAAGTGGCCCAGCAAGAGGCCGAAGTATGGCTGCGCGATTGGCTGCTGCTGGACGCAGATGCCCCCATCAGCCAGCTCAGCCCCAGCCTGGCGGCCGATCCCCGCCTGATTGTGGGCCAAAAGCTGTGGGCGGCCGGTCTGTTTGAACCAGCCAAAGGGGAATTTGAGAGTTTACGCGCTTCGGTGGCGGATAATGCGCTGTTGAGCTACCAGCTGGCGCTCTACTTCCGCGACATTGGCCTTTACCGCTCGTCGATTTTGGCGGCAACGGCCGTACTCAACCTCTCTGGCCAAACCGTGTTTGAAGCGCCCAAATTTATCGGGCAGTTGGCCTACCCGGTTTATTACGCCGACCTCGTTCTGCCGCTGGCCGAGCAGTACAACTTTGACCCCCGTCTGCAATTCAGCCTGGTGCGCCAGGAGAGCCTGTTCGAGAGCTTTGCCCGCTCCGGCGCGGCGGCCCAGGGACTTAGCCAGGTCATCCCAGACACCGGGGCGTACATCGCCAACCTGCTGCGCTGGCCCAATTTTGTCAATGAAGATTTGTACAAGCCGTATGTTGGGCTGAACTTTGGCTCGTTTTACCTCAGCCAGCAGCTCAACACGTTTGATGGGCACGCCCACGCGGCCCTCGCCGCCTACAACGGCGGCCCCGGTAATGCCGCCCGCTGGTATACTCAGGCCGGCGGCGACCTCGATTTGTTCGTGGAAACGGTTAACTTCCCCGAAACCCGCCTCTACATTGAGCGCATCTTTGCCGGTTTTGTGATTTATGACTACCTGTATGGCAACTGATTTTTTTAGCCACAGAGGGCACAGAGAAATTTGTGAAAAGAAAGCGCTTTCCTCTGTGACCACTGTGCGCTCTGTGGCAATTTAAACTATGTCTTTTGAGTGGCAAACTGAGGAAGATGTCAGCTGGCATGAGGAACCTGCATCGCCGGAACCGCCAAAACCTGGTCGGCGGCGCTGGCCGTGGCTGGCGCTGGTTGGTACGCTGGTGGTGGGTACGGCCGTATTCCTTCTTTACCGTCAGCTCAACCAGCGCATCGAAACTGCCACCAACGATGTGGCCGCCGATCTGATTGCCAGCTACGCCATTGTGCAGCAAGCGGCAGTTAACCAGGATGAAAATCTGTTCAACAGCCTGCTTTCTGGCCGAGAACCAGCCTGGGCAGAGGCGCAGCGGGTCACCATTAGCCTTGGCCTGCTGTTTGACCGGCCCGGGTTTGGGCTTGAATGGCAGCCGGGGGAGGTGGAAACGGCCGTTTTCAGCCAAACCCTCTCACCAGAACTCACCGCCGCCGAACTTATCACCCGCCAAAATTACAGCCTCAACATTGGCAATGGCCTGACCCAAACGGTGCAGCTGGAACGGGTAGACGTTTACCGCCTGGGGGAAGACCGCTGGCTGCTGGCCCCGCCGGAGCCTGAATTTTGGGGCATCATCCGCCGCCTGGAGGGGCAGCTGGTCAGCGTGCGCTATCCGGCACGGGACGAGCAGCTTGTGCACCGGCTGGCGGCCGATTTGGAGGCGAAACTGGTGCAGCTGTGCGGCACGGCTGGCATTGTCTGCCCACCTGAAGTGCAGGTTCACCTCATCTTTTCGCCAGAGCCAGAGAGCCTTCTAGAAGCGACGCCCCTCGGCGCTTTGACGTGGGAAACACGCGGCGACATTTTAACCGGCGGGCAGGCGATCCGGCTGCCCACGCCGTCGCTGGTGGGTTTGCCGCAGGATGAGGTGGGCTACCAGGCGCTGTTTCGCGGTTACGCCGCCCAGATGCTCACGCTGGCGATTGCTGATCTGACCGGTTGGGAATGCTGCCAAAATGTGCCGTTTTACCGGGCCGTTCTTACCTACCAGCTGGCTGAATTGGGGGTGGTGGCGTGGCCGTTGGCGGCTGGGTCTACTTTGCCAACGGCCGTTACCCTCCCCGATGATTTTAACCTGGGCAGCGGCGCACTTTACTGGAACGCTCCCTTCCCCGAAACCCCCATCGACTTTGCTGAGGCTCCTGGCCCTTACGCCGTGGTCGATTTCTTGGTGAACGAGCTGCGTCTTTCTCCCGTCCAAATTTCTGCCTCCCTCGTTGGATCCAATGAACTGTTGTTTGGCCAATGGCTGACTGCTTTGGCTGGCCCGCCCTGGACGGAAGCGACGCTCAACCACGCTTTCCGGCAGCATGTAGCCCAATGGCAGGTTGAGCCGCAAGCCATACCGCAGCCAGATTCTGGGCTGATGCTGCTGTGTCAGGATCAGGTTCGCCGTGAGCAGGGGGTGTATTATTATGATTTTTTGCTGGAAGCGCCGCAGCTGCTGGAAGATGTTGAGGCTGATGAGTCGATGTTTTTTGTTAGTTTGCCAGATGGGTCTGGCGTGGCAGTGGCGGCTCGCAAGGGTGACGAGCAGCCGGACACTTATTTGCTGCGTGATCATGAACGTATTGATGTGATCTGGAACAAGGTTGTGGGCATCGTTTCCCGTCCGCCCCTGGCCATTCCTACGACGACGGATCCAAACGGCCGTTACCTCCTATGGACCGTCATGCCCGAATTTGCCACCGACACCTTTTACGCCGTTACCGATCTGGCGATCTGCCAACCGGGTGACAGCTGTGAAGCGATTCCCTTGCGCGGCTATCCGTTCTGGTCTCCTTCGGCAGAGCAACTGCTGACCCTTACTGTGACCAATCCGTGGTGGACGGAAGGCTTGGTCAATGGCCTGCTGCTGCTGCGGCAGACGCCCACCAGCGTGACCATCAATTCGCCCGGTTTTGGCGCTTCGATTTTTTGGCTCGATGAAGAACGGTATGGTTTTCTGACCCAGTTTCAGAACGGGGTGCAGCAAATTGTGGTCACAAACCTCGGCCTGAGCCAGCGGGAGGTATTGTTAGACAACAACAGTTTGCGCGGTTTTTTCCCGCCAGGTGAACGTCCCAACGCTTTAACCATTCAATTTGTCCACCCCGTGCCGGGCATCCCGGAAACATTGATCATCCTGGCGGCCGATTCTGCCGCTTTGCAATCTGAAGGGACGCTGCGCTACCTGTTTTGGTATCATACAGAGCGGGACGTATGGACACTTAATCCGCTGCCCCGCTCCGGTGATATTGAGCAGCAGGGGCATCGTTTTTCGCCAGACGGCCGTTTCCTCCTTTCCACCACGCCCAATGTAGACCAAAGCGGAACGCATCTGCTGCTGCAAGATTTTAGCCGCATGCGGTCTTATAACTATGAGCTGCAAGGGGAGACGGCGTTCCCAAGCCACTTTTATGCCAGCTGGTCGCCCGATGGCCAATGGTTGGCCATGCCGGAGCTGGGCTATATTCGCCTATGGCGTCAGGGTGCGGATGAAAGGTTGCTCAATTTCGAGGGTCTGGCCTGTACAAATGCCGCCTGGGTGGCTAGGATGGAACCGTAAGTGGTAATCGGTAATCAGTAATCAGTGGTTTGAGGAGAAGAACTGAATACCGGCCACTGAATACTGATTACTAAATCTTGAAGTTGGAGCAGCTAGATGTCGTTTGATTGGCGCACAGATGAGGATAAGGGGTGGCAGGAACCGATAAAGTCGGAGGAAACGGCCGTTTCCCAACCGTTTTGGCGGCGGCGCTGGCACTTTTTGCTGTTTGTGCTGTTGGGTGTGGTGGCTGTCTGGACGGCGGTCCAGTGGCAGGTTGACCAGCGGGTGGGTGAAGCCACCGAGACCATTGAAACAGAGCTGCTGGGAACCCATAACTTTGTGCTGCAAACGGCCGTTAACCAGGATGAACCCCTCTTTCGGCCCAACCTTTCCGGGCGCAATCCAGATTGGAGCGAAGTGCAAAAAACGCTTTTGGAAGAAGGTTTGTTTTTGAACCGCCCGATGCTGGGATGGAAGCATGAACCCCAAACAGAGCGCCTGACGCCTGAAGAGGTAACCATTGAACTGGCTCCCGATTTACGCGCCGCCGAACTGCGCTACCCCCAAAGCTATGTCCTTTCCCTACCCAATGGCCAGACAGAAACGGTGACTTTGCAGCAAACGGCCGTTTATCGGCAAGGCACCAATCGCTGGCTCTATTCTCCTCCTGATGATGCGTTTTGGGGCGATTGGCAGGTTCGGCCCGGCGAGCATATCACCCTGGCCTACACTGAACGAGATGCCTTCCTGGCCCAGCGGCTGGCTGCCGATTTAGACGCGCTGCTGGCCAAAATGTGTGCCGATCTGGCTGATTTAAACTGCGCTGGCCGACTACGGGTCAATTTAAGGCTGGCTACCGAGCCAGACTCGCTGCTGGAAATCAACAGGATTGAAACGATGCTGACGACTGGACTGCGGCTCAACCTGCCCACGCCGACGCTGGTTGGCCTGCCCACGGACGAGGCGAGCTACCAGGCGTTGGTTCGAGCGTATGGGGTGCAGCTGGTTACGGCCGTTCTGGCCCACCAAATTGAATACAACTGCTGCCGTCACCAGCTCTTTTTCCGTGCCCTGCGCGATTATCAATTGGCCCAGCTGGGCTTGCAGGCGTGGCCGCTGGAAGATGCGATGTTTAACCAGATGCTGGCTTCTGGCTTTAATGGCGATGCATCGCGCCATTGGACGCGCCGCTGGCAGGAAGCGCCGCCGCAGTTTTTGCAGGTGTGGCTGATCGAGGAACCAGACCCCATCTGGCAGCAGGTGTATATGCTGATTGAATTTTTGGCGACGAGGGAAACGGCCGTTTCCCCCACCCAAATGATGCGCCTGATGGATCGGAGCAGCTACGAAAGTTGGTTAGCCGCTGTGCTGCCAAACGACTACGATGACTTTTTGTTTGAGACCCGATTTCTCGAATATATCTATGCCCAAACCCGCATCGGGCAGCAGGCAGAACAGCCTGTTCCGCTCCCCACTGGCTCGATCACGCTGATTTGCGAAAATTTTACCGAAGGTCCCAACGTTTCTGTGTTTACCTATGATTTGGCCGCTGGCATCTGGGCAGAACGGCTTGCCGGGCAGCAACCCAACACTTCTTACATTACCACTGTTGATGGGCAACATTTTGTCATGGTAGAGTATCTGTATGAAGAGCCGTATAACATCCACAAGTTTTACCTGGCCACAGATGACAGCGTGCAGCTGCTGGAAGAAGTAGAAACCGAAGCCCGAACCGAGCATTGGATTAATTACTTTTTGGTTGATCAAACGGCCGAATACCTGATGCGCTATGAAAATAAAGAAGGGCAAATCAGCATGAGTTTGCTGGAAACCAGTTGTGCTGCTGCTGGCGATTGCCCGGCTATGCAGATAGATGGCTGGCCCCAGTTTTCTCCAGACAGACAGCATCTGTTAAGGCGACTCTTTCTTGACGAAACTAATTTGATTAATATTCCCATTGAACTGCGAAATGAATTGTATGTGATGTCATTGGATGAAAAGCTCCATCAACCTGTGGGCCGGGGTGGGTATCCTTTCTGGCTAACCGAAGACACTTTTGGCTATGTAACAATGGGCGGGGATGGCTGGGAATTGATGACGGCCGTTCTCCCCCGTAACCACCCCCGTATTCTCCTCAGCGAAGCGGATCTGCTGGCTAAAATCCCCGCCGAAGAGCGCTCTGAGAGTTTGGTTGTCAATCAGATCCTGGCAAATCCCACCAACCCACAGGAGCTGCTGCTCCAGGCTCGGCTCAATACCAATACAGAGTATGGTAGTGGGCAAATGCCGGGCTATCTGTTTAAGCTAACGCTCACGCCCGATTTGGCGGCTGTAGCTGAGATTGAACTGCTGCGGATGGATCTTTTTATCGGAATGATGGGGTATTCGCCAGACGGCCGTTACATCACCCTGGGCGACCACAGCTTCAGCAGTTCCAGGACAGGTATAACCGCCACTTTACTGGATTCAGAAACGGGCCAGACAAGCGACACCATTATCACTGAAAGTTACAATCTCGTCTGGTCGCCCGATGGCCAATGGTTTGTTCAGGTAAGCAGTAACTATTTGCTGCTGCGTGCCCCCGCCTATGATTACCAACATTACATCCCCCACAGCTTTGGTAGCTGTCCGCAAGTGGTCTTGTCGGTTGATGAATGAAGGGGATAATTCAGTTGGAAGTGATAAGTGAAAAGTGAAAAGTAGCATTCACTTTCTACTTTTCACTTTTCACTTTTTACTATACTTCAAGTAACAGGAGCAGAAAACCTATGGCAAAACATCTTCGTAAACCCCCATCGCGTGCCGAGCGGCGGGAAGTCGTGGCCAAAAAGAAAGCGGAGCAAAAAAGGTTGATGACGATCATCGGTGGGGTGGTGGCCGTGATAATAATCGCTTTGGTGGCCTGGCAGCTGTGGCCAGAACCAGCGGCTGAACCGGCAGTGGAACCGGTGGTGTTGGAGGGGGAACGGCCGTTAGCCGCCCTATCCCCTGCCGAACGCAACAACTACTTCAACGCCCCACCTGTCATGTCTATCGACACGAGCAAAACGTATGAAGCCATTTTCACTACCGAAAAAGGTGTCATGCGCATTCGCCTCTTTGACGACGAAGCGCCGGTCACCGTCAACAACTTTATCTTCCTGGCCAACCAGGGCTTTTACGACGGCACCTCTTTCCACCGCGTGCTGGAAAACTTCATGGCCCAGGGTGGTGATCCCACCGGTACTGGCTCTGGTGGCCCTGGCTATCAATTCGAGGATGAGTTTGATGACAGCCTCGCCTTTGACCGGCGCGGCTTGTTGGCAATGGCCAATGCGGGGCCAGGCACCAACGGCAGTCAATTTTTCATCACCTTCAATGCCGAAGGTTCCGCGCATTTAACCGGCGCACATACCATCTTTGGTGAACTCATCGAAGGGGATGATGTGCTCAGCGCCATTACCTTGCGTAATCCCGGCTCGGCCACCCCCGCCGACGTTATCGAGCGCATCGAGATTGTGGAGCAGTAGCGGTCGATGGGCGCGGGGCAGACAGGTGTGCAGCAAGCCTATGATTTGTGGTCGGCCAACTACGACGCCGACCACAATATTACCCGCGACCTGGATCGCACCGTGACCGCAGCCACTCTTGGCGAATTGCGTTGCCGCTCCGTGTTGGAGATTGGCTGCGGCACGGGCAAAAATACGCCGCTGCTGGCAAAAATTGGGGAGCGGGTAACGGCCGTAGATTTTTCTGCCGGAATGCTGGCCCAGGCCAAAGCCAAAATCGCTGACCCAAATGTGACCTTCCAGGTTGCTGACATCACCCAACCGTGGCCCGTCGCCAATCAGTCGCAAAATCTAATTACCTGCAATCTTATTTTGGAACATATCCCCGATCTCGGCATTGTCTTTGCCGAAGCCAGCCGCTCGTTGGCCCCGGGCGGTCAGCTCTTCATCAGCGAACTGCACCCTTTCAGGCAGTACCAGGGCTCTCAGGCTCGCTTTGAACAGGCGGGCGAAACCACCTTCATCCCCGCCTTCACCCACCACATCTCCGATTTTCTTACTGCCGCCACCCAAAACGGCCTGGCGCTTACGGCCGTAAATGAATGGTGGCATGAAGCAGATGACGGCAAGCCGCCGCGCCTGATTACCTTCTTGTGGCAAAAATAAGATAGTGATGCGTGAAGCGTGAAACGTGAGGCGTGAGAAAATCACGTTTCATGCCTCCCCAACGACAATCCTCACCCAATTTTTGTGACAAAAATAATATAGAAATCTTTGCAAATCTATGCAAAGTTGTGTTAAATTATGCGGCATGAAGCTATGGTTTTTCTTAGGTGTTCTCTCTTTGGGTACGGCCGTTGTGGGCATTGTGGTGCCCCTACTACCCACCACACCGCTGGTGCTCGTTGCTGCGGGCTGCTTTGCCAAATCTTCACCCAGAACCTACAACTGGCTGTTGAACAGCGAACAGTTTGGCCCCGTGATTAAAAACTGGGAAGCCAGCCGCTGCATCCCCCTGCGTGCCAAGCGGCTCGCCCTGTCGATGATTATGCTGGTAGGCGGCTCCTCGGTCCTGTTTTTTGTGCCGCTGGGCTGGCCCAAGTTTGCGGCATTAGCGCTGCTGGCCTACGGTGCCTGGTACGTCTGGCGCATTCCCACCTGCACCGAGTAACCTGTCATGTAAATCGCTTAACTTACGCAAAGGCGCAAAGAAATAATCTGGTCTCTTTGCGCCTTTGCGTGAGATTCATTCCCAAATCGTTTTGGTCCCTGTGCCGATTAGCAAAAAATTGCCCTTCTCCCACCGCTTTGTTATACTTTTGCCCAGTTAAAAACTAAAAGATGATGAATGGGAGTAGTAAGAAACGCCCCCACGAGAGAGCCAGAGCAGTTGTTGGTGTGAGCTTTGGTGGATACGGCCGTTTCCCAAGTCGCCCAGGAGTTGTTTCAGTGAACAGTAACCGGTAAACAGTAAACAGTAAACAGTAATCAGTAATCAGCAAGTAGCAAGTCAGTAAACTGAATACTGACAACTGACCACTGACCACTGACCACTGAATACTGAATACTGACCACTGACCACTGAATACTGAATACTGACCACTGACCACTGATTACCAGAGTAAACTATGACGAACTTATTCTCTCTAGAAGGCAAAGTTGCCCTGGTAACCGGGGCCAGCCGTGGCTTGGGCCAGGCGATGGCTTTGGGCCTGGCGGCGGCCGGTGCCGACATCGCTGGATTGGACCGGCAGCCGTGCGGCGAAACCTGTGAACAGGTGCGTGCGCTGGGACGGCGCTTCCACGACATCATCTTGGACTTGAGCCAGGCCGATCCTACCAAAGTAACTGGTGTCATTGAAGACGCGGTGACTGAGTTGGGCGGCCTGGACATCTTGCTCAATAACGCGGGCATTATCCGCCGTGCCCCCATCTTTGAATTTAGCGAGGCAGACTGGGACGATGTGCTGCAAATCAATCTCAAGGCCGTTTTTCTGCTGTCTCAGGCAGCGGCGCGCCACATGGCGGCGCAGGGCGGGGGCAAGATCATCAACATCGCTTCCATGCTTTCTTTCCAGGGCGGCATTTTGGTGCCGTCTTACACGGCGGCCAAAAGCGGCGTGGCGGGCATCACCAAGGCACTGGCCAATGAGCTGGCGGCGCATCACATCAACGTCAATGCCATTGCTCCCGGCTACATGGCCACAGACAACACCGCGCCTCTGCGCGCCGATTCGGCGCGTAACCAGACCATCCTGGATCGGATTCCTGCCGGGCGCTGGGGGAAACCGTCTGATTTGCAGGGAACGGCCGTTTTCCTGGCCTCGGCTGCCTCAAATTACCTGCACGGGGCGATCATTCCGGTGGACGGCGGCTGGCTCTGCCGCTAAGTAGCCGTTCGCCCGTAAGATAGCAACTTGGTAATTGGTAATTGAGTAATTAAAGGAGTCAATTACCCAATTACTTAATTACTCAATTACAAAATTAGTGACCGGTCCTTAAGGGAACGTTAGCCGCTTTAAAATTGCGGAGAAGATCATGACACAACGAAAACGCTACGCCCTGGTGGGCACGGGTGGCCGCGCCGGAATGTTTGTCGATGCCATCACCACCACCTACAAAGATGTGGCCGAACTGGTGGCTTTTTGTGACTTCAGCCAGACGCGCATGAACTGGTATAACGGCCGTTTACAAAACGAACGCAATCTGGCGCCGCTCCCCACCTACTTTGCCGACCAGTTCGACCAGATGATTGCCGAGACCAGACCCGACACCGTCATCGTCACCACGATAGATGCCGCCCACCACCTGCACATTACCCGGGCCATGGAGCTGGGCTGCGACGCCATCTCCGAAAAGCCGATGACCACCGACCTGCCCAAGCTGCAGGCCATTTTTGACACCATTGCCAAAACCGGCCGCTCGCTGCGTGTCACCTTCAACTACCGGTATGCGCCCGCTTATACACAATTTCGCCAGCTGGTACTGGACGGCAAGGTAGGACGGCCGTTAGCCGTAGATTTTTCCTGGATTTTAGACACCAGCCACGGCGCAGATTACTTCCGCCGCTGGCACCGCGAAAAAGAGAACAGCGGCGGGCTGCTGGTACACAAAGCCACCCACCACTTTGATCTGGTCAACTGGTGGGTCGATGCCTACCCCACCCAGGTGTTTGCCATGGGTGGATTGAGCTTTTACGGCCGTGAGAATGCCAACGGCCGTGGCGACCAGTACAGCTACACCCGCTATACCGGCGCGCCCGAAGCCCAAAACGATCCCTTCGCCCTCTTCCTCACTTCTAAAGCGGCGCTCAAGGGCCTGTACCTGGACGCCGAAGCCGAAACCGGCTACATCCGCGACCGCAACGTCTTTGGCGAGCCGATCACCATCGAAGACACGATGGCCGTCAACGTGCGCTACCACAACGGCGTCATCCTCTCCTACAGCCTGGTGGCCTATGCCCCCTGGGAAGGGCTGCGTGTGGCGATCACGGGTACAAAAGGGCGCATCGAGATGGACATCGAAGAAACAGTGTCGCACCTGCTGGGGGATGGGCAGGCTTCGGCCAGCAAAGGCCCGTTTAAGCAGGCCCGGATGCGCGTCTTTCCTATGTTTGGACGGCCGTATGAGCTGGATGTGCCCATTGGGGCTGGCGGCCACGGCGGGGCAGACCCGGTGATGTTGGAGCAAATCTTTTCACCCCAGCCGCCGCCAGACCCGTACCACCGGGCCGCGTCGCACATTGACGGCGCGGCTTCGGTGCTGGTGGGCATTGCGGCCAACCAGGCCATGGCAACGGGGCAGATGGTTTGCATCGAAGACCTGTTTCCCCTGGCTGGAATGATGCACAAGTAAAAACCTGGTGCGTAATCCCATCATCATTGGTCTGGCTCTTGGTTTTTCATGGGCTGGAGATGGATCTGTTATGGGGTGGGGTGGCGGCGGGTATGCCGGTGGGCATCAGCGCTTACATTTATGCAGAGAATTACCATCTGGGCACGGCCGCTTTGTCAACGGCCGTATTACTCTCTACAATCTTAACCCTGTTCAGCCAATCGATCTGGCTGTTGCTGTTGACTTAGGCGACGACAAGGTGACAGGCATTTCATAGCGGTGCGAGGAGTCTTCGACGAGGAATCTTTCTAATCTACAGGAGAAAGATTCCTCGGAGGATACTTCGTAAGACCTCAGCACAGGCTCTCGGAATGACATTTTGTGGATTAAAAATTATTTGGGTAATAAAGTTGTCATGCTGAGGTCCTCCGAAGCATCCCGCCCGCTTGATAACCAGAGAAACTTTGGTGTGGGTAAGGTTCTTGCCATGGGCTCCTTGCGGGATTCTTCACTTCGTTCAGGCTTGTGCTGAGCTTGCCGAAGTAATGACAACTACCTGATTATTTTCTTAAACGGCCATCTGTCATTTGTAAAGCGTATTTTCTACTTTTTGAACCATGCCGAATAAACGTTATGTCAAAAATAATCCGCAGATAAATTCTTATTACTGGCCCTTGAAAATAATATGTACAAGCTACCCCACAACCGCTATCTTTCACCCGATCCGGCGCAGCAACGCGTGGCCCTGGCGCTGTACCAAACCGTGGCCGATTTGCCGCTGGTCTGCCCGCACGGGCACGTCGATCCCCGCCTTTTTGCCGACCCAGACACCCAGTTTGGCTCGCCGACGGAGCTGCTGCTCATCCCCGATCATTACATTTTCCGCATGTTGTACGCTCAGGGCGTTCGTATGGAAGCCCTGGCCGTGCCGCGGCGAGATGGCGGCCCGGTGGAAAGCGATCACCGCCGGGCGTGGCAGTTGTTTGCCGACAACTTCTACCTGTTTCGCGGTACGCCCACGGGCATCTGGCTGGTGGAGGAATTGGTCAACGTTTTTGGCGTGACGCAGAAGCTGAACGACCGTACCGCCCAAACCATCTACGACCAGATTGACGAGAAGCTGAAAGCGCCGGAATTTAAACCGCGCACGCTGTACGACCGCTTCAACATTGAACTGCTGTGTACCACCGACGCCGCTACGGACACCCTGACGCACCATCAAACCATTCGGGAGTCGGGCTGGCACGGCCGTATTCTGCCCACCTTCCGCCCTGATGCCGTCGTCAATCTGGATACGGAAAATTGGCGGGATCACATTGCCGCTTTGAGCCAGGTTTCGAGGATCGAGGTGGTGGATTACCGCTCATTTCTCCAGGCGTTGAGGCAGCGCCGCACCTTTTTTAAGGCGATGGGGGCCAAAGCGACCGATCACGCTGCGCTGACGGCGTACACGGCGCTGCTGCCCGACCGGGAAGCAGAAGCCATTTTCCAGCGGGCTTTGCGCGGTGAAGCCACCGCTGACGATGCCGCCCAATTCACCGGCCACATGCTCATCCAGATGGCCCAAATGAGCGTAGAAGATGGCCTGGTGATGCAGCTCCACGTTGGTGCGTACCGCAACCACAACGAGTTCATCTTCGACCGCTTTGGCCGGGACATGGGGGCGGACATTCCCATTGCTTCAGAATTTACGCGGGGGTTACGGCCGTTGCTCAACCAGTTCGGCAATCAGCCAGCGTTCACGCTTATCCTTTTCAATCTGGACGAAACGACTTATGCTCGCGAGCTGGCCCCACTGGCCGGGCATTATCCCGCCGTCCGGCTGGGACCGCCCTGGTGGTTCCACGACAGCCTGAACGGGATGCGCCGCTACTTTGACCGGGTAATGGAAACGGCGGGCATCTACAACACGGCCGGATTCAATGACGACACCCGCGCCTACCCCTCCATCCCGGCCCGCCACGACGTCTGGCGGCGGGCGGCTTGTGACTGGGTGGCTGGTCTGGTGGTGCGCCACATCGTTGATGAGGCCGACGGCGCGGAGATGGTGCGCGCGTTGGCGTATGACCTGGCAAAACAGGCTTACAAATTAGATGAAACGTGATAGCCTTCTCACGTTTCACGCTTGTCCATAAGGAAAGTACCATGAACGAAATCTTGCAGCAGCTTGGACAGATCAAAATTATCCCGGTGATTGCGCTGGATGAGGCGGAAACGGCCGTTCCCCTAGGCCAGGCCTTGCTTGAAGGCGGCTTGCCCTGCGCCGAAATCACCTTTCGCACCGCAGCTGCGGCCGCAGCTGTTCAGAAGATGCGGGCAGCTTATCCAGAGATATTGGTGGGAGCGGGCACGATTTTAACCGTTGAGCAGGCCATTCTGGCCAAAGAGGCGGGAGCCAGCTTCATCGTCACGCCCGGTTTTGACGCCCAGGTGGTGGCGTGGTGCCTGGCGCACGATATGCCCATCACCCCCGGCGTGGTGACGCCCACGGATATCAACCAGGCATTGGCCAAAGGATTGAACGTGCTCAAATTCTTCCCGGCCGAAGCGGCGGGCGGCATCAAGCTGCTCAAGGCCATTGGGGCGCCCTACGTCGGCGTCAAATTTATTCCCACTGGCGGCATCGATGAAAATAACCTGGCCGACTACCTGCGCCTGCCCATGGTCCACGCCTGCGGCGGCAGCTTCATGGTAAAGAAGCAGTGGCTGGCGGATGGCCAGTTTGACAAGGTGAAAGAGGCTGCGGCTGCGGCGGTGGCTATTGTTAAAAATATGTGAAGCGTGAAACGTGAAACGTGAGGTTTTTTCACGCATCACGTTTCACGCTTCACGCCTGAGGAGGAGACCATGACCAACAAAATTGTTACCCTTGGCGAAATCATGCTGCGCTTGAAGGCACCGGGCGTGGAACGCTTTTTTCAATCCCCGACTTTTGAGGCAACATTTGGCGGCGGGGAGGGCAATGTGGCCATTTCGCTGGCGAACTTTGGCCTGGACGTGGCGTTTGTCACGGCCCTGCCCAAAAATCCGCTGGCCGATGCCTGCCTGCGCTTTTTGCGCGGCTATGGCGTGGCTACCGGCCACATCCAGCGCAGCGGCGAGCGGATGGGCGTATATTTTTTGGAAGGCGGGGCCAACCAACGGCCGTCTAACGTCGTGTATGATCGGGCAAATTCGGCCATTGCCACGGCCCAGGCCGATAGCTTCGACTGGGACGCCATCTTTGCCGGTGCGGGCTGGTTCCACATCACCGGCATCACCCCGGCCATTAGTGAATCGGCGGCGGATTTGGCGATGACGGCCGTTCAGGCTGCCAAATCACGCGGTATCACCGTTTCCTGCGACTACAACTTCCGCAAAAAATTGTGGCAGTATGGCAAGACTGCGCCAGAAGTCATGAGCGAGTTGGTTAAATATGTTGATGTGGGCATCGCCAACGAAGAGGATTGCCAGAAATCGCTGGGCGTTAAGCTGGCAGAGGGTGACACTGAGCAGGCGGTGAAGTCAGGCGAACTGGATGTCGGGCGCTACGAGGCGCTGGCCAAAAAGATGTTCGAGACGTTTCCCAACTTGAAAATCCAGGCGATCACCCTGCGCCAGAGTTACAGCGCTGACCATAACGGCTGGTCCGCCTGCCTGTACGACGGCACGGACTTTTTCCTGAGCCGCCGCTACGACATCACCGACATTGTGGACCGCGTGGGCGGGGGCGACTCGTTTGCCGCCGGGCTGATTTACGGCCTGCACACCGGCCTGGCCCACGAAGATGCGCTGAACTTTGCCGTGGCCGCTTCCTGCCTCAAGCACAGCATCCTTGGCGACGTGAACCTGGTCACCGTGCCCGAAGTAGAGCGCCTGATGCAAGGCGACGCCTCCGGCCGCGTCCAACGATAATTTGAACCGCAAAGGACGCGAAGGACGCAGAGAAAAATCTAGAAAGCTCTACGCGGTGAATTCTGGCCGCGTCCAGCGATAAATTGAACCGCAGAGGACGCGGAGGGCGCAGAGAAAAATCTAGAAAAAACTCCGCGCCCTCCGCGCTCTCCGCGGTAAAATCTGGTAAAGGTGTTGGGATGGAAGAGGGCATGAGAATTTACGAAGATTCGGTTGTGACGTTTGATGGGACGGTGTATGCCCTGGCCCGGTTGGGGAATGGGGAGAAGCGACTGTTGGTTAGTGGGGATACGCCTGCACTGAGCTGCTCAACATTGTTGAGCAAGGCCGAAGTGGCCGTTTTCCACGGCACACCCCACAACGGCAAACTCCTTTGCGAACTGACCCCCGAAAACGCCGCCACCCTACGGGCGCGGCTGCCCTGGCTCAACCCGGTGCCTTTAGGCACGTCCACCTCTTTCGGTTTTGGCGACCGCATTGGGCTGGCTACGCCGGGTCACGTCGCGGCGCTAAACTCTGTTCAACGCAGAGACGCGGAGGCGCAGAGAAACTTAGAAAAAAATCTGCGAAAATGGTACGACTACGCTCACCACAAGCCTGCGAAATCTGCGGATTTTTCGGAAAAGAGAATTTATCCGATTTTTGCCCAGCAGTCGGTGCGGGAAAACAGCCGCATCGGGCGCACGCCGCAGCAGGTGCTGGATGATGCGGTGTGGGGAATTTTTGCCAAGGGGTGGAACGGCCGTTGGGGTGCCGACGCCGATCATGTCAAAGAAATTGCTCACATCGCCCCCTTTGTGCAGGCAGGCTACACGTTTTACACGATTGACCCCAGCGACCACGTAGACAATGCCGCCCAAACCGACGATCTGGAGACGCTGCGCCAGAAAAGCGCCCGGCTCCCCTGGTTGCAGTTGGGCACAACAGTCGAAGCGCTCATTGCCGAATATTGCGCGGCGCCGATTGCCCTGGAGGGCGTGACGCTGCACTTTGACGAAGAAGTGCTGCTGCGGGCTTTGGCTAAATACGGCCGTGCTCTGGCCCACACCCTCAGCCTCACCGCCGCCATCCGGCAGCAGCTGGGGGGACGGCCGTTCGATCTGGAAATGTCGGTAGACGAAACCGACACGCCCACCGCCGCTGAAGAGCATTATTTCATTGCCCGTGAACTGCTGCGGCGGGATGTACCCGTCGTTAGCCTGGCCCCTCGTTTTGTGGGCAAGTTCCAAAAAGGGGTGGATTACCTGGGCGATCTGGCTGCGTTTGAGGTGGAGTTGGCCAAACACGCCGCCATCATGCACCACTTTAATGCCTACAAGCTCAGCATCCACACTGGCTCGGACAAGTTCACCATTTACGAGCTGATCAACCGGTATGCCCACGGCCGGGTCCACGTCAAAACGGCGGGCACCAGCTACCTGGAAGCGCTGCGGGTCATCAGCCAGACGGATGCGCCGCTCTTCCGCCAGATTCTGGAGTTGGGGCACGAGCGGTTTGCCACAGATCGCAAAACCTACTTTCTCGACTGCCGGCCGGAGCGAGTGCCCAGCAGCAGCCAGCTCAGCGCGGCAGCGCTGCCCGGTTTGCTGGATGATTTCGATGCCCGCCAGCTGCTGCACGTCACCTTTGGTTCGGCGCTGGATGAATTTGGTGCGGCGCTCAAGGCGGATTTATTGCGTGACGAGGCGGCTTATGAAGCGGTGCTGGTGGCTCATTTTGAGCGGCATTTACGGCCGTTTTGCTGAATCGACTCTTAAGGTGCGACGCACTTTCTTAAGTGCGTCGCACCTCTAGTACAAAAGGAATAAATGAACTTACAAGACGTGACGCAGTGGTATGATTTTACGGGGAAAACGGCCGTTATCACCGGCGGCACGGGCGTGTTGGGCGGGGAAATTGCCTGCGCCCTGGTCGGCTGTGGGGCCAACGTGGCCGTCCTGGACCGCAACCCCAACCTGCCCGACGAGCTGAAAACGCCCATGGATGCTGGTCCCGGCCAATACATGCTGGCCTATGCCGATGTGTTGAATCGTGACTTACTGGCCGAAGCGGCTCAGACCATCCAGCAAGCATTTGGCCGCATCGACATCCTGATCAATGCGGCGGGCGGCAACCATTCCCAGGCCACCACCCGACCCGACCACTCTTTTTTTGACCTGCCCGCCGAGGTGCTCGGTTTTGTGTTTGACCTCAACATCATGGGCACTGTGCTGCCCAGCCAGGTGTTTGGCCGCCTCATGGCCGAGCAGGGCCAGGGGGTCATTCTGAACGTTTCTTCGATGAACGCTTTCACCCCGCTGACGCGCATTCCCGCTTACTCGGCGGCCAAGGCTGGGGTGAGCAACTTTACCCAATGGCTGGCGGTACACATGGCCCAGGAATATTCGCCACACATCCGCGTCAATGCCATCGCCCCCGGCTTTTTCCTGACCAGGCAAAACCGCTTCCTCCTGACCGACGAGCAAACGGGCGAACTGACGCCGCGCGGCCAGCAAATCATCAGCCACACGCCGATGGGCCGTTTTGGCAATCCAGAAGATTTACTGGGCGCTGTTTTGTGGCTGCTTTCGCCTGCGGCCGTTTTTGTCACCGGCACCATCGTGCCTATAGATGGCGGGTTTCATGCCTTTAGCGGAGTTTAGGAATGAGGCTTAAATAACATGCGCCTTTACCCTCCCCCTAACCCCCTCCCAAAAGGAGGGGGGACTCTTGTCCCCTCCCCCTTTTGTGGATTAAAAATTAATTCGGGTAATAAACTTGTCATGCTGAGGTCCTCCGAAGCATCCCGTTCCTCTGTGTAAGCGGGATGCTTCGCTCCGAAGACTCCGCTCAGCATGACAATTTTCGAACTAATTTGTAAAGGACAACTTTTACTTTTTGAACCATGCCAAAATCTGTATGGTCAAACGTTGGTTGGAATTTTATAGGACGCGGATGAACGCCGATGAACGCGGATTTGAACCTGATTTAATCCGCGTTTTTCCGTGCTTGTCTGCGTTCCATCTTTTTGACTAACTCTTGACCAGTACACTAATCTGCGAAAATCTGTGTTAATCTGCGGATAAATTTTTTGAAGGTGAAAGATGATTGAATTGACGGCTTCTCCTGGGGCGCTTCTTGATGATGATCTGATTCAGCAAACGTTAACGGCCGTTTTGGAAGGACAACACACCGGGCAAAAAGTGCTGGTGCTTATTCCCGATCACACGCGCACCATTCCTCTACCGCAGCTGTTTCGTTATTTGGTGGAGATTTTGCACGACTGCCAGCAGCTGGATTTTATGGTGGCGTTGGGCACGCATCCGCCGCTGAGCGAGGCGCAGCTGTGCCAGCTGGTGGGCATTACGCCTGAAGAGCGGCGCACCGTTTACCGGCGGGTGGGCATCTTGAACCACGCCTGGGATTCGCCGGATGCTTTGGTGCAGATTGGTACGCTGCCGCAGGCGCAAATCCAGCAAATTGCCGGGGAGCGCTGGCACCCCACGTTGGGCGGCGACGTGGCGGTGAACATCAACCGCGCCGTGCTCGCCTATGACCATATCCTCATTCTGGGGCCGACTTTTCCGCATGAGGTGGTTGGGTTTTCTGGTGGAGCCAAATATTTTTTCCCCGGCATTTCCGGGGCAGACATGATCAACGTGACACATTGGCTGGGGGCGCTGGCCGGAGTGCGCGGTACTATCGGCATCAAGGAGACGCCGGTGCGGGCCATGATTCACGCGGCGGCTGAATTTGTAGCCACGCCAACGACGCTCATTGCCCTGGTTGTGGTGGGTAAGGGGCTGGCGGGGATGTTCATCGGCGATCACCTTTCGGCGTGGGGTGCGGCGGCTGATTTGTCATCGGAGCGGCATATTGTGTGGGTGGAACGGCCGTATCGCCGCGTCTTGTCCTGTGCTCCGCCGATGTATGATGAGCTGTGGACGGCGGGCAAGGCGATGTACAAGCTGGAACCGGCCCTGGCCGAAGGTGGCGAACTGATCATTTACGCGCCGCACCTGGATGTGGTCAGCCATGTACATGGCAGCTACATTTACGAGATTGGCTACCATGTGCTGCCCTATTTTTTGCAGCAGTGGGAGCGGTTTAAGCATGTTCCGCTGGGGGTATTGGCCCACAGTACCCATGTGCGGGGAGACGGCCGTTTTGCCAACGGCATTGAATATCCCCGGGCCAGCGTCACGCTGGCCACGCAGCTTTCCCCCGCCGACTGCCGCCAGTTGGCGCTGGGCTACCAAAATCCGGCCGAGATTGATGTGGCCGATTGGCAAAATCGGGAGGACGAAGATATTTTGTATGTGCCTAAAGCCGGGGAAATGTTGTACCGGTTGAGAGAAGCGGCCTGAATGAATCGGGCGACTTGACCAGGAGAAAGATTCCTCGTCGAAGACTCCTCGGAATGACAAGTTCAAAACAAATTTGGTTCTTTAGGAATTCTGGGGGTTGACGCCATTTGTAGGGGCGACCCTTGTGGTCGCCCTCGACTGGGCGGGCACAAGACCCGCCCCTACATTTACAGATACCCCGCGAATTCCCAAAGAGCCTGTATTCACTAATTACCCTTGCCTGCGCGTTCCAGATTTAGGGCCAGCAGGCGCTCTAGAATTTGTTCATCCGTCAAATCGTGGGGCCAGCCGTAGGCATCCAGAACGGCCGTATCCAATGCCGTGTGAATATCGTCCAGCTCCTGGATGTCGGCGCGGGTGACGGATTTGCGGGTGACTTTGTCGAATTCGGCGCGGTCGAAGAGCTGGCCCGCTTTGACGGTTTCGCGGTAGTAAACGAGGCCGTTGTACAGGTTGGTAAGGGTGCGGTTTTGGACCAGCTTGTCGTAGGCTGCGCCCAGCCCGGCGTATAGGCCTTCACGCGGGGGATTTTGCCAGGCGTCGCGCCAGGTGACCAGCGCCCGCGCCCACTGGGCAATGGCGGCGACGCGGGGGTCTTTGGCTTCGGCAGGTTCCTGGCCAGGCGGCCAAGGGAAGGGGAAGGTTTCAAAAGTAGTTGTGGATGTGTAGCGAGGATCGTTGCCTTTACCTAGCCATGTTCCCATTTTAAGAGCCCAAATTTCGTGCAACTGCGAATGCAAAACGCCAAAGAAATAATCATCTTCTCTCGCAAAAACTATTGTTCCTTGATTTGATAGCACTTGCTTTTGCTGCCAAACGAATATTCTAAACTTTGAAACGCCGGGCGTGGCAATATACCTGTCTAAGACTTCCATTGCCAAACGCATTTCTACCCGAGGACGGCCGTATTGCCACCAGCGTTCTTTTAACGCTCCACTCTTTTTGCTTCGAGCAGGGAAAACCACTTTCTCCACGTATTCAAAGGGTGCCAGATATTGTTGAGCTTCTTGTAGGCTCATTGAAGCAAAATCAATCGTAAATTTTCCACGGGGACGTTGCACGAGGTCAATGGCGCTGGCAACAGGTCTGACCGTATCAATATTTGAAACACCGCTTGGATTTATAGGGCTTTCAATCATTGGTTTGGCGATTTCTGGCTCAATGTCAAATGGTCCTTTTGCTGATGGTCCCATAAAGCTGATATTTTCGTTTTCGTTCAGCGGGGATGCCATAGAGAGGTCAACTACTGATGACAAATCCGAATTGATTTGTGGAACGAGTAGACCATTGAGTATTTTGTTAGTTTGCGAGGCGTCATCAAAACCAACAATCGAAACACGAACGGCTGCCCCATCCAAAATCCAGGGGTTGTCACTCCAAGCCATAAAAATGTCGCCGCTTTCTTTGATTCGCTTCAGTACTTCTCGATTTGCGCCACCACGAATTGAGTTGGTGGCAATGAGTCCGGTGCGTTTCCCCTCGCCCTTCTCAATTTGGGCACGTGCTTTTTCAAACCAGTAACAGACCAGATCAGCAAAGGCAGGTACGCGTTCAGCGTACAATTTGAAAAGGCTGTCTACAGTTTTATCGCCTAGCTCTTGCCGAATTTTGTTGCCACCCAGAAACGGGGGATTGCCAATAATCACATCAGCGGCAGGCCACTCAGGCTCTACAGGACGGCCGTTTTCATCATAGGCCAGAATCGCATCCATGCGCTTGATGTTGCGCAACGGCCGTAAAATCGGGTCTTGTATCTCGCCAAAGCCATTTTCAGCCCGCCATTGCAGGTAGCCAATCCAGACGGTAATCTGGGCCAGCTCGTGGGCGTACGGGTTGATCTCGATGCCGTACAGCTGCTCCGGGCCAACCGTCAGCTCGATGGGGGGCAGCGCCCAGCGGGCGGCAAAGGCGATCACCTCTTTTTGCAGGTTCAGCAGCTCGCGCAGCCCCACGTACAAAAAGTTGCCGGAACCACAGCCAGGGTCCAGCAGGCGGAGGGCAGCAATCTCGGCGGCAAAGGCTACCAGCAGCCCGTGCGCCTTTTGCCGCATTGCCTGGTCGTTAAGCCCCAGGGTCAGCATATTGCTGGCTCGCTGGCGCACCTCGTTCCACTTGCGCTTGAGCGGCTCCATCAGCACCGGTTCGACGATGAGCATGATGTCAGCTTCGCTGGTGTAGTGGGCGCCCAGCTGGGCCCGCTTGTCTTCGTCGATGACCCGCTCAAACAGGGTGCCAAAAATGGACGGGTCTACCTGCGACCAATCCTGCTCGGCGGCTTGCAGCAGCAGCCGGCCCAGGTCGTGGGGGATGTCGGGCACAAAGTTGTCGTCGAACAGGGTGCCGTTGAAGTGGCGGATGCGCCAGAGGCCAAAGGTGCCGCCGCTGCGCATCTTGTCAAACAGCTCCTGCAAAATCGGCCGCAGCTCGCCGTAGCTGCCGCCCCGCGCTTTGACTACCTGGGTAAACAGGTTGTCGGGCAGCAGCCCCATATCCTCGGCAAAGAGGGCAAAGAGCAGCCGTACCAAAAAGTGGGCCAGCTGCTCGTTGCTAAAGCTGCCTTCATCCAGCAGGTCCCGGTGCCTTTTCATTTCGTCTGCAACGCGCAGCAGGGAATCGGCCGTGGCTTTGGTGATGTTCTGCCGGGTCTTCTCTGGCTTAAACCGCTCCGGCTCGAAGAAGGCCCATGAAAGCAGCTGGACGCCATCTCCCTTGAGGATGGTGTCCAGGGTAATTTCGTGCTGCTGGATGGGGTAGTTGTTGAAGTTGGTGTGGATGACGATGGTGTGGATGTCGCTGGTGATGAGCAGCGGCGGGTTTTCCAGCGCCTCACGGTAGAGCTGGAGCTGCTGGTACGCTTTGTCCAGGTCTTTGTGCGGCCCTTTGTATTCCCAGATGAATTTTTCGCGGTAGAAGACGTCGGCAAACCCTTTGCTGCCGTCCGGCTTGGCTGTGGTTGTCTCAAACGAAAACGTCTCGCCGGTGGGGTCATAAGCCAGCGGGGGCTGGTGGCCAACAAGGTGGCAAATATCGATGAAGTGGGAATGGGAAACGGCCGTTTCCTTCTGCTGAATTTGCGCCCACTTCGCCACAAACTCAGCGGGCGTCATTGCTTTAGCCATACGTTTCTAACCTGGAAGAAAATATCATAATTGCCATCAGGGCTTTTGAACCTGCAATATTTGCTTAAGCTGTGAGCGGGCTTGTCCCGCGAATCAGCTTGAAGCAGTAGTTAGGTGACACGACATCTTTTATCAATAGGACTCGATACTTTGTAATTTATGAAATCGTATTCCGATATTCATTAACCACAGTAGATTCAGTATGCCTCCGATTAACGCAAGAGGTATCGCTATTCCAACTATACTTGAAGTGAAGAATACATAAAGTTCAAAAATCAGTAGTGTTGAAAATCCAATTAGCCCCATAATAGCTGTTTTCTTTCCAAAGATATTCCCTTGTAACAGTACAACCGAAATAAGGATTCCAGCTAAATTTCCAAAGAAAAATGCAATGAAAGTACCAGGGGAATGGCTTCTACCTACTGCAAGAAGAGCGGTACCCGCCGACTCAATGGTGAGCTTTTGAGTTTCAGTTGAAGCAAGAAAATATTGTCTGCTTAGATCAAGCATAGAGAAGGCTCTGTTTGTGGCAAAGAACACCGCTGTTGCTATGAAGCTTAGAATCATCGCAAGTGCGGCTAGGGCTTTCCCTTTTTTCTGATGGATCAGATGTAGAGAATAGTAGAGTGGGATCCCTAAGGAGAAAATAATAATATTAAGTAAGCCCAAATTTCTCAGTCCTAGAAATGGACTTTTCTGGAGTAAAACAAACCAATCCTTAACAGAATCTGGTTGAACATTTCCTCCGGGAAAAAAGGTGATTACAATTTCAGCTAGAACAGTTACAACAGTTAGGATAGCTGCTACAGATCCTAATAAAGCCGCAAAGTAATTACTTTCTATTGATACTTTTTCAGTTTGCAATTTCATATGTACTTCTCTTCAACAAAAAGAGTATGGCTTCTACTAATTTTATGGTCAATCCCATCAACCTTGACTCGATACTCAACAGAAAAGGCCATCCGCTTGCCAAGAAGTGCGAGTTCAGTGGCGGCCACGGATGACCTAATTTTTGAATAATAGCTTAGATTTTGACTCAAGTCACTGGTGGACTGGCAATTTGGCCGCCTGCCCCCGAACTCGCCTCAACATAATAACAAATTAAAAATTTCGTGACAAGCGGTTTGCAATGGGTACGGCCGTTCGTCACGAAAACAAAAAAGCCGCCTGATTTCTCAAGCGGCTGTGCAGAGTTGTGGGGGAACGGCCGTTTCCTTCTGCTGAATCCGCGACCACTTGGTTACAAACTCAGTCGGCGTCATTGTCTTAGCCATAAGTTTCTAACTTGAGAGAATATATCGTAATTGTCATCAGAGTTTTTCGAACAGCTAACGGCAGAGCTCAGCCGCCGCCGAAGGCGGTCGGCTGGAGCGATCTGTTAGACTGCTGGCTGCGGATCCTTATCACGCTCCAGTCTCGACCGGTCCCAATGGCCTAACTCAGCAGTGGCTTGGTAGGTCGTTTCCAAGAAAGCAAGCAGTGCGTCATCAGGTGAGGTCGCCTCCCGGACCACGTCGTACGGAAGAATCCACTCTCGGAGGTCTTTGCTGTAGAATGCACCTTCCGGCTGTATGGTTGCAGACGGAAAGCCGTTCGGTTCGGGATAGGCGTAGCTGTAGAAGAAGGGAAACGGATGTGGGCCGCCACCCGGCCAGAATCCGCAGCTACTCAATTCATGCGAATATGCCTCGCGCATCACCCAGTCGGGGCAGTTGGGGACGCCCCCGGGGTGTGGAGGCGCTGATCTTCCCGAGAAGCGTGTGACTGCGAGATCAAAAGCGCCCCAAAAGAAGTGGATGGGGCTGCACTTCCCGATAAACCGTGCACGAAACTCCCGGAACACGCGTTCTGTCTGTACCAACACGCGCCAGAACTTCGCGGCATATGCCGGGTCGTAGGAGCCGTGCGACATATCCTCAGCAAAGGGAGTAGCGTCCTCAAGTTCGTTTGGACTACCGTGGATGGAGACGCCCAGCCCCATTTGGTCCAGCTTGCTGAGCAGCTCATGATAGAACTCCGCCACGGTCTGCGGGCGAAGAGCAAGGATTTCCACGTCTCCATCACTTGGCTGTATGAGGAGCTTGTGTTCGAGAAAGTCGAATGAAATCTCGAATGTCCGAGGTCCGTAGGGGATGGGCGAGGTTGTGAGGCCCCGTGACGTGATGTACAGCGTGACGTGCCAAGAGTGATTAATCCATGGGGTCTGTGACAGACGAATCTTTCCCACGATTTGGGTCCAGCGGTGGAGCGTGGCATAGGTGTCCGCCCAAGCGTCAAGCGGCAGCGCCGGCCATTGGTCCTGTGATTTCATACCGATCATCTCCTTTAGAGGATTTTTCCAGCAGCCTAACTTTGTATTATGCCGCGCTACTCTAGTAAGCCTTGCCTCGACACCTTATAAAAAAGGCCATCCGATTGCCATGAAGTGCGAGTTCAGGGGCGGCCACGGATGACCTAATGTTTGAATAATAGCTTAGATTTTGACTCAAGTCACTGGTTGACTGGCAATTTGGCCGCCTGCCCCCGAACTCGCCTCAACATAATAACAAATTAAAAATTTCGTGACAAGCGGTTTGCAATGGGTACGGCCGTTCGTCACGAAAACAAAAAAGCCGCCTGATTTCTCAAGCGGCTGTGTAGAGTTGTGGGGGAACGGCCGTTTCCTTCTGCTGAACCTGCCACCACTTCTCCACAAACTCAGCGGGCGTCATTGTCTTAGCCATACTTTTCCAAATCAGTAATATGTTCTTGTTCGTGCAGCGCCATCGAGCGCGCCCGCCAATAAACAGATTCTTTTCGTTTTTTCCCTTTTTCGGGAATAGAGCGTGACCATTGATCTGCTTTTAGTGAAGTAAGCACGCGCAACAGAGCTGTTCGACGAAAAATAAAATAATCCAGTAAAGATTTGAAAGAAAACAAATCATAGCGCAATAATTTTCCATATTCTCGTTCAGGATGAATGTCGTAAAAGGTGGCTTCATCTTTCAGTAATGCCAGATAAATAAATTCTGAAGAGATTGCTTCGCAATGAAGTAAGTGCGCCAAATTCTCTGTAAGTGATCGCTCTCCTGGCCCAAGAGGTTTTACGAGCTGCTCATCAGAAAAGCGAGAACGTAAATTTTCCAATTTTCTTGGTGTATCAGAAAGCAAATCCAATATTCGTGCGATATTCGATTCTGTGATTTTGGTAGAAACCATTTTTTTCATTTGCGTACTATGGCTCTTTAGGAACTCAGGGGGTTGACAAGCCGTGATGCGTGAAACGTGACCAGAGAGGCATCACGTTTCACGCCAAGCCCTCGCCTCGACATAATAACAAATTAAAAATTTCGTGACAAGCGGTTTGCAATGGGTACGGCCGTTCGTCACGAAAACAAAAAAGCCGCCTGATTTCTCAAGCGGCTGTGTAGAGTTGTGGGGGAACGGCCGTTTCCTTCTGCTAAATCCGCGACCACTTCGCCACAAACTCAGCTGGCGTCATTGTCTTAGCCATACTTTTCCAACTTGAGAGAAAATATCGTAATTGTCAACAGGGCTTTTGGACCACTCAACGCCCGCTTCTGCCGCTTCCCGTAAAGGCGCGGCCGATCAAACGTACTGCCCAAACCGAAGGCGAAACCCATTGACATCGATAATCTCAAACTCGCGCATGCCGTGCTCACGAGTGCCGAGAGGTTGTGTGAAGGAAAGGCCACGCTTCTCATAGTCTGCGGCAAGGGAGTCTATGTTCTCGACGAACAGGTAGAACCAACCCGGATAATCTTGCGCTGTGAAATGATCACGCGGAAGCGTGAACTGAATGCCGACGCGACCGCGTGTTACCGAACCATGATCTGGCGGCTCGCCCATAACAAAGTCACGCTCGAAGCCGAGTTGCTCACAGTACCAAGTGACAGTGGCCTCAACGTCAGGTACAGGGATAACGGGGCCAACCCCAATGAGCTGACCTTTTTTTGATCTAAATATCGACATGATACTGACCTCTCGATCTGCGGCCGTTGGGCCGCGATTATTGATTACCAATCTGAATGCAACGAAACTTACCCAAGTATTAACCTCAATCTTCCCCTAGCCGTTTGATGCTGACGACTTCGATCTGGCTAGACCTGAATCAATGAGCGCTCCCAGGAGCGCATATATCAACAACGATAGTGGCGCGAAAAGAACGGCCTGCGATAGGTCGTTCGTCAGCAGATTCACGGGAAATGCTAAATATCCAATGAGGCCGTAAGCCGGGTCAGAGCAATACCAGGGCCAAGGTTGCGGTGGCGAAGAGATGAGAAAGGGGAGGCACTGCACGGCAACGGCAAAGCTTCCTGCCAGGGCCACCAATCCCGCAACCAGACCTAAAATCGCTCCGCGCATGGCGGTGCGTCCCATAAGATACTTTTCATACATCTGAATGCCCTGCCAGGCCTTATTTGTCCGTGCTGGCGCACGGGAGAAGGGAAGTCGGGCTTAGAAAACTCACGCGATTGCCATGAAGTGCGAGTTCAGTGGCGGCCACGGATGACCTAATGAATTAGATAATAGCTTGGATTTTGACTAAAGTCACTGGTTGACTGGCAATTTGGCCGCCTGCCCCCCGAACTCGCCTCGACATAATAACAAATTAAAAGTTTCGTGACAAGCGGTTTGCAATTGGTACGGCCGTTCGTCACGAAAACAAAAAACCGCCTGATTTCTCAAGCGGTTTCCCGGATTCGTCCAAGGTATTGGCTGAGGGGGGTGGGACTGTCCGTACCCTGGTTGTCTTTTTCCAGTCGCGTGCCTAACGTTTGCGTTAGGCTCTCTCGTGCCAGTTTGGGGCAGGAGTTCCCCCTCCCACAGGGAGGGGGTTAGGGGGAGGGTAGATGGGATTATGGGTCTTTGGGATTTCATGGGGTATCTGTAAATGTAGGGGCTGGCCTTGTGCCTGCCCAGTCGAGGGCGACCACAAGGGTCGCCCCTACAAATGGTGTCAACCCCCTGAAATCCTGTTGAACCCAAATTATTTAATGTGCATTCCATAATCCCTGGCAGAAATTGCGTTCTGCATCAATCTCTCGTATTCTGTAGCCCATGAAGCGACCTCCAAGCGTCTTGTGACTGTTAAGACCAGCCATTATGCTTGAGATGTCGCTTCTTGCTTAGGAATGCGGATGAAATAACTTGCACATCCCTCCCCCTTTTGCAGTTTAAGAAAATAATCAGGTAGTTGTCATTCTGAACGAAGTGAAGAATCCCGCAAGGACCCCATGGCAAGAACCTTACCCACACCAAAGTTTCATCGGTTATCAAGCGGGCGGGATGCTTCGGAGGACCTCAGCATGACAAGTTTATTACCCGAATTAATTTTTAATCCACAATCGGGGGAGGGTTAGGGTGGGGGTCCAAGCATTGCCCGTTTTAATTTTTAATCCACAATTGGGGGAGGGCTAGGGAGCGGGAAACACGTAAGTTATTAAATTTGGGTCTTTGGGATTTCACGGGCTGTCAACCCCATGAATTCCCAAAGAGCCAGTATTGATCTTAGAGGAATGTGTTCATGAAAGCTAACTGGTTGATGAGCTTGCTCACAATTTTGGGGTTGGCGTCTGCTTGCAGCCCGGCTCAAACCGACCCGATTGAACCCCTGTTGGTTGCCGCCGCTTCCGATCTGCAATTTGCCTTCACCGAAATGGGCGAACGGTTTGAAGCAGAAACCGGACAGCCCGTCTCCTTTAGCTTTGGTTCCACCGGCAATCTGACCACCCAGGTTGAAAACGGCGCTCCCTTCGACATTTTAGCCGCCGCCAACGTCTCCTTTATAGACCGCCTGTCACAGCAGGGGTTGACCCTCCCGGAAACGGAGCAACTGTATGCCCAGGGGCGCGTGGTTCTGGTTGTTAATCGGGCGGCGAGCGTTCAGGCCACCAGTCTGGAGGCGCTGCTAGACCCCGCCATTACCCGCATTGCCATTGCCAACCCGGAACATGCCCCGTATGGGCAAGCCGCCCGCGAGGCGCTGCAAAGCGCTGGCGTGTGGACGGCCGTTCAGGAAAAGTTGGTTTTGGGCGAAAACGTCTCCCAGGCACTGCAATTTGTGCAAACGGGCGACGCACCGGTCGGCATCGTGGCCCTTTCCATTGCCGACGTGCCGGAAGTAACCGGCACGCTGCTGCCGTCTGACCTGCATGAGCCTATCAACCAGGCGCTGGCGGTTATCCAGGGAACGTCACGCGAGGCGCCCGCCCGCGCTTTTGTGGCCTTTGTCAACAGCCCAGAAGGGCGGGAAATTATGAAGCGGTATGGCTTTTTGCTGCCGGGAGAGTTTTAGTGGCGGCGCTCGATTGGTTCCCATTGTGGTTGTCGCTGCGCGTTTCCCTGTTGGCCACGCTGCTGGTGTTTATGACCAGCTTGCCGTTGGCCTGGCTGCTGGCTCGCTATCAGTTTTGGGGCAAAGAGCTGCTCAACGCAGTGACATCGCTGCCGCTGGTGCTGCCGCCCACGGTTTTGGGCTATTACCTGCTGGTGGTACTGGGGCAGCAAAGCCCGCTGGGGCGCTGGCTGGAATCAATTGGCTGGCCCCTGATTTTTACCTGGCGCGGGGCGGTGGTGGCCGCCTCTGTGGCCTCGTTTCCCCTCATGACCCAAACGGCGCGGGCCGGTTTTGAAGGCATAGACCAGCGGCTGGAAGCGATAGCCCGAACGCTGGGTCGCTCTAACTTTGCCATCTTTTGGCGCGTGACCCTGCCGCTGGCCTGGCCGAGCCTGCTGGCTGGGGCGGCGCTGACCTTTGCTCGCGCTCTGGGGGATTTTGGGGCAACCTTAATGGTGGCGGGCAACATTCCGGGGCGAACCCAAACAGCCTCGCTTTATATTTACGATTTGCTGCAAGCCAACCGGCGGGCCGAGGCGGGCATGATGGCTTTGGTGGTCACCGTTCTGGCTCTGCTCTTGTTTGTTGTTTCTCAATCGCTGACCCGGCGGGCGCTGCAGAAGAACGAAACCTGATGTTACAGATTCAGATTAAGAAGCAGCTGCGTGATTTTTCATTAGAGGTCAATCTGGAAACCTCGGCCGGCATGACGGTGCTGTTCGGCCGTTCCGGGGCGGGCAAGAGCCTGACGCTGGCCTGTATAGCCGGTTTATCTACGCCGGACGCGGGGCGCATTGTGGTAAACGGCCGTACCTTCTACGACAGCCACACCGGCATCAATCTGCCATCGCAGCAGCGGCGCGTGGGGTATGTGACGCAGGATTACCTTCTCTTCCCGCACCTGACAGTGGCCCAGAACGTGGCGTTTGGCCTGGTGCGGCAGTCGCGCCCGGAGCGGGAAGCGATTGTTCAGGAAGCGCTGGCCTGGCTGGGACTGGAGCCGATGGCGCAGCAGCGGCCCCATGAACTGAGCGGTGGCCAGCAGCAGCGGGTGGCTTTGGCGCGTGCCCTGGTCATTCGCCCCCAGGTGCTGCTGCTGGACGAGCCATTTTCGGCCTTAGACAGCCCCACGCGCACCCGCCTGCGCCAGGATTTGCTCCGCCTGCACCGGGAACACCGCGTGCCGGTCTTGTTTGTGACCCACGATCTGGCGGAAGCGATGCTGCTGGGGGAACAGATGGCGGTGTTTGGCGACGGCCGTTTATTACAAATGGATACGCCGCAGCAAATACAGGAACGGCCGTCTGGTCCACTGGTAGCTGAACTGGTGGGCAGCAATGGGCGTTGACAAACTCCCGTTTTTTATCTGCTGTGCTTTATGCTAGAATGTTTCCTGGCTCTATCAATTTCAGGTTAGGCGTCCTTGCAAACTGCGTCTTCAACCCAGACAAGGCCGAATAAGGTTACACACATGCATACCGATTCCAACCCCACTTCCCCTAACTGGGCGGCAGTTCTGCGAGATTTGGTGAACCGGGCTTTTGATACCAGTGAAATGCACGAGCTTGCCTTTGACTTTAAGCTCGATTTTGATGATATTCCTGGGCGAGGCAAGTCGGATAAAATTGTTGAGCTGCTGCAAATTTTGGCTAGACGGAAGCAAATTCCTGAATTTATTGAGCGCTGCCAGGCGCTGCGCCCGCGTGAGAATTGGCAGACGCTGCTGGCAGCGGCCCAAAGCGAACCATTGAGTTTTCATATCGAGCCTGAGCCGGTGGGCGCAACGGCCGTTTCCACCCCATCCCCACCCCCAACCCTTGCTTCATCCCTGCTGCAAAACAAAACGGTGCTCATCGGCCTGGCCGCCCTGGCGCTCATTGTGGTGGTGGCGCTGGTGGCGTTGAATAGGCGCGGCTCTGCCAGCAATTTCAATGGGGACGAAGCGCTGCTGGCCAAGATCGAAACACTGGTAAGCGGCACCGATCCTCAAAACCAGCTCTTTTTTGATGCGGGGCTGCCGGGTTGGCAGACAACCGGGTCCCAATTTTTCGTGTCGGGCGAAACCGTACAGCCTGGCGCTCAATCCACCCTGGTACGGGACAAAACGTTTCAACCCGGTCAGGGCATTCTGATCGATTTTCAACTTAGTGAAGCGAGCAGCAGCGAGCCACCCGTCACCTTTTCGCTGCAAAATGCCCCAAATCAGGCGGATGCTACCCGCATCATCAACCTGCGCGCCCTCACCCGGCCAGAAAGCGCCGCCATCGAAGCCGGTGAAGCGGTGGGTGCAGACAAGTTTGCCCTGAACACCACGTTGGTGGCCAATGAGTCTTATACGGTGGTGATGGGGTTTGATGAAAACGGCCGTTTCCTTGCCTCCCTCTTTGGCTTCAGCACCAACGTGCAGGATGACGCCAACTTCGTCCACATTGAACCCGCCGAATGGGCCAGCGAAACCTGGTGGTTCCACATCGACACCGGCCCCCAGGGCCACATCATCCTGCTCGGCGGCTGGGAGTTCAACTTCGACGCCGTGAGATAACCCCACAATCCCCACCCCTTGCTATAATCAGCCTCACAAATACAAAATGAGGAAAAATCATGATCCAATCTGCATCAGTTCCCGATGAACGGGGTAAATTTGGCCCCTACGGCGGCCAATTTGTGCCCGAAACGCTCATGCCTGCTCTGGATGAACTCATCCGCGTCTACGATGAAGCCCGCCACGACGAGGCGTTTATGGCTGAATTTAACCATTTGCTCAAGAGCTATGTGGGACGGCCGTCTCCCCTCAGCCACGCCAAACGCCTTTCCGCCAGCCTGGGCGGCGCCCAAATCTACTTCAAGCGGGAAGATTTGAACCACACCGGCGCGCACAAAATCAACAACGCCCTCGGCCAGGCGCTGCTGGCTAAGCGAATGGGCAAAACCCGCATCGTGGCCGAGACGGGGGCGGGGCAGCATGGCGTAGGCACCGCAACGGCGTGCGCCCTGCTGGGGCTGGAATGCATTGTCTACATGGGCAGCGTGGATATTGCCCGGCAGCAGCCCAACGTCTACCGCATGAAGCTGCTCGGCGCGGAGGTGCGTGCCGTAGAAAGCGGCAGCAAGACGCTCAAAGACGCCATCAACGAAGCGATTCGTGACTGGGTAACCAATGTGGAAACAACCCACTACCTGCTCGGTTCCGTCCTGGGGCCGCATCCCTACCCGATGATGGTGCGCGACTTCCAAAGCGTCATTGGCTACGAAGCGCGGCAGCAGATGTTGGACGAAATCGGCCGTTTGCCCGACGTGATCATCGCCTGCGTGGGCGGCGGCAGCAACGCGATGGGCATCTTCCACGCCTTCCGCGACGATGAGGGTGTCGATCTGATCGGCGTAGAGGCTGGGGGTGAAGGGATTGCCGGGGGCAAACACGCCGCCCGCTTTGCCGACATGAACATTGCCCGGGTAGGGGTGCTGCACGGCACCAAAAGCTATGTCATGCAAACCCCAGATGGCCAGATTATGGAGACACACAGCATCAGCGCCGGGCTGGATTATCCCAGCGTGGGGCCGGAACATGCCCTGCTGCGCGACCAGGAGCGGGCGGGCTACACTTACGCCACCGATGAAGAGGCGCTGGCGGCTTTTCAAACGTTATGTAAAATTGAGGGCATCATTCCGGCGCTGGAATCCAGCCATGCTGTGGCCGAAGCGATCAAGCAAGCGCCTAAAATGCGCCCGGATCAAATCATTTTGGTCAATTTAAGCGGCCGTGGGGACAAAGACCTCAACACGGTGATGTCGGCGCTGGATTTGTAGAGCTTTACGCTTTTTGCAGGTGCAGCGGCTGGCTCACACCCGCTTTCATCATTTGCCGGACGACGAGGTGGTGGAACGGCCGTATCGCATTAAAGTACACCGGCCCGGTCCAGCGATGGTAATGCACAATCGTCAGCACATGAAAACGGTTTAGCTTGCCTGCTTCAACCACCACCCCCAAATGTGCCGTCAGGTGTGATTCGCTGGCTGCGGCAAACCAGTAGCGATGTTCCTCGGCCATCTGCACAGTGAAAAATGTAGCCGGTGTGCCTGTTACAAATGAGACATCTTCTGGTGTCATGCTCAAGCCGCCGGGTACACTCTCTTGCTTCATGCCCAACAAGCGGACAAAAAACCAGCGCACGCCGTACAAAAATTTTAACCACGCAGGCGAGTAGGAGAACATTCCGGCAATAAATTGGCGCAAGGAAACATTCCCCTCAATTGTTTTTATGTCAACATGGTTGGCGGTTTGTCTGAGCTCATTAAGGTTGGGAACGGCCGTAAACAAATCATCCGTTTTCATTTTGCATTTTCTCCAATCGCATTTTTCGCGCTAAGAAAGCGCGGCTACCTCAGATTGTAAAGTCGCAGGCATTCATCAAACAATCTCTGCAAACTTGCGCCGACGATGGGCGGCTGCATCTGTTCACTGCCCACCAGCACGGCGTACAGCAAATTGGCCAGCGTGGCTGCCTGGGCGACATCTCCGGTGATCTGTGCGCCTAACTCTTGCAAGTATTGGCGGCGACGGCCGTCTATGCGAGCTTGGGTTTGGGCAACGGCCGTATCCTGCAGAGCCCACGCCCGCATCGCCACCTCCGGATTTTCCGGCAGCCTGGTTGAATAATTCACCACAATGGCTAAAAGTTGGTGCAGCTTTTCTTTTGGAGTGGGTAGATCGGCCAGCTGGGTAATAATGTCCAGCGTTCCCTCCTGCTCGTAGAATGCCAGAAACTGCTCCTTAAACCCGTTGTAGCTGCCAAAGTGGTGATAAAAAGAGCCTTTGGTCATCTGCAATGCTTGACATAATGCATCAATCGTTAGCCCTTGCGGCCCTGCCTCTCGCAAAATCTGCACACTCACCACAAACCAGTCTCGTTTTGTTTTTCTTGCCATCAGAACCATATCTTCTCGTATGTTTTGCCGCGCGGAACTGTACCATACTGTATAGTATGTTGTCAACGGGCAAAAAATCAATAAACCGAGCCGCGGCCACCCAGCCGTTCTATATGAACCGGGTCGTAGCAGTCGCCGAACTTTGTTTTGGGCATGGTGGCCTTTTTGGCCATCAGCTCCTCGTATTCGTCGTCGTCCACCATCGCCACGATGCGGGCAATGCTGGCTTCGCCATCCACAAAGCGCCAGGGGAAGCAGCCCACCGGCACCCGCCGGTTCACCAGCAGATCAATATCGCCGCCCACGCATTCTGCATGGATGATCCCTTTGTCGAACAGCCACAGATGCATCATCTGGTACATCTCTTTGGTGAAATAGTCCGTCAGCGGCTTGCCATACTTTTTCTGGAAATGGGCGTCGGCATCTTCGGCCTGGGCGGGCATCCAGTCACGGATTTTGGTGTTCATTGGATGGTCGGCGCTGCCGCAGTCCACGCCAATCCACTTGATCTTTTTGTCGATGCACCATTGGGCAAAGCGGGCATCTGGGCCGGGATGCATCACCATGTAGCGCACCTCGTTGCCGTATGGCTGGTCCCAGCCAAAATGATGGTAGCCCGTGTGGATGATGAGGATATCCCCTTCGCGCACTTCGACCCGCTCTTCGATCATGGCCGGGGTGTACACGTCGTAATCGCCGCAGACGTCGCTCAGGTCAACAATGGCGGCTTCGCCTGCCAGGAAGTTGAAGTCGAGCTGGGCAATATCTTTGCCAGGGGTGTAGAAATGAATTTCGCCGTCCAGGTGGGTGCCCACGTGGTTGCTGTGGGTAACAACCTGCCCGTTGGCCCCGTTGGGGGCGAGGCGCTTGAAATATTTCACCTGAAGGGGTTCATAAGTGGGCCAGGGCGGGGTGCCGATGCCCAGGGGAATGGTGAGATCGATAAATTTCACGAGTTTTCTCCTTGTTGTGGATTTGTTGAGGGGATTATAGCGGAAAAGAAACGGCCGTTGCTCAAACCAGTGCATCTAATATTCGGTTGGCTAAACCTAGCAAAACAATATAGCGCAGAAATTTGCCCGAAATGACCCAGAAGGTAAATACCGTCATTTTGGTGTGAAACGCACCCGCCACAATGGTTAGCGGGTCGCCCACAATGGGCAGCCAGGAAAAGAAGAGGGCAACGACCCCATATTTTTGAAACGTTTTTTCGGCCCTGTCCCACGTTTTTTCGTCGATTTTGATGTAGCGGGATAACACAAAATCTGTGCCTTTTTGCCCCACGTAATAATTAACGAGATTGCCGACAAAGCCACCCATCGTGGCGGTGATCATTACCCACCAGATGTTGTATTCCAGGCGAGCCATGCCGATGACAAACACTTCCGTAGCGAGTGGCACCATGGTAGCGCCCAAAAAGCTGATGAGGAAAAGCCCAAGGTAGCCCAGGTTAAAAAGCGTATCGAACATGGCGCTTACTAAGTGAAGTTTCGGTTGAAAACGGCCGTAATCTTCCTCATCTCTTCCACAAAATGAGGCAGTTCACTCAGCGGCAGCGATTGTTGGCCGTCAGAAAGGGCGTTGGCCGGGTCAGGATGGAACTCCACCAGCAGGCCATCGGCCCCGGCGGCGAGGGCAGCGCGGGCGGCGGGCAGTACCAGGTCGGCCCGCCCGGTGGCGTGGCTGGGATCGGCTATGACGGGGTAGGGGCTCAGCTGTTTGGCCAGGGCGATGCCGTTTGTATCTAGCGTGTTGCGCGTGGCCGTCTCAAAAGTGCGAATGCCTCGTTCACACAAAATAATGTTCTGGTTGCCCCGGCTGCTGATATGTTCAGCTGCCTTGAGCCATTCGTCAATAGTTGACATAAAACCGCGCTTGAGCAGCACTGGCTTGTCCAGCTCGCCCACGGCCCAGAGGAGCGGGTAATGCTGCATGTTGCGGCTGCCCAGCTGAATAATGTCGGCGAAGCGGGCCACCAGCGGCACATGTTCCACCGCCAGCGCCTCGGTGATGACCAGCAGGCCAAACTCGTCGGCCACGTCGCGTAAAATTTCCAACCCTTCCAGCCCTAAACCATGAAAGCTGTCTGGCGCGGTGCGGGGCTTAAACGCACCGCCACGCAGCACCCGCCCGCCCACGCGAGCTACTGCTTCGGCAGCGGCGCGGGTTTGAGCATAGCTTTCTACAGAGCAGGGGCCAGCCATGAGCACAACATTGCTGCTACCCACGGCAAAATCTGGCGTAATGGGAACAGGTTTGGAGGCAACGGCCGTATTCATCGTTGTATTTGTTTGAAAATCAGGCAAGGTGTTCACAATAATCCTTGTATTGATGGTGTGCCTATTTGGGTGAGCACACGCAACTTTCAAAATATTTTGAACGAATTATACTAAACTTTTACGGCCAGGGTCAATTTTTGTAACGGCCGTTCATCCAATAGACCCAGCACGGTTGACAAAAACAGGGATGACGGTCTTTAATACCAGGTGACAGCTTCAAGGTAATTATTTAGTTTACATAATGGTGCGGTTCGGCCGTTTGCCATTTCCTAAAATATGGAGGATTTTTAATGAGTCGGAATACAAAAATTGTTGTCGGCATTATTGCCGGGATTGTGGGCATTTGCTGCCTGATTGGCATCGTAGCGGCCGTTGTATTACCCCGCATGTTTGCCAATTTGGCAGGCAGCATGGATGATCCCGACAAGGCAGCCGAAGTGGCAAGATCGATTATTGATTATGACCTGCCCTCTGGCTATGAGGAGCAAGGCGCTATGAACATCCTTGGCTTCCGCATGGCCTTCATCTCTGCCAGGGATGAACAATCAACGATTATGCTGGCCGAATTCCCTTCTGCCCTGGCACAGGATGAGGCGCAGATGCAGCAGCAAATGCGGGATGCTTTTGCCAATCAATCTGGTTCACAAAACGTCAGCCTGGAGTTTGTGGGCAGTGAAGATGTGACGATCAACGGGGCAGATGCTACCCTGGCCACCTACGAAGGCTCCGATGACCAGGGCAATCGTATTCGGCAAATCATTGGCGTTTTTGAGGCTAAAAGCGGCAATCCAGGCATGCTGATGATTATTGGCAGCCAGAATAATTGGGACGAGGGAGATATTAGCCGCTTCCTCAATTCACTGGAATAATGTTACTCCCGGTTGAAACCGGAGGCTGAGATAAAAAACCTGCTGTTAAGGTAACCGTTCAGACTTTTGAAGTTTGCGTCTCTGGAAGCATCGTCATTTGATGCTGCAAACTTCAAAAGTTTCCAGAGAGGCTGAACGCTTACACAAAAGCAGGTTCATAGGCCAGTTTTTAACGTGCTTTGGCAACGTTTTCCATCATAGCCTGGGGATTTATCCCCAAGCTATGATTTTTTGCCTTTAATCTGCGTGAATCTGCGAAACTTATTCCCGCTTACTGCCCCAGCCGTTCCATGAGGTGACTTGCCTGGCTGGCACTCGTTTAGCCGGTTGGAAATCGTCGCCCGTGTAGTAGGCCACCGGCAGCAGCGCCGCCTGGGTGATGTGGCTGGGGATGCCCAAAATTTCGGCGATTTCGTGTTCGTAGCGCAGATGCAGCGTTGTCCAGGCTGCCCCCAGCCCTCGCGCCCGCAGGGCAAACATAAACGACCAGGCAGCGGGCAAAATGGAGCCATACAGCCCCGCTTGAGCCATCGGCCCTAACGTCTCCACCCGCCCCTCGATGCAGGGGATGACCATCACCGGCACTTTGTGCATGTTTTGCGCCAGATAAACGGCCGATTTCACCACCCGCCCCTGCTGATCGACATCATGCTCCCGATTACCCCGGCTCCCTGTCTGTTCCTGGTTGGAGCGGGCATAAATGAAGAACGATTGTTTGTACAGTTCGCCAATCTGTACTTTTTTGGCTTCATCGGTAACAACCATGAAGTGCCAGCCCTGCGAGTTGCCGCCCGTAGGAGCCTGGATGGCAATTTCGAGACATTCTTCGATGATTTCAGGCGGTACGGGGCGGTCTAAATCGAGCCGTTTGCGCACGGAGCGGGTGGTGGTTAATAGTTTATCGACGGATGTGCGGTCCATATTGTGTCTCCTGGAGAAAGTAATTGAGTAATTGGGTAATTTTGTCATCACCTGATTACTGTCTAACAACATGATTGTGACACAACACAGAGACGCGGCAACTTTCCGTTCATCATTTAGCTGGTTTTGCTACGCTTTAGAACCAATTTGCATCCTTTTGGGCGATCTGCCGTTACTCTTGGTAGTGACGTTGCTCAAAAATTAAATTAAATGTAAAAGCGAACTATGGATAAACACACGCAGGAAGACGATTTAAAGCTGGTTGCTCAGGCGCAGGCAGGTGACGCAGAGGCAGTGGGGCAACTGTTCGATAAACATTATCGTTCAATGTTTCATTACTTTTTTGCCCGTGTGGGTCAGCGCCAGCAGGCTGAAGATTTGGCAGGCGAGCTGTTCACCCGCATGGTGAGCCATTTGCCCACCTTTCAGCCAACTGGCGTGCCGTTCCGTGCCTGGCTGTTTCGTATTGCCTACAACTTGACAATGGATCATTTCCGGGTGGCAAACGGCAAGGAGCTGGCACCGCTGGAAGCGGTGACGACCCAGGTGCACCCGGAGCAAAATCCAGTGCAGCAGGTGGAGCGGCAAATGACCAGCAAAGCACTGCACGCGGCGCTGGAAACATTAGTGCCGGAGCAGCGCCAGGTGATTGTTTTGCGCTTTTTAGTGGGGCTGCCGCTTCAGGAAACGGCCGTTGCCATGGAACGCAGCCTCTCCGCCGTCAAAGCCATGCAGCATCGCGGCTTGAAAATCATGCGGGCCTCACTTATTCATGCCGAACTATAGCGTCTGCCACAGGCAGATTGGAAATTGGGAAAAATGATGAACGAATTAGACGATTTATTACAAGCGCATTTAGTGCAATTGGAAGCAGGCGAGCCGCTGGACGATGCTTTGACAGAGTTACCGGATGAGACAGCCTTTATTCTGGCAGTGGCGGCAGAGTTGAAGCAGGTGACGCTGCCTGAGCCGAGCGAAACGGCCGTCGTGGCCCATCGCGCCGCGGCCGTTCGCGCTGCCCAGCAGCAGGCAATCGCAGCGCCGCCACCAGCTACAGGTTGGCTGGCGGCTTTGCTGGCCTGGTGGCGCAGTCATCAGGCGTTGGCCTGGGGCGTAACGGCCGTTGCCGCCGTACTGCTTGTCCTCTTCCTCGGCAGCCTGCTGAATCGCGGGGCAGACACCTCTGCGACAGTGGCTGAGCAGGACGAAACGTCTCCGACACAACAAGAACAAGAAAATGAATCTACAAATGATTCTCTATGGGATCGGTTGTTTGGTCCAGACAGCGAGGATTTTGCTGAGGATACCATCTCACCCTCTGCCGCTGAAGCCACAGACAGCTCAGGAACCGACGTTGCGGCCGTTGAAGATGATCCGGGTTTCCGACTTTACCTGCCAATTCTGGTTGATCCGCTGCAAGTTGGGCCGCAAACGGCCGTTTTAGGCGATCTGCAAGGGGTGGTTTCTGTACAGGAACCGGACGGCAGCTGGCAGCAGGTGAGCTATCTCAGCAGTGTGGTGGCCGGCAGCCGGGTGCGCACGGGAGCGCTTTCCAGCGCCTCCCTCACCTTTTTTGACGGCAGCGTGGCCAAAATTGGCCCAGACAGCGAGCTTTCTATCGACACGCTCAACGCGCAGCGCCAGGGAGAGGGCTTCCGCACCGTGGTGCTCAGCCAATGGCGCGGCGACAGCACCCACGATGTGCAGTTCCGCAACGACGGTGGCTCTCGCTATGAGGTGCAATCACCTTCCGGTACGGGCGTCGCCCGTGGCACGACCTTTCACGTTTTAGTTTTGCCGGACTTAACCAGCCGGTACAGCGTGCTGGAAGGGCGGGTCGATGTCACCAGCATTAACGTGACGGTTTCTGTGTTGGCCGGTCAGCTGAGCACCATTTTGGCAGACGCGCCGCCCGCCGCGCCTGTTTTTCAGGTGAATGGGCAAGGGGAAGTGACGGCAATCGGCGAAACCTGGGCCATTGGCGGGCAAACCTTTGCCACACATGATCAAACCGTCATTGTGGGCAATCCGCAGGTGGGAGACTGGGTGACGGTGCAGGGACATCTGCTGGACGATGGCAGCAAGGTGGCTGACCTTATCGTGCTGATGCGTGAGCTGCCGCAGAATCTGTTTTCGTTAACGGCCGTTGTCACCGAAATTGGCCCCGAGCAATGGTCATTGGGCGCTGTTGTTGTTCAGGTAAATGAAGATACGGCCGTTGATCCCGCCATTGAACTGGATGATTGGGTGCGGGTGACGGGCGTGATCCGGGCAGATGGTACCTTGCTGGCGCAGCAGATTCAGCTGCTTGTGGTAGACGGCATGCCGTTTGAGTTCACGGGTGTGGTGCAGGCCATAGCCTCTGAGCTGTGGCAGATTTCTGGAATTGCTGTGGCGGTAGACGACAGTACCGAGATCAAAAACAGCCCGGCCGTGGGTGATATTGTTAAGGTTGAGGGCATCATTACGCCAGAAGGAGTCTGGCTGGCCAGCGAAATTAAAGCGGGTGATGATGGCGCCGCAGCGTTTGAGTTTACCGGCCTGGTAGAAACGATAGATCCGTGGGTGGTGGCTGGTATTGCTTTGGTCACAGATGAATGGACGGAAGTTGATACGGCCGTTGTCCCCGGCAGCCTGGTGAAGGTAGAAGGCGTCATTTTGCCCGACGGCACCTGGCTGGCCAGGGAGATCAAGCTGCTGGACGAGGCATTGACCGATGAGACGATCATCCGCTTTACGGGCATTCTCGAAAGCATGGATCCCTGGGTGGTAAACGGCATTGCACTCATCGCTGCAGACGACGCGCAGTTGGCTGAAGGGCTGGTGGTGGGGATCCTGGTGGAGGTTGCTGCCCGGTTGACGGTGGACGGCATGTGGGAGATTGTGTGGATACGGCAGTTGCTTCCCCCGACAACCGGCTGCTTTACAGTTCATACCCGCGTCACAGTTGTTAACGGAACCCAAATTACGCTGGTCAACTGGCCTACACTCACGCTGGGTGATGACGTGCAGATTGAAGGGACGCTGGTGCCCAACAGCATCATCTCCGTGCAAATCTGCCTGACGGGTGATGTGACTCTGGTGACGCATATTGTGGTCATTCAGATTATTGTGAATGTTACAGATTCTGGTTCCAACACGGGTTCTGGCGGGAATCAGGGTGGCGACCCGGGAGGACGAGTAACCATTTGCCACTATCCCCCCGGCAATCCCAGCGCCCGCCACACCATCACGGTTGATTGGCCTGCCTGGGTGAATGCTCACAGCGGTCATGGAGATACTTTAGGCCCCTGCCCGTAACCGATGACACTGATTGATAGTTAGCTTCTTCTGCTCTTTCCATTGGCTTAACGCCCTCTGGTAGATTGATCACCAGAGGGCGTTAAGCTTCCTCTCGCTGGTTTATATCCACTTTATATCTTGCCTCTGCGTCCCTACGTATATAATACTGTAACTCGACATTCTCTTTGCAAACTGGAAGTTTGATATTAAATCGATAAATTGGAGAGATGATGACTCAGGCAAAATTTCTGCTCATTGTTTTGCTGTTTCTGCTCATCTACCTTTTGCACGGTGTAAATGGACACGAGCCATTTTCGCACGATTCCGTTCCGTGGGGGCAGGGGGATTGAAGGTTTTTCGATGGGGATGTTGGGCTTGCCTTTCACCAAACTTGTTGTGAGGCGAATCCGGCTCCAGACCTGGATAAATTTATCTTTGCGCCCTTCATCTTAAACTCGCCGTAGCCGGTTTGGTTCACGCCCACAACTTTGTTACAATCAGCTTCTGCCTGGGTTCGAGACCGTTATTAAAAGCAGGTAAGCCACATTTTGTCCGTTGGCGCATCGTTATAAGCAGGTGCAAGCAGCAGTAGAAACGGCCGTTCCCATTCTTACTAACAGTTTCCGCTTAAACAGGATTCGCTTGCTCATCACACCTTCTGTAAACAGAAATTAGGAGATAGCTATGAACCGAATGAACATTTCCAGTGGTGCCCCATGGGAATCGATTGTAGGCTACTCGCGTGCGGTGCGGGTGGGGCCTTATGTGCATGTGGCGGGAACAACGGCCGTTAACAGCGATGGTCGCCTGGTCGGTGAAGACGATCCCTATGGCCAAACAATCTACATCCTGAAAAAAATCGAAAAGGCGCTGCAAGATGCCGGGGCCGAGCTAAAAGATGTGGTGCGCACCCGCATTTATGTGACAGACATTACCGATTGGGATGAAGTTGGGCGAGCGCATGGGGAGCTGTTTGGCCAGATTCGGCCAGTGGCTACGCTGGTAGAGGTGAGCTCCTTGCTAGAGCCGGAGATGATGGTGGAAATTGAGGCAGACGCCATTTGTACAGATGCGACTGGCTGGTTTGGTTAAGACAAAAGACAACGGCCGTTGGCAGCAAAAATAATAAGCCATCCGCCCCGGCGAGCTGCCAGAGCAGTGCCGGGGACAAAATGGGCGGATGTGCCTTTATCGGGTTGGACTGTTTTTTTTTGGGTTGGGGATGCTTAAAAACCTGCATTGGTAATAATTAAAGAGAGAACCATGCTGATAACGATGAGGATGCCCATTACCAGCAGGAATTTTTCGGCAAAGGTCCGTTTCCGACTGTAAATCCGGGTCTTATCTGAAATCTGCGGCTGCTTCTTTTTTAGCTGACGACGTTTTCTTACTTTGGCCATTTGAATTGACTCCTTAACGATAGAAAGTATGCTGATTTGCGCCCCCGAGTATAACATAATTTGGTTGAGCATGTGAAACGGGCACGCAAAATTTAAGGAGCGAAAAAATAATCATCCGCTTCTCAGTAAACGCAGATATTTCCGTTGCGCTTAGAATTTAATCATTTCTGGCTGCCAATTACCCTGCTGGCAGCCGACCCATTTTGCCCAGCGCCCACTTCATGCATTTGTGGAAAGGGTCGAAGAACATCATTGGGCAGCCCCCCGCAATAACCTTAATGCCGTTGGCCTGGCAAACGGCCGTTCCCTCATCCGAGACGCTGGAGGGGGCAAAGGTATTGTTGTGCATCCAGACGCGCGGCACGCCCGCCGCCACACAATCCTGCACCACCTGGGCGCTCTGTTCTGGTGTTGTCACCAAAATCGCGCCATCTACCCCGCCGGGAATCGCCTGCATATTGGCATAGCACGGCCCCTCCTCCACCGACTGGGCATGGGGGTTCACCGCAAATACGGCATACCCTTTGCCGCGCAGCGTGCGGTAAATGGCGTTGGCCGTTTCATTTTTATTGCGCGAGACGCCCGCTACGGCAATCCGCTTCTGGGCAAGAAATTCTTTGGCTAACTCATCGAACTGACTCATATTCCACTCCATTACTCAAAATAAGACATCCAACATTGTAGATCATCGCTTTTCTATGGCGGCTGTCTAGTGATAGTTACCCTGTAAATTCATGATGTTTGTCAGGAGCCAGACGGGTGAAATGCATTGACGCGCCCCACAGCTTCTGTATAATCAAGCCTATAAACGAATAATAACCTTCGGGGCAGGGTGAAGGCGTACGCAAATGCGCCAATTCCCGACCGGCGGTGAGGCCTGCGCAGGCCAAGCCCGCGAACTGCGTTCCGGTATTCGGTAAGCAGTAATTGGTAATTGGTAATCAGTAATCAGTAAAAACTGACCACTGACCATTGCATTGACCACTGATTACTGATTACGGGACAAGGTTGATCTGGTGAAACTCCAGAGCCGACAGTATAGTCTGGATGGGAGAAGGTAAACGAGACGCGCCGCGTTTTGTTTGTCATGCCATGATTAAACTGCCCCCACACGCAATGTGGGGCTTTTTTTGGTGGTGTGCCGAACGGCCGTTTCTGTTTCATGGCTGCCAGGTGTTCGCGCACCGCAGCTATGCCTCGCGTGTAGTTTTCCCTTGCCCCGTACAATTTTGTGAGGATTTTATGGATTGGTTGCGTCGGCAGCCCGTTTCGGTGACGGTGTTCGCCTCCTTTGTGCTGCTGCTTTTGCTGTGGCAGGCGGTGGTGCTGTTGGGAGCGTACGATAAATTTATTTTGCCTGGCCCGCTGGATGTGATTCGGCAGTTTAGGGTGGTGGTGGCAGACGGCCGTTTGCAGCGCCACAGCCTCATCACCATCAGCGAAGTCATCCCGGGGCTGCTCATTGGCTCGTTCATTTCGCTGCCGCTGGGCTATTTGCTGGCCAAATCCTCCCTGGCCGAACGGCTCATCTCCCCCTATCTCATCGCTTCCCAGGCCATTCCGGTGATTGCCATCGCCCCCCTGCTCACCATCTGGATTCGCTCCACCTTTTGGGCGCGGGTGCTGGTGGCGGTGCTGGTCGTCTTTTTCCCCGTGCTCATCAACATCATTGCCGGGCTGCGCTCCGTGCCGCGCGAACTGTACGAGCTGATGGCCTCGTTGCAGGCCACGCGCTGGCAAATCTTCCGCAAGCTGGAGTGGCCAGCGGCGCTGCCCATTGTGCTGGCTGGGCTGAAGCTGGGGGCCACGCTCAGCGTTATTGGGGCGCTGGTAGGGGAGTTTGTGCAGCCCAAAACCGAGGGCTTGGGCTATTTGCTTATCACTGCCCGCTATCAGTTCAAAACGGATTTGGTGTTTGTGGTGCTTTTTACGCTGGCGGCGATGGCGCTGGCGCTTTACGGTTTGGTGACGCTGGCCGAAAAACGGCTGCTGCGTTGGCAAGTAAATCAGTGAATAGTGGTTAGGGGCTGGCGGCTGGTTTTTACTAGCCACCAGCCACCAGCCACTAAAACTAAAAAGGAAAATCTAATGTACAAAAATATTCGCATAATCATTTTGGGGTTTATCGCCATTTTGCTGCTGGGCGCTTGCCAGGCAGGGACGGCGGTGGAATCGGAGCTGGTGGAAATCCAGTTACCGATGGGTTTTTTTGCAGACCCGCAGTTTGCGCCGTTTTATGTGGCGCAAGAGCGGGGCTATTTTGCCGAGGCGGGCTTTGCCGTGACGTTTGAGTACATTTTTGAGACGGAGGGTGTGGCGCTGGTGGGAGCCAATGAACGGCCGTTTGCCATTGTCAGTGGTGAGCAGATGCTGTTGGCCCGTGCCCAGGGTGTGCCCGTGGTGTACGTGATGGAATGGTTCCAGAAGTTTCCCATTGTGGTGGTGAGCAAGGTGGAAGCTGGCATTGAAACCCCGGCAGATTTGAACGGCCGTTCCCTCGGTCTCCCCGGCTTTTTTGGAGCCAGCTACGTGGGGTATCTGGGCTTGCTGGCTGCCAGCGACATGCAGCCGGAAGACGTCAATGCCAGCGACATCGGCTTTAACCAGATAGAATCGCTGCTGGCTGGCCAATCTGAAGCGGTGGTGGGCTATGCCAATAACGAACCGGTGCAGCTGGCGGCGCAGGGCGTGTCGATCAACGTCATCCAGGTGTCGGACACCATCGACCTGGTGGCCAACGGCATCATCACCAACGAAACAACGATTGCGGAAAATCCAGAGCTGGTCGAGCGGTTTGTGGGGGCGGTGCTGCGCGGCCTGGCCGACACGTTGGCCGATCCGGACGCCGCGTTTGAAATTAGCAAAGCGTATGTGGAGGGGCTGGAAGACGGCCGTAAACCAGTCCTGGAAGCCTCCCTGCCGCTGTGGCAGGCCGATACGCTGGGTTTTTCTGACCTGGCCTCCTGGCAAAACACCCAGACAGTGCTGCTGGATGCCGGCCTGATGGACGCGCCGCTGGCGGATTTAACGGCCGTTTTTAGCAACGATTTTGTTCTCGCCAATGAGGAGTAATTGAGTAATTGGGTAATTGAGTAATTGGGCAACCAAATTACCTAACCTGGACAAGCCAGAACCAATCAAGATTTTTATCAACAGATTTCGCAGATTACGCAGATTAAATCTTTTCAATCTGCGAAATCTTTGATTATTTTCGCTCTCAATTACCTAATTACCTAATTACCCAATTACCTTTCATGTTGTCTACTATGAACCCAGATTCCTTCCTCACCGTGCAAAACGTGAGCCATGTTTTTGGTGTTAAGCAAAAAGTATTGGCTAATCTATCTTTTTCCCTGCCGGGGGGCAGCTTTACGGCGCTGGTGGGGCCGTCTGGCGTAGGTAAATCGACCCTGGTGCGGCTGTTGGCGGGGCTGTTACGGCCGTCTTCCGGCCAGATCCATTTTGCCAACCAGCCAGACGGCCAGCCCCCCTCCATTGGCCTGATGTTCCAAAAAGATAATCTCATGCCGTGGCGTACGGCCTATGAAAACGTGCGGCTGCCGCTGGAAATTCAGGGGATGGGGCAGGTGGAGGCGGATACGGCCGTACGCCAAATGTTGGCCCTGGTGGGGCTGGCGGGCCAGGAACGCAGCTATCCGGCGCAGCTATCGGGTGGCATGGCCCAGCGGGTGGCGCTGGCGCGGGCGTTGGTGCATCGGCCTGCGCTGCTGCTGCTAGACGAGCCATTTGGGGCGCTGGACGCCCTGACGCGGGAGCGCATGGGGCAGGAGCTGCTGCGCATCTGGGCCGCGCTGCCGGTGACGGTCTTCATGGTGACGCACAGCATTCAGGAAGCGGTGCTGCTGGCGGATGAAGTGATGGTGATGGGGGGACAGCCCGCCACGATTACCGAGCGAATTCAGATTGGGCTGCCGCGCCCGCGCACTATCGAAATGCAAGGGTCGGCTCAGTTTCACAGGTGTGCGGGGGCAGTGCGGCAGGCGATTGAGGCGATTCAGAACGGGGAGTAGATGCGTGTAATTGAGTAATTGGGTAATTGCTCAGTTACCCAATTACCCAATTACCCAATTACCTTAATTGCGGTTGGTGAAGGAGGCTATTCGGTGGAAACGGCCGTTTCCCTTCTTGCCCAGCGCCGCCAGACAAAGCGCACAATTAGCCAGAGCGGCAGGCCAATAATCAGCAGCAGCGGCAGCAGGTAAATGGCAAACCAAATGCCAAACTCAGCCACCCCTTGCAGCGCTTCAATTAAAGAATCTACGGCATTGCGGAAGACCCGGGCTGGCCGCCAGTTGGGCGCTTCAATCGGTTGGGAAACAATGTCGGGGGTCAGGTCCACCGTAATCGTAGAAAAGGAAGCGGATTGGCTTAAATATTGCAGCCGCCCCTTCATTGCTTCGATATCGCTTTCCAGACGGCTCAGTTCACGATTTACGGCCAGCGCCTCTTCTACCGTTTCGGTATCATCCAAAAAGGCACGGACGCGATCGGCCGTCGCTTCCAGGTTTTCCAGCCGGGCAGACAAATCAACGAACTCTTCGGTGACATCCTGGCCAGAAGTGCTTTCCTGGCGGACTTCAACTGCCATGTTGCGCAGCGCTTCCAGAGCGCTGTTGAAGCCAGAGGAGGGCACGCGAATGGTGATATTGCCTGTTTTAGCGTTGGCGCTGTATTGGAAGAGGGAGCTGTTCACCACCCACCCGCCGTTTTCCTCGGCCATGCGGCTGATGGTGGCCATTGCCTCTTCAGTGTTGGCCACAAGCAAGCTCATGTTGGCGGTGCGAATGATAAGTCGTTCTTGCGTCACCTGGAGGTTGGTGGATTGCGCATTGCTGCCGACGCCAAAGCCACCATCCTCGCCAGATGTGGCCATTTCCTCCATGACTTCTCCGGCAAAACTGCCGCTGTCGAAATCGGCCGTATCCCGGGCGGGCATGGCAGCCGGGGCGGAGATCGAATCTTCTGCCATATAAGATTCACTACAGGCGGCTGCTATAAGTAAGAAGAAAGTCGCGGCAAGAATAAAGAATTTTTTGCGGGTCATAAGTGTGCTCTCCTGAACAAATGATTAATAGATGTGTCTAGAGAGTAAAACGAAAGAGGTGAATAAAAGGTTCCCACGGTTTGGGAGGTTGTTGGGGTAAATTTAGACACCGTAGGCTAAACGATTTACCAATCTTTTAGGCATGCCATACTTTTCCATGCGCTCCTGTACTTCGCGGATGGGGTAAGAAGTTCTTTGGTAAGACCAGATCATGGCTTCGGTATCGAGGAGGGCGTAAGCGGCGCGGGGGTCAGAGTCGCGGGGCTGCCCGACGCTGCCGGGGTTGATGATGAGCCGCTCTGGGCCCAGTGAGAACCCTTCCTGTCTGTTTGCATAGCTTGGCTGGCGCACATTCACCCGGCGGAAACCGTTTAGGCGCTCCTCAAAAATGATGGGCACATGGGTATGGCCGACCAGGCAAAAATCGGTTTCAAACCAGTTGAAGTTTTCAGATGCGGTGAGCGGGTCTAAAATATATTCCCAGACAGGGTAGCGTGGGCTGGCGTGGGCCAGGGTAAAATTCCCCTCAATCTGTTTGGAGCTCAGGCTTTGTAAATAGCTGTAGCTTTCGCTGCTGAGTGCTTCCTGGGTCCAGCTGATGGCGTATTTTGCTTCACGATTAAAGGATTTGATGTCCAGTTTACCCAGCACGGCCTGGTCGTGATTGCCGGAGAGAGCGATATGGCTATGTTTTTGTAGTTCCTGAACACATTCGTTGGGGTCTGGACCGTAGCCAACCAAATCCCCTAAAAACCAGATGGTGTCCCACTGGTTGCGGGCATGTTCCAGCACGGTCTGGAAAGCGGTAAGGTTAGCGTGGATGTCGGAGATTATGAGGATTCGCATGAATGGTCAGCTCAATAAGTATGTTTACCTCAAAAATGAGGCGTTTGATTATGATACCATGATCACAGGGAGAGGGTATAATAAATCAGCCGTGAAATTTAACGTTAGGTGACTAAATGGCTATATTGGATCGCTGGACCATTGATTTTGTTAGCAGCAGTGTAGAGCAGACGACGCGCCTGGGGGTGCGTTTGGGCGAGCTTTTGCAGGTGCATGATTTGGTTTGCCTGTCGGGCGAGTTGGGGGCGGGCAAAACAGCGCTGGCGCGGGGTATTGGCCGGGGCTGGGGCAGCGGTTTGCGGGTGACCAGCCCGACGTATACGTTGGTGAATGAGTATCCTCGGCTGGCAGACGGCCGTATCCTTTACCACATCGACTGCTACCGCCTGGAAGAAACGGCCGATCAGCTCACGGCTGGGCTGGACGATGTGCTGGATGGCGCTGGGGCGGTCATGATTGAGTGGCCGGAGCGTATCGCTGCGATGCTGCCGGAGGACCGGCTTTGGATTGCGCTGACCTACGTGAGCGAAACGCGCCGTAAATTGCGGATTTCAGCCGCTGGTGATCGGTCGGCTGAACTGCTGGAAGAGTTTAAAAAGAGTGCCTTTGGTGTCTAACGGCGCTATGGAGTTTAACTAGATGATTTTAGCGATTGATACAGCGACGCGCTGGCTGGGGATGGGGCTGCATGACGGAACGGCCGTTGTTGCCGAGATGGGTTGGCGCTGTTTAAACAACCACACCATTGAACTGGCACCTAATTTGCAAGAGATGTTGCAGCGCGCCAACGTGGCTCCAGCTGATTTAAGCGGCATTGCCGTGGCCATCGGGCCTGGCTCTTATACCGGGCTGCGGGTGGGGTTGGCGCTGGCTAAAGGGCTGGCGCTGGCTAACCAGCTGCCGCTACTGGGCATCGCTACACTGGATATTGTGGCGGCGGCGTTTGGGCCGTTTCCGGGTCAGCTATTGGTGGTGGCCGAGGCGGGGCGCACCCGTATTTGTGTGGCCCCGTATGAATGGGAAAGCGGCCGTGGCTGGCAAACCAGCCAGACGCCCACTATCGAAAGCTGGGAAGTGCTGCTGCCTACGCTGGAAGGGCGCGTTACTTTTGCGGGCGAAATTACGGCGCAGGCGGCCAAACTGATCAAGTCTACCAAAAAAACATTCCAGATTGCGCCCCCGGCAACGGCCGTTCGGCGGGCGGGTTACCTGGCAGAGCTGGGCTGGCGGCGCTTGCGTGCTGATGATGTGGATGATGCCCAGACGCTGGCTCCCGTCTATTTGCGCGATCCGGCAGGCAATTGAGCCGGTTACTTTCTATGTTGACCCCTCCCAACCCATTTTGGCTGCGCCCGATGTCTTTGGCTGACCTATCTGCCGTGCGTGAACTGGACCGACTCTCCTTCCCCACGCCGGCGCGGGCCGGTCTGTTTGAGCATGAGCTTGAGCAGAATGAGTTGGCGCATTATCAGGTGTTGGAGGTGGTGGAGGGAAACGGCAGTTCTCCCCAGCTCATTGGCTTTTCTGGATTTTGGCTCATTGCCGACGAGATACACGTGAGCACTATTGCCACCCACCCCCACTGGCGCGGCCGTGGCCTGGGGGAACTGCTGCTGCTTAACCTGCTGTTTGAATCGTACAACCATCCCGCCAATATGGTGACGCTGGAAGTGCGGCGCAGCAACCTGGTGGCCCAGGCGCTCTACCGCAAATACCAGTTTGAAGAAGTGGGCAGCCGTCCACGTTATTATCGCGACACCGGCGAAGATGCCCTGCTGATGACGATGGCCTCGCTCAACGCCCGTTACCATCAATTTTTAGAGGTGCAGCAAGCTGCCCTGTTCCAGCGGCTGTGCAGTGAGGTTTAAGACGGCCGTCGCTGTATAAACGGGTGCAGATAAAACGTAATTACCAGTCTAAAAGGTCAACTTTTTCTCTGGCGGCAAATTTTCCCGGAAACTTCAGATGAAATTGAAACGACCAGGGCAGTTTCCGGGAAAATGAAGAAACGAACAAATCAGGATTTTGGCATGAAACTATTTATCACGGGCGGCGCTGGCTTTATTGGCTGTAACAGCGCCGATCATTTTTTACAGCAAGGGCATGAAGTGGTTGTGTTCGACAATCTTTCGCGCAAGGGTGGGCAGGCCAACCTCGATTGGCTGCGGGCGCGGCATGATGAGCGGCTGCACTTTGTGGCTGGCGATATTCGGGATTATAACTCGCTGGTGGCAGCGATTGGCGGCGCGGATGCGGTGCTGCATCTGGCCAGCCAGGTGGCGGTGACAACCTCGGTGCAAAATCCGCGTGATGATTTTGAGATTAATGCGTTGGGGACGTTCAACGTGCTGGAGGCGGTGCGGCAGGTGTGCCCGGAAGCGGCCGTTTTATACGCCTCTACCAATAAAGTGTACGGCGATATGGAAGGGGCGAAGGTGGTTTTGCGGAACGGCCGTTACACCTACGCAGACTATACCCACGGCATTCCTGAAACGTACCCGCTTGATTTTCATTCCCCCTACGGCTGCTCCAAAGGGGCGGGCGACCAATATATGCTGGATTACGCCCGTATCTACGGCCTTAAAACGGTAGTGTTTCGGCAGTCGTGCATTTACGGCCAGCGCCAGTTTGGCATAGAAGACCAGGGCTGGGTGGCCCACTTTGTCATTGCTACCATTTTAAACCGGCCTATCACCATTTATGGCGATGGCAAACAGGTGCGCGATCTGCTGCACGTGAACGATTTGGTGGCGGCTTACGAACTGGCCATTCACCAAATTGAGGCCCTGCGGGGCGAGGTGTTCAACGTGGGGGGCGGCCCGGGCAATACCCTGTCTGTTTGGACAGAGTTTGGCCCGCTGCTGGCCGAGCTGGCCGGGCATGAAGCGCCGGTAACGCGGGCGGCGTGGCGTCCGGGTGATCAGCGAGTGTTTGTGGCCGATATTCGCAAAATTGCCAACCGGTTGGGTTGGCGGCCTGCACTTTCGCCAGAGCAGGGCATTCGGGAGCTGTACGCCTGGGTATTGGCCAACCACGCTTTATTTTAGCTTGCGGGTTGTACCGGATATTTTTTTGCCGAGAAAAGTGCCATAGAAACGGCCGTTTACCCCCTATTTCCCATTTTAAATAGGCAGTATGTGCCAATATTATGGTGTGTATGGGAAAACGACTAGAAGGTATTGAATTATTAGATTACGTGCTGCGCGTCAGCCGCCATATGGCAGAGTCGCACTCGTTGGCGCCCCTTTTGGCTTACACCATCGACAAGGTTTTGCTGTTGGTGGGGGCTGAGCGGGGCTATATTGTGCTGAAAAATGAAGACGGCTCGATTGATTTCAAGATCAGGCGAGACAATTTGGGGAACGACCTTCCTGTGGCCACAGACGAGATCAGCCACTCAGTTTTGGAGCAGGTGGTGCAAACGGGTGAGTCTGTTGTGTTGAGTGATGCGATGCACGATCCGCAGTTTGGCCAGGCCAGAAGCGTCATGGCGCTGCGGCTGCGTTCGATTATGTGTGTGCCGCTGATTACCTCCAACCGAACCATTGGGGCCATTTATGTAGAGAATCGGTCGGTGCGGGGTCGCTTTCGGGAATCTGATCTGGCGCCGTTGCAACTTTTTGCCAACCAGGCGGCGATTGCCATTGAAAACACGGAGCTGATTGAGAATCTAAAGATTGCCAATGATCATCTCACTGAGCTGGATGAGCTGAAAAACAACTTTATTATTTTGGTTTCTCATGAGCTGAAGACGCCGTTAACGGCCGTTTCCACCAACGCCCAACTCATGAACATGATTATCGAAAAGAATGGCTTGGTGAATGATCCCATGCTCAGCCGTACCGCCGCCAATTTAGACAAAGCCACCAACCGGATGCAGCATGTGATTGATGAGATTGTGGAATTTTTCCGCATTGCGTCTGGACAGCTGGAGCTGGTTCTGTATGAAATTCGGCTTGAGGACGTTATTTTGCCGGTGGTTGAGAATCTGGCCCTGGTTTGTGCTGAGCGCAGCCTGACCATTGAGATGGGCGATCTGCAAACGCTGCCCAAAATTTTGGCCGATCCGCGCAAGCTGAAGGTGGTATTTCAGAATGTGATTGGCAATGCGGTGAAATACACGCCGGACGGGGGAAGGATTCAAATTACCGGGGTAGCCGAGAAGGCAGATTACGTGGAGATTTTGGTGCAGGATACCGGCATTGGCGTGCCGCTGCAGGAGCAGCAGCGGATTTTTGATATGTTCCACATGTTAGGGTCGCTCAACACCCATTCTACCAGCAAGAATGCGTTCCGTGGTGGTGGGTTTGGCCTGGGGTTGCCCATTGCGCGTGGTATTGTGGAAGCGCATCATGGCTACATTCGGCTAGAAAGCAGCGGGTATGATGAGGTGCTGCTGCCCGGTACGGTTTGCCGGATTGCGCTGCCGCGTTTGCCGGAAAAAGCAGAAGAAGCTGTGTAGCGTTAGTATCGCGTTATGGAATTTTTGAAACGGCCGTTACCTGGGTAACGGCCGTTTTTTATTGCCCTAGCTCGCCAATACTCTGGTACTTTTGGACTAGTTAAGCCATTTTGTAAGGCTGTGTAACAATTTTGGTAAGCTGAATTTATTAGCTTAAGCTGACAGGGTATAGACCTGTTTTTTTTATTCGATCGGGGAAGTAACGATTGCTGCTTTTAGGAGAGCCATTCATGAATCAGGGGGCCATACGATCAAATCGTGCCGGTTTCGCTTTTATCACACTCTTGATTCTGATTTTGACAGCCACTGTGATGACCTTTCCGGGGGGAACGGCCGTTGCAGGCGCTACCATTTCAGAGTTAACCCGGCAAAAGCTGGACCCGGCTTTGCAGGTGATAATTGCAGAGAACACAGCAGAAAAGATACCCATTATTGTTCAAAAAGCAGGTAATAATGACCAGGCCGAACAGCTGCTGCATCAACTGGGCGGCAGCGTCAGCCAGCCACTACCTATTATCAACGCCTTTGCCACCGAATTGAGCGGCGAGGCGATTTTGTATTTGGCCAACGCACAGACGGTTGCTTATATCAGTCTGGATACCGAAGTGGGAACCAGCCAAAGCAACGATGCGTTCAACCTGTTGGAAAATCCAGGGTTTGAATCTGGATTTTCCGGCTGGCAGCTTGAGGGCAATGTGGCTATTTCTGGCGACGCTTACACCGGAGCCAATGCGCTGGAAACAAACAGAGGCGCTTACCAATACATTACCGTCACGCCGGGCGACACCATCACCTTTTCCTTATGGGCCAAGCGTGTAGGTAACCCTGGTTGGGCTGGCATTGGTTTAGATTTTTACAATGCCTATGGGTATCTGATTGCCGATAATCGGGTTCAGATAACCCAAACAAGCTATACGCAATATGTGAATGTATACCAGGTACCCAGCAATGCTTATTATGTCATTGCTCGTGTATGGGCGGAAGGTCACAACGGGACCGTTCTTATTGATGATGCGTTATTTACAACCAATAACAGCGCAACCAATGCTGGTACTGCCAATTTGCTGAAAAACAGCAGCTTTGAAGATGGCTTGAACTATTGGAAAACCTGGGGTGTTATCCGTTCAATTAGCAGCAGCCAACATGTTTATAACGGAGACAAGGCGCTGGAGTTTGGCTGGGGCTTTGCTTCTGTTGATCAATGGTTTACGATTCAGGCCAATCAGTCCTATCGCCTGACCGGGTGGTACAAAATGTCAACGAGCAACAGTCTGGCGTGGAGTACCGTGTGGATTAGCTACTATGACGTAAACTGGAACTATTTAACAGGTGTTGGCACTAATTTTCAATATAGCGCCAGCTACACGCCGTTTGAAATTAGCGGGCAGGCTCCGAGCCAAGCCCGCTACATGGTTGTTTGGTTTGGTAAAGATGGTTCAGATAAACTGTTTCTGGATGAGTTGAATTTGAGCAAGGGAACGGCCGTTTCAGATTCCATAAACATGCTCACGAACGGTGATTTTAATACCAGTGAAAAATATTGGGGCACCTGGGGGCCTGAATATTTGGTTAATGTCGTTGCCGACTCGCCAATAGATGGAACCAGCTTGAAAATTAATGGCTCCTGGAATGATAGCGGCGTCTGGCAGCAGGTGCTTGGAAATGCGGGTAAAGCATATACTTTTGCTGGCTGGTTTAAAGCCACGAACAGCAATCCCAATTCCGGCCGGATGATCGTCTCGCTCGATTATCTGGATGAAAACTATAATTTTCTGTCAGCTGTGACGCATGAAATCTATGTCTACAACAGTTGGACACCTTTCCAGTTTTCCAGCATTGCGCCCGAGAAAACGGCTTACATCAATGCTATTGCCAGGGTATCTGGTTGCCAAAGCTGTACGCTGTCGGTTGACAATCTTTCCCTCACCTCGTCTGCAAGAGAAGCCCAGTTGAATGATTATCTGCTGGTAACTGGCGTGGATCAGCTCCATGATGTGGGTATAGATGGGTCTGGCATTACCGTGGCTGTGTTGGATTCCGGGGTGAATAACAACGCTCTACGGAAAGGGGCTAAAGCCAGCTTTAATGTTGACTGGAATTTGTCGAGCGGAGACAGCAATGGTCACGGCACCTTTATGGCGGGCTTGATTGGCGGTGGGGCTGCCGATTCTCTGGGCAATCCTATCGCCGTTGCCCCAGGTGCAGAGATCATTAACGTTCAGGTATTGGACAAGCATGGCAGGGGGAATAGCTCCAGCGTCATTGCCGGGCTAAACTGGATTCTGAACCACAAAAATCAATACAACATTCGGGTCGTCAACATCTCTTTGTCTGGCCCGGTAACGGACGCTTACTGGAACAACCCGATCAACCAGGCGGTTGAACGGCTGTGGGCTGAAGGCATTGTGGTTGTGGCGGCGGCGGGCAATATGGGGCCAGAAGCAGGTTCTATTACCACCCCCGGCAACGATCCATTTATCATTACGGTAGGCGCGTTCACAGATAATTACTCGCCGCTCTACCCCAATGATGATTATGTGCCGCCTTTCAGCGCCACAGGGCCATCGGAAGCGGGTTTCATTAAGCCAGATGTGCTGGCTCCTGGCGCTCATTTGCTCATGTACGTGGGTGAAAATAGTGACTACGCACAAACATACCCGGAACTGCGCCGGGCGGGTGGTTGGTATCAGGGGTCTGGTACATCGGCAGCAACGGCCGTTACCTCCGGTATCGTAGCGCTGATGCTGCAAGAAAACCCGAACCTCACCCCCAATGAGGTGAAGTATCGCCTGATGGTGACGGCACAGCCTTCGGTAAACAGCGACGGTACGCTGGCTGCCAGCATCTTCCAGCAGGGCGCAGGGCGTGTCTGGGCACCCGACGCCGTGTTGGGGAGCTATCAGGGTGAAGCCAACGCTGGCATGATTCCTGGTGAAGCCTACGTGGGGCCAGTGGTTTACGATGAAGTGCGTGGCGGCTACGCCATTGTGGATGCCAACCGGAATCTGCTGCCAGAAGGGGAAGATTACTTCTGGGATGGTGGTAATTACTGGGCTGGCGGCAACTACTGGGCTGGCGGCAACTATTGGGCTGGCGGCAACTATTGGGCTGGCAGCTACTTTGACAATGCCGACTATTACTGGAACATCTCTGCCAACTCTGGAGGAAATACGGCGAGCCAATACCGCACGGGTTTCCTGGCACAGCAACCGTAACCTTAACGGTAAATGATAAAAAGGCCCCGCTTTCCTTTGAAGAAAGCGGGGCTTTTTTTGTTTTCAATTGTCAATGCTTACGGTCTGAATAGCTACGCCTGGGGTAACTACCAAGCCAGAAGTTCAACTTTTTCTCTGGCTGACCAAATGATTTGTCGGCTAAAAGTTGAACTTCTTCTCGTGAGCCTGAGTAGTTACCGTCTGGTTAAAGATGGGCGATAGAGGATTGGTACAGTGCAGCGATTTCTTGATTAACAGGAACGTCTTCCAGGAAAGAAGTGCGACGCTCGGCATCGGTAATCTGATTGGCCCAGGCAGTTAAACGGCCGTATGCCTGTGCCAACACCGCAGCCGCGTAGGGGTCGTTTAGCCAGGAAAGTGCTTTATAGGTCAGCAGCAAGATGAAAAACGGGCGAGAGGTGCCATCCACCGTTTGCCCCGCTTGCAAATGGGTGATGATGGGGGTGATGTGGCTGGTTACGGCCGTTTCCTCTCCCCGATTCAGCGCCAGCCAGGCCAACCCGGCATGAGATTCCAGCGCCTGGTCTGTGTGTGCCAGAGGTTCCAGCGACGCCTGGTACGCTTCTTCTGCCTCAGCCCACTTTTGCTGATTGAGCAGCAAAAAACCACGATCTTTTAACGCCAGAGCACGTAAAAATTGGCTGCCAATTTTGCTGGCCAGCGTAACGGCTTCCTGGCTGTACTGCTCAGCCTGGGCAGCATCTTCCAGAAAGTAGGCCGTCAGGCTCAGGTTGATCAAGTTAAAACATTCACCAAAGGGTACATCTATCTCGCGACAAAGATCGAGAGCAGCTTTGCTATATGTTTCTGACATAGCATAGTTGCCCATATCCATGTAAAGAGAGCTCAAGTTTGTCAATATTCGGGCGCGTCCTTCCCGGTCGCCAATTGTCTCATCAATCTGTAAAGCTTTCTCAAGTGATACTAGCGCTTGCTCCATATTGCCCTGAGAAATGGCCACAAGACTAATATTGTTGTAGACGGTACTTTCACCTTGTCTATCTTTTAGTGCTTCATACAGCGGCAGCGATTGGGCGTAATATTGGTTAGCCATTTCTAGCTGACCGGTGTCGTAGGCCAGCACGCCCAGCAGGCGCAGGCTGTCGGCTTCCAGGTTTGTAAAGCCGTAGGCGCGGGCCGCTTGCAAGCTTTTTTGGAGGTTGTCCTGTGCTTCTTCATAGCTGCCCTGTCGCAGCCGCGTGCGCCCGGCCGCCAGGTAGCTGGCGGCTTCATTTTGCTTGTCGCCACTTTCCTGGGCAGCGTTAAGCGCTTTGTCGGCGGCTGCCAACGAAGTTGGATAATCGCCGGTGGCCCCGGCGTAGTTGGCCAGGCGCAAGGCTACCTCGGCCCGCTTATCTATATTTTGTTGCGCTATCAGATTCAAGGCGATTTCACCCAACATGGCCAGCGCGGCTTGCTGCTCTTCTCGTTTGCCCTGGAAATGGAAGATTTGTTCGCGTGCCAGGTGCAGCTCAAATTGCGCCAGTGAATCCTCTGCAGGGGTAAGGGCCACCGCCCGGTCATAATAATCGAGGGCAGCGTCATTCAGGAACTGCTGCTGGGCGTATTCGCCTGCCAGGCCGGCGTATTGTCGTTCTTTCTCATCATTGCCCGCTTCATACCAATGGTAAACCAGGGTGGCTGCCTGCTCCGGTTTTTGCGGATAGACCTGCTCGATGAGCTGGGCGATGGTTCGGTGCCATTTGATCTGGTCTGTTCGGTTGATGGTGTCCAGAATACCGGCCCGCAGCTTGTCGTGGGCAAAGCGCCAATTGCCGTTGAACAGCTCCAGCACGGCCGTATCCGCACAGGTTGCCAGCCAGGTTTCCAGCGGTAGGGTGGTGTGGCTGGTAGTGGCCAGCCAGGGAAGTAAATTGAGGTCCAACTGACGCCCGGCAACGGCCGTTCCTACCAAAAGCGGTACGGCTGAATCTGGTATGCGGGCCAAACGACGCTGCACAATTGTCTGAATCCCCTGCGGGAACAGCTGCTGCGGCAGCGGTCTCTGGCCGATGGCGCTCAATCGGCCCGCTTCTTCGGCCAAGGCACGCACCACCTCTACCAGGAAAAACGCATTCCCTTCCGTCTCGCGTTGAAGCAGGCTCAATACCTCTCGGTTTTCCCCAACCCGGCCCAACATACTAGCGCTCAGTTCCGCAATCTCATCCGGTGAGAGCCGGTTGAGGGGGAGTTCTTGCATGAGCGGCAGCTGGGCAGTTAGCGTGGATTGTTCATCATTCCGGTAACTGCCGATGATGAGCAGCGGCAGTCCGGTGACCAGGCGGGTGAGCTGGCGCAAAATTTCCAAACCGCTTTCGGCCCATTGCAAATCCTCTAAAATAAGCAAAATCCACTGCGTTTGATTACTAAACAGGTTGGTGATGGTGCTGAGTAAACGCTGTTGGGCAGCGGGCGCTTCCAATTCTGGCACGGGAGGCACCGTCCGTTGCAGCAGCCGCCCAATATCTGGAATGAGCGCCTGCAACACCCCCACAGCCAAATCATCCAGTGGAGCCGTCAGCACCAGGCGGCGCAGTACGTCTTGCCACAGCTGCAAAGGGGTCCCCCCGACATCTTCAACCCCCTGGCCGCGCAGCACCAGCGCCCCCTGTACCAGCGCCTGGGTGCCTATTTCATCCAGCAGGCGGGTTTTCCCCACGCCGCTCTCGCCGCTAACCAGCCAGGCAGAGCCGCGCCCTTGCTGCGCGGCTTCCAGCGCGTTGAGCAGCAGCCCTTTTTCGGCAGTGCGGCCGACAAAGGTGGCGGCTTGCAGGTAACTTTCGCGGATGGCAATGCTTTCGGCCGGGATGGGCTGGCCCACAGCCTGGCTAAAGGCAGCAATACACGCTTCGGCTGAAGGGAAACGGGTCTCTTGGACTTTTTCGATGAGGATGGCGATAACGGCCGTTATCGCCGGAGACGCCTTGAGCAAATTCAAATCGGGCGCTTCGTCCAGGACCTGGTCAATAAAGCGGTGGCTGTTGATGTCGAACGGGTGGCGACCTGCAAACAGCTCAAACGCCATCACGCCTACGGCGTACAGGTCAGCAGCTTCGGTGTGGGGCTGTTCGTCCCACACCTCCGGGGCGATGTAGGGAATGCTGCCCGCAGCCTGCATGGCGCTCTTTTGGGTGGTGGCGAGCCCAAAATCCAGAATGCGCACGGTGCGGTCTGTTACCAGCACGTTGGCCGGTTTCAGGTCGCGGTGCAAAATGCCGCGCCGGTGCAGGTAGGCCAGCGCCTGGAGCATCTGCTGAAGCAGATTCACTTTGCCCAGTTCATCCAGATCTACGCCAGCGGCCAAAATATTTTTGGCTCCCATCAGATAATCCATGGTGAAATACGGCCGTCTCTCTTCATCAAAGCCATAATCCAGCACGGAAATAATATTGGGATGCCGCAGCGATGCCAGCGTCTCGAATTCATGAGCCAGGGCCAGGCGCAGCGCTTCGGCAATTTCCCCTTCGGTATCCCCGTCTACCTGGTAATGCCATGTGGGCACAATGACCCGCTTGAAGGCGAGAACATGTTCAGCCAGCCTGTCGGTAGCCCGGAAGACAACGCCCATGCCGCCCTCCCCAATTTTTTCATGGATGATGTAACGGCCGTTTACGGTTGGAGGCGCTGCTTCTGGGTTGGGCTGCAAGTCAGCCAACGATTTCATATTCATGCGGTCAAGATTCTGTTTTGGGTCTGCTGCTCTGAATTAGCGCGAGATCGTATCGGCTAAGGTGCAACGTGCTTCCTCACACTTTTATTTAAGCGAGACATTGAGATTCTAACTGGTTCACATCTGAAGATGCTCATTGTTACCTGTAATCCGGCTAAAGTATAGCATAAACGAAAGATTGATTATACTGATAACGTTTGCCACCAATCGTAGTAAAAAGGTCATTTTTGCCCGTTCACCGTTGGCTGACAGGCTGGTTAAGCCAGCTTGTCAGGGGATTGGGGGAATGTTAAACTAGCACCATGTCCCAAGCCTTGTACCGTAAATGGCGGCCCGCCCGCTTTGATGATGTGATTGGCCAAGAACACGTGACGCGCACCCTGAAAAACAGCGTCGCGGCTGACCGTTTGGGTCATGCGTATCTGTTTTGTGGCCCGCGCGGCACGGGTAAAACCACCAGCGCCCGCCTGTTGGCCAAAGCGGTGAACTGTTTACATGAAGATTTGGCGGAACGGCCGTGTAATCAATGCTCTGTTTGTCTATCGATTGGCAACGGCACTTTCCTTGACCTGATCGAAATTGACGCTGCCTCCCACACCGGTGTAGACGATATTCGGGAACTGCGTGACATGGTCAAGTTTCATCCCGCGTCTGGCGTCCGTTTCAAAGTTTATATCATCGATGAAGTTCACATGCTTTCAAACGCTGCCTTTAATGCGCTGCTCAAAACATTGGAAGAGCCGCCAGATTGGATTAAATTTATCCTGGCCACTACGGAAGAACATAAAGTTCCCATCACCATTAAGTCCCGCTGCCAGCAGTTCAACTTTCGCCTGCTCAACCAGGAAGAGATCAGCCAGCGGCTGACCTGGCTGGCGGGCAAAGAGTCTTTCACCATCGAGCCGGAAGCGTTGAGCATGATCGCCCGCCAGGGTGCGGGCAGCCTGCGCGACGCCGAAAGTTTGCTGGACCAGCTGGTAGTGGGCAAAGATGATGTGATCACCGCTGACCGGACGCAAATGGTGCTGGGCACGGCCTCAAATGAAGCCGTTGCCCGGCTTACCGACGCCTGGCTGAACCGGAATGGGGCGAGCGGATTGGCGCTTATTCATGAAGCGCTGGCCTCCGGTACAGATGCTCGCCAATTCTGCCGCCAGATGGTGGCTTATTTGCGCGAGCTGCTGCTGCTTCAGGCGGCCGGGGAGTCTATTCCCCTGGAAGCTACGCCAGAACAAAAGACCGAGATGTTGGCACAGGCACGCCGTGCCCCACGCCAGGGGCTTATTGAGGCGATTAAGCGGTTTAACGAGGCGGCGTTGGTGGCAGCTGGCAGCTGGCAGCCCCAGCTGCCGCTGGAGATGGCGTTTATTGAACTGTTGCCAGATACACCGCTGCCTGCCGTGGCCCCAACTCCCGCCCCAGCCAAAGTGGAAACAGCGGTCCCCCAGCCTGAAAAACCAGAGCCGGAACTGGAAACGGCCGTTGCCTCTGTTCCCCCAACACCCAAGGCCAAACCTGCCGCTGACCCATCACCAACCCCACCCCCGGCCAAAGTTGCGGCTCCAGGAACGCAATCTCCGCTAACCGTGCGCGAAGTGCAGGCGGTGTGGGCTCAGCTCGTCAGCCGGGCTGGTGAAAAAATTAAAAATTTGCCCGCCCTGCTCAACATGGGTAAGCCGCTGGCCGCAGAAGGGCGCACCCTGGTTATCGGCTTCGACTATCCCTTGTTCAAAGATAAATTTGATAACCTGCCTGGCGCCACCCCCCTGGTTGGCGATGTTTTGACTGAACTGCTGGGGCAGGCCACCACGGTGCGTGGCGTTGTCACCAGCGAATACACCGTCCCCGTTCAGCCCGCCGATTTCCGCGCTTTGGCGGATGAGCTAGGTGGCACCGTTTCTGAAGAGTAACCGTAATATTCAGGTGTGACGCACTTGCACTGCTAACGTAAGTGCGTCGCACCTCTCTCAAAAAAGAAGGAGCAAACCATGTCTAAACGATCTTTTCGCGGCCGTCCGCAGCCGAAGAAGAATAAAATGCCTAGCGCAGGCGGGTTGATGTCCCAAATGCAGCAGATGCAGGAACAGATGGCCACAGCCCAGGCTGCCCTGGAAAATGAAACGATTACCGTGACTGCCGGAGGTGGCGCAATTAGCATCGTCATCACTGGCCATCAGCGCATCCAATCCATTACCGTGGACCCCGATTTGCTGACGCCCGAGGATGCTGAAATGCTGCAAGATATGCTGGTGGCGGGCGTCAATGCGGCCATTGAGCAATCGCAAGCGCTGGCGGCGCAGCGAATGGAAGGTATTACCGGTGGTTTAGGCGGTGGCCTGAACGATTTGCTGGGCGGCATGGGGTTAGGTTAAATGGCATCCGCACTGCCCCAGCCGGTGCAGCGGCTCATTAACGAATTTGCCCGATTGCCGGGGATTGGTCCCAAATCGGCGGCGCGGCTGACGTTTTATTTGCTGCGCATGGCGGATGAGCAGGCGCTGGATTTGTCGGTGGCGCTCCAGGAAATGAAGGAGCGCACCATTTTTTGCAGCAACTGTTTCCACATCACAGAAGAAGATCCGTGTGGTTTGTGCAGCGATCCGGCACGGGACGACCATCTGCTGTGCGTGGTGGAGGAGCCGCTGGATGTATTGGCTATTGAACGGTCGCAGGCGTATAACGGCCGTTACCACGTTCTCCACGGCGCTATTTCCCCCGTCGAAGGAATTGGGCCAGAAGATTTGAAGATTACCGAGTTGGTGAGCAGAGTGCAGCGGAGCGATTTCCAGGAGATTATCCTGGCGACCAATCCTACGTTGGAAGGGGAATCGACGGCGCTGTATGTCCAGCGCCGTCTGGCCGAAACCGGCGTTCGGCTCACCCGCCTGGCGCGTGGCCTGCCCGTTGGTGGCGATCTGGAATACACCGATGAGATTACGCTCGGGCGGGCGCTGGAAGGCAGGCAGGAGCTGTAATTTGGTAATTGAGTAATTGGGTGATTTACGGCAAAATTATTACCCAATTACTCAATGACTCAATGACTCAATTACCTGGTTGAATTTGCACCCAATCTTGTCATCCGCTGGCCATTGTGCTAACATTCGCCCGTCTTTGCGGTGTCGCCAAGTGGTAAGGCAGCGGACTTTGAATCCGCCACTCGAAGGTTCGAATCCTTCCACCGCAGCCTGGAGTACAGGAGGTCATAGTCAAAATCTATGGCCTCTTTTTTTATCTCTGATGCTTATTTTGATGCTTACCGAGGGGTGTTTAAATGAAGCAATGCGCAACCTGTGGCGAGTTTAAAGATGAGAGCGAGTATAATTTCCGCAATAAACTTCTTGGAAAACGTTGGGGAACTTGCCGAACTTGCCAAAATAAACAACAAGCCAAATGGTATGATAAAAACAAAGAAACCCACAAGGAAAATGTTTATGCCAGGAAAATAGATAAAAAAGAGGAAGCAAGGGACTTTATCTGGCAGTATCTATCTACTCATTCCTGTGTTGACTGCGGTGAAGGAGATCCTCTTGTTTTGGAGTTTGACCATAGAGGAAATAAAAAATATGAAGTCTCCTCGCTTGTTAGTGATGGATATCCTTTAAGCACAATCCAAAGAGAAATTGCCAAATGTGATGTGGTCTGCCGGAATTGTCATGTTAGAAGAACTCATAAACAACAAAATACGTGGAGAGGAAAACGCTAAACTACATCGGCAAATATCTCATCGATTTCTTTAAGCAAAAATCTCCATCGCTGTTCTGTACCCTGCATCTTCTGGATCCAACTTGTTTAACTTCTCTCTTACATCCAGCCCCGTTTGTAGTATAAATTTAATCACGCCATCACCTCCGCAAAATCCCAATAGACCGCAAGGTAGAAGAAAATAGATTTAATGGGGTACTTCAATAAGCCATCTCATAGGCGGTAAAGAAGAAACATCTTGCATACTCACAATTAGATAATCTACTTGCCCTTCCAGTTGTAGGCTTTTATTGCACCCAATCCAAAACTCGATTGTTTCTGCCAAGCCAACTTGAGCGTTAAGCGTGGGTAAATCATCTGTATGGATAAAAACACAACTCAAGTCTCTTCCAAGATTGTCTTTTACATTGGCCATTGTGCTGTCAATATAAAGGATCAGAATATCTTCCTGATGATTTGTAAATTCAAATTGTATATCAACAGCGTAGGTCCAGCTTCTAACCCCTTCAGTCCATCTCTGGTTAAATCTTCTTTGCAATAATTTTATTGTCACACGGCCGTCGGTTACTTCATTCCCGATGACAAGCGGAGTGACTGAGGGTGTGGGTGTTTCGGTGGGCGTCGGTGTCTCACTAGGTGTCGGCGTGGTTGAGGATGTAGCGGTTTGGGTCGGAGTATTTGTTATTGTGGGAGTTTGCGAGGGTGCGGGTGTTTCAGTTGGTATATCAACAGCAGGACGGGTAAACGTGCTTTCTATGATAGTCTCTATTCTCACGCCAGTAGATTCCGGTGTCTCTTCTATCTGGATTATTGGAGTTGGTTGGGGAGCTTGAGCAACACCCCCTATGCCACGGCCGCAAAGAGGATCTGGATTCAAGACAGTACACTCTGTTATCCACCACCGTATTGTAAGCAAAGCCCCAAAAATTACTGCTGTAACCAAGACACCGATTGACACTATCATCCATAGAGAAAGAGGTGTTTCTCCGTCTCCTCTTATTCTAAATCGAATTCTACCTTGGGGCGGAGGTATAGGGAGTACGACTTCATTTATCTCTATCGGATAGTGAGACCAGTCGGGAGGGCTGCTAAATACGGCCATCATAACATTACAAACATCTTCTTCGTTATAAGGCCGTGTGGTGCTTAATGCTTCTCTGTAAAGACTTCTGGCTGTCCCCCCGCTTATGGTTTCCCCTACACGGCCCCCAGCTTTAGGCATCTGTTCGCCGATTTCTGCATCCTTACTTCTTGAACGACCGAAGTGACAAAACCAGTAAAGTGCCTGAATTTCATCAAATGAGAGTAATTTTAATCTGTTTAATATCTCTCTCTCGTTCATTTTCCCTCTTCTTTAAGCTGTAGATTAATTTCTTAAAATTTTGGGAGTCGGTAAGATGAGCGTCAGATTTCACAAACCAAAAGGAGATTGTAGATATGTTAGTTCAAACTGATAAGAAAAGTGTAGTGTCCACATTGGACTGGAAACCCAGTGTGGCGGAAGCGGTAGTGGCTCTAGGGAGAAAACATCACGGCCATTACGAGATTTTACCCGTGCAAGGTGTGATTGACAAGCCCATTGTTCTGGACATTCCCGGCGATTATCAGGGCTGGACAGCCATACCTATCGAAATGGATGATTCATATATCCCGCCCGAAGCAAGAAGGCAGGAAAGAATTGTCAGGGAAAACTTTACGGTTTTGCAAACCATCATTTTGCACGAACCAAAGCCGGTTGAAGAACCCAAACCGCAACGCGATTACACCAAGGTCAAAGAGGTGGGAACTGTATTAGGTAATCTGACAGTGGCCGGAGTAGCACTGGCCGCAGGATTGATTTATGTACTGGGAATGGGGTTATTGTATGACCCCGCATTATGCGTAGTTACGGAGGACGGAACGTGGATTATTTTAATAAAATGGGAGATATGATGCGGTTTTTCTTTGCAGGACTCAGAAAGATTTTCCCTGTGTTATTGATCGTTGCAAGAGCGGTTGGTTGGAGCTTTATCATGACCATTGCAACCATCTGGGTAGGCGCGCCAACGGCCGTTAAAAATCTGGCTGATCATTGGGAAGAAGAAGGTCTAAAACGTGGAGTGAGTACTGCCTATGCAAGACAGCTTAACTGGGCTGTAAGAGTCGTAGCCTGCGTTGTAATTGCTTTTGAATGGGTATGTTTTTCTTTCACCACAGTCTACCTGATTGTTTTCCTTTTCTGGATCTTCTAGATGGTAAGATAAAGTACATGGAGCAGGTATGGAGATTACGTATCTGCTCCATAGTTCTCATCTCGTGGTTAGACCATAATGAAACAATGTCCCCTTACACCAACGGAAAGTGAATTTTTAGAGGCGGCCGAATTGTTTTTGTGGGCCGAGCAATTAGATTACTCATGCTGGTTTACGGATAAGTGGCAGAGGATGTGGAAAGTAGAGCATTACTTACCCCGACTGGTAAAGAAAGGAATCTTGCGGACAACCAGGCTTGATAAAAGATCGATCTATACGTTAAGAGGAAAGCCCAATAAAGATACTTATGCAGTAGCACACGGCCTGATGAGTACAAAAGCGCTTCTTTTTTTCAAACAAAGTAAGCCCTGTAAGTTTGTTTCTGAAAGATTTTTCAGAGATGCACATTTGGGGGCAGTGCCTGAATTTGCCTGTCTTTACGATAAATCAATGATCCTGTTTGAGTATTCAACGGCCGATGACTTTAGACGTGTTTACAGAATGAGAAAAAAGCTTAAGCAATACAAAGACAATCTGGCAAGGATTGAGAGCTATTTTGATAAAACTGCGATTGTTCTTTTTGTTTTTCAAGCACCGCCCCACAAGGTGAAAAGCTTTGTTGAAAAATACGGCCGTCATCATTCATTTTACTTTACCGATTTGGATTCATTCATCGATGCACCCTTTCAAAAACAATTGTCTCATCCTGTTTATATTTGGGGATGGGATGGGAAAACTTACCCTCTGGAGTAATTATGTTTAATCTGGATACTGTACTCAAAATTCTTTTTGGAAAGCCACAAATACCGTACATCCCGAATTTGAGGATGAGCCGTGAGGATAGGATTTTCTTTGAAAGCTTAACTCGCGGGATGCTTCTTTCGGGTAATCCTTCAAGTGGAAAGACAACCTTTCTTGCCATGAAAATGGTGGAGTATGCGCTTACTTATCCTGACAGGCCTGTCTTTTCTCTGGATGCTTCAGGGTCCCTCACCAATGAGTTTATAGAGCTTGTCCATCTACTCCCGGCCGAACAAAGAGACTCACTCTTGAGAAGAATTGTGCTGGATATTCCAGGACATGAAAAATGGGTAGTACCCAAACCCATGTTCGACCCTGAGTGCGGTTTGACAGACGAAGAGCAAGTACAAAAAGCGGTAAGCATTGGAAAAGAACTAAATCCCAACAAAATGACCGGAACGCCGATGATGGCGGATTCTCTGGAAACTACTGCACCCATGCTTTACAGGCTTTTGATGGTAATCAAAAACGAACACGGTGAGTCCTGGCAAATAACCGAAGCAAAGAAATTTTTGATTAACCGTTATGAAGGCGGAGATCTTCACAAGGCAATAAAAAGATATGGAGGTATTGCACCCGAGGCGAAATTTTACTTCGAGAATACCCTTTTAAGGAACGAGGCTAATTCTCAAGATGTGGCTTCCTGGACAAAAGCCTTGATGAGCGCGCTAGCCATCATTGAACCAAAATCCCTGAGAGCCAGGTATGGCTACTATAAATCGGGAGTAACCGCGAAAGAGGTAATTGATAAAGGGCTTATTTACTTGGTAAGCGGTGAGAAGCTGGCCAATCAGGAAAATGCACAAGCTTTTGTTTTCTGGGATGAATTTGTCAGTCTGAGATCCATTATAAATAAACGCACGCCTCATGATCCTTTGTCTAAACCCGTTTTGCTCGTCATCGATGAGGTATACCGCCTTTTTGAGATAGAAGGCATGGCAAAAGCATTAGGTGAAATCTCAACTTACTTTAGAAACAGGAAGCTAATGCCCATTATTGTTATTCAAGCTTACTGGCAGCTAACTGAACTTTTAAAAGAACAAATCTGGAATCTTGGCAACATCTACTCGTTTGCGATGGAGAATCAAAAGGATGCTTATGCACTGGCACAGCAGTTATTCAGATATGACAAACATCAGGAAAAATGGCAGGCTCCGACAGATAGAAGCAATCCAACAGCCGAATCTGACAGAGGACAGTATTTGTCTGAGGCCAACTGGATTCAAAACCTGAAGTGGCGGCAGATGATAATGAGGCGCTACTTAAACGAACGCGACAAAGAGCAGTTTGTACAGTTTGTAGAAAGAACGGCAGAGCGACCGACTGGGATACTGCCTGCACCTATTGAGGATTTAAAAGATGAGCTTCTTAAAAAGCGGGCAGTAACCGTTGAAGATGCGCTGGAAGTGATCAATAAAAGAAAGTTGCCTGACAGACAAGTTGATTCAAGGCAGGCAGATACTCAAGAAGCCCCAAGACCAACAGCGCATTAGCACTTTTAAAACTAATCTCCTTTTGCATTCATCAAGGCGTAGACCTTGTTGAAGTAGTGGCCATGAGCCATAGAAAGGGGGTGAATAGGTTATGAAGTTAATGACCAAAGAGCTTGAAAAGCGCTTTGCTCAGGTAGGCTGCCAGGAAAAGGTTAAAGACCCGATTATCATAGCACATTACTTTAATCCAACCGGTGCTGGCGACTGGTACGCAACTGAGTACTACCCTGAAGAAAGAGTGATTTTCGGCTACGCTTCAATCTTTGGCGACCATTGCGACGAATGGGGCTACAGCTCACTTAATGAGTTAGAAGCCTACAAAGGTCGTTTTGGCTTAGGGATTGAGCGAGACCTGTACTGGACAGAAAAACCAGCCAGTAAGGTGATCGGCAAGAAACGCTGATCTGGTGATCCTTCACGGCCTTGCAGCCTCCCGTGGCTCATGGCCGTGTAAATCCCTTTGGCTTCACGCGATTCCTTAGACTTGATCTATTGAGTCGTTGAGGTGGCCGTGGAGCTAGAAGGTGGTGATATATAGATGAACGAGCTAATAGCTTACGCTTTTGCTGGTGTTGTTCTTTTTCTGTACTTTGTTGATAGGCTGATGGATAGATTAACTCCCAAAAGCAGATTTCCAGTTTGTTACACATGCGGAAAAACCTGTCAACAAAGAACCTCGCCAAGTGGGATTGCAATGCCTGAGAAGATCAGAAACTATCTAAAGCAATACGAGCTACCCGATTCAATCGTAAGTAGATACGTATGTCCCAAAGGCCATGTGATGATCTGGTATGCACCCAGAGCAGGTAAAGCAGAGAAAGGAACGATAGCAACGCAAAGGTTATAACCTTTGAGGCCGTGATTCTATGTGTTGCCCACCTCTAGCTTCACGGCCTTATAAATGATGGACGGGGATTGCCGTTGCTATCAGCCATGCCAGGCATAGGGCGCGACCCTGTTATCCCTCTCCCAATTTGATTATAACATGTACACTAAAAAGAAAATTGAACGAAAATTCATACGCTTACCCCCTTCATGGTGTTCTGCTATTTGCGAGAACTCCATGAACGAAGTGTGCATAGAATCGTGCGCTCCGAAAAGGGATGCTTCCGGTTTTTGCCTTAGGCAAGGCTTGAACCTGCCTGATATGCCTCACTTTCCTTTAAGAGAATGGAACGAGGAAATGAAACCGGCCGAGCGGCAAGTCTGCGCTGGCGTTTATTTGGCTAAAGTTACCGACCACCTTCAAGGAGTTCGGCGTGAACCCCCGTCAATCAGAGTTAGAACTAATCCTTACCGTTACCGAAATGACGCAATATCTCAAAATATCCCGCTCCAGGAGTTACTTGATAGTGTACAGGAAGGAGATTCCCTAGATAATAATCAAAAAGTCAGTGAAGGTGAGACAGATAGACACGATGAAGCGGATCGGGAAGCAACAACAATCAAGTAGACCTTAGCAGGGACATACAAGGTGGCTAAGCTGTGTTAAAAGATGGGTGGGTATAGAATGTAGTATCAACTTATGTCAGCGGAAAGATGGAAACCACCGGATGAGGAACGCGAGAATGATCTTAGATGGATAAACGAGAACCTGTATGTCTTGTATCCCGCTGCTTTATTGGGGCATGAAGCAATGGGCCGGGGAGCTCTAGTTGTTGATACTCTTACCATAATTGTCCAAGAGAACCAGGTCGGCAACCCAATGTATTACTTCCCTCTCAAGGATATTGTCAGAAAAAGGGACAAAGATGGGATGCGGATGGTAAGAGCCTATGACCCCGTAAGAGAGTTTGTTACTATCCTTCTGAAAGACAATGACAAAGAAAGTGTTTACCGAATCTTTATTCCACATCCGCCTTCAAAGAATTGACCGGCTACACAAAATCAGTATCAAATGTCTCCTCAGGTGTATATTTTAAAAACTTATCCAGTGTCCCTGCCTTTGCCTCTTCTTCTTCGGGGGGGGAGTTCCGGTTTCTGATATACAGTTTGGTCTACCCTATCCCCTTCCCTAACCAATACTGATCCACAAGGAATGTGCTTCAACAAAGGATCATCTTTGCGGCCGTATCTGACGGACATTCCGCAATCAGGGCAGGAATACTTGGTAAGAGTGCTTTTCCCCTTCTTTTTCTCATCCTTAAACCAATGTTTATCAAACTCCAATATCCTTATATCTTCCCCAGGTGGTTCTATCCCCCACTCCTTCATCAATTGCCCAAAGGCTGAATCAACATCCGCAACCTTCGTATGGTAGCCTTCCCTAGCACAATGGATTCCAAGCTGGGCGAGCTTATCCGTAAACTCTTTATTATGGGTAACCCGCTTTCCTTGCTGGTAGGGGTCTTTCCCCAACATTTGCTGCCAATGGTGGCCAACCTCATGCACGAGAGTCTCCATTTGCGCCCAATCGCCAAACCTCCAAACCATCTCGGCTTCTTTTTTGACGTAGTGTTGTTCATTGAAGGTGATTTTAAAGTTTAGACCAAGGCCATCCGGGACAATCCTGTAGGCCGCCAGAGTATTTTTGTTTCTTAGGTTGTCTACCGCGATCAAAACCGGGGGTAGCCTGCCCTGAAATGATGGGGTATGAATTACTGGGTAGAGTCTGTCAATAACGGTGTCAGCTCGTCTGTAGAGCGTTATTGCTTCCTGAGAGTAATCCCACTGTCTATTGGTTTCTGCTGCTTTCCTTATCGCTTCTTGTGGATTTGGCTCCTCAATTGGCACTCCCCTTCTGGCTATGTCTGGTAATCTTTCTGGCACATAGTGATTATATCATCACCATATGGTGAAGGTTCAATTGCACCTCGAAATATCAGTAATTCATTTCTTAATTATGACCGGCAAAAAGACTGAGTTGCAGGCTGGGATCGATAGGATGCTTGAGGCTGGTGTAGCAGCAGAAACTCCTGACCCATTAAAAGCGCTCACAGATGCGTTAATTGTATAAACTTTGTTGACAGAGACACAAGGTATTACTGCCAGAACTGCCGAGGTTGTATCGGGTCTTAGATTAGTGTCAGTAGGAGGATTTGCCAAAGTGGCAACTACACTTCCATCATAATCTTCTATTTCCCAATTAAAAGAAAATCCATCCTCATCGTCCGCGTTATCCTCCCAGTTAAATCTTATGATGGTAGCGGTATTGATACTGTTGTTGCTGAAAACAAACGAACCATTGCTTGGGGGATTCGGTACTGAGAGCAGAGATGTACCAATATTAGCATTAGCAGGTGATGTAGACGCAGATGATTCGGAGTGACCAAAGTTACTAACCAAGATGTTAAAGTCAAAAATGTCAACACTTCCGTTAATGTTAATATCCGCCGGAATGAAGCCTGGGTCGCCAACTTTGCCAAAATCAGTTACAAGTTGATTGTAATCGTATATATCAACATCCCCATCTCCATCAAGATCACCAGGAAAGTTACCCATTGCTGTTTTTGTAGAGACTCGCACGTCAACCACTTCTCCTCCAATAGGCAAAGATGTTCCATAAAGCTCAATTATCCATTCTCCAGATTGAGGGAAACGAATTGTGTAAATTTCGTATGTTGAGCCTTTAGAATGATAAACATGCGGGTCTATAGTAAGAGCATCTATGAGCATACCCCCCGGACTTCTTAGCTTCATAGAAACTTCACTGCCTGGCCAAGCGATGAAGAATGTTGCGGCCATCTGATTGGAGGATACATCAGTAAAAAGAGTTTTACTCTCTCCCTGATTCAAGGCTACACTTGTACTGAGGGTAATTTTTCCACCGTTTACACGTTCAGAGAGTTCAAAATAAACAACCTGTAACATTTCAGGATCTTCTAAAGGAAGACAATTGTTTACACACTTTGCATTTGTATCCGTTGCAATTTGCTCAAGTAGTGTCATGTTGGCTTCCCCAAAGCCCACTGTATAAAGCGGCCAAAACTTGTTCTGATACTGTAAATGGCTTTGAGGGTTGTAGGGGCCGCCACTTTCTTGTATTCCATCAGTTAAAAGTACAGCAGCTTTGAAATTGCTGCTGGTGTCAGAGAGAAGTTCACTAAATCCTAAATCTAGGGCAGCGTTAAGATTTGTACCACCAATTTGGCCTACCTGATCAACAGCTGCCTTGAGGAATATTCTATCTGCATCCGACTGGATGGTGCGTAACGCAGCTAATTTATAGGCTTGAGCATTAAATGAAATAACTGTAATCTTGTCACCAATTTGCGTATTATCAATAAAGACTTTTGCTGCGGCTCTTCTCATTCCATCCCCATCATTCGTTCCCATACTACCCGAAGCATCAATTAGAAGGGCCACAGATACATTTCTTTTTGCGCTTTCGCTTACATAAACAGATGGAGAATAGTATCTTTTACTGAGGTGGTTAGGAAAGCTGTCTGGACGGTTTGGATATGTATAACCACGGCCTGGTATTAAGGTATCATTGCAAACAAAACTTCCATCGTAAAAGGAGCGTACCTCCCAGTGTAAATGCGTATTATCTTTTCCAAAGAGGGTTTGGTAATAGAGTTTACCAATCTCAGAACCGATTGTTACATCCTGGCCTATATCTACAGATAGTTGGCTCTCCAAATGAGCGTACATTGAATAAACTATGGACCCATCAGAGAGTGTATGTTCTACAATTACTGCTTTTCCCGGAGACCATTGCCCTGCCCATACTACTCGACCGTTAGCAATCGCTTTGACAGATGTACCTGTTGCTTTTCCCCAATCCTCTCCAGCATGATAAAGCTTAGGCCAATACTGCTGGAAACAATCAATCCATTTGTTTTCTAAGCCCTCATTTTGAATATCGTATCTTTCAATCCAGGAGTACCCATTATCAATCGGGTAGCGAAAGGAGGTAGCAAGAAGGGCTGCCTGTCCTCCTTGCGGTTCGGAAGCAACGCAAACCCCTACCAAGATAAGAAGAAGGGTCATAAAAAGAAATAAACTCTTTTGTTTCTGGGGAGGTAAAGACATATCCAATTCGTTCTCTTTGTGCCAGTTAAGGAGCCCTCAGGTTTACTGGAATAGTAGGACAATACTAAAAGTAATCTTAGTCATGAAGCTGTAGCGAGTTCATCATTAAGTTGAACGTTTTCTCATCATCGACTGATGCCTTTTGAGGTGCCCCGCCTTCTGCTGAACCTGTTCCAAGCGTGAACTCATACATCTTTGAATTGTAGGAAAAGAGAATAGTACGAACCCCACCATTGGGAAATCTGGTAACTACCAAACCCTCTGTTCCCGCAATTTCTATTGGTTCATAGGTTGTGCTATTTGTGGATGCACCTTGCTCCTGTAAACGGTTTCCAAGCCACTCTGGTGTGGATAACCCAAGGGGATTCTCCCACACTCCCAATATAATCCAGGGAGCGTCCATTTCATATGATTTACGCCATGTAATCTCCCAATATTTGTGTGAGGGAAAGACATATACTCCTTCTTCTTGAATCCAGTCAGGTGGCACTTTGATGGAGAATTTTCCAACCGTGTCTACATAGTCCTCCCAATCATTCATCTCAACCAAGTCAACTATAGGAGCGTTCACTGTTGCGTTTGAATTTGGTGGAGCAGTTTCCTCGGGGGAACGATATGCGAAGGCAACATTTATTAAAACGGCTACAGCAACTACTGACAACAGTATTAACAACGCTTGAGGAAAGTTTGTCTTACTTGTCGAAATCAGGCGGGATTTTTTACTCATGGCACTTATTCTCTTGCAGCAACCTTGCTCTTAAAAAGGTACTCTCTTGATATAGGTTAATACCAACAATTAATGTAAGCGACAGGCAAATAGATAGTCTGGCTGCAATTAGTATGTGTTTATTTTATTGGAACAACAATGAATTGGCGCGATACTTGTGTAGAAATAAACCTCTCAATAGTCTACCAGAACAGCAAATACTTGTATAGAGGAAAAGCTTAAAGCTTCGCAGCATAAAAATCCGCAAAGTATCGAAAATAAATCAAGATACCTCTCGGAGTTCACTTCACCTAAAATAGACAAATAGACATTTCCAACTTGACAACTCCCCCACTCCTATGGTTAAAATGTCTGCAAGGTCCCTATCCAGTCCCTAATATGTCCCATAACAACAATCACAGAAAAAACATCCACGAGGTGTTAATTAAGTTCAACGCACCGGCGGAGCTTAAACAGACTCTACAAGACCTGGCTAATGAGCGCAATATCACCCTTTCTGCTTTGCTGCGTTTGATCACATCCGAGTATGCCAAGCGCAACAAGCAAACATGATAATCTCTGTCGCTAACCAAAAAGGAGGGGTTGCCAAAAGCACGACCGCCATTAACCTGGCTGCTGGATTGTCGCTGGAGGGTTATAAGGTTCTTCTCATTGACACCGACCCGCAGACCAACACCACGCGTGTTTTTATCCATCCGGACATTGAGATTGCGCTGGAAAAGTCCCTATATAACGTCATCATCAACTTCGCTCCCTTGACTAACGTCGTGCAGCCCACCAAATTTGATAATCTGCACTTTGTCCCCTCCCACATCCGCCTTTCCAGCGCCGACCTGGAACTGGCGCAGGCCCTTGATAACCGAGGTGAGCGACTCAAGAAAGCCTTGAGTAAACTAAAGGAAAATTACGACTACATCATCATTGACAATCCCCCATCCCTTGGGCTTTTGACTATTAACGCTTTTGTTGCAAGCGACAAGCTTCTTATTCCTGTTTCCACCGGCTTTTTTGCCCTTACCGGCCTAGTGCAGCTTCAGGAAACGATTGACATGGTCAGACAAACTCAGCTTAATCCTTCTTTGGATATACTGGGAGTTTTGTGTACCTTTTCAGACCACACCAATGTTTCAAAGGATGTTGAAAAGCAACTGCGTGATTACTTTGGCGACCTTGTTTTCGCAACAACCATTCCTAAAAACGTCAGTCTGGAGGAAGCCCACTCCAACTACACCCATGTATTTGAGCACGCGCCCAACAGTTCAGGGGCAAAGGCATACAAAGAGCTTGTAAAGGAGGTGGTTACCCGATGAAAAAATCAGGTTTGGCGGATAGCCCTTTTTTTACCGTCCCTCAGACGAAAAAGGTTGCCACTCCCCCACAGTCCCCACCAGTGAAAAAGAAGGTAAAGAGCAACAGTAAAACTTCAGATGATACCGTGATACCACGACACCACGCTACCACGGTATCACGCAACCATGAAACCATGCAACCGTGGTATCACGACACCGCCATTGAGCTGATCAGGAAAGCAGTCAAAGAAATCGGGAAGGAGGCAGCGACCCACCGATTTACTGTGGAAGAAAAGAGGGCTATCAGAGAAGTGGTGTTCAGCTACGAAAATCGTGGTATCTTGACCAGTGAAAATGAGATAACCCGAATTGCTGTGAATTACATCCTCAATGACTATAAAGAAAATGGTGAAAATAGCCTCTTGGGGAGAGTCCTGAAAGCGCTCAATGAATGACACCATGCCACCATGCAACCGTGGCATCATGGTATCAACCATGCAACCGTGGTGCATTTTACTTCTTGACTTCGGCCTTTTCAATCACGCAAGATAGATTTGCTTTTAACAAGCACTTTTAAAATCCTTTTACTGAAGTAGAGATGTCATCTGCTAAATCCGTACCAGCAGGCAGGGAAACCTGGTTTGCTGAAACGTGTGGCTGAAGGCCACTATGACCTAGGAGGAATCCGAACGAAAGAGGTAGAAGGTCGTCGTCGCCGGAGGGAAAAGAACGGCCGAAATATCGAGGCAAGAAAAACGCCTCGAAAAATTTCAAGGCGCCGGATAAAAATCTAATTGTTGATTGTTCTTGGAACCTACCACAATTTAAGCCAAGAATATTTAATAACGAATTTGCGTCAGCAAATTAAATATAGATTTGGCCGGGGGCGTGTGTCAAGCAGCAAAATGGAGTGTCGCCCAGTTTTCAATCGTTTATCCTGAGCAGCGTTTATCCTCGTTGACAAAGTGTACTCGTTTTTGTTACCAAGCCAGTTACGTTGTTAGCACTTGGCACTCTTTCACAAAGCCTCGGTATCGAACCTCGGCTTTGTGCCTGGAAATCTGCTTCGCCTCGGAGGGTCTCACTTCATCCGCTTTTCCCCAATCCTTCGGGGGGAAAAGCGACCTCGGTTTCAACCCCCGCTCGTTAAAGCAGCGGCGTCGGTGCTCGACAAGCCACCGTTTCACGGTTGTCTTGACGACCCCGACCTCCCTCCGCTGCGCTTTTGGTTCATGTTGCTGACGCGCCATTGAACCAAAAGTTCCCTGGCTCGTTTCACCAGTCCTGACGGACAGCGTTCACTCGCGGCGGCGCTACGTTTGCCCACCGGTTAGCACCGGCGACCTCACTAACGCGGAGGGAGGTCGGTCTCTACCGAGACCGACGCCTGCGGGGCTGACGTTTTCCAGGCCTTTTGTCAGCCCCTACCGGAAGCGGTAACCAGGCTGCGCCTGGCCTTTTTTTCTAAATCCTCGCTGCCCGGATTGTTGTTTTGACCGCGTGAAACGATTTTTAACAGGAGGGAATAGTATTTCCAGTAATGTAGACCGCTGTCGGTTGTCCAAACGGTTTTCAGCGGCTCTCAGAAAGCGAGAGCGCATGTTTTGTTGGGGATATGGAAATGCTTTTATTGTTCTCTCTTCTTGATTACTTCTTGGCACTAACTTTGCATATTGACATCACCGCTTACGGTTTGATAGTCTGAGTTGGTGCATCTGCACCGTGCTGTATTGGAACAATGGTGCCATTTCCCTTATGCCAGACAAGAAAAAGAACAAGCCTGAACCCAGGTTACAACGAGTGGCATTGACTGCTCGTCTGAGCCTTGCCGCCTATGATGCAATTACAGAAATACAACGACAACACCGCGCCAAGTCGGGGAGAGCCTTACCCATGTGGCAGGTCATCGACGCGGCCATCAAAGCTTATGCCAAACAACAAGGGATTCAAGTCGGGGAATGAGCCCCATGATAAATCATTCGCGACGATTGACGATGCCCTGGAGATCGTGCCTGGCCTGGAAAGACTGGCCAGCATTTTGAAGGATTTAGGGGAACGGCCGTATCCATTAGCCGTTAGGAAGGGGGTGAGACAGAATATGACCGAAGCACAAAAGAGCGAACAGGTGAAGGGTGGCGGCAGCACCTACTTTCTGGATATTCAGGCAGCAGCCACCGGTAAGAAGTATCTACGGATTACCCAAAGCCGCAAAGCGAAAGGAGAGGATAAGTTTGAACGGATCAGTATTTTTGTTTTTCCGGAAGAAGCAAAGGAGTTTGGTCAAAAAGTGAGCAAGATGGTTGAGGAACTCAGGTGACCCATACCGGAATCAGACCGTTTCAAATTAAGAATCATGTCCATACGCCGCAAACCATTCACAAGGAAGAAGAATCCGGGGAAATTGGAGCCGACAGCGGCTACGACGGAAGTGCTGAAAGGGATTTACACCCACGAAGGCGTCATGTCGCAGCGGCAGATAATCAAACGCTTTTTCCCCGGATGTACCAGCACGTGGCCGGAAGTGCGCCTGACCCATTACTTTGACCATCGGCTGCTCAAAAAGCATGACGCCTCGTTTGTCAACGGTGAGCAGTTGGGGGAGATTGTTTATACGCTGGATGCAGTCGGGGCGCGTTATCTGGGTAGCCAACAATGTGTGGCGTGTGGTTATATCAACCCGAATGGACCACGGCGAATGGGCTATCGGCCTTGTGCCCAATGTGGCCAGGTGAACAAAGGACGCAAGGCAGTCGCGGCCGGTTTGCCGTTAAAGTGGCGTCGGAATCCACGCTGGTCAACGCTGGCTCATGATTTAAAGATTAACGATTTTCGCCTGGCTGTGACACTGGCCGCGGCAGCGTCACCCCGTTTTGAGCTGATACAGTGGATTTCGGAGTATGAACTGAGCCAGCAGTTCAAAACGCGCGGCCGGTTGGATGGCTTTTTCCGCCTACGTCGGCCAAGTCCGACTCGGCCCGGCCAAGTTGAGGAATTAGCCGTTTTGCCGGAGATTGATATGGCCAATCATCCTCTCGACCGCTTTGTCAAACGGAAGGTCAAACCGGCACTTTCTTTTGTAGGTTCAGCAAAGTATGAGCAAGCCTTTGGCGTGCTCTATGGCACTTGCTTTATCATCACTACAAGTCAGCAAAGGCTGGAGAATCTCAAGGCCAAAACGGAGGAAGCGGGGGGAAACGGCCGTTTTTACTTCACCACCTTTGACGAAGTGCACGAAAATACTGTATTAACCGCCTCTATCTGGCAATTAGCCGGTTCAGGATCTCGCTTTTCCTTGGCTAATTTACCGCTTCAGCCTGGGTTCCAAGAAACATCTAATCATGTAACTCAGGAACAACTGCTATTGCCGGCCATTACCGATTGAAAAATCTTCGTAAGCAATTTTGCCTTGTAAAGATTAGTTTGGATACAGTCGTAGATCGGTAGAATATTTTCACCCAATCACGGGATGCGCTTACTACCTAGTCCAAGACAAGAGTTTCTCCGGTGGTCTATTCATGGCGTACCTTCCAAAAATGTTGGTTGGATGAACACCCAGAGATGTTGACCCTATTGAAATGGGGAGCGCGTGCCCCACCGGACAACTTTCTCCCGTCGCTACAAAGCGCTGTATGCTACCCTGCAATCCTTCATCGCTTTCATCGGACAAGAAGTGCCTGACTTGGGCGATGAGTTTGCTAACTTTCATCTGGTCGAAGACAAGAGCCTCTTCAAAGCGCAAGGCCCAGTCTGGCATCAAAGCGACCATAAAGCAGGACGCATTCCGGATAAATTATGCCACCTGGACACAGAAGCGACCTGGGGAAAAAGCGCTTATCAAGGCTGGGTCTATGGCTATGGCCAGTATCTCACCTGTACCGACGATGCTTTCCCAAGTTGGTCCAAGTGGAAACTACTGCCGTTAAAGAAAGTCAGGTTATTGACGATAAAGCCGAAACTATCCTGCGCCAATTGCGTCCCATTACGCTGACCGCAGACAATGGTTACGCTAAAGTCATGCGCATTCGTCGATGGGCCCAACAAGGTGTTATCTTACTAAGCAACGTCCCATAGTTTAGCGTTACTGGCCAGCTTCACCGTCATTCGAATATCGGGAGTCAAGCATGACGCGCTCTCCTGTAGCAACTATGCCGGAGAATTCCACTAATTACTGGTCCTGTTTTGGGGGCTGGTTACCCGAGTATGTAACGCTGGTGCTGGAGGTGAAGGGGCAGGCGAGTGCGCTGAGAACGCGGTCGTTGTGGATGGGGGCTGTGCCACGCACAGCATGGAGGCCAGCCGGGGGACGTGACGGCGGAGAGCCGTCCGGCCGCCGCGGGGAGCAAAGATGAGTATAGCACTGGACGGCGGGCGTGCAAGTGCAGTAGGGGACTATACGAGCAGCGGGTGGATGCGTAGGCAGTGGAGATAAAAATGGCGTAAGGCGGATAGTGCGAATCGCAAATTTCTGAGCTAGAAGCGCTTGGCTTTCTCCACCCACAGGCTATGTTCTTCGTTGATTTTGGGGTACAGCTCATTACTGAAATATAATGAGAGGCGAGTTTCCGGAGTAAACGTTCTCGGTCCCCGATAATCGCGCGATTTCATTGTTTCAGGAGTAAAGAATGGGGCCTTCTTGGATCCCAATCGGGCCAGATTTCCAGCTCCCTTGTAAGTTTTGCCTTCGTCGAAGTCTATGAAACGTTCGATGAGTTTTGGCCAGAGGCCTTTTGGAAGAGGTGCTGCGTCAAAATAGCCCTCAAGAGGAGCAGGGAGCGGATCACTCACCATTCTATCTTTGCGGACGATCGAAAAATCATAGGTCGAGGCCCAGATCATCCCCTCGATCATCAGCTGTAGATCCGCCAGATCGTCCGGCAGCGGGGAGCTGGCCATTTCGATGGTGGTAGGTGCAAGTCGGTTGCGTAAATCGGTTAATTCCTCCATTGCCTTCTCGTTCGTCTTGGGCAGTTCTTGCACGGGCCTGCGGGGACGGCCACTAAACTCGCGGATTCCCTCTTTTTTTCGAGCTTCCTCTTCCCTGGCTTTTGCCTCTTTTTCCGGCTTCGGCGAAGTGGCTATGGCAGACAGATAGCGCATCCTATCCCTGAGCAATTCAGTTGCCTCATTTTCGTCCTTAATCTGCTGGTTCATCCAGCCATACAGGGCGCCCATCACCTGCACCGTCGGTGCGTTAGTTCGAGCCATCATACGTGCAGCGTCCTGCCTGAACGGCGGATTGAACAGCGTTTCGAACTGCTTTTGCACGATATTTTGAAACGTATTGGATATTTCCGGTTCCCAAATCCGGCGGAACTTGAGTGACAGCTCTTCGAGTTGCCTGTACTTCGTACTCAAAATGACCCCATCCTGGTAGGCAGCTACAGTGGCCACTGAGACCTTAGGATGGCTGGTGGCAAGCTTTGTAGCGGCCGTTGCGAGCATGCGGTCTGCATTCACGAGCCGCTTCCGCGATGACTCGACCAAGGCCGAAAGAAAAACGCCCGTCACAGCACTGACCGGAACAAGCGTCACGGCGACAGTAATGATGCAGGAAAGCCAGAGCGAAGCACTCTTGTCCTTAAGACTCTCCTCTATCGCACCGATCCGCATAGCGACGTATTGGGCAACCGCACGGTCAATGACTTGGCCGAGTATTCCCCACCGCTCCCGTTGCCTTTTGTCAGCACTGTCTATGTAATCAATAGCTTCCAGGCGGAGATTGGTGGCCTGCTCGAACTGCTGTTGCCTTTGAGTGGGGTCGGTCATCGCTTTTGCTCCCGTTCACAAAGCCTTCAAGATGGGCACGTTGTCCGCGAGGACTACGAGCGTCGTGGGCACATTGACGTTCCAGGGCGGACCAAAGGGTGTGCTGCCGGCGACGTAGACGGCGGCAGCGTCACTGGCACCCTCATAAGGGCGATCGAGGCTGAACGTGGTTTCGTTTAACACCGTGGCTACCTCGTAGCGGTCTCCTGCAAGAAAGAGCTCGCGGCCCAAGTCGCGGTGCTCGTCGACGGACCACTGAGCTTCCGGATTGTTTTGTGGATTGATGTGCACTTCCGTATTGGCATTCTCAACCCTGAGCGTGCCGGAACCCCGCGCAACGTCAGGCTTGCGCTCGGTGAGCAGTTCGATCCAGAGGTCGCGGAACACATCACTACTTGCCGACGGTGGCGCCGTAGGCGGCGGCTTCAGGATGCGCTCGTTTTCGCTCTGCGCCGGGTTCGACTCGTCGAGAAACCAGGCCACCTTGTCTTCGAAGCCGGGGGTCACGGGCACGATGACCCGGGCGGCGCCCGCACTGAGGAAAGCCCGAAACTGTGGATCGACGGCCTCGGCCGCGATGCGCATGCGCCAGGAAGCCCTTCTCGCCCAGTGGTAGGGGTAGAGGAAATAGTTCATGTGCTCCCATTCGAACCCATCCTCATAGAAGCGCACGATCGGCGCCTGGGCCTCGGCGTGCATGGGGCTCAACTCCTGAAACTCGCCGTTCTGCTCAATCGCGTTGAAGTTTTGCGGGACAAGCCGCATCGATTTAATCGCCCACTTCTGCAGCTCGCCCCGCTCGATGCGGCGGTTCTCCGCGGCAGGGCCGTCTTTGATAATTGGACCCAGCATATTGCTCAGGTAGGCTTGTTGTTGCTCCTCCTGCATCGCCTTGCGTTCGAGCGCCTCGTAGCCGATACGTAGAGCCTGCCAGGTTCGAAGCTTCCACGCGTCGAGCGCTTCGGCCGTGCGGGTACAGTGCAGCGTGACCTGTACATACATGGCGCCGTCCCAGTGCCCATGCACTCGTCCGGAGACTGGCACGCCTTGCGGCCAGTCCGTATCGCCGCGCAGCCGCAGGACGACGCCGTCAAAGGTAGCGGTCCTGTGCACAATGCCCTGAGAGCGCCCGGCCACTGAAAAGGCGAAGTTGAACCGATAGTTTGCATCCTTGTTTTGGAGGCCGCTCCAGGCGACTTTCAGCCAGGTAGGGCGATAACCTTGGGGAATGTCGATCAAGGAGGTGAAGTGGTCTTCGCCCGTATTGTTGTCCTCCTCGTTAATCTTCGATACCCAGCCATAGCCGACCTCAATAAACAGCGTCGGCGGCGGCTCGACATCCATCGCGCCGTAGCGCTGCGCCAGGCACATGTAATTTCCGGGATGGATTCGAGAAGGTGAAACGTCGAAGGGCGGAAGCCTTTTTTGCACATTACGCACCGCGGCGCGCTCAAGCAGGGATACTGCCGGCTCCGGCACGTGGAACTCAACCATCAGTCGCGTACCGTAATGGCGCAGTTCCACCTTCTGGATCTTTTCCACCCAGAGATAGATGCCGCTAACGGCGGTCGGCGTCTCCGATCCCCCGGCGTTGGTCAGTTTATGGCGATTGAACTCGCGTATTTCCTCTGTGATAGTCAGCCGACGAAGGCGGCGAACTCGCTCGAAGGTACGCTCGACGGCTTTGGTGACGATCTCGCGCCCGGTCGTGATGCTGCTCGACCGCGATTGCGACTCGCTCTGTGAAAAGGCGGCGTCGAGGCTGGTATCCACCTGGGTGAGCCCGTATTTGCCCGACGTATTCACGCCGGTAGAAATCGAAAAGTCTTGGTTGATCGTCTCCTGACTTTCGGCCTGCAATTCGTAGCGATCTGTGGTTTGCGAATCCTTTTCCGATTCCTTCTCGGTGATGGTCTCCGTTTCCTGCACCTCTTCGGTCTTGGAGAGGCGCTGGTGTTCGCGGAGCTTGGTTTCGCCGGGAAGGATGTTCTCGATGTGGGCAATTTCCCGTGCCTGGTAGCCGACTAACGTCTCTCTGGCGACGATCAGGTCGCCCCATCCAACCGCGACGACGAGGGGGCCGGATTCAGAAATGGATTCGACGGGGACAGTGGGCAGGCCTTCGGCGTCGTTTTCCTGGATAGCCTGGATCTGGGCGCACAGAGTGTTAGCCTCGTGCAGAAAGCGATCGACGCCGAGCAGGGTCACCATGTCGGCGAGATCGTCTATCCTTCCGGCGGGAGCGCTTCCCATGACATCCCGAAAGAGGGCAGACTCCGATTCACTTAAACGCGCCTCGACGTGCTCGATGAAGCGGCTGCGGTCGCCAATGGATGTAGCCCCCGGGGACGTTAGCGAGGCGGAGGTCGTGCGCTCAGTGTCGCACTCGGCCGGTTCTGGTCGCGGGGCAGATTCTTCCTGCTGTTCGAGCAGGTAGGCGTCGATAACGGCACGCTGCACTGATTCGAGCTGCACGACCCTGTCCATCAGCTCGTTATGGCGGATCCTCAGTTCTCGGGACCTGGTTTCGCTTGGCGAAGAAACCGCTACCGCCTGGGCTTCGAGGACATCTCGATGTCGTAAGCGCGGATCTGGAGCCGTGGTCCTTTCGGTCTCGTCCTGCGATACCTTGGAATGCCTCAAACTCAACATTCGGAAAAGCTCATTGAAGGCCATTGGCACACTTTCCTCTAATTATTCGTGTGGGCGGCGAAACCCATTTTGGTATTAGGGTCAGCACTCACTGCATGGATTCAGGATTAGGACTCTTTGTCTGGACTAGGGCACACCTGTGAATGGTGAGTAACGTTTATTGTGCAGTACAACGGAGCGGCGTTTTGTAAACGAAGTTGAGAACTGACCATCCAGAACCCGGTTTCTTTGAGGCCATTTCTACAAGCTGGATAGCGACACAATCAGCTTTCAACTTACCTTTTTCTCCCAATTTTGTTCATCGAATGACGCGACAGTTCTGAATTTAGAACGAATCGCCGGAACTGCATGGTCCTAAAGAGCGAGTTGCGTGTGAGATGGTGACAAGCAGTTCAGGCTGGTTTACACGAGTTGTAACAAGTGGCCCGACGTAGATATTCATTTGGCTGAGGTCGATATTAAATGCTAGATTGGCAGGCGGGGAAAGGTAATTAGTGCTGCCTGACTTGAATTACTACGAGTATACTGTTTAATCGGTCATTACGTCAATTTTGGATAATATTTCACAATCTTTCGCTCTCTTCTGATTAAATACTATGATGTCATCCGCGTCACGTGAGAGCGGCTATCGAGGAGTTCCGCAAGAACCAGGCTTTGGCAAGTATGACTTCTGCCGTCGTCACTCACGCCAGCGACGAAGTGGGTCAAAAGTCTTTTTGCCCAGGCATATCATCGTTTCATCAAAGAAAATGAAAAGCACTATATTTCCGTACTCATCACGATGCCCTTTCACCATGAGAGGTTGACTTTCTCCACGACCTTGCCCGCCTGCGGCACGCGCCGGCCGAATTCTGGACTAACCCCAATGAATGCTTCATCCAGGCCGGTTGGCGCTTGAACTTTTTCGCCCACCCTTTGCAGCAGGTTCCGTTTGAGTTTCTCCAGTTGTTCCCTGGCAACGTGAGGGGTCGGTACGGTCACAGTACGCAATGCAATTGTCTGGTCGCTGTCCGGCGGTAGCAGGAGCATCTTCCGATGCTCCTGGGTGCGAATCGACTGAACGAACATCTCCTTTTGCTCCAGCCAGTTCTCAAAAATCGGATGGGCTTTTTCGTTGGCCGCTTCGTGTTTGACCTTTTGCGGATCAGGCACAAACAGTTCTTCAGCGACGATACGGCCGGTTTTCGTGCCGCTGCCAAAAACGACTTTGACCTGTGCCTGGTCCAGTGCTCCCTCTAATCGGGAATTGGCCAGTTGGTGCCAACCCTGATGAGCCAGGCAAAGAAAGAGGCCAAACTTGCGGGCTTCAGATAGCATCTCGGCCAACGCCTGGGCCGACCCTTCGTTGGCCACAAAACGCTGAAACTCATCGAGGACGCAGTACCAGCGATGGCGCTTTTCTTCTTCCAGTTCAACTCTTGAAAGCGCCGCTTGCTCCAGCTGAATGGCCAACAAGCTGCCCAGCAGGTTACGGGTTTCGTGGTCGCACATCCCCAGGTTGACGATGAGGATATTGCCTTCATCCATAAACCGGCGCAGGTTGAGCCTGTTTTCGGCCGCACCCAACATGAGCTTGAGCGAGGGGTTTAGTGTTAACGCGGTGACTTTGTTCAGCAAGCTCTCGACCCGTGTTGCTTGTTCTCGTCCCCACTTTTCAAACCGTTCGTAGAAAAAGCCTTTGACATCTTCGTTTTGGCTTTGGGCCAGCAGCGGCTCCCGAAAATCTTTGTACATGAACAGGTGGGGGAGCTGCACCAGGGAAAGGCCATGTTCGATCAGAAGGAGAATGCCGTGCAGGGCCACGTTTTTGAACTGCGGAGCGGCAGCCAGTTCCTCGCTCCAGGTTCGTTGAAAGGCTTCGATAACGTTGCTGACGACAGTATAGGGAGCCTCAGCATTGGCCAGGACGTTCATAGGGATGAAGTAATCGGGATGACCTGGTTCGCAGTAGATGAGTTTTCGGGCATTAGCAGGGTCGGCCAGCCAAGGCTTTTTCCCTGTGGTTGCTGGTTCAAAGGCCAGGAGTTTGAGCAGATTATTGGCTAAATCTCCGTGGGGGTCAATCAGACCACAGCCTTGCCCTTGCTGGATAAGCTGCCGCAAAAAGCCTTCCAGGAATTTGCTTTTGCCTTTGCCGGAACGGCCAACGACGTAGAGATGAGTATTGAGATTTTCCAGGGGTATACTGTATCGGGCCAATCCTAAATCCCGGCTACCCCAAAATGGCCCGCGTGAACCAAAGACAATACCTTTTCGTTTTGCTCGTTTTGGCAGAAATCTCATTGGTCGCTATTTCATTAAAGCACAAAGAGACGGGGTTTTGAGAGGGGATTTACTATATTGGAATCACGAAAACTTGGCAGTATCCTAGAGCATGGTGCATAAGTTGGTCGTTGAGGCTTTATTTCGTCTCAGATTTTCAGGAGATTATCTGAAATTATGGGAGGGGATTTTTCTACCTCATCCGATAAAAAAGTCTGCAAAGTTTGATCCACCCTGCTGTAAATCTTGAGTGATTGGAATAAGGTGTCGCCGTCCGCAGTCTAAATTGGTAAGGAGGACGGCGACGCTATATTTTTTCGGTAAACCACAAAAATCACGTGGTTTACCTTGTCCTGCTCCCGGAACTTTTGATTTGTTTGCCACCAATGGTATCAGCCACCTTGCCGGGTCAAAGGCTGCGTAAATTGGCGGCAGGGTCGCCGCCAACCTTTGACCCGGCAAGGCATCCGGCTGATTTCCTTCCCCACCACCAACCACACCTTTATCGTTCATCAGGAGTCATTTACTGCTCAGCACGACACCTGCACCACAGGTGGTGGTCCCCTTTTTTGGCACACTGGTCTTTGCTTTGTGTCAATAGATTTGCCCGCGCAGCAAGCTGTGCAGGTTCCTCTATTGACACGCAAAGCCAGCGTGCTTAAGTTCAAGTAACGAGGGCAGCAGCCCTCGCAAAATATAAAACAAAATGCAGGGAGAAGCAGAAAGGAGGTGATAAAAAATGACTGATTTTCAACATCCAGCCGAACAAGGATCTGAAGCAGGGGATTTTCTAAACGGGAAAGCGTCCTACCCCATGTATCAGTACTCGGTGTTTTTGAATGGCAACCGAGAGGAACAGCTTGTTGTCCGAGCCGCAACCTTTACCGAATTATTAGCGGGTAAAAACAATGTCCAAAAGGTTTTACAACAGGTTGTCCAACCGGTTACCAACCATAATGAAGTACAGGAGGCGAAAAGTCAAGCGGTTTGCAGCCACCCGGCCACCCGAACTCAGGTGGTCAAGAAGGAAGGGCCGAACAAAGGCCGAACCTTTGCCGTTTGCCAGGAATGTGACAAATTCCTGGGATTCGTCTGAGTTTTCCTCATAGCCCCGACGAATTGTCGGGGCTACCCTGGAGGACTTAAGATGACAATGATGAAAAATACCCAACAATATTCAGGGTTACGCTGCCGCCGCTGCCCGCGGATGACGACCGAAGGGGAGTTGACCAAGAGCGCTCTCTTATATAAAAAACCGTTGTGTAAGCTATGTTGCAGTCTGGAATATTTCCGGCTGAAGGTGCAGCCAAATGCCAATTGACAGCATGTGACCAGCAGCGTATGATGACAGTATATGGTACGCACCACTCTCGTGTTACCCGAGCCATTACACCAAAAATTGAGATTGACCGCCCAAAGCGAAGGCACCTCTTTAACGAAGTTGGTTCGGGAATTGCTGGCCCAATCGTTGGCCCGCCGCGAAAACGGCCGACTTCAAGCGATTTACCGAGGGCTAAAAGAGTTGGAGGGCGCTGGGGAGCGGGGGATTAACGACGCCTCGATGTCGATTGACACACTGCTTTACGGCGAGAAAGGAGTGTGGCGGGGGGATGAATAGACCGCTGGAGATTCTCATCGATAGTGACGCTTTCGTCGGCCGTTTTTATCCTGACGATGCTCATTACCAGGCAGCAAGCAACATTTTTGAGCAGCTGGAGAAACAAGGCCAGCGACTTGTGACCACCAGTCTGGTCGTTACGGAAACGGCTACCGTTTTGAGTTACAAGAGTGGGCAAGCAGCCGCTCGCCTGTTTTTGGCGGTGCTGGAAAAGTCCAGGCTGCCTGTCATTCATATTGATGAAAAGTTGCACCAGGAGACGCTGCGTTTTTTCCAAAAACAGGCGAAGAAGGGGACCAGTGTCGTGGACTGCGCCAATGTCGTCGTCATGCGCCGCTTTGCGATTGCCACCATCTTTAGTTTTGACAAGTTCTACACCAGACAAAAAGGCATCCAAATGCCAACTCTATGAAAGAGCGAGGGTCACAAAGAAAACCGGACATACCCGATTGGGCGCACCAGGAACGCCAGGCCGACATGGGCTGGATTGGCGAGAATTTCCACATCTTTTGGTCAACCGCCAACGAAGCGTTTGCAGAGATGGGGCGTGGAGCGATTGTCGTTGACACCGTTTTGCAACCGATTCCAGGCGGCGGCAATCCATTCGCCTACTTTCCTCAAGCGTTTATTGAGGCATACGATGATGAAGATACCAGGCGGCTGGTTCGAGAATACAATCCCCAGAAGGAAATTGTGGTTATGCTTCTGAAAGAGAATGATCGTACCAGCGCTTACCGGATACGTTTAGAGCGCCAGCGCAAGAAGCGTTAGCAATTCCTCCTGGCATTTTTCGCAGCCTTTTTGCTATGCTGTTTGTACTTTGGTTCTCCCTAACTGATGTAAAAAAAGAGAGGACAGAGTAGATGTTTTTTGGGAAAATAGAGTTATGAAAAACATTCACCCAAAAACACCTACTCAGGCAAATTATCGCATTTTAGACTTAATTGAACAAATGGTTTCTGTTGCACCAAAAGGAACAGCCCTGGGCTTAAGTGACTTAATCAGCGCCATGTTCAGTGGCTATTTCATTGAATCGGGTGGGGCGGTTACGCCCGCAATAGAGGCATTTTTGCGCCGAGAAGTAAAAGACGAGAAAGAACGAGAAGCCCGAACACGACGAGGGGCAAAAGCAGTTACCTATGGCAGCTACAATTTGAAAGAACTAATTGACAAGTTGCAAGCAATCGTTGATGAAGAAGGCCACTGGCAGCCAACTGTCGTCCAGGGGTATCGGGTCGCTCCGGTTGATTTTACAGCGTATCGGCGGGCAGCAGTGAAGCAATTAAAGGCAAAAGCGTATGTTTCAGATACAGACAAGGCTGTCCCAGCGGTACCAATCGGCATGATTGGCACAGTAGGCCAAGTCAATGGACAACGAATAGCCCTGTTGAAAAATGTAGCCTTGGCGGATTTGAGTGTCAACGATGGTTCAGCCCATAAAAAGCAGTTATACAAACAGGTAGCCAAAGAGTTAGCTGAAGATGAGATAGCTGTATTTGATGCCGGGTTCAGGTTGGTAGAGGCAATAGAAGCCAATATCCCGCGCAGTCTCATCCGTTTGGCAAAGAATGTTACCTTTGGCAAAAGAGCGGGACGGATTCCAAAACGAACCTCAGGAAAGGGGCCTGAACCAAGCCAATATAAAGCAGAAATTGTCCGACCACTGGCACGCAAACACGGTGGCAAGACGCTGCCAGCAACGGCGGCAGATGAAATCTGTAAGATGACAGATGAAAGCGGACGAGAGATAAAGGTGCACATTTGGCATAAGGTGTACTTTCTAGAACGGCAATTGAAAAAAGTAACCGACAAGCGTAAAAAGCAAACGTTGCGCCATACACCGCTACAAGTGATGGCCATTTATGACCCTGCCTATGAGGATCCCATGTTGATTGGCACCCCCTTGTTGTCATTGAAGCCACGAGCCGCTTGCAAAATCTATGTTTCACGCTGGCCGATTGAGGGATTGCCGCAAACTGGAAAATACATACTGTCTGGCGGAGGCGGGACACATTACGTACACCATCCAACCGCGATGCAACGGTTGCCAGTCTTATCGCTCATCTTTGGGTCGTTGCTGAAATATGTGGCAGCAACATTGCCGCCTTTTCGAGCTGGCTTCTGGGACCGGATTCTAAAACCGACGTATGGTCGTTTATTACGGCATTTGAAAAAAGTTGGTATCCAGTTATCTGGACAACTTTTCAAAAAGGAGTCGGTTACCGCTCATTTGCCCGTTGGTTACGAGGCCATAAGGCTGTCGAAAGCTTGATTTTTGAAAATAATGCACATTTTAGCGTTTTTATCATTCCCGATTAGGGAAAACTAAAGTTGTAACCATATGCCGGAAAGAGAGCCGGATTTTACCGAATTTGAAGGAAAAAAAAGATCCCGGAAGGAGAGCGACGCCCCTCAGCCGCTCTTTGAGGGCGGTTGGGTCATGGCCACACCCCAGGCGCTGACCGCCTTAAAAGAAGCAGAGCTTGAATTGATGGAAGTATTAGTAAGGCATCTTGTAGGGGATTGGGGAGACATAGACGAGGCGGAAAAGCTGCTGAATGATCTGGCCGTCAACCATAGCCAACGAATAACGTCCGCTTATCAACTGCCTACAGGCAAGGAAATTTGGGTAACAACGGCCGGGAACCGGCAAACAACCTGGCTGAAACTACCGGACCAGGCTGATCCGGAATTATAAAAGCAACCTCGTCCTTGACTGACCACACTCCGCGCCGCAACCTCCACCGACGCCCCCCACCAAGCCCTTTTCGGCTCGCTTTTTTCGCTTCAGCCCGACACCAGCAAGCTGGCAGGGATGTCATCGCTGCGCTCTGAATCCCCGCGCTTGTCTGTGCCCGGCTTTTGCTGGCGAGCCGGGGCCAAATGTGTGCTTTGGCTGCGGCGGGGTGCTTCGTTCCCATTCGGCGCTTACTCAGAATATTTAGTCAACTTAATTGGCGTCTTCCATCGGGGCATCAAGGACTGTATCGTTACAGCTTCAATTCCTTTGTCTCGCTTCTGCTCCGTAACGTTTGCTTGAGCGGGGGGCGGGCTACTTTCGGGTTCACCAACACCTTAAAAAAGGCTTAATCTCGCCCGCCCGCTCCAAGTTTTGTTAGTCTGTGATTAGAGGGCAAAACTCCGCACCTATTGTTCATTCAGCATCAAAAATCAACCACTCAATTTCATGGAGAGCTTCGCTGAGATCAGTAATTGAACAGGCTCAACAACAATATCTACATACTTATGGTGGGGTACCACCATTAGAAAAAAGGGGGAGCGAACTGCTTTCAAGCAGGGAGGACCTGGCTATCAAAAGACAGCCCGCCCCCAACCAAAATGCTACAGATCTTTTAGCAAATTTCCGAGGGCCAATAAAACAAACCCGGCCACCACCAGCCAGAAAGCGTACTCGGAAAGTGAGGGGATGTTCCCTAACACAGCCAGGACCCCGAGCGCCGCGAGAATCACGGCCATCCAAAAAGTGACAACTTTAGGACTGCTGAGTTTCATGATATATTTCTCCTTATCCTTTATCTGTTGAATTTAGAAACTTCGCCTGACCCCGTAGTCAAATGACCAGTCGAAGATCGAAGAGAGTGCCCAGAAGGAATATACTCGACAATGGCGGAAATCGCATATTTCTATCGATAATGCCGCAAGTCTGAACCTGGCTCGAACGTTCGCGGTCAAACCGCTGTTCCACATAAGCCCATGCCAGATTCACGACGACCCTATACCTGTTCATCGCCTCATAGGATCGCACACGAAAATCATCGTTGCTCTGACACGGTCTTCAGTAAAGACAAAATCTCGCATGGCTGCGGTCGACGTTTGTGAGGTTTTTGGGGATGTGGGTGGTGTTACCACTTTACCCAATTTTGTAACCGTTCAGTCTTCAAATTTGCACATTTCCCTCTGGAATTACGCCACGGCCGTATGCTATTATCACCTTAATGGCAGCCGATAAACCTCTAACCGAAAAAAGATTAGTTCAAATTTTGAAGGAATTTCAATTTGTTTCGCAAAAGGACCTGACTAAGGTAGAAAACCGTCTTGTGGAACAAATTGTAGAATCAAACAAGAGCATTATTTCTACGGTGGAAAAGTTACACAATGAAGTAATTGATAGCCTCGATAATTTAGAACTAAATACCGTTAAGCGTAGCGAATTTGACGCCCTAAAGAGGAAAGTAGAACGGTATCAGCCAACAAACTAACCTCACACTGTTTTTTAATTTCAATCAACTTATTCAGCAACATGCAGGAGCGGGAGCCTTTCAGCTTTGCGACCATAGCAGCCGAGACAATATATAACTTATGGGAAATGGAGTATGTCCAAACTGGACAGATGAACCTCGATACCATGATGCGCCGCCTCAAGGATTTATCGGCTTACTCCCTAACCCATGCTGAAATTTTGGAACAACGCGAAGGAGTTGAGCTATTTGCTCTGGGCATGTTTTTTGGTGCCAGTAGCAATCCCGCCTATCAAAAAAATCAGTCACGCCTGCATCAGCTTTCTCCTGAAACAGTTGATTATCAAGGCCAACCTGAACACGTAGAACAAGAAATCATATTGCGCAAGAAAGGCAATCGAAACAGAGAAGAAAAAACCAGCGACTCAAATCAATTGCGCTTGCTCTAAATTTATGAGGGAAAGAGAACCAAAATGGCGACCGGATATACCAGAATGGGCACAAAAAGAGCGTCTGAGCGATCGGTTATGGATTCAAGACAATTTCCATATTCTTTGGCCAGCAGCAAAATCTGCTTTCCAAGATTTCGGCCGCGGCGCTATTGTTGTTGATACCACTTCTCAGCCCATTCCCGCTGGTGGCCATCCCTTTGGCTATTTCTCCCGCGAACAACTGGAAGAGCATGATGACGAAGACACAAAGCGTTTAGTCCGTGAATACAATCCGAGGAAGGAGTTTGTCGTCATGCTGATCAAAAATGATGACCGAACAAGCACCTACCGTATCCGCCCATTATCAAGAAAAAAAAGTAATCCATTTTGAGCAATGCCCTGATGGGTTAAACATCAGAATTCGCTTGTTCAATGCCTATTTGACTTCTTCATTGACCCTCTGCTACCGTGAATCATGTCAGCGGAGCATTCTCAGGTGAAGCCAGACCAAACGCCGGATTCTGAATTCGTCAATCAGTTAAAGGATCAGCTTAGAACAGTTTGGGAGCAATTGCCGGATGAAGAAAAGGCAAAAATGGCTGTAGAGTTGTTGGAAGATATGGAAGAAGGGGAGAGGCGTTCATTCCGAGAAGCATTGGATACCAGGTGGCCAATTAGCAGTGAATCTATCCCTGCAACATTTGCTCTGTTAATGATTACGCCCAATGACTTGGAGCAAATAGGTCTTGATGAAGAAGAAATCGGGCTTTTTGACGATGCAAAACTACGGGAGATGTCTTTGGACATCAGACATCATTATGTGGTTCAAGGGTTTTGGGAAGAATTGAAATACCATACCAATCACTTTCTTGGCGGATTACGAAAACCAAATCAAAAATAACAGTAAATTGTCCGATGGCTAGACCGCAGCGTGTTCCCGAAACCTGCGCTTCACCCCAAGCCCTGATCGGCTCGCTTATTCACGAAAGCACAGGGCAGCGTGCCGCTTGCCCCCAGCTTTCGTGGCGAGCCTGGGCTTCATTTGAAGCTTGGTTTCCGCACGCTGCTTGTAGGGTCCACATTTAATCAAACGCCAGCCCACGCTCTTTTAAAGATACAAACCGATTACCGCCGACCACGATGTGATCAATTACTTCAATATCCAATAGCTTACCAGCTTGAATAAAAGTGCGCGTTGTACTCACATCTTCAGGGGAAGGCGAGGGATCTTGGGACGGGTGGTTGTGAATTAAAATCAGTGAGCGGGCATTTTCCTTGAGGGCAGCCCGAAAGGTATCGGCTGGTCGGACATTGATGGTGTTTAAAGTGCCAATATGGATCGTAGGAATGGCCAACACGCTGTTTCTGGTATCCAGAAGCATGGCGCGAAAATGTTCCTGTTCATAGAAGCGCATTTCAGCCATCACCATATTGGCGGCATCCGCTGGTGAAGTTATTAACGGCCGTTCTTCCGGTGTGGTGACAGCCAGACGACGACCGAGCTCAAGGGCTGCCTTGATTTCAATAGCTTTAACCCGGCCGATTCCTTTGAGTGAGGTCAGTTCTGTGATGCTGGCTCTGGCAATACCGGGTAAACCGTCAAAGGTTGTCAGAAGCTTTTCGGCAAGATGGAGATTGTTGCCGTCGCCATCGCCGGTGCGAATGGTAATGGCCAGTAATTCCGCCGTTGAGAGGGCACGTTCACCCAGTTGAGCCAATCGCTCTCGTGGGCGGCTGTCCACCGGCATGTCACGCATCGAAATGTGATACCTTTCGGTGCCCATTTCTCAGCATAGCATAATCGTGACTTCATTCGGCTCCCTCAAGACGTTTTCTCCCAAAAACGCCTTGAGCCTCTGAGCCTCATTGCGTCACATCAGCCCCAGCTGCGGGCTCCGCACCCCCCGTTTCGCAGCCTGGGCTGATTATTGCTCTATTCAACCACACTTTGGATAGTCGCGTTTGAGAGGTAATCTTTTTACTCTGATAAAATGGAATGATTCGCTTTGGCCGAGATTGCAGGTAACGGCTTGCGTTACCCGCTGGTAGGCGCGACCAGGGGACGCCACTTTGACGGTACCAACTCCAAGCCACGAAAACTGCTTGATTAATGGACTCGTTTTCTGTATATTACTATTAATCAAGTTCCTAATGGATCTGCAAAGTGTCCAGAAGGGTTTACGAAGCTATGATTAGATGCTTTTCAACAGGCTTCCCCATTTAATCCAAGTATTTTCGATCCAGCTACCGTATAGTTTCATACTCCAGGAGGTTTCTATGAAACGCCTTTTGACTTCCGTACCTATGGCCATTGGGCTCTCATTGCTATTTACAGGTATTGCATTCGCACAAGGTGATAATGATACTCCAGCGTCAGGCGCAACACAAAGCATCAGCATTGCTGCTAAACTAGCCGGAATTGTGGCGGCTGCCGCAGTTGTTGAACGGATCATCGAAATGATCTGGGATTTCATCGAAAATCACATTTTGGCAGGCTCGAGGTTGCTCGGGAACGCGAATAGTTATTTGAAGTGGGCGCAACGAGAGGTGAATACCGCCAAATCTGCGCTGGTAGCTAAGGATGCTCCTGCTAGTCAGAAAGCTTCGGAATTGGAGGAAGCTTTTCAAAGGGCTGAAAAGCGGCTCACAGATTATCTTAAGTCTCCTGTGTATGTCTCAATGAAGAAAAAGATCAGCATGCCCATCGCTATCGTGTTCGGCGTGATTGTCGCCGTCACCGCGAAATTGCAGATGTTTGAGCTGCTTGGTTTCCTGGAGGCAGATGCAATGGGTTGGACTAAATCCTTGGATTTCTTGATCACAGGCCTGGTCATTGGAACCGGCTCTGCGCCGGTGCATTCATTGATAGGGATACTGCAAAATACCAAGGACACCGTGGACGCTGCCCGCGCCTTATACACTGGAAAGGCCATTGCCGAAGTCACTGATATGGTCAAAAAGCTGGAGACCCGAAAGAAGACTGAAGATACGGGTGTCACAATCACTGTAGAGTCTCAGGCAGTTCAAACTGAGGTGCCTACACAAGAAACTGCAACACCTCGGAACCCTCTTGATATGGAACGTGCTGCCCGTAGGATGCTCAAATTGTGATAAGAACTTTGAGTTGATGGCTCTACTGATCCCCTTGGTCCGCACGCCTTTGCCTCTCCCAAATTCGACGAATAAAAAATGATTTCACATTCTGACTCCTAGTTGTCGGGTTTGGGGAAAGGCTGGCAGGGAACTAACCTGCTACAACACTAGTACAAGGATTTTCTAGAAAGCGGGACGTTTATTGGTAAATTACCGAGATTTACTCCGCAAATTTAGTAATTTGATGTACTAGTATCGCACCCTGCCTGGTCGGGTCGGCTCCATCGAGTTGTTAGGCGGCGGGGACAGGGGAGGGGAAGGCGCGCCTGACGAGCAAAGAAATCGCCATGGGGAGAAGAACCACGACGAAAGGATAGAACAGGGCTCTCTCAACGACACCGGCAAACGGGTACGTGAGCGCGGCGAGGACGCCTAGCGCGAAGAAGGAAACTGCGCCGATTCGACTGAGTGCTGTCGAGAGTAGGGGCGGACGATCGAACTGCCAGAAGAGCGACGCGAAGCCCAAGAGGCTGATGCCCAGGAAAGCGACAAACAGAGGGTCCATGCCGGCACCAATGTTGGAGGGGAAGCCAGCAGGAAGCACTGCGCCGGATGCGACTTGCTGGGCCGCTGTGGTGGCGACAGTGAGGCGGCCGATGATCTCAATGAGCCATAGGAAGCTGGCGGCCGCAAGCAGATATGTCCCGACCATGGGTAGGCGACGTTGGGTGGAGGGTGCAAGACGGCCGAGGAGAACCATGGCATAGGCAACCACGAAGTAACCAATGGCTGCGAGTAGGTTCACAGTGAGGAAAGCGTTGCGGTTGAGGGCGATGGCGTTGTACAGCTCAGCGATGGTGTCTTGCTCGAAGGGCTCGGCGGCGACGTTGCTGGCACCGAAAACCAAGATCCCAGCGAGCAATAGAGCTCCTCTCGAGCGGAGGTGTGCCTTGGTGATCACGTGGACTCCTTTGGCGATGGGTCACCGGTCGGGAGAATGATATGGGAGGAAGTGGCAAAATGTAACTTGCTGTGGGCCGAAGACAACCGACGGCTAACGATTAAGGATTGATGCGGCGCTAAGATACAACCCGCAAACAGCAGACGCTTCATACACACTTTGAAACATCTACGTTTCTTGCTTCACGTCGGACAGCAATTTATGGTGCTGACGGTTTAGCTGGCGGGCTAGATTCGTCCTCAACCCGAATTCGCCATTCCCCTGAATGTTTTATCAATAATCCCGTGTAAGAAAAACCCTGCAGTTGATCCGAAGCGGTCTGCCATTCAAAGCGACCAATTACGACAGCGGCTTCGGGGGACAAAACCTCAACCGAAATATCTTTCCACTCGAAGGACTTTGGCCCAGTCCATTTAGTGAGATATACGTTTTTGACCGTTTCGAATGATTCCAGCGTCTTTCCGCCATTGCCGAGAAAGTAAACGCCACGTGGGTCATAACGATTAGCAATAGCCTCACGTCGGTGTTGGCGTAAATCTTCGGCATATGAATCGAAAAACTCTCTGACCTCACGCTCTGTTGCGGCCACATCGTGTTGCTTTTGTGGCTTCGTGGGTTCGACTTTTTGGGCCTTGGCCCCAAGGACACAGTACAGCAAGAAGCAGCCCGCTGATACTAATTGCGCTTTTCTCACTAATGCTTCTCCAGTCCTCTCACTTCAGCAATCCAACTTGTATTATGTTATGCTACTATAGAAATTTTCACGGTTTAGTATAGTCGAGTTGCATATGCTTGCCAACAAAAACAGATCAGGTTTAGAGACGTTCCTCGTACTTATGCCATTTAACAAGTATAAGACCGCAGAAACTAACCTAAAAAGTTTGTTTTTTGTTCACGCCTGGATTTTGAAGCATGCTTACAAGTTGCTTTAGTTTTGAAATAAGTGACAGTTATTTGCTATCATGAGATATGAGGGAGCGACAGCCAGATTCTTTTAAAAACCAAGAACTCCTTGACCCCAAACATACTTACCTTGCCTACATCTTTGACCAGCCAGAACGACAACTTGAGAACGTATCCCCCTTGCTCAATCAGGCAGCCGAAATTGGCTATCCCGTTCGTTATTGGTGGCTATCTGAGGCGATGGTGTTGGATACCGATGAGGTGCCTGATCGCCTGATTGTTTGTGTCCACCATCCGTCTAGAGATGAAGATGTGGGGATGGATTTATACGAAAGCCTGCTTGAGAAAAATGTCCAGTGGGCTGAGTTAGAAGCGGCAACATTTGAGGAATACGTGGCCTTTGGGAAATCTGTCTTGAATCCGGCAGCCATTGATCGAACCGATGGTCAGGCGCTTTTTCCTGAATTGCAGGTACCATTTGCCGATTGGATACAGAGTGAAAGCGGTTTGGAATTGCGGCTTCGGGTGGATGAGGGAATTCTTGCCACTCTCTCTGAAGCAGAACGCGAGCAGGTAAATTCGATGCTGGCTTCGGTGTTGCATATTGCAACGGCCGTTGCCCAAGAAAAAGAGACGCTTTTAAAATATGGTGCAGGCACACTCAAGGATCAGCTGGAATCGGTGGCCGAATCCTTAAAACGAACGGCCAACTTTTACAAAACCCATTGGCCGCATGTCATACTACGGACAATTGATGAAGATGAGTTGCCGTTTGATTGAGGCAATCCTTTGACTGAAAAAGCAACAAAGGATGAATCTGTTGTTTAGCATATGTCTTATTCTGTACAAAAAGAGAATAAATCAGCCGTAGGCGCAATTTTTGCCGCGCTGCTTGGTGGGCCGTGGCTGGAAATTGCGGCCGATTTTTGGAAGATTGGCAAAAAGCTGTGGCGCGGACTGGCTGATGAAGGAATGTATGAGGTGCTTGAGCATGAAGTTGTGCTGGAGCTAAAGGACACCAAAGGAAAACGCGCTCTTGTGCGCAAACGGCAAAAGGTGAGGTATCTGCAAAATAATATTATTGCTTACCAAGATCAAGCATGGGGCGACGGCCGAATCCTCGTCAACTACCACTGCACCCCAGGCTTTGAAGCAGACAGGTACGAATCTGGCCACAAAACGCAAATTCTCATTTCGCTCAGGGAAGTGAAGGAAAAAGGGGAGGAGGACGAATTTAATATCGAATGGGAACATCTCAACGGGTTTTTAAAACCGGTTGAGGAGTGGGGGAGCGAGATCAGTCACCACACCAGAGCGCTGAAGTTGCAGGTGATTTTCCCCAAGCAACGACCACCCCAACAAGTTTTTATGGTGGAACGTTTGCGCCGTAGAACAACACCGTTAAGTCCCGACAACATGCGCAAGCTGCCAAAAGGGAAGTGGGTAGCTACCTGGGAAATCGAGAAACCAAGACTGCATGAACAATATGGCTTTAAATGGGAATGGTAAACAAAAAGGCGACAGACTCCGAATGTCTGTCGCCTCTCAATCCTGCTTCTAGGTTCCAGTTCCGCCACTCATCGTGTGCCTCCTCATTTGGGATTGGAAACCGCTTTGCAACGGCTAACCGAAATGAAGCAACTCTATAGAGCATTCATCACTTAGACTATATCTTATTTTCAGATAAATACAAATGCTAGTGTTGGTATTATTTAGGAGCTTTCTTTGTGTGGCCGACCAGCAGGTTTTCTTTCCTCTAAATAATCCTCTATTGAGGAGAGAGAAATAAATAGGTCGCGTCCACCTGGCTTAATGGCATTAAGCCTTTTTTCGTGAACCAGCCCCCGGACCCAATCAGCAGAAAGATCAAGCACTTTGATGGCATCTTTAATTGAGATAAAAAATTCACCATTCTTATCAACAACAATAACATTAGGTTCATGCTCATTAAGTGGCTGGTTCGCAATGAGTTCCCAATAAGGGTTTACGTCATCACGCACAAAATATCCTATGCTTTTCCTGACAAACACGAAAATTCTTTGCTAATTATGCCAGTGTAGCCCTTAAAATGACAAATTTTGGCAAATCGCTTTTCTTGCGCCTCAAGTGTTTCAAGAAGGTCCCTTTTTGTTAGTGGCTTGTTATTCGGCATTGGTTTACACACACAATACTACCCGCTCTAATTCCTAATCAGAGACAAATTTACTACCAGTACACCAGCCCTTGTTGAGAGGGTCCCCGCGACCGCAGCCGTATCGGAGCTTGCGCAGACGACGGAACGGCCGTTGTGGAGTCGACGGCTTACCTTTGCAAAAGAATGTTTTTATTCTGGATCACTTGGTTTTATTGTATGGTACTATTTAGGGAGAAATCGAACCTTAATTAATGGGGGCCATCTATTGAGATGAAGAATGGCCATTTGGTATTCTCATTCAAATAATGGAGGTTGTTGTGGCAGAAAGTGTCTATAAAATCATTGAACTCGTCGGTACCAGCACGGAGTCGTGGGAAAAGGCTGCTGCTGCTGCTGTGGCAAGGGCATCCCAGACGCTGCGGGAACTGCGTATTGCTGAAGTTGTCGAACTCGACATGCAAATAGAGGAAGGCAAAGTCGTTAATTACCGGGCAAAGATAAAGGTCTCATTTAAGTTTGAAGGCTGATATGCTTCGCGGTCACTGAGACCCTGTTATGCTTTGGGTGATAATGTTATAAAACGGGGTAGGGGAATTTTGCCTCTATCCCGTTGTCTTTTAATGGTAAACGTGCTTTCCCAATCGATCGTTGTAAATATTTTTGTGCCGAAAGCCGGACGGTTTTTCTTTCGAACCCTCGGATTTCTAAAGTGTGACATTGTTCAATGGCCACTCATTAAGGTTCCGCAGTGTCCCATTTGGGAGCTAGTGGAGGCGACGGCTTACAATTGCGAATCATATATAATCGTGCGGCTTTTTGTTTTCGTGGGGAACGGCCGTATCCAACCAAACCTATTGTCACGAAACTTTTGATTTGCTATCATGTCACTGCGAGTTCAAGGTGCAGGCGGCCAAAATGCCAGTCAACCAGTGACTTGAGTCAAAAACTAAGCTATTATTCAAACATTAGGTCATCTGTAGCCACCCCTGAACTCGCACTTCATGGCAATCGGATGACCTTTTTTTGTTAATCCAGCCATAAAGGGACAATTTGATAGTGGCCAACAACAACCTCGAATCCCTCGAAACCCAACTATGGAAAGCGGCCGATAAACTCCGCAAAAACATCGACGCCGCCGAATACAAACACGTCGTCCTCGGCCTCATCTTCCTCCGCTACATCTCCAGCGCCTTCGAAGCCCTCCACGCCCAACTCGCCGCCGACCAATGGGCCGACCCCGAAGACCGCGACGAATATAGCGCCGAAAACGTCTTCTTTGTCCCCCCCTCCGCCCGCTGGAGCTACATCCAGACCCGCGCCAAAACCCCCGAAATCGGCAAGGACGTAGACGCCGCCATGGACGCCATCGAGCACGACAACCCCAGCCTCAAAAACGTGCTCCCCAAAGTCTACGCCCGCGGCAACCTGGACCCCACCAACCTGGGCGGCCTCATCGACCTCATCAGCAACATAGCCATGGGCGACGCCCAGGCCCGCAGCGCCGACGTCCTGGGCCACGTCTTCGAATACTTCCTGGGCGAGTTTGCCCTCGCCGAAGGCAAACAGGGCGGCCAGTTCTACACCCCCAAGAGCATTGTTAAGCTCCTGGTAGAAATGCTCGAACCCTACAAAGGCCGTGTCTTTGACCCCTGCTGCGGCTCCGGCGGCATGTTTGTGCAGTCGGAGGAGTTTGTAACGGAGCATCAGGGACGCGTCAACGACATTTCCATTTATGGGCAGGAGAGCAACCAGACGACGTGGCGGTTGTGCAAGATGAACCTGGCTATTCGCGGCATTGACAGCTCGCAGGTGAAGTGGAACAACGAAGGCTCCTTCCTCAACGATGCCCACAAGGATTTGAAGGCCGACCATGTGATGGCCAACCCACCATTTAATGACAGCGACTGGAGCGGGGCGCTGCTGCGCGGCGATGCTCGCTGGCAGTACGGCGAGCCGCCGACCGGCAATGCCAACTACGCCTGGATTCAACACTTTCTTTACCACCTCAGCCCCAGCGGGCAGGCGGGCTTTGTGTTGGCCAAGGGCGCGCTGACCTCCAAGACAAGCGGTGAGGGCAACATCCGCCGGGCGCTGGTGGAGGCGCGGCTGGTGGACTGCATTGTCAACCTGCCTGGCAAGCTCTTTTTAAACACGCAGATTCCCGCATCACTGTGGTTTTTGAGCCGCAACCGGGCCAACGGCAAGTTTAGGAACCGGCGGGATGAGATTTTGTTTATTGATGCGCGGAATCTGGGGCATTTGATTAACCGGCGCACACTGGAGTTTGATGATGCCGACATTGCCCAAATTGCCAGCACTTACCACAACTGGCGCAACCAGAATGGCAGCTATGAAGACGTGCCCGGCTTTTGCAAGACTGCATCTATTGAGCGGGTGCGCGAACTGGATTTCGTTCTGACACCCGGCCGTTACGTAGGCCTGCCGGAGGAGGAAGATGACTTCGACTTTGCCGAACGCTTTGCTGAATTGCAAGCGGAGTTGGCGAAGCAACTAGGTGAAGAAAGCCGATTAAATCAAGTGATACTTGAGAGTTTGGCGCAGGTTGAAATCGATGATTGACTATCAACCATTTGGGCAACTACTTAAAAATGTGGTTGATAATAGAGGGAGGACCTGTCCAACTGCTGACAGTGGACTCCCTTTAATTGCCACAAACTGCATATCCAACGATTATCTTTATCCGTTGTTTGAAAAAGTTAGATATGTGGATGACAAAACGTATCACAGTTGGTTCAGAGGCCATCCTGAACCAGGAGATATTATTTTTGTGTTGAAAGGTTCACCAGGTCGGGTCGCTTGGGTGCCTGATCCAGTGGGTTTTTGCATAGCCCAAGACATGGTTGCTATTCGAGCAGATGAGAAAAAGATATATTCTAAGTATCTGTTCGCTGTATTACGCTCAACTGTCATCCAACAAGAAATTGAGGGTTTGCATGTTGGAACGTTGATTCCACACTTCAAGAAAGGAGATTTTGATGATCTCCAAATCCCCATTGTTAAGCCAGACTTGCAAAAATACATTGGAGATCAATACTTCAACATATCACTCAAAATAGACCTCCTCCACCGGAATGTGTCAATAGAAATGAGACACCAAAATGGATAAATTAGTGAGCAACTCCGCGCTCACTGGACTGCTGGATAAGTGGATAACTCTCCGCCCACTCCGAGTTAACCACTTACCCCCACAGCCTCTACGACGATTGCATTTCCTTATCCTTTGTCAGCGGCGGATTAATCCAGACGGCTGTTGGTGGTTTCGGGGGAGCAGGTAGCCCCTTCACAAACCGTTCCGGATTCTTTTCATAGGCAGCCTGCAAAGTTACCTGTCGTTGCACGGTCAACTCGGCCGCCAAGCCATAATGCACCGTGGCCGGGGTCATCAGCCCCAAACTGGTATGCCGATGCTCATTGTTGTACCAGTGAATGAAAGGATGCGCCCAGTTTCGCGCTTCTTGCGACGTCCCGAAACGGTCCGGATAATCAGGGCGGTACTTCATCGTTTTGAACTGGGCCTCCGAGAATGGATTGTCATCAGAGGTATAGGGCCGGGAATGGCTCTTGCCTACACCCAGGTCGGCCAGGAGTAAAGCCAGGGTCTTGCTGCTCATGGAACTACCCCGGTCAGCATGCAGGATCAGCTGCTCTGGCTCAATGCCCTGTTTGGCACAACTATCGGCCACCAATTGCCGGGCTAAAGTGGCCAGTTCTCTGCTGGCAATCAGGTAACCGACCACATACCGGCTGAAGATGTCCAGAATGCAGTACATATAATAGTAGACATGGGGCACTGGCCCCCGCAGCTTGGTGATGTCCCAGGACCACACCTGGTTGGGTCCCGTCGCCAGCAGTTCTGGTTTTTGGTAAGCCGGATGCCGTTTCTGGTTACGCCGTTCCCGGACTTCCTCATTCGCTTTGAGTATCCGATACATCGTGCTGACCGAGCAGAGATAGTGCCCTTCATCGAGCAAAGTGCCGTACATTTGCCGTGGCGAGCTGTCCTCAAAGCGTTCGCTGTTGAGCAGGTCCCGTACCGTGTCCTGCTCGGCTGGGGGTAAAGCCCGCGGCGACGGGGCGGGCACGGGGCGGGGCTCCGTAACGGCCGGTTTAGCCAGTTGTTGCCGATAGTAACTGCTGCGCGGGTACGCCAGCTGGTCACACGCCTGTTTGGTGTTTGTTTTCTGCGCCAATTGGGTGACGGTTGCTCTCATTTCTCGCCGTCCTTCGGCTGTTCCAGGGTGATACCCAATATCTCCGAGAGTTTTTTTTGAGCCTCGATGATTAGTTCCGCCTGCTCCAGTTGCCGGGTTAATCGTTTGTTCTCATGGCGCAATTGATTGATTTCCGCCGCTTCGACATTGGCTTTACGGCCGCGTTTCTGCGGCTTCAAGCCAGCCATCTGGCCCGCTGCCCGTTGTCGTTGCCAAGTTGTCAGGTGGGAAGAGTACAGACCTTCTCGTCTGAGCAACGCGCCAATTTGACCTGGTTGCTGGCGACACTTATCCGCTTCTGCCAACACCCACAGTTTGTAGCTGGCTGTAAAGTTACGCCGTTTGGCCTTGGGCAATACCTCTGGATCGGGCCTTTGGGCTTGGTCTGTGCCATTTTTGCTGATTTTGTCTGCCTGTTTTTGTGTCATGATGTTCCTCTTTGCCCTCGCATTCTACACTAAATTCGAGGCTTGGAGTGTCTCACCCTATATTGACACAATGGGAATGCTGCTGGACACATTGGACCATTCTTCCAGCGAACGGCGGCGGCAAGCGGCACGTGGTTTACAGCATCACCTCGACGAAGAGGTTATCGAACAACTCTTCACCTGTGTAGCTACTGATGAAGCGATCTGGCAACAGGCGTTAACGACTTTAGCTGACGACGCTGCCGAGCCTTATGTAGGCCAATGGCAACCACTGCGAAAAATCCCGTTTGCACGCAAAGCGGCTGTTTATGATACGGCTAAAGCGTTACATATACCCTTATTCTTGCGTGTACAAGCCAGCTTTGCTCCTGCGTTAGCCGTGCGTTATGCCCAGCGCGAGGCACGCGAACGGCCTGTTTGGTCGGGAATACGGCTTATCATTCCTGTTCTATTTTACTTTACGCTGGCTTTTTGGCAGGGCTGGTGGCCATTTTTGGATTGGGAAGCAGTTGCCGGTGTAAATGATGTCAGCTTTTGGTCATTGGCAGCCGCGCCTGATGGCGGCTTATACGCCGGTAGTGTTGATTATGGGCTTGGTTATCTGTCGCCCGATGGAGAATGGTCAGCCTGGCGCAAAGGGAATTTACCCACCTCCATCCCCGCCAACTTTGCCGATCCTGACTCCGATGTGGAAGGCATAGAACAGCTGGCGGTGGACCTGGCCCAACCTTCTCGGCTTTATGCAGCCATTTATGAATCTGGCGTCTGGCGTAGTGACGATATGGGTTGGAACTGGGTAGACATCAGTACCGGGCAAGTACCTACCGATGTAAGCTATCTTGGATTGGCTGCCCATAATGGGCAATTGTTGTTGGCCACCAGTTTTGGTTTTGAAACCGGGAGTGCTCCCACCATATACGGCAGTCATGACAGTGGTCAAAGCTGGCAAAACTTGGCCGACCAGGGCGGTTTGCCAACCGAGGCCCAGTTTGCAACAGTTGCCTTTGACAGAAACGGCACGGCTTACGTTGGCACAGCAGATTCATTTTTTGTGGGCAACCTGATCGCTGGCGAGTGGCAGTGGCGGGAGTTAGCCCATGTGCCGGGCGCCAGCCATATTGTGTTTGGCAGTAACCCGGAGGAGCTATTTCTATCGTTTAGCGGCTCTAATTCTCACCGGGCGGCTTGTCTGACAAATGGCAATTTGGGACCGGTTCTGGAATTTTCACGAGATTTTCCCATAACGGCCGTTGCCGCTTACCCTGCACAACAGGGTCAATACTATCTGGTTGCCGAATCTGTTTACTGGGTTGATTGTGACGGCAATCGAACGGATCTGAAAATGTTTTTTGGCGTAGACTACGTGCCGGGATTAGTTTTATGGACAGACGCTACTGACAGTGAATGGCTTGTCAAAGCCACAGGAAATGGTCTATATCAGCGCAAGCCGTAAATGGGATTGCATTTCAACATATCAGGAGGTCGTGATGAAGAAAGTTTATTTTTTGTTATTCATGATGGTTGTGTTCTTGGTTACAGGTTGCCGAGGCAAAGCAGACGAGCAGACGCCAACGGTCGTTCCCTCGAGTCAAACAACAGAGGTAGCCACAGACTTAACTCCAACAGAGACAACAGATCTTTCATCCGCTTTTACCACTTCTGCTGGCTCTATAAATGAGGAAACCATTGCCACAGTTACTTTGCTAACGGAAACAGGCGATCTGGCGCGGCAGTATCATTTGACTGAGTATGAGTTTCATGACATAGGGTTAGATGAATGGGTTGAAGAACATCAGACCATCGAACAGTCATGGCTTGCGTTGGCTCGAGTGGTTTTGCCGCCATACCATCCCTATGGCGGTCTTAGCGGTAAATATTTTGCTCCGTTATGGGTTCTGCTGGGGACAGAGGATTTACAGGCAATGACCGTTGCCTGGCAGGAAACCAGTGTTGACGAAGTAATTGGGACGGCATCGTTGTTTCGCACCGTTTCTTTGCCTTTGAACAGTAATCTGAAAGATTTACTGGACGCTCGAAATGATTGGTATTTACCGGAGTTGCAGGGCGTATTGTGGGTAGACCGATTACTGCTAAAAACAGATGACAATGGCTGGCAATTAAATGTTTTCTCCACAGAAACAACGGATATCGTTTCAAATATACCTTATTCATTTTCTTGTGATACCTCAATGCAAATCTGTATCCAACAAAATCAGTTTGAAATAGATACAGATACCCAGCAAATCGTTTATCTGCTGGTTGATGAGTCGTTGGATGATATTCAAAGAGATTTTGGTTTTCTGAATACATACTCTTTAAAGCTAGAAGATGGTCGCACTATTCACTGTACTGATCCAGAGACTGCTGCCTGTTTTAAGGTCTTGTATCCGTCTATGCAGTGCGATCTTGATAAGCATACTTGCGCATACCAAAATCAAATTGGCGGAGAAATACATGCTTTTTCCCTGGTTAACAATGATGATGAATGGCTGGCAGATGATTTTAGAGAATATATCCGGGCGGAGTTTCTGTCAGATCATACACCTATCCCTACCGCTTTCAGGCATTTATCATTGGCATGTAATTGGGATGAGTTGCAATGTTATAGTCAGGAAGTTGATTGTCAATTTAACGACCAAAGGAGGTTGACAACCTGTTCGCTATTTCCACTTGGTCAATGGCCAGAATCAGTGGAAGCCAAAATTGTGTCGGCTTCAGAATCTCTGGACTGGGCGGATAACGATGTGACAACTCATTATTTGAATAGTGTCAATCCTCAGTACATTCTCGACTGTAATTGGCAATTGCAAGAGTGTAGCGAAAATCCCACTTGGCACAATGACAATATTGATAACGGCTCTTTAACAAGTATTGAGATGGGATATAGCGCCGATTGTGATGCGCTAACACAATCATGCGTTATTCGTAATATCTCTACTGACGAGAGAATAAAATTTAACTTTATTTCAGAACCAGTTCATTGGGACTTTTTTGAAAAGCACGAGGCATTTGTTTCAGTTGGCATAAAAAATCACGATTTCTACACCATACCCTTCTCCGACCTTAGATGTGATTTTGAGCAAAGGGTGTGTATGGTGTTTGATCTCACCAATCTGGGCGGGGGGGGCGCAGCTGAATCTCAGCGTTGTTTTCGCCTAAATTGCCCTAATAGCGCACTTTGTACAACGGCCCAGTACACGAAGTACCAATGTTTTTTGTACAGAACACCTCGCCCGCAACGCTAACGGCAAAACCATACGAGGAGAATCACCATGAAAAGCAAATTAGTTGTATTTCTGCTCATCGGTTTATTGACGCTAATAGGTTGCCGGAAGAGTTCGCCAGAAGAACAAACGCCAATTATAGACCAATCACCGGCAGAAATCATCGAGGGCACTGCGCCAGGAGCGGGCATCACCCCTGATAGCCTGCCTGAATTACCGGCGCAAGCTATCCCTGACGCGGAAATAATCGCGACCTTGCAACTGCAATCGGCCGATGGCGATAACGTGGTCACCCATGATTTTGGCATTACTGATTACGTGTTTTTTGACGGATCGCTAGACGAATGGCTCGGCAGCACTCCCGCCGATGTCGAACCGCTCGTGGCGCTGGGGAAGATTCTAACGTTACCTTACACTGTCGCCGCTTTCCAAATAGAAGAACCAATATTCGAACCCGTGTGGGTAGCTATTGATCTCACCGATACGCATAGCACAGTCTTGTTCTGGGAAGAGTCCGCCGGTGGGGAATTATTAGAGGCGATTCCAATTTATCAAACGATACCAGTAGACGAATCGGCAAACCTGACAACATTACTGCAAACACGAAACGAGTATTATTTGCCGCAAGCCGACGGCATATTGTGGATTGAGAAACTACTGCTCAAAAACGGCGAGATGTATTATTTTGCGCCCGATACAACCGTTGTTGCCAATGCGCCTTATACATTTACATGCGATGACACAACCAGTATGTGTGTTTGGGCGCATCATTTCAAAATAGGGGTTGACGCCTATTACGAGTTGGAACTGGTTTATGAGCAACCGGATTTTCTAGCCACCATCCCTGGCAATGAATATTGGACAAGTGACGACCATCGTCAAATCTATTGTAATTTTCAAGAAGGCGTTTGTTATGAAAAACCAGTTCATGTGCCTGAATATGAATTTTCATGCGAATATGATTTATTAGGTGATCCTACAGTCTGTACCAAAACCTACCGAGATTTACCAGACAGCCCGCAGGTATTCAAGGCGGTTACAGCACAAGCAGGACAATGGCAGAGAGGTGAACCTGTTAGCGGTTATGTTGATTGGTTAAATGGTTATCTTTGTAATGAAACACGTCAGGAATGCTTTCTGGGATCGCGAATACAGGACTTCGGTCTTCCCGACCATCGAGATTATGTTTTTGAATGTGATGCGATTCAACTTACCTGCATCTTCACTTCTGTTTACAACGAGCCTGCGATTGAATTTGAACTCTTGATCACGCAACCTGAATGGGCTGAAGATTACGCTTCAACACAGACTTATTGGTCAATTGACAGCCAGTACAGCTATATTTGCCATGTGTCGACACAATCCTGTTGGAATCATCAGACAGAAAAACCGCAACATCGTTTGCTCGAATGTATAGCTGATAGCGACGAGACAGTTAACTGCTATTTCGAGCAAATTAATACCGGCGAACAATTATCTGTCCCCCTTGTGTTCGATGTCTCCAATCTAAGCTTTAGCTACATGGAATTTTTCAGAGACGGATTTGCTTGTGACTGGAATTTAAATATTTGCTATGACTGGACACCTTACGAAGACATTTGCTCCATTTTAACGTGGGAGTGCAACATTTCGCATCGCTATTTTGAAGAATCACTTACTTACACTTTTACCCATGACCCGGACGAATTGGGCGAAGAATATGTTTTTAGCAGTGGTAATGTTGTCTGTGATTTTGAGCGTCAACTTTGTTCATATCCACTAGGCGGCGGCGGCACGACGCAAGAATCACAACGCTGTTTTCGGCTTAATTGTCCGAATGGGTTCTGGTGTTCCCTGACTCGTTATAACCAGTATCAATGCTATTTATACAATACGCCGCGTCCGCGCCCTTAGCTGCAAGGTTATCCAATTACATCAAGTTTGTTTAAGGAGGCATCATGAGTACCCCAATTGACAATGCAGCCGCGGCCGGCTTCACCGCCACCGCCAACCTCGACGCCGTCCCGGCCGGGACGGCCTTCCAGGCGACGTGGGGTTTTACCAACACGGGCACGACAACCTGGCGCGGCAATTACCAGATCGCCTATACCCTGACGCCGCACCCGGAAACGGCCGCTTACCCCCGCGCCCCCCTCGCCACCAAAACAGCCTATACCCTGGCCGAACTCGGCATCGGCGACGTGCCGCCGGGGGCGACGGTGCAGCTCACTCTGCCCTTCACCGCCCCGGCCGCGGCCGCCACCCACGCCACCAACTGGCAGCTGCAAACGCCAGACGGCCGTCGCTTCGGCCCGGTGCGCTGGATGCGGCTGGTGGTGCCAGCCACGGCGGGGTCGACGCTAGCTTACCAGATGGTCAACTTTGTCAACAGCGTGACCAACTTTAACAGTATGCAGCCAGGGCAGCAGTTTATGGCCACCTGGACGCTGCAAAACAAGGGAACGGCCGTTTGGACCGGCGATTTTCAGGTGGCTTACCTGGACAAGAGCGTTGCCGATACCCAAAACCACAGCCCCAACCCGATGGGCCTGGCTGCCGTGACTACCCTGCGCGCCCTCACCGGGCGGGAGCGCGTCAATCCCGCTGAAACGGTAGAGATTGCCCTGCGCCTTACCGCCCCCACCAGCGCGGGCGCTTATGCTTTCCACTGGCAGCTGCGCGACGCCAGCGGCACGCCGTTTGGCGATACCCGCTGGCTCATTATAGGGGTGGCTGGCCAACTGACCCCAGACATTCCCGTCGCTGCCCCCGGCGACAAAAAAGTGCAGTTTGGCATGAACGTCAACATCAACGACGGCCATCCCCTGGATGCGGAACGGATGAACGGTCTGGGCTGGGTACGCTTTGTCTTCTGGGCTTCGCGCCTGAAACTGACGCCCGAAGAGGCGTACCAACACCGGTATCGCCACATCATCCAGACGTATGCCAGCCAGGGCATACGCTCGCTGATCATTTTGCACCAGGACACCTACTGGGGCAACGGCCCCTGGGGCGGCGGGGATTGGCACGCCTACGCCCAGCAGTTTGGCGAACAGTGTGGCCGCGTGGCCCGCGTCTGTGCCGAATTTGGCGATATGGTGGCCTACCAGATTCACAACGAGCAGGACAGCGAATTTGGCAACGACAAAGGAAACCCAAACCATTCGGCCATTGGCATTGCCCCGGCCAACTATGCTCTGATTTTGCAGCACGCCGCTGCCGCCATCCGCCAGGCCCATCCGGGCGGGCGGGTGATTTTTGGCGGCTTGAAGACGGGGCCGGATAACGCGATTGAGTACGTGCGGCAGGTGCAGCGGGCGCTGGGCGGCAGTTTGCCGGTTGACGCGCTGGCTTATCATCCGTACGGCCGTTTCGTCAAACACGCCATCTTCAACTACGGCAGCATTGGTCGGCTGGGGGATGCGCTCAATATGTTCAAAAAAGCGTACCCCAAAACTCCGCTGTGGATTACAGAGGTGGGTGCAGCGGCCGATATTCACATCGGCCCAGAACATTACGCCGATATTGCCACCTATTTGCGCGAATTTGTCAATGAAGTGGCCACCAACTACGCTGACTACGTGCAGGCGCTTATCTGGTTTGGCTGGACAGACGTGATGCGCAATTCCGGCATGAACACCCACGACAACAAGCCCAAGCCGCACATCTTCGACGCCTTTGTGGCGATGAGGGACCGGTACAAGGGGCTGGCCAAATCGGTCGATCTGTTTGCCGATGTTTCCGAAGCAGTTTTTGCCTCATTCACCGCTACCGAGCCAAACCTGAGCGCCGTGCCTGCCGGGTCTGCCTTCACCTGCCGCTGGACGTTTACGAACAGCGGCACCACCACCTGGGATGACAAATTCAAGCTTGTTTATGTGGCCAAAGGCGCAAATCCGGCGGCAATGACGGAAAAGAACAGCTACCGTTTGCCAGAGGTGGCTGGTTTTTCGGCGCTGAAACCGGGGGAAACGGCCGTCTTTAGCCTCAACCTCACTGCGCCAGAGCTGGCCGGGCGCGTTTACCGCAGCTTTTGGCAAATCCGTGATCCCAAAAACAAGCCATTTGCCCATTTCTATGTCGATATCACCGTTGTGCCCGCTTCCCCGGTTGGCACCTCGACCCGCACGCCAGACATGAAGTTTGTGGCCGACCAGACTATTCCAGATTTTGAGAAGATTGTGGGCGGCACCGATTTTGACAAACAGTGGCGGGTGCGCAACAGTGGCACGCGCCAATGGGGTGACGGATTTAACCTGGTTTACGTGGAAGGTGATTTTGAAATGGCGCGGGGCAATGCTTCACACCTTGCACCGGTGGCCAAACCGGGTGATGAGGTCATCCTCAGCGTGCCGATGACGGCGCCCCAGGGCAAAAGTGGCAATGTCTACTCTGTCTGGCGGCTGAAGGATGACCGGGGCAACTTTTTTGGCGATCCGCTCTGGGCCAAGATTGTGGTGACAACGGCCGTTGCCGACACCGCCACCGCCAACACCCCCCTCGCCCGGCTGCTGGCCGACCCCTCGATGTGGTATTCACAGGTAGACCCACGCTGGCGCGGCGACCAACTGGGGTATGGCCAGCAAACCATTGGCACCTGGGGCTGCCTGATGACCTGCATGGCGATGGCGCTTTCAGCGTATGGCGTGCGTATCAATCCGCAAGAGCTAAACCAGCGGTTGAAAAATATGGATCCCAATCAAGGCGGTTTTAACAGAACGGATTCGGTCGTCAAATTTTTGGCACCCGCTTTTGTTGGCGGATTGCAGTTTAATAAAAATGTGAAGTCGTGGCCGAACAAAGATGTCGATTGGGCAGTCTGGACGGGCGAAAACCCGATCAGCCGGATTGATCAGGCGCTGGCCAAAGGGCATATTGTGGTGGCCCAGGTGGATACGCAGTTGAATACGGCCGTTGTTGACCAGCATTGGGTGGTCATTGTTCATCGTTCTGGGGACGATTACCAGATCATAGACCCGCTCACCCCGCCAAACGCCTCGCCTCGGATCACCTCACTCAAAGCCAGATATATGAAATATGTGCCTTCAGATTCGGTAGAAACCAATCTGCGCAACGCCATCATTTCCACGATGGTTTACACCAAGGGAAATGGGTCGGGAAATTAAATTTGTCCAGCAAATAATCAAAAGGAGTGTACACAATGTTAAAAAACGGCAATTTTAGCGAAGGGTGGGAAACTTTACCCGCTCTACCAGAAGCAAATTTTTTGCGCAACCAACGGCCGAATCATTGGCAGTTGGAATGGCTCAACAAAGGAGATCCTCTCTATGACGATCCCAACAGCCGGGTGCAGGGAATTCCCGAATGCGTCCACAAATTGAAAGACCAACTGCCGCCTCATGAACAGTTGGGAGCAGCCAACGCCCTCATCCTGGACGGGGATGCCACCTACAAGATTTTCAGCTTTGGTGCCGCCTTTGGCGCAGCCCTCAGCCAAACCGTGACCGGTTTGCAGCCCGGCAGCCAGGCCGTGCTGACCGTTCCTATTCAGGTGCATATGCATGGTGAAACGGATGATTACGGGGCGGAGTCGAGCGTCTGGGTCAACGGCGAGGGCGGCTGGGTCAACGGCAAAGTGATGGGGGATCGTAAATGGTACCCGCACAAGATCAGCTTCACCGTGCCAGACAGCGGTACGGCCGAAATCGTTATCCGGGTCAAAAGCAAGTGGAACAAGGCCAAAGATTTCTTCTTTGATGGCATCAAGCTGGAGGCGCAGCAACTATCGACCGATTCCAGCGGTGGCGGTGAGGTTGTGGATACGGGAGATGCTGGGGGCGAAACGGCCGTACCTGGCGGGCAGGTAGTGTACGTGCAGCTTCCCACCGGCTTTGCACTAAAAACGGGTACCAGCCAGCAGACAAATGTGATTGAGATCAATGTCCCGGCTGGCGTTTCGATTCAGCAAGTTTAACGGTTACTACCGATTTCATGTTGAATGATGCAAAAAAAGGAGAAAATATGCCCCGTCTAAATATCCCCTACCGTTCGCAACAGGCAGCCGATGCCAAGCTGAACCGGGGCTTGTGGCTGGGTGACCGGCTGATGGTGCCCCGGCTGGGCAATGACAAAGCCCACCTGAACCCGGCGCTGCCGAGCGATACGGCCGATTTTGCCAAGGTGCTCAGCTTGGATGACGTGCGTTGATCCGGATGAAAAACCGTTTGATTACAACAAGTTTGGCAAGGCGACGGTTGGCATGGGCTTTGACGAGAATTAAGCAGAATCTGCTGTCGCTGTCTATCAAAAAAACGGAGAGTTTATAATGAGCACTATTTTTGAACATGGTTATGCCCTGATCGTTGGCGTAGACGCCAACCAGATTCCCCGGCTGGCGTTGCCTGCGGTGGCCAAAGACGTGCAGGCCGTCCACGATGTGCTGGTTCATCCAGATCGGTGCGCCTACAATCCGGATAACGTGAAGCTGCTCATGGGAGAGCAAGCCACCCGCGACAATATCCTAGAGGCGCTGTATTGGTTGCAAGGCAAGGTGAAGGAAGATGCGCAGGCAACGGCCGTCATCTACTACTCCGGTCACGGCATGGTAGACAATGCCACCGACCAATATTACCTGATTCCCTACAACATCAGCGAACTGAGCCGCATTCGGCAGTTTGCCTTGAAAGCGGAAGATTTGACCGCCGAAATCAGCGCCGTTCAGGCCAAACGGATGCTGGCCATCCTCGACTGCTGCCACGCCGCGGGAATGGACGTGAAAGATGTTGATCTGGCCGCCATCGACAGCGCCGCCAACGTAGAAGCGGCTCCTTTCCCGCTGGATTTGCCCCAAACCAAAAATATCCCCAGCTTCGATGCCGAGCCAGGGGCCAAAAACGTCAGCGATTTGCTAGACGGCGAAGGGCGGGCGGTGCTCAACTCCTCCACCGGCAGCCAATCCTCCTACGTACGCACCGATGGCGCGATGAGCCTGTTCACCTACCACCTGATCGAAGCGCTCACCGGCCACGCCCCCCATCCCGACGACGCCACCGTCGTCTACGTCACCGATGTGATGAGCTGGGTGACGCATCAGGTCAAAAAATCCGCCAATGCACAGGGGCGTGACCAGACCCCGGTGATGAAGACTTCTGGCGTTTTCCCCATTGCCCAACTCATAGGCGGGCAGGGCGTGGCCAAAGGCCTGGGCCAGCTACCGCCCGATCCGTTGGCACCATTACCGCCGGCAAGCACAACGTTTAATCAACAAAACCAGGCTGTACATGGGGCACAAGTCAATGTCGTTGGGGATGCAAACATCGGACAAATAGGGAACAACATTAATACAGGTGGAGGTGAGTACGTGGGTGGCAGCAAGACAGTGAACGAAGGCGATACCGTTCACGGTGATAAAGTAGGCGGAGATAAGGTAGGTGGCGACAAAATTCAGGTTGGCGATATTCATGGCGGGCAGGGCATTGCCATCGGTCGCAAAGCGCGGGCCGATGTACGCATTCAGCACGGTCCCAGCGTGGATGAATTGACGCCGCTGTTTGCTCCGTTGTTGCAGCAGGTAGCGCGAGAAGACGCAACGGCCGTTGCCCAGGTCAAAGCACTCCAGGCCGAAGCTGCGCGCGGTGAAGCGGCGGATGATGAAAAGATGGCTGAACTCATCGAAAGTATCGCCACCACCGCCCCAGCCGCTGTCGAAACGATTGTCAATTTGTTTACCAACTCCGTGGTGGCCAAGGTCGCTGGCGGCGCAACCAACTACATTTTGAAGCGGCTGCGCAAGTAGCGAGCAGCAGTCCAACAAAGGAAGAATGATGGCGACAGAAAGCGCAAAATATTTATCTACGCTGCACAAGCAAATTGACCAATATTTCAGTTTTAGCGAGGTGCGCACCCTCTGTTTTGACCTGGGGGTTGATTTCGAAAACATTCCGGGTGACATCCGCTCGGCGTTTATTCGCAACCTGCTCATTTCATTGGCCAAGCAAAACCGACTCCAGGAATTGGTTGATCAGGTTCGGATGGAACGGCCGTTTGTTAACTGGCAAGACGTCCCGGCTGACTTCGAACTGCCAGCCACCATGGCCCAGGAAAACATCCAGCAGGTGGTCAACTACCACGTCTATGGCGATTACGTGGGGGGTGACAAGGTAGGTGGCGACAAAATCACGGTGGGCAACATCGAAAACGCTCAGGGAATTGCCATTGGCCGTGAGTCGTCGGCCAACGTGCAGCAGGAAACGCCAACGGCCGCGCCAGCGGAACGGCCGTTGCCAACCCCACCCCCAGCCGCCACGCTCACCATCCAGCAGGCTGTAGACCGGGTCAATCGCTATCTGCAAATGGCTCCAGACGGGCAAAAAGCGGCGGCAGATGAAGTGGCCAGCGGCCTCAACCTCATCCTGGACCTGGCGGCGCAAAAACCGGTAGACGGGCTGCACCTGAAATTGCTCTGCTTGGGTCAGTCGCAGCTTGCCCGCCAGTTGGCCGCAGATATTCCGGGGATTGAACAGGTGGTGGAGGGATTTGTAACGGCCGTTCAGCAGCGATAAAACGATTTCCCCGGAAACTTCTAAACACGCAGCGCAGTTTCCGGGGAAATTTGCGGCAAAAACAACATTTGCCGCGCCAAGGAATCATCATGACAACAAACGAACCCGAACACAAAGGCGACCACATTGAGATCGGCAACATCACCTATGCCCAGGCAGTCGCCATTGGGGCGGGGGCGGCCGTTTACCAGGGTCTCACCGTCGAAGAAGTGGCGGTCCTGCTGGTTGAGCTGAAAAATAAAGACCAACCCACGGTGTGGAACGGCCGTATCCCCTACCTCGGCCTCACCGCCTTCCAGGAGAGCGACGCCCAATTCTTCTTTGGCCGGGAAAGTCTGGTCGATGATTTGCTAGAGCGGGTGCAAAAGGCCAGCTTCATTGTTGTTGCCGGGCCTTCCGGCAGCGGCAAATCTTCTGTGGCGCGGGCCGGGTTGTTTCATGCGTTAAGGAATGGCCGTTTGCCCAAGAGCGAGGGTTGGTGGCTTTGCTGGAACGGTTGTGGCAAAAGGAGAAAGCATGAGCGCCCGGGGTCAGGTTCTGGTCAGCTGCATGAGATATCTGAATGTATAAACCGCCTCTTTTCAAACCAGAACCTGTACAGTCTGTACCGTGCCCGGCGCCGCCAGCGGTAAAAAGTCACCGTCGTAGGAACGGCCGTTCACCACACAACCCGGCGTTTCTTCCGCGCGAACACGTCGCACTTCAATATGATAGACAGCCCCGCGAAAGCGCCGTTGCAACCGAAAACTATCCCAATCTTTAGGCAGGTCGGCCATTACTTGCAGCCCTTCCAGATGGGCAGTAACCCCTAGCACACCCTCTACCAGGGAGCGCAGATACCAGGCAGCGGACCCGGTATACCAGGTCCAACCACCTTGCCCTGGTTGGGCCGCGTGTGGGCCGTTCACGTTGCCGGGCATGACATAGGGTTCGGCCACGTAGATTTCGGGCGACTCGGCGAGATGTGGGGGACAGAAGCGCCGCCACAAATCGTAGGCAGCCTCAGCGCCTGCCAGCTTTCGTTCGGCCAACACGGCCCAGCAAGAGGCGTGGACGTAAACCCCGCCATTTTCGCGCGTGCCGGGCGCGTACCGCGTCAGATAGCCCACGTCTGGATCAGGTTTGCTGTAAGCGGGAAAAAGCAGCAGCGCGCCATAGTCGGTGTACAGGTACTCTCGCGCAGCCGCCATGGCCTGCTGCGCCCGCTCTGGCGGCGCCATGCCGCTTAACACCGCCCACGTCTGGGCATTGAGGAAAATGCGACCTTCCTCACGTTCGGCCGATCCCAACCGCACGCCCTCATCGGTGGATGCTCGCCAGTACCAGGCCTGGTCCCAACCATGCTGATTGGTGATCTCCCGCAGCGCTTCCGCCTCGTGGCGAAAGTGGTTGCGAGTCTCCTCCCCGATGGGCATCTCCACCCAGCGGGTGAGGAGATAGTAAAGAAAGTGGGCGATCCAGATGCTTTCACCCTGGCCGTCAGGGCCGGTGGCATTCAGGCCATCGTTCCAATCACCTTCCAGAATCAAGGGCAGCCCCCGCTCGCTGCGGCGCGAGAGAGCAACCTGAAAAGCGCGTAGACAATGTTCCCAGAGAGACGCTGAACCTCCGTCGAAGAAAGGCATCTCTTCCTCTAGAATGGCGAAGTCGCCCGTTTCTAGCAAGTACTGGAGGACGACAAATGGCAGCCAGAGCAGGTCGTCGCTGTAGTTTGAGCGCAAGCCGGATTCCGCCAACGGATGCCACCAATGGAGTACAATGCCCTCCTGAAACTGGTGGGCGGCGTGCAGGCGAATCTGCTCCAACGTCTTTTCCGGCCGTCCGAGCAGCAGCCAGACGAGGCTGTCCTGAAGCTGGTCGCGGAAGCCATAAGCGCCGCCCATTTGATAATAGGCGGAACGTCCCCAGAGCCGTCCGACGATGGTCTGATAGACGAGCCAGCCATTGGCCATCACGTTCAGGCAAGGATCTGGCGTTTCGACAACCAGACGGCCAGTCATTTCATGCCAGAAGCTGCCCACGTTTACCAGTTTCTGGTGGGCGGCGGCTGGCTCTTTGTATTTTTCGGCCAGGGCCAATGCCTGGGTCTCATCTGCCACCGCCCCCAGCGTAAAGACGACTTCAGCTGCCTCCCCAGGGGCAATTTCCAGGGGTAGCTGCAAACTTGCGATTGCGTCCAGGCCACGGCCGGATGTGTTGCATGAACGGCCGTCGCGCAGGGCGCGCGGCGTCGTCAGTCGGCCATTGCGACCCAGAAAAGCCGCCTTGTTGCCATCGTAGCCAGTCGGTGAGATAGAGGAGCTGTGGAAGGCTACGTAGGGCCAGTTCCGGTTGAGATGGGGTCCTTTCTCACCCGGTAATTCCCACAGAACTTTGGTCGCCAGCATGGCACGGTGAGCTTCATCATAGCGCGTTTCAATAAAGAGGTGGTGAAACTCGCGGTGCCAGTCTGGAGCCGCGCCGAGCAGCCATTCCAGGTAAGTAAAGAGTTGTAAACGCCGTGGTTTATCCCCCTGGTTTTCCAGGCGCAGCAGCCAGACCTCACAGGGATCATCCAGGGGAACAAGGGTGGTCAGCGAGCCGTGAATTGTCTCGCGCTGCCACTCAATGATGGAGTAACCAAACCCATGCCGTACCTGATACTCTTCCAGGTCGTGTCCGGCCGGGTGCCATCCGGCAGACCAAAATGCGCCGCTGTCCATGTCGCGGATGTAGAGGTATTTGCCCCAATCGTCACGCACCAGGTCTTGTGACCAGCGGGTGATACGATTCAGTGAGGCGTGAGTCCGCCAGCTATAGCCACTGCCTGTCTGTGAGAGTACCAGGCCGTAGTCGCCATTCGAGAGGACATTGATCCAGGGCGCGGGCGTATCAGGGTTGGTGATGACATATTCACGGCCGTTTTCGCTGAAGTAGCCAAAGTCATTAGGTAATAACATAAGTTGTTCCTGGGGTAACAAGGATCCAGTTTTGCGTTTATCCGTCCGAGGAACCGCACGTTGACTGATGTGTGCGGTTCCTCTCGTGAGCGACAGCCGCGAGTTTAGCGGGTTTCTAAAAATGCCGGCTGCCAGGCGGCAGGTTGAGGCATCATGGTCATTGCACCATCTCCGCTAACGCCCGCGGTGAACTGCTCCATCGCCAGAAGTGGTCTGATAGCCTGCTCGATCTCGCCGCGGGTAAAGTAATGCTGCAGGCGGTCGTTGCGCAGGTAGTTGCCCAAAGCGGCCATAATCATGCCCTGATCCAGGGCCAGGTAGTAATGGGACACTTCGCCCGTGTCTACATTCACGGCGTCGTAGAAACCCAGTTCCGTGTAAACGTCGAAGTCCTCACGCAGGTTTTGCAGGTTCTCCAGCGCGGCCGCTGGCGCAAAATCGAGCGCCAGGAAGACGGCGTGAGGCGTGACGACCCCATTGGTATAGGCGGAGGGCGGCGGGAGCGGCTGGGCCGGGCGACAATCTCCGAAGCCATAATCAACCAGCGTGTTGTCGTTATTGGATGCGTAACCATCCGGATTCATACCGATGGCATCAACGCCGTATTCGCGGTAGCCGCCAGAGGGATTGTTAGAGGGGGAGAAGCCCCAATAACCGTACTGCGCATCCTCGAGGCCATGTTCGATCTGCGCCTGTACGTAAAGGGGATGATTTATCCCCCAGCTCTGCGGACCCCACTCCTCTTCGGGCACCAGCAGCGTCACCATCAGCGCCTCAAACATGCTGCCACCCCAGGAAGGAACGATGTTCATCCCGCGATAGGTGTAATGGCCTTCGTATACTTCCACGCCCAGGTAGGTATGGAATTCACCCTCTGGCTGCATTTCGTGCCAGCCCCAGTCGCAGGTGTCGGGGAAGGTTCGCCACATCTTGAAGTAGTGGGTCTCTGGTACCTGGTCCCAGGCAATGCCGATATAGCTGGCGATGCGCGGTTCCGTGTTCAGCGTGCCGTAATGGTGGCAGGTGTAAAAAACATCGGGACCGACACCAGGGTAATTATCCTCTGCGGAACATCCGGGCGGCAGCTCATCCCAGAAGCCACCGCGCAGCAGCCCGGCGCCGGGATCGTAGTAAAAGCCAAAATCCATCTCGTCCATGATGGCTTGGGCTTCGTCCCGCAGCTGCGGGACTGTGTTTGTGACCATGATCAGCGCGGCCGCCAGCCAGCCGTTGTCGACCGAAGAGAGGAAGGGATAGACCGGGTCGCCGGAGGGTGGCCACGTTGTTAGCTTCTCGCCGTTAGCGGGATCATACCAGTTATAGAACTGGCCGCTGGCTTCGTGCCGTTCCAGCGTGGCCAGGGTATCGAGCGTTTGTGCGATGCGCTGACGCGCCTCCGGTGGTTTGATGATGCGCAGGTCACGGGCGACCAGGGTACTCCAGATGTAGCTGCCGATGTTGGTCGGTGAGGTGTAACGCGCGCGTGACCCATCGGCGTGGAGATTGTCGGCCGGCAAACCGGTTGGATAGGTCATGGCGACGAAGGAATCCCAGGTGTCTTCGGCAACGATGCGGAGCGCTTTGCGCACCTGGGCGGGATTGCCCTTGTGGTGGACAACGGCCGTTAGCTCGTTTTGCGCCTGGACAGGCGCAATCGCGGCCAACAGTATAAACAAAGCCAGTAACAGAATTTGATGACGACGAACAGTGAATGTCATGGGAACACCTCCAAACGAATATTAGGTAACCATCAGTAAACAGTAAACAGTAAACAGTAAACTGTAATCAGTAAGCAATGAATGGTTACTGGGTAGAGTTTGAAATTAAATATCGCAAAGCCTACAATAGGCTTATGGTTAATAATGGGCTAAGGAGTAAATTGTATGAATAAAGTGTCAATAATGGTTTTTGCGACGTTTGCTGTAACCGGCATCGACCGTGACCCGCGGTGGATCGGCATCAAAATCGAAAGATTCGAGCGTCAAACTCGAGATTTCCCCGCGGCGATATCCCGTCCAAGCCGACAGAATGTACATCACCGCTCGGTCAATTCCATCGATCGCCTGCACCGGTTTGCCGCCCTCGGCCGCGACAACCAGTCGCTGGAATTCGTCGACTCCAATCGCTCGGCGATCATGTCGGCGATCGGTATCGACGTTCAGCTTCGGAATATCGTTAATCGGGTTCACCCGCATCAGCGATCGTTTCAGAAGCCACCTGCAGAATTGGTGCATCGCCTGGCGATAGTGGTTGCTCGTTTGCTTCGAGAGTCCAGCCTC
>JBGTCV010000056.1:0-21626 GCA_041748655.1 Promineifilaceae bacterium (SeqCode) | reverse complement strand
CCAGCGGTTTTGTTGAAGGAATGAACAACAAGATTCGGCTAATCAAGCGCCTTGCTTTTGGCTTGCCATCTTTTGCTCATTTCAGAGCGAGAATTCTGTGGGTCTGCGGTTGACCACAGAATTCCTCAGAGAACCGGATTTTTTTCAAGAAAATGATGTTTGGCGCATCGGGCGTATTCGTTTTAAGGACAATGCCCCTTTTTGGCACCTGGGCGATGTTGTCGTGGCCGAAACGCCCCATTTTCTGATCTTTATCAGACCCCAGGCCACACCTGAACTACCTGCCCTACAGCAAGAAGTCGAAAGTGCTTATGAAGCCCTCGCCGCCCTGGGCTTGCCGCTGGCATCTCGGTATGCAGCTTTTTTCTCAGGCGCAGATGAGCGTTTTTCTGAACTGACAGGCATCTTTGGTGGTCAGCGGGTCTTAGGTGTGGCTCTAGCCCGTTTCAACCTGGAGGGAGAGGAGATTATCGTGTATAACCGGGCTTTTTATATTAACGGAGAAGCGTTGGCCACATATGCTGAACAACTCAGCCCGGACGATCGCCAGATCACTATCAGACACGAGTTGGTCCACCTGGCGCTGGCCTCGTATTCAAGGCCGTATACACCCCCTTGGTTGGCGGAAGGGATGGCCGTCTTCTATGCCGGACAGGAAACACCGGAAACGCGGATGTTCCTTTTGGAGGAGGAACGGCTAGAGAAGATCGATCTGGAAGAATTGACTGCCGCCACTTCGCTGGGTCAACACGATTTTCTGGGTGAACGCGCCAGCACTGAGTACAGCTACGCCGGAGCAACCATTGCCTACTTAATAGAAACATACGGCGAAGAGGTGGTGCTTGATTTTTATCGCTCCTATGCGATTGTGCCAGCAACCGTGATACGCGACCAGATGCCGGTATTCTGGAATCAATTCGCAACCAGCAGCGCCTTCCTGGAACTCAGCACCGAGTTGACGAGCGAGGCAGTGCAAAGCCATTTTGGCCGCACGCTGGCCGAACTGGATGCCGACGTCAAGGCGTGGCTGTTGCTAAATGCCAACTAAGAAATTGAGCATCGTCACGTTTGCCAGATCTACGCAGCACAAGTATGCATCGCCTCCAATCGCCCAACAAATCGTTGCAGTGGTCTAATCCTCGCCATCATGCCACTTTCCCCGCCTGTGTTGATCAGGCAATACGTGTCGACTGAACGGCCGTAACTACGCCATCCACCTTCCCAAAAATCGTGACAGTAATCGTCACAACTTCTGTTATAATTATGTTATGTTAAAACAAAAGCCTGGACAGCGGTTGGCATTTCTGGCGGAAGCGGAGACAGAAGCTCTGGCAGAATGTCTGGTGGCTTTGGCTAACGGAGATGGTGGCTTAATTGTGCTGGGACTGAATGAAAACGGCCGTCCCACCACCAACATCTGGGAAGAAGAGGCCGAAGGCGCTTTGCTGGAAGCCGCCCGCCTCTGCCGCCCCCCTGTACCCACCCAGTGGCAGCAGGTAGAAACGCCCCAAGGGACCCTCATCGGCATTGAAGTGCCGCGCAGCACCGACCTGCACACCCTGGACGATGGCCGCGTGCTCGTCCGCAGCGGCACCAGCAACCGCCCCCTCACCGGCGACGAAGTGCGCACCCTGGCCAACAGCAAAAATACGGCCGAATTTGAAACCGACCTCGTCCCCGGCGCACGCTACACCGATCTGGACACAAGCATTGTGCAAGATTACCTGGACCGGCGCGAACAGCGCGGCCAGTCCCGATCCCTCTCCACCCGTGAACTTCTCTTTGAAATCGGGGCCACCGACCGGAACGGCCACCCCACCACCATTGGCATTCTGCTTTTTGCCCGCAACCCGCAAATGTTTTTCCCCCAAAGCGGCATTGTTTTTGTGAAGTTCCCCGGCACGGAACCGCGTGGCGAAGATGGGGGCATTGGCTACGGCCGTCGCGACGAAATCACCGGGCCAGTGGCACGGGTGATCGAACGCGCCTGGAACGTCATCTTTGAAGAGATGCGCGTCGGGGCCACTGTCAACCAGCTGGAGCGGGAAGAGCTGCTGGAATACCCCCGTTTTGCCGTGCGCGAAGCCCTGGTCAATGCCGTGGCCCACCGCGATTACCGCATTCAGGGGCGGCGCATCGAAATTCGCATGTATGCCGACCGGCTGGAAATCATCAGCCCCGGCGGATTGCCCGGCTACATGACGCTGGATAACCTGGTGGAAGAGCATTTCTCGCGCAATCCGCGCCTGGTGAATGGGCTGTACCAATGGGGCTACATTGAGGAGCTGGGGCTGGGCATCGACCAGATGATTGAGGAGATGGTACAGGCAGGCAGCGAACCGCCTGAGTTTAAAGCGACGCCCCACCTGTTCACCGTGACGCTGCACAACAAGCGGCAGCGGCAGCCCACCCCCAAATGGACCCGCAGCATGAACGAGCGGCAAACCCGCGCCCTCACTTACGTGCGGGAAAATGGCTCCATTACCAACCGGGAATACCAGCAGCTTTGCGCCGACGTTTCGCCCGAAACCCTGCGCCTCGATTTGGTCGATCTGGTGGATCGGGGAATTTTGCTTAAGATTGGTTCAAAAAAGGGAACGCACTACATTTTGAAGTAGCAAGTAGGGCGTTGCTCAAAGCTGCGCTTTCGTCAAAGCTCTTTTCACAAACTTAGTGCCTCCCAAGTCAGATGCTTGCACGCTGAACAAGAATTTTTAACGCAAAGATGCAAAGGAACAAAGCCGCAAAGGGTTTTCTTTGTATCTTTACATACTTTGCGCCTTTGCGTAAATTTTTTTCTGGCTTGTCCTAATTTATCCCAAATTTATCCCAAATTGGCGTTTGGGATAAGTTGGGTTATCGGCCAAAGTTCCCCCATATTCCCTAGAACTTATCCCAATTTCCCAAATTCTGTAAGGTGAAAAGTTGGTATAATGGCACATACTGTTCATAAATCGATCGAGGTGTTAGCGACAAAGTATGACCCTGACGCAGCAATTCCTGATTATTTCGACCCTGCCCCTGAGCTTCATCGGCATGATCGTCTACCTTTGGCGGGCGCAGCTAAAAAGACGGCCGTTATTTCTGCGTTGGTCCCTTACCCTATTATCGGCGGCCGTGTGGGCCAGCAGCGTCATTCGCTTCTTTGGCGGCACTACCTTCCCGCAAATCCTCATCTACAATTGGGGGATTGTAGGCACGTATGCGCTGAGCTTTACGGCCGTTTCCCTCCTCTTCACCACCCTCATCTACCTGCCCATCCCGCGCGGCTACGGCCAGATTGGGATCGGGCTTAGCCTGCTTCTGCTGGTGGGGGCCATTGCGCTGGACCCCACCATTCGGCCCAATGCCCTGCCCAACCAGGTTTTGTTTGGCCAGGCGGTGCGCCAATTTGATATGTGGGCCTCTGTCTGGATTGCCAGCTGGGGGCTGCCCATCGTGGCCACCTGGATGCTCACCCAAAAACTAAACAGTAACTTGCCCCCCTCCCTCTACCGGAATCAGGTGCAATATTGGCTGGTTGTCATCTTCTTGCTGCTGGTGGGCAGCGGGCTTGGTTCCGTACAGCAGCCAGGGCAGCCGGGTTGGCAGCAGGCCGGTGTTTTGGTCATGATGTTGGCCGCACTTACCGGCACCATCAGCCTGGCCAGCGCCACACTGCCAGATTTACAGCTTTCGCTGCGCCAGCTGCTTAGCAAGCTGGTCAGCCTCCTGGCTGTTTTTGGCCTCACCTGGGGGGCATTGACGCTGCTGGTGCGTGCCGTGAGTGACTTGCCAGACAACACGCCGCCCAATGGCGAGATTTTGGTGCTGCTCGTAGCAACCGCTCTCTTTGTACTGCTGTTTACCCTCGTCAACCGCTTTGTCAATGAACTCTCTCGCCGTATCTTCCTGCCTGGCGCTGTCCGGCAAGAGGCCGTGTTGGCAGAGTTTAGTAACGCAACGGGCAATTTACCAGAACCGGCACAGCTGGGGCAGCTCTTTTTGCGCCTGGTGCAGGCCAGCTTCACCACCGATGACGCCTGGCTGTTTACCGCAGCAGATGGTCCGGGTGGCCGATTGATTTTACGGCCGTTAGCCAGCCTCAACCAGACATCGCCAGACACCTTAACGCTGGAAAGCCAAAGCCCCATCACCCAATTTTTGCGCCAAAACAAAGCCGCGCTGGTGCAGTACGATATTGATACGCTGGAGCGCTTTGCCGCCGTGCCAGAAGCCGAGCGTACTGTTTTGGCCCGTTGGGAGCGGGTTTTGTACAAACCGCTGCGTGCCGGTGACAGCCTCATTGGCGTGCTGGCTCTGGGTCTGAAACATTCCGGTGCCTCGTACGACCAGCCCGATTTTGACCTGCTGGAGAGTATGGCCAGCCAGATTAGCCCGCTGCTGGCCCAGGCACAAAATGTTTCCAGCCTGCGCCAAATCAACGAATACGTCTTCCACCAAAACCAGACGCTCACTCGCGACCGGCAGCATTTGCAGGAATTGGTCGGCCTGTACTCCCAGTTTGTTGATTTAATCTCACCGGAACTGAGACGGCCGTTTACCATTCTCACCCAGGAAGTGCAGCAGCTGCAAAGCAAAGATGATGCCGCCACCCTCAAGCTGGCCACCCAAATCGACCAGCACATCAGCGAAATCAAGCTGCCCATTGAAAAATTGATTGCCATCTCTGGCCGCATACAGATGCGCAACGCATTCAGCTTCCAGCTCACCCGGCTCGATGAGATTGCCCAGCAAGCCATCCGTAATTTGCGCACGATGGCCGAGGCCCGCCGCGTGGTGGTTGAGTTTATTGCCAGCACGCCGCATACCACGGTGCTGGGAGATACCGAGCAGCTGCTGGAAGCAGCCCAACATCTGCTGCACAATGCCATTAAATTCAACAAAATTGGCGGCGTGGTGCAGGTAGAATGTGGCCAGGCAGGTGGCGAGCTGTTCTTGCGGGTGGTAGATACCGGCGTCGGCATACCGCCAGAGCGGCTGGATGAGGTCTGGTCTGGGTTAGCCAAACTGCACACAAATGGCAACGGCCGTTCCAGTGGCATGGGTCTGGCATTAAGCCGCTTCATCATCCTGGCCCACGGTGGTCGCATCAATGTCCAAAGCAAATACGGAGCCGGTTCTGTCTTTACCCTCTACCTGCCCCTCTTCTTTGAAGATTAACGCTTCTTGATTTTCGATTGACGATTTTCGATTTTCGATTAACAATCCAATTTCGCTGCGCACCCATCACCAACCCATTACCAGCATACTTTTCACTTTTCACTTTTCACTTATCACTTTTTACTTTTCACTTACTACTTTTCACTCAAAAAACCGTGAACTTCACCACCCCACTCGCCCTCCTGCTGCTGCTCACCGCCCCTTACTTTTTTTGGTTAGGGCAGCCCCGCCGCGCTGGAAGGCGGCCCTGGCGAGAATCGGTTAGCCTGGGGCTGCGGCTGCTCATTATGCTGCTGCTGGTGTTGAGTCTGGCGGGTGCCCAGCTGGTACGCGCCGCCGACGAGCTGGCTGTCGTCTTTTTAATCGATGCCTCCGACTCCATCAGCCCCACCCAGGCAGAAACGGCCGAATCCTACGTCCGCACCGCCCTGGAGAGCATGACCCCCAATGACCAGGCCGCCGTCATTCTGTTTGGGGCCAACGCCCTGGTAGAGCGCCCCATGAGCGGCCTGGCCGAACTTGCGCCCGTCAGCTCCGTGGTGCAAGGGCTGCAAACCGACCTGGCCAAAGCAATCCGGCTGGGGATGGCCCTGTTTCCCGCAGGCTCTGCCCGCCGCATGGTCATTCTAAGCGATGGTGCGGCAACCATAGGTGACACCAGCGAAGCCGCCCGGCTGGCCGCCAACAGCGGTGTAGAAATCAGCTACGTGCTGCTGGGGCGGGAAGCCGTTGTGGCCGAGGCGCTGCTCACCAGCGTGCGCGCCCCGACGCGCATCAGCCAGGGAGAGACGTTCCGCATCGACATTACCGCTGAGAGCAGCATCGATATGCCCGCCACCCTGCGCGTGCTTTCTGGCGGCAGCATCGTGTACGAAGAAGCGGTGCAGCTGCGGCGCGGGGCCAATAATTTTGCCGTGCGGCTGCGCGCCCTGGAGCAAGAATTTGCCCGCTACCGGGTGCAGCTCACCCCGGCCAACGACACCCTCTTCCAAAACAACGAGCTGGCGGCCTTCACCGAGGTGACGGGGCCGCCCCGCGTCTTGTTGGTGGCCAACGACGGCACAGCCGACGACGAAGGCACGGTGCAGCCGGATGAATCCCCCCAGCTGCTGCTGGCGCTGCAAGCTACCGGGCTGGAAGTGGACCGCACCACCCCGGCCGATTTGCCCGCCAGTCTGGCCGAGCTGAGCAACTACGCCAGCGTCATTTTGGTGAACGTGAACGCCAAAAATTTATCGCCGCGCAAGATGGAAACGCTGCAAAGCTACGTGCGTGACCTGGGCGGCGGTCTGGTGGTGGTGGGTGGGCCGCAAAGCTACGGCGTGGGCGGCTACTTCCGTACCCCGCTGGAAGAAACGCTGCCAGTGGAGATGCAAATCAAGGACCAGGATCGCTTCCCTTCCGTAAGCATTGTGATTGTGATTGACCGCTCTGGCAGTATGGGCATTCAGGAAGGCGGGCTGACAAAGATCCAGCTGGCGGCCGAGGGCGCGGTGCGGGTTGTAGAGCTGCTGAACGATTTTGACGAGATTGCCGTCATTCCGGTAGATACGCAGCCGAGTAACCCGATTGGGCCGCTGCCCGCCAGCCAGCGCGAGGAAGCGATTAACCTGATTCGCCAGATCGGGGCGGGAGGGGGCGGCATTTATGTGCGCACCGGCCTGGAAGCGGCGGCAGCGGCGCTGGCGGGCAGCCCGAACCAGGTAAAACATATCATTTTGCTGGCAGACGGGTCGGATTCGGAGCAAAAAGAGGGGGTGGAGCCGCTAATCGCCGCCCTGGTGGCAGAAGGGGTGACGGTAACGGCCGTTTCCATCGGCGACGGCCCGGATGTACCCTGGTTGCAGCAGGTGGCGCAGTGGGGCAACGGCCGTTTCCATTTCACCAACGAGGCTGCCAATCTGCCCCAAATTTTTACTCAGGAAACCACCTCCATTCAGCGCACCTACTTGATTGAAGAGCGATTTTTCCCCAGTCTGGTGAGCAGCAGCCCTATTTTGGCGGGCATTACGGCCGTTCCTCCCCTCTATGGCTACGTGGGGGCCAGCCCCAAAGCAACCGCCCAGGTGATTTTAAACTCCCACCAGGGCGACCCGCTGCTGGCGGTGTGGCAGTATGGCCTGGGCCGCTCCGTCGCCTGGACCTCCGACGCGACCGGCCGCTGGGGGCGGGATTGGGTGCAGTGGGACGGCTTTCCGGCGTTCTGGGCCCAAACGGTGCGCTGGACCATCTCGCAAGACCGGGACAGCAACGTAGAAACGGTGATCAGCTATACCGATGAGCAGGCCACTCTGACGGCCGACGTGCGGGGCAGCAGCGGCAGCTTCTTGAACAATTTAACGATGGAGGCCAACGTGGTAGCCCCAGATGGCACGGTGCAAAACGTGACGCTGGCCCAGGTAGCGCCAGGCCGCTACGAAGGCCGATTTGCGCCAAAAACAGACGGCGCCTACTTCATCCGCGTGGCTGGCTCCGACGGCACGGAAGAGAGCGTAGTGGGGCAAACCAGCGGCTGGGTGCTGGGCTACTCGCCCGAATACCGGAACTTCGAGACCAATCCGCAGCTGTTGGAAACGGTAGCGGGAATAACGGGTGGGCAAGATCTGGCCGGGTTGGAAACGGCCGTTTTCAACCACACTCTCCCCTCTGAAGCGACCACCCGCCCCGTTTGGACCTGGCTGACGCTGCTGGCGGTGCTGCTGCTGCCGCTGGACATTGCCGTGCGGCGGCTGGTGATCACCCGGCGCGACTGGGAACGAGCCTGGGCGGCGACCTTTGGCCGCTGGCAGCCCGCCACAACAGTTCCTGCGCCGCGCACGGAGCAGGTCTCCCGCCTGTTCGAGGCGAAGCGGCGGGCAGGTAAAACCACAACCAATGCAGAAGAGACGGCCGTTCCTCCCGCTGGAAGCCAGGCAACCTCCGGTAAAACAGCAGCAGAGCCAGATATACGGCCGTCTGCCCCTACCCCCCCTGCCCCCCGTACCCCCCCTCCCGGCCAACCTGGCACGCTGGCCGCCCGTCTGCTAAAGAAAAAGCAGCAGTCAGAAAACGACAGCGAGTCGTAAACCTTGAGTAACTGACAAAACTTATCTAACCTGGACAGGCCGAAAAAAAAATAACGGGCATGGTTCATTTCAGGCAATCTGTGCTTTACAAATCTAGCAAAAAAAAATGTCATGCTGAGGTCCTCCGAAGCATCCCGTTCCTCTGTGTAAGCGGGATGCTTCCCCATTCGACTTCGCTCAGGGCCGAAGACTCCGCTCAGTCCTGTCCTGAGCTTGTCGAAGGAATGACAATCTTCGAACTAATTTGTAAAGGACAACTTCTACTTTTTGAACCATGCCAAATAACGCAAAGGCGCAAAGTAGGTAAAGATGCAAAGAAATCCCTTTGTGGCTTTGTTCCTTTGCATCTTTGCGTCCGCTGCGCTCTCTGCGGTAAAAAAATGAGATGTATCAGTCAATCAGGTCGTAAAGCTACCGATAAATTTGTCCTGAACACGAGTCAACAACCTTTATGTCCTATTGAGTTTTACGCTTTTTTTATGAATACTTAATCCTTAATAGGGATCAAATTTTGTATCCGCATCAGGCGTTCCCAAACCAATCACTGCTTTCAGGCAAACAAACTGCCTCAAGCAGACAAGTAGTACGTAAATAGCATCTCTCTTTTTGAGAGTTGAGAGCCAAAATCAAAATGCTGTTTGCGCAAAGGGGAGTCAATCACATGAAGTTCAAATTTTCACTCGCAGCTTTCCTGATTTTGTTGACTGCGATTTTGGCTGTTCCGTTTGTATCTGGCGGCACAAACAGAGTTGCTATCTTGGTTCAGGCCGACAGTGTGGATACGGCCGTATCTATAGTAGAGGCCTACGGTGGCGAGCTAAATGAACAGCTGGCCATTATCAATGCCGTCTCGGCCACCTTCCCGGAACAGATGGTGGCGGCCGTAGCCGCCGATTCCCGCACGGTAGCCATCCATCAGAATGACGAGGTCAACGTCGCCGGAATCAATGCCGTTCGGCGTGTCCCGCAGCTCGATGCTACCTTCCCAGAAGTGATGGGGGTAGATGAGGTGTGGGCTGAAAACGTAACGGGTAATCGCGTAGGTGTCGCCATTGTCGATACGGGCATTGCTACCGACTCATGGAACGCACGCCGCATTGTGGCCGAGTATGATGCCCTCGACAGAGGCACACGCATTCGCGATCCGCACGGCCACGGCACCATGATGGCCAGCCTGATCGGCAACAACAGCCGTGACATGAACGGTTTTATTGGCGTTGCGCCCCAGGTGCAGTTTATCGACGTGCGGGCGCTGGATGCCGAAGGTAAAGGTACCTACACCGACATCATTGAAGGGCTCGACTGGATTTTGGCCAACAAGGACCGGTACAACATTCGCGTGGTCAACCTTTCTCTGATCGGTGGCATAAGCAGCCCGTATTGGGCAGACCCCATTAATCAGGCGGTTGAAGCGCTGTGGGATGCCGGTATTGTGGTTGTGGCTGCGGCTGGCAATGACGGGCCGGATCCCATGACCATCGCCGCGCCCGGCAACGATCCATTTGTCATCACCGTGGGCGCGTTTACCGACAACTTCACCCCCGATGACCCGAGCGACGATTACTTGACACCGTTCAGCGGCGCTGGCCCGACTGAAGTTGGCTTTGTGAAGCCAGATGTGGTTGCCCCTGGTGCGCATATGCTCACCACAGCGCCCGCCAATTCTACCTGGGCCAAAGCAAACCGGGATTCCCGTGTTCAGGGCAACTATTATGAAATTGCGGGGACGTCTTCATCAACGGCCGTTACCACTGGTTTGATCGCGCTGATGCTGCAAGAAAACCCGGAAATGACGCCCAATCAGGTGAAATACGCCCTGATGGCCTCGGCACAGCCAGCCGTTTATGAAGACGGCACGCTGGCCTGGAGCATCTTCCAGCAGGGTGCAGGGCGCGTGTGGGCACCAGCGGCCGTTTTCAACCCAGCCCAAGGGGAAGCCAATGCCGGGATGGTTCCTGGCGAACCGTACGTTGGCCCTGTGGTCTACCGCGATGGCGAATTCATTCTGGTAGATGAGAATGGCGACCCGCTGGCCAACACAGAAGGTTACTCCTGGGTGGGCGGTTACTCCTGGGTCGGTGGTTACTCCTGGGTGGGTGGCTATTCCTGGGTAGGCAATGCCGACTGGGATGAATGGACCGAAGATGATGTCTGGCAGAGCGGTTACTCCTGGGTAGGTGGCTATTCCTGGGTCGGTGGTTACTCCTGGGTGGGCGGCTACTCCTGGGTAGGCGGTTACTCCTGGGTCGGCGGCTACTCCTGGGTGGGTGGCTACTCCTGGGTAGGCCTGACGGACTTTGAAGAATAAGCAAGTAGGGGCGGTTTGCGAACCGTCCCACTGAGTTAACTAGTAGCGAGGCGGCGGCCCACCGGGCAGCCGCCTCTTTTTTGTGGGGGACGCGGGAGCGTCCCGATCTTCATTCCACGCAGAGCGTGGAACGAGAGGAAGAATCTCGCAAGGAGTACATGGCAGGTGCCTTACTCAAATTACCGAATACCGTTCACCGCCCTTTAGCTGCCATCTCGAATCACGCGGCAGGATTCGATGTCGAACGTCACCTGGCCGATGTTGAGGTTGGTTTTGTTGCGGAAACTGGCGACGAACTGTATGAAGCGATAAACGTCGGCAAAGTTGGTAGCCAGGCCGACGGAGATGCGAATCGCCCCGGCGCTTTTGTTGCCGCGATGCTGAATGAGCTGCATGAAGCGGGGCAGGGTCATATCGGCGGAGTCGGCGAGGCCAGCGAGCATATCTTCGCGGGTGAGCCCTTCGGCCATTTCGCCCGCGCCGGGGTTACAAAAGCAGCCGGTGCGCAGGGAGATGCCTTTTTCGTTGGCCAGCTCCTCGATGCGGCGGTAGTCGAGCAGGTGGCCGTCTGGATCGTAAAAGTTGAGGGTAATGGTGCCGCCGCGCATCTCGGTGTTGGCGGGGCCGTAGAGACGAATCATGGGACGGCCGTTTTCATGCAGCAGCCCCAGCAATTGTTCAATCAACCAGCCCGTCAGGCAGCGCACCCGCTCCCCAATCACGTCCAGCCCCACCGTTTGCAAATGTTCCAGCCCAATCTGAACCGCCGGAATGTTGAGGTAGTTGACCGTGCCATCTTCAAAAGCGGCTTCGTTGGCAGACAGATAGTGGCCACCGGCCTGTACGCTGGCAAAGTTGACCGTGCCCCCGGCAAACCAGGGGCGGTGCAGCTTGCCCAGCACGCTTTTGCGAATGAGCAGCATCCCCAGTCCGGTGGGGTAGCCAAACATCTTGTAAAACGACAGCGTGACAAACTGTGGCTGCACCTGGCTGAGGTCCAGGCGGCTGGCGGGGACGTAGGCGGCGGCGTCCAAACAGACGTCCCAGCCGTGGCTTTGGGCGCGGGCCACCCATTCCAGCGGATGTTTGACGCCGGAGAAGTTAGATTGGGCGGGGAAGGCGAACAGATTGTGCTGCGCCGGGTCGGCGGCGGCCAGCAGGCCGTCCAGCGCGGCTTCGTCGAGGCGTAAATCTGGGATGGTGAGGGGGGCGTAGGTGAAGGCGGCTCCTTTATTGCGGGCAAATTCGCGAATGCCGTTGACGGAGTTGTGGTTGTCGTAGGTGAGCAGGTAGTGGCCGCCGGGGGCGAACGGGTACGCCTCGCCGACCAGCTTGAGGGCGTTGCTGGCGTTGCTGGTGAAGACGGCGATGTATTCATCGGGATCGGCGTTGAAGTAGCGCAGAACGGCGGCGCGGGTACCTTCGACCATGTCGGTCATGGCCAGGGAAGTGGGGTTGGCGGAGTGGGGGTTGCCCAGCACCTGGCTTTTGAGGATGGCCATGTGGGCGTCGAGCTGGCTTTCGGCGTAGAGGCCGCCGCCGGTGTAGTCGAGGTAGATTTGGTGGGTGGTGTCTAGACGGCCGTATTCCGTCCGTCGCCATTCATCCAAAAGGTGGGTGCGGGCATAGGTGGGATACGCTTGCAAAAATGCCTTGTACGCTTGCTGCGTTGTGTCGGGATGGTAAGTTTGCTGTTCGGTCTGGGCTAAGTGGGTCATGGAAACTCCTTTTAGGCCTCTGTGCGCTCTGTGGCTCATAAGTTTTGCCTGTGTTGGTTTTGATTTTAACGTGAAGGTTGGGGAAATCATAGTTACAATCCCACGACAAATGTCATCTTTATAAAGGCTTATCCGCAGATTTCGCAGATTACACAGATTTTTGGTCCAATCTGCGTAATCTGTGGATTGTTTTTAAGGAGAAAGAATAGATGTTAAACGAGCATCCGGCTTTGCAGCTGTTTTCTGATTTACTGGTGGCCGCGCCCAGCGGGCGGGAGGCGGCGCTGGCGGCCATTGTGCGCCAGAAGTTGACCGAGTGGGAGATTGTCCACGAACAGGATGGGATGGGAAATGTGATGGTGCGGCTAGACGGCCGTTCCCCTCAAGCCCCCCTCGTGATGGTCGCTGCTCACATGGATGAAATTGGGCTGGTGGTGACGAAAATCAATCCCGACGGCAGTCTGCAAGTCAGCAGCAGCGGCGGCCTGCATCCCTGGAAGCTGGGTGAAGGACCGGTGGAGATTTTAGGCGACCGGGAAACAATCGTTGGGGTGCTGTCGATGGGCTCGACGCACACGGCCAATGCGGAAAACCAGGCCGTTACCTGGGCCGATGTGCAGGTGCTGACGGGGCTGTTACCTGCACAGCTGAAGGCGGCGGGGGTGCGGCCTGGCTCGACGGGGGTGCCGACCCGCGAGCGGCGCGGCCCGGTGCTGTTTGGCGATCCGGCCGACCCGCTGGTGGCGGCCTGGACCTTTGATGACCGCATGGGTGTGGTTGCGCTGCTGCGCCTGCTGCAAACGATGAAGCGCGAGGGGATACGGCCGTATCACCCCACCCTCATCGCCTTTACCGTCAGCGAAGAGGTGGGCGGGCATGGGGCCAAATCGTTGGCCTTGCGGGAGCAGCCGGAGATTTTCATCAGCATCGATGGGGCGCCGATGCCGCCGGAGAGTGATTTGCAGCTAGACGGCCGTCCGGCCATCTGGAGCAAGGACCGGTTGGGGCATTACGACCAGCCGCTGCTGCAAGCGTTTTGCCAGGCGGCGCTGGCTGCGGGCACCGAGCTGCAACCGGTGGTGTATGACAGTGCGGCCAGTGATGCCAGCCTGGTTTATTACGCAGGCGGGGCACAGCGGATTGCCTGCATGGGGCAGGTGCGGGCCAACAGCCACGGTTACGAAGTGGCCCGGCTGGCGGTGTTTGACCACATGCTGAACACGCTGGTGCAGTTTATGCGGGATTTTGAGGGGCAAACGGTTTAATATGAACCTCCCTCAACTTGGGCTTTACCCTGATTCAAGCCCGCTTGAAAGCAGCGTAAATTTTCTCACCAACGACGAATCGAGAAACGCGGATTTCCATTCGTGGTCGTCTAACTGCGCCGCCAGGGCGTTGATCAGCTCCCTGGCCCGCGCCCAGGCCAATTGGGCACCCTCCCTATCACCCGCTTGCGCCAGAGCCTGACCCAATCCACCTGAGGCGCGGGTCTGGTCATACGGGTGGCCTAATGCCTGCCATTTAGTCTCTGCTTGCTTAAAGGCCACGGCCGCTTCAGCCCCGGCTGCTTCAGCCACATTCCCATCAATCAGCGCCAGCCAACCTTTTCCTTCCAGGAGACAGGCAGCCGTGGCCGGTGTGTGGTACTGCTCATCCAGCCTTGATAGTTGTTGATGGGCGAAATGGGCAGCGTGAGCCATTTCGGGCAAGTCGAACACCACCGGTAACCGGCAGATGAACAACAGCGCCATGCTGAAGTTGGGGAAGAGATAGCGAGCTTGCCCGGTCAATTTCACTATCTTCCTGGCAGCCGCCACAGCGGCATCCCGTTGGCCGCGTAACGCTTCGGCCCGTGCCAGTTCACCCAACAGGGCAACCTGCGGGTCCAGGCTCTTGACCGGGCCAGCCAGGGCCGCTGTCAACAGTTTATGGGCCTCATCAACCAGTCCCAGGTCATTGTAGAGGCGGCCAAGCAGCAAACTGACATAGAGCTGGGGCAGCCCCGCTGCTTCTTCGCCGCCGGTGTGTTCAAGTTTTGTTTGTAACTGGGTCATGGCAGCCGACCAATTCCCGGTAAGCAGATCCAGTTCAGCCACCATGCGGGATGCGCTTTCGGCGATATAGTGGACATGCATCCGCCGGGTGTAAGCCATAGCCTCTTGCAGCAGATCCCTGGCCTGTTCATAACGGCCGAGATAGATAAGGGCTTCGGCAATGTACAGGTAAGCGCGGCCGGCATCGTGCGGACGGTTGGCGGCCAGCGCCAGTTCCAGGCTCTCCTGTTCCAGCGCCACACCGGCCCAATCCCCTTTGCTGGAGATGGCAGAGCCGAGGTCGCACAGACATTGGATGATCAAAGCTTTAACTTCCAGACGCCTGGCCAGTGCCAGCGCCTGCTCGCCCAGGTGGATAGACTCCTCATAATTACCCAAATGCATATGGTAATTGGACATACTGGCCAGCGCCCAGGCCAACGCCTCACCTTCAGGCTCGCCCTCCAAAATGTCCAGGGCCTGCCGGTAGCAGCGCCCAGCCCTATCCAACTGCCCCGATTCCCAATAGACCCGGCCCAATAATCGCTGGGCGGTGGCGGTGCCTGGATTGTCTCCCACTTCTTGAAACAGTTTGCTGCTGGTCTGCAGCGTCTCAATGGCTTCCTGGTGCTGCCCGAGTATCCACAAGCACTCGCCCAGTTTAGTTAGCAGCTTTGCCTGGCCGGTGTTGTCGGATTGGGGCCAATGGGCCAGGGCGGCGCGGTAATGGGACACAGCGTCGAGCAGGGCAGCTCTCTTGTAAGCCAGCTCACCGGCCCGGCTGTGGTACTGCGCGGCCTGGGGCCAATCGGCCACGGCCGTATAGTGGTAAGCCAGCTGGACAACGACCTGATCGAGATCCTCGGCGTATAATGCCGCCAACGCCCTGGCGACGGCACCATGCAGGCGGCGGCGTTCGCCTGGGGCCAGCTGCTGGTAAAGATATTGTTGAAACAAAGCGTGGCTAAACTGGTAGGCGGAGAGGTAACCCAGACCAGCTTTTAACTCGCCCCGTTCTTGTACCAGCCGGTGTTGTTTGCCCAGCTTTTGCGACAGGCGGTGCAGCAGCGGCCGTTCCGCCATCCCCAACACCTGAGCCACAACTTCGGCCGTAAACAACTCTCCCTCAACGCTGGCCGCTTCCAGAATGGCGCGGGCATCATCGTCCAGCCGCTCAACTCGTCGCGCAATGACCGCCTCAACACGAGCCGGGAACGTCTGCCAATCTAGCGTCTCGCCCTGGCACCATCGTCCTGCCTCATCTTGCACCAGGTCGCCCCGGCTCTGCAACTCTCGCAACAACTCCACCACAAACAAGGGGTGTCCCCCCGTGCGCTGGCAGAGCGCGTGGCGAAATGCCACATCCAACCGGTTCGGTTCGCTGTCTAAAAAAGCATCCACAAAAGCCAGGCCGTCTGCCTTATCAGCCGCGGCCAGATCTATAAAAACGTCACCAAAGGTTCGCTTGAACTCGTCCAGAACTTGAACCAGCGGGTGTGGTTCAGCCTGCCAGCCCTGGGAGAGTTCGTCTGACCGGTACGCGCCGACGATGAGAATACGGCCGTTAGCCAGGCGGCGGCCGAGATGGAACAGCAGCCCTATAGAAGCGGCATCGAACCATTGCAGGTCGTCGAGGGTAAGCAGCAGGGGACGCTTTTGGACCAGGTGATGCAGCACACCGGTAAACTGGCCAAAGAGGGCCGATTGTTCCCGGGCGCCTGGCCCCTGTTGGTACCGGGCAATTTCCGCCTTCAGGGCAGCCAGCCAGCTGGTACCCGCGGGCGTGGCCGTGGTGGCTCGCGCCAGCAGTTGTTTCCCCGACACAAAAACATCTAGCAGCTGGGGACCCTGTTCCAGGATTGTCTGTGTGGTCTGGGGCAGCAAGGCCCATAAACGACGCGCCTGCTCAACACCGGCTGCGCCACCCGCCCGCCGGGCCGTGGTGCTGCCGGTTAGCAGCTCCATGACCTCACGAAAGGGCAAATAGGCATCACCCACACCGGCAACGGCGCTGCCGCCGCCACCAGCGACTATCAAATCCTGGTGGGCGTCTTGGGCGCGGCGGGCGAATTCGGCCAGCAATGATGTTTTGCCCCGGCCCGCGCCCCCGGTGATGAAGACGATACGGCCGTTCCCGTTCAGCGCCTCATCCAGATAACTATTTAACCGGGCCAATTCCCGGGTACGGGCCACAAACAGAGGCGGCGGGGCCGGGGTTGGCTCCGGATCGTGGCTCAAGAAATATCTTGTTTCCTGGTCCGGTTTTGGGGGTGGTGGTGCGGGTGTGGGGGGACGGCCGTGCTGCCTGTCTCCTGGCGCCGCCTCTCCCTGGCGAATCGCTTCATAAAGCTGTGTTGTCTCTGGCTCTGGTGCGACGCCCAGCTCCTCGGCCAGCAGACGCTCACACGTTTGGTACTGGCGATGGGCTTCACCACGCTGCCCGTTACGGCCGTACAGGGCAATGAGCCGCCGCTGGGCCGGTTCGTGCAGCGGGTCCAGCGCGACCCAGCGCTGGGCATACCCCATGGCCTGGGTCAGATCGTTCCGGGCTTCGTAAGCCTGGACTAACTTTTCCAGCGCCCAGCTCAAATCACGGCACAAGGCTTCTGTTTGCAGCAGCTGCCACTCGTCAAACGCCGGGCAGCCAGGCAGGGTAAACCCGGCCAGAAAATCAGCCTGGTAGCAGGCTGTGGCGGCGGCTAATTTTTGGCAGCCATCATCGTCTATTTCCCCGGCGGCTGTATCTCGGTAGGCGTCCAGTTGGTGGCGGAAGTGATTGACGTCCACCCACAGCGCTGGTTTGTCATTCAGGGCGACCTGGTCCCGGTCGGCCAGAATATAGTCAGCGCCCAGCGCAGTACGCAAATTAGACAGGGTGCGGCTGAGATCGGCGCGGCCCTGCTGCTGATCATGGTCGGGCCAGAGCAGGGCCGCAAGCGTTTCACGGGAGTGGGCTTTTTGGGTGACGGCCAGGTAGGTGAGCAAGGCTCTGGCTTTACGCCGGGTGAGGGGTTGGCTACGGCCGTTGCGCTCAAGTGTTGGTGCCCCAAATAGAGTAAGGTGCCACATAAGTTTGCGCTGTTCCTGCCTGGTTAAGGCTTTTTCGGAAATTAAACGATCCAGTTCCATACCGAAAAAGCCTCAAGCCAATCCAGAAAGCCCTATTCCTTTTTGGATCATTATTTTTCTGGATTGGCCTAAACCTATTCTTTCCCTACCGCAGCCAAAAGTGCGAGGGTTGTGCGAGTTTTAAGCGAGAGTTGTTTTTTACAATGGCAAGCAGTGATGATAGATGATAAAAGAGGCGATATTGAATCTAACAGGTCGTTTGAAATTATATAGACGGTCTATGGCTGCGGCAAACCCGGCACAGCGAGGGATAGGGTAGGCGCATACTCGGTTTGTCTGCCATGTACGCGGAGGCGTAAACGCCCCCGCTACCTATGAAAGGCCCGAAGGGCCTGTTCTTCAAGCCCGTTCGGGCAGCCCAACGGGCTTCCACAACTAGCCGGTTGGCTTCAGCCACCGGCGATGAGGGAATATGCGATTACCCTACAGTGAGGGATAACTCATGCTTAAAGGCAGCACCATTACGCTCCGCCCCGTGCGCGACACTGACCTTGATCAGCTTTACGCTTTTCACCTGGACGTTGACAATCGGGGGGATTTTTTCCCCCGCGGTATTCTGGCCCAACCCATCTTCCATAAACGCTTCCAGGAGAGCGGCTTTTGGAACAAAGAGGATGGCATGCTGGTCATCGTCTCTCTGAATAATGAAATTGTCGGCCACATCGAATTTTTCAAGACCGTCAACTATCTGGACGAGTACGAGCTCTCCTACCAGGTTTACGCCGCCGAAAATCGGGGCAATGGTGTGGCCACGGAAGCCGTCAGGCTGCTGGTCTGTTATCTGTTCGAGAACAAACGAGTTAACCGCATCCGGCTCGTTATTCACCCCGACAATGTGGCTTCACGGCGGCTGGCCGAGAAATGCGGCTTCCGGCACGAAGGCACCGCCCGTGGCGCCTGGTATCACCAGGGTGAACACCAGGATGTGGAGATTTACGCTGTGCTGCACGAGGAGGTGATCGGGCGTGGACGGCCGTAACCGGCAATTTTTTGTCAATAATTGTGAATCGTGAATTGTGAACACCCAATTGTGAATGATAGCTGGCAGCAAGGATCGTTCACAATGCTCAATTCATTATTCACGATTCACAATTCTTTTCCAGGCGTAAGTCTTGGAAAAGACGTAGATTCCATTTTTGGAGGTAAATGATGAATAGCAATGTGTTAGAAATGACAGGAAGCACGTATTTGATAGACGAGGCGATGGTGGCGGCGTTTGAAGGCAGTCTGCGCGGCCAGTTGATCCAGCCCGGCGACGCCAGTTACGACGAGGCGCGCCAGCTTTACAACGGCATGATTGATAAACGGCCCGGTCTTATTGCCCGCTGTGTGGATGCCGCCGACGTGCAGGCAGCGGTGAACTTTGCTCGTGAAAACGATCTGCTGCTGGCGGTGCGCGGCGGCGGCCACAATGGCGCCGGGCTGGGAAGCTGTGATGATGGGCTGGTCATCGACCTCTCACCCATGAAAGGCATTCGCATAGACCAGGCGGCGGGCACGGTGCGCGTTGAGGGGGGCTGCACCTGGGGTGATGTGGATCACGCCACTTCCCCGTTTGGCCTGGCCGTGCCCACCGGCTTCCTTTCCACCACCGGCGTGGGCGGGCTGACGCTGGGCGGCGGTCTGGGTTATCTCACCCGCCACTATGGCCTGACGATTGATAATCTGTTAGAAGTGGACATGGTGCTGGCCGACGGCCGTCTGGTCACCGCCAGCCCTGAGGAACATGAAGACCTGTTCTGGGCCGTGCGCGGCGGCGGAGGCAACTTCGGCGTCGTCACCTCCTTCCTCTTCCAGGGCCGCCCGGTGAGCACCGTGTATGGTGGGCCGATGTTCTGGGAGATGGAGCACGCGGCTGCGGTCATGCGCACCTGGCGCGATCTGATCCTGACCGGACCTGATGAACTTAACGGTTGGTTTGGCTTTCACACGGTTCCCCCGGTGGATATGTTCCCGGCAGAGCATCACCTGAAAAAGATGGCGGTTATCACCTGGTGTTATACCGGCGACCCGGCCAGGGCCGAACAGCTCTTTGCACCTATCCGTGCCCTGGCGCCATTGGCCATGGACTTTGCCGGGCCAATTCCGCTGCCTGCCCTGCAAAGCCTGTTCGACGGACTCTACCCGCCTGGCCTGCAGTGGTACTGGAATGCCGATTTCTTCACGGAACTCAGCGACGAGGTGATTGACCTGCACCTCAAACACGCCGCGCAGCTGCCGACGGTGCACTCCACCATGCACCTTTACCCCATCAACGGCGCGGCCCACCGGGTGGGCGAGCGTGACACTGCCTGGAGCTTTCGCGAGGCGAACTTTGCCCAGGTGATTGTGGGGGTAGACCCTGACCCGGCCAGCAATGAGCGCATGATCCGGTGGTCGAAGGCTTATTGGAGCGCCCTCCATCCTTATTCGGCTGGGGGAGCCTATGTCAATATGATCATGGATGAGGGGGCGGATCGGGTCCAGAACGCCTATCGCCGCAACTATCCTCGCCTGGTCCAGATAAAGGCCCGCTACGACCCTCACAACCTGTTCCGCGTGAACCAGAACATCAATCCTGGGTAACTACTAAGCCTCTCTGGAGATTGGGCCAATTTGTGGCCGCCACTGCTCCCATTACCAGAGAAAATTGGCCCAATCTGGCTAAGTAGTTACCATTTTTGATTGTCATTCCTGCCCACGCCTTCGCGGGTATGACACTTCCTTTGCTACGGCATCTTCATATTCCCTTAACAGTAACCGGGTAATATCGGGCCATACCGATTCAACTGGCAGTGAACGTTATGGAGGTAAACCCGATGGAAAATGATGATGAAATGGTTGGCCGGGTGCTGACGCGCCGTGAGGCGATTAAGTTGTTAGGTGTTGTTAGTTTGGCCGCCCTGGCGGGCTGTGGCCCTGAAGACGTGGCGGAAGGAACCGTGGCGGAGGGAACGGTCACCAGCGTGACCCAGGCAGCGAGAACAACAGTTCCTAATACGGCCGTTCCCGCTACAGCAGCTCCCACCACTACCATCCCAGACCCCACGGCCACTTTAGCAGAGGCCACGAATGTTGTTCCCAGCTGCGTGGTGCGCCCGGCACTCACCGAAGGGCCCTACTTTGTCGATGAGCGGCTGAATCGTTCCGACATCCGTTCAGACCCGACGGATGGCACAGTGCGAGAGGGTGCGCCGCTGCTGCTGGCCTTCAACGTGTCGCAGATTACGGCCGCTGCCTGCACTGCTTTCCCCGGCGCAATTGTCGATGTGTGGCATTGTGATGCGCAGGGGGTGTATTCCGACGCCAGTGACCGCAGCTTTAACACGATTGGGCAGAAGTTCCTGCGCGGCTACCAGGAGACGGACGCCAACGGCCGCGCCCAGTTCCTTACCATTTACCCCGGCTGGTACAACGGCCGTGCTGTACACATCCACTTCAAAATCCGCACCGCGCTGAATGAGGCGGGCCAGGAATTCACCTCGCAGCTCTTTTTTGATGAGGCGTATACGGACCAGGTGTACCAGCAGGAACCATATGCCAGCACCGGGCAGCGCACCGTGCTCAACAGCCAGGACGGCATCTACCAGCGGAGCGGCGGGCAGCTGACGCTGACCGTCACGGAAGGCGGCGATGGCTATGTGGCCAACTTCGATATTGGGCTAGATATGACGTAGAGGGATTTTGGCCACAGAGGGCACAGCTGATTGACGGACAAATCTCAGATTTCTACCGCAGAGGGCGCGGAGGACGCGGAGATTTCTCCTTCATTTTTCTCCGCGTTCTCCGCGGTTAAATAAGTTTTGTCGGTCAACCAGGAGGGCACAGAGAAAAAAGAGGAGGCTCTCTAAAAGCTCTGTGAGCTGCTTCGGCTGCGCTCAGTACAAGCCTGTGGCTTTTGTTGTGGAACGGCCGTTGACCAATTCAGCACAACTGTGCAACATTGGAATGCCGACGCGATTTCTCGTTCGCAGCCGAATGGATGAGAGCAAGCAAGTTCGGCCGATTTTTGTAGATGAAGCCGAGGAAATTGTGATTGTAACTGTGTACAGCTACTATTTTTAAAAAGGATGCCGCTAATGAAAATTACGGCATGGTTCAAAAAGTAGAAGTTGTCCTTTACAAATTAGTCCGAAGATTGTCATTCCTTCGACAAGCTCAGGACAGGACTGAGCGGAGTCTTCGGAGCGAAGCATCCCGCTTACACAGAGGAACGGGATGCTTCGGAGGA
>JBGTCV010000055.1:0-69172 GCA_041748655.1 Promineifilaceae bacterium (SeqCode) | reverse complement strand
ACGTCAAGGTCCATTAACCCCATCGCTTTGGTCAAAGCTTTATGGGCATGCACGTCTTCTAATGTCGCTTCTATACTCTTTGCCATTTTTCGTTTTTGGCCAATTTTACCACTTCACCACACAAAACCTCAGAGAACCACTTTTATTTATTGGCGGTACCGGCATTATTAGTTCGGCCTGTTCGCAGCTGGCGCTGGAGCGCGGCCACGATCTTACCCTGCTCAATCGCGGCCAATCCAGCCGACCCATTCCGGCCGGAGCCAGACAAATCCAGGCCGACATTCGGGATTTGGCCGCCGCCAAACAGGCGCTGGCTGGGCAGCAGTTTGATGCGGTGGTGAACTGGGTCGCCTTCTCCCTGGAACATATCGAAACGGATCTGGCGCTGTTTGCCGGGCGCACCGGGCAGTACGTGTTTATCAGCTCGGCTTCGGCTTATCAGACGCCGCCTGCCCGTCTGCCCATCACTGAATCGACGCCGCTGCACAACCCGTTTTGGGAGTATTCGCGGCAAAAAATAGCGTGCGAGGATCGGCTGATGCGGGCGTATCGTGAAGCGGGCTTTCCGGTGACGGTGGTACGGCCGTCTCACACCTACGACCAAACCTTACTGCCAATGCGTGGGGGGTATACGGCCGTTCACCGCATGCGCCAGGGGCAAAAAGTGGTCGTCCACGGTGACGGCACCTCACTTTGGACGCTCACCCATCACCGCGACTTCGCCAAAGGGTTTGTGGGGCTGCTGGGGCATCCTGCCGCCATCGGCGACGTGTTCCACATCACCAGCGATGAGCTGTTGAGCTGGAACCAGATTTTCCAGCAGGTAGCCGCCGCCGCCGGAGCCGAAGCCCAACTGGTACACATCCCGTCCGACACCATCGCCCGCCACAACCCAGATTGGGGTAGCAGCCTGCTGGGTGACAAAACACACAGCATGATCTTCGACAACAGCAAAATCAAGCGGCTGGTGCCCGATTTTGTGGCCACCATTCCATTTTGGCACGGGGCACAGGAAATCATCACCTGGTACGACGCCGATCCGGCCCGGCAGGTCATCGATCCAACCTTTAACCAGCTGCTGGACGACCTGATTGCCCGCTATGACCCCAACTAAACATGGGTTCGTCTGGCTGATTGAACCATTTTTATACCTGGCAGCAATTCCAATTATGAAATTTTTGCGGTAGGGGCGGGACGGGCGGGCCAAGATGTGCGCTAAACAGACGGCCTTCCATCCCGCCCGTCTCGCCCCGCTTGTGGCACATCGGGTCTGGGGCGAGACGGCGCGGCAGTGAGGCCATTTGTTTTTCCCAAGGCCATCCCGCGCCGTCCCGCCCCTACACCATAATTGGAATTGCTGTATACCTGGTTGGCGCGTTGCGTCACAGATAGTGCTGCGCTACACTTCTTTGCGCCTCCGCGCCTCTATCTTAAATCGCTTTTACAGGAGAACTCTTTGCTGTTACCTTTACTGAAAACGATGCGTCCGCGCCAGTGGACCAAAAACGGCTTTGTCTTTGTCGCCCTTTTTTTTGATGGCAAGCTGCTGCAAACAGAAAGTTTGCTGCCCACGATCGGGGCTTTTCTGCTGCTCTGCCTCATGTCCAGCGCCGTCTACATCATGAACGACCTGGCCGATATTGACAGCGACCGTCAGCACCCGACAAAGAAGAAACGGCCGTTACCTGCCGGTACTCTCAACCCCCAGGTCGCCCTGGTGGCCGCTGTGATCTTTGCCGTGGGCAGCCTGGCTGCCGGGCTGCTGCTCAACATCTACTTTGGCCTGGTGTTGCTCGGCTACCTGGCCAGCCAGATTGCCTACTCTTTCTGGCTCAAGCACGTGGTGCTGCTCGACATTTCCATCGTGACCGCCGGGTTTGTGCTGCGTATTGCCGCAGGCGTCACCGTCATCGACGTGCAGCGCTTTTCCCCCTGGCTCTACCTGTTTGGCGGCTTTTTGGCCCTGTTCATGGTGCTGGGCAAGCGGCGGCACGAGCTGGTGCTGCTGGGGCAAAACGCGGGCAGCCATCGCGCCATTCTGGATGAATATAACCTGGATTTAATCGACCGCCTGCTGGGCATTGTCACCACCAGCGCTGTCGTTTCCTACAGTCTGTACACTTTTTTGGCCGAAGGTCTGCCGGAAAACCACCTGATGATGCTCACCATTCCCTTTGTGCTGTATGGTATCTTCCGCTACCTTTACCTGATTCATGTGCAGGAGATGGGTGGCGCGCCAGAAGAGATTTTGCTGCGAGACCGCTCATTGCAAATAACGCTGGGCTGCTTTGCCCTGGTGGTCTTCCTCACCCTCTACATTTTTGGACGATGATTGAGTTCCACCCCGTCACCGAAGCGACGGCTCCGGGCAAGATTATTTTGTTTGGCGAACATGCAGTGGTATACGGCCGTCCCGCCATCGCCGCCCCGGTTTCCCAATTAAGAGCCAAAGCCGCCGTCACCCACTCCTCCAGCAACAACTGCTACATTGTTGCCCCGGATTTGGGACGGCACGATCGGCTGCAAGATTTGCCCGCCGACGACGCGCTGGCCCTGCCTGCCCGGCTGGTGCTGGAAGCGGCCCAGCTGTGGCAAATACCAGATGTCACCCTTCACGTCAGGAGCCAGATTCCCATCGCCAGCGGCATGGGCAGCGGCGCGGCTATTGCCGCAGCCATCATCCGTGCCCTGGCCCAGCATCTCAACCGGCCCGATTTGCAAACCAACGAGATGGTTTCGGCGCTGACCTACGAGGTGGAAAAGATTCACCACGGCACCCCCAGCGGCATCGACAATACCGTGGTGGCCTACGAGCAGCCCATTTACTTTGTGCGCCAATCCCCCAAAAACCAGATTGAGCCGTTTGCCGTGGCTGCACCGCTGCGCTTTGTGGTGGCAGACACGGGGGTACGCAGCAGCACCCGGCTTGCCGTGGAGGATGTGCGCCGCCACTACAACCAGCAGCCCGCCGCCTTTGCCCACATTTTTGACGAATGCGGCCGTATTGCCAAAGCCGCCCGCCAGGCCATCGAATGCGGCGATGTGCCGCGCGTTGGCCAGCTTATGACCGAAAACCACGCCTGGCTGCAAAAAATGACGATATCATCCCCAGAATTGAATGTGCTGGTAGCTGCCGCCTTGCAGGCTGGGGCTTTGGGCGCAAAGCTCAGCGGGGCCGGGCGCGGCGGCAATATGATTGCCCTGGTGGCGGATGAGGTTGGGGAAACGGCCGTTTACACCGCTCTCCAACAAGCCGGGGCTACAGCCATCATCACAACCGTTTTAGCACAACATTAATCAGGGATCTAACTACCACCAACTGCTTTTATGTTAACTTTTAGCGAAAATTCGGTAACGGCCGTCATTGTCGGCAACATGCAAGATGCGGGGCTGCCCCACGCGGGCTGCACCTGCGGGCGGTGTACGGCCGCTTTTTTGGAGCCATCGCGGGTGCAGTATGCGGCTTGTTTGGCCATTGTGGATAAGAGAAGGAACACAGAGCTGCACGGAGGAGGCGCAGAGGGGCACAGAGAAAGAGCGAAGGTTTATTTGATTGATGCCACGCCGGACATCAAGTTTCAGCTCAATTTGTTGGCGGGGGCGCTGGGGCCACATCCGCAGCGGGCTAACCGGCTGCGCCAGCCGGACGGCATCTTTTTGACGCACGCTCATATGGGCCATATCGGCGGGCTGCCGCAGCTGAGCAAAGAGGCGATGTTTGTCCACAACTTGCCCATCTACGCCACGCCTGCGCTGTGTGATTTGCTGCAGCACACCACGCTTTGGTCACCGCTGGTGGCGGAGCTGGATTTCCGACCGCTGCCGGGCGGGGCGGCGGTGGCGTTGGGGGAGGGATTGAAGGTAACGGCCGTTCCCGTGCCGCATCGTGATGAATGGGGCGTGGGCACCGTTGCTTTTCACGTTCAGGGGCCGCAAAAATCGCTGCTCTACCTGCCAGATATCGACGCCTGGAGCCAATGGCCAGAGGCGGAGGCGACTCTGAGCGGCGTGGACGTGGCCCTGGTGGACGCCAGCTTCTACAGCCGGGACGAGTTGGGCGGTCGCGTCCCGGTAGCCCATCCGCTGGTGACGGAGACGGTGGAACGGTTTGCCCATCTGGCGGACCGTCTGGTGTTGACCCATCTGAACCATACCAACGTTATTTTGGACAAAGGGAGCGCGGCGGAAACGGCCGTGCGCCAGGCCGGGTTCCGCATCGCCCAAACTGGGGACCGGTTCGTTTTATAATTTTTGGGTCTTTGGGATTTCGTGGGGTCTGGCGTGAAATGTGATGCCTCTCTGGTTACGTTTCACGTTTGCTCGATACGGTCACTTACCCACCACGCGCCTGCTGGTTTTTACCGGCATGCTGGGAGCGTTTACCACCTTTTCCACCAGCCCTGCATCTTGTCATGAAGAGCTGCGCCATTATTCACCTTTACCGCTTTTGGCATGAAATTGTGCCCTGGCTCGCGTATAATGGGCGTGTGTTTTGACGTTTGCGTTTTAACGTCTTGGAGAAAGTTATGATTGATGAAAAAACTGTTTGGGAAGAGGTGTGGCCCGTCGTGGATAATTTGATTCAGGCGACGCTGGCAGAAGACGCGGCCACGATGCGCACCTTGCTCACCGCAGATGGCCAGGCGGCGGCCATGCTGGACCTGTTCGACGTCTACGTCTATGATATTTTGCTAAAAACGGTGCTGGGCCGGGAGCAGCTGGGGCTGACGCGGGCGGTGGAGACGGAAAACGGCCGTTTCATTCACCTCGAATACGCCTGGCCAGAACCGGGTTCCGCCGAAAACAGCTTCACCGCCAACGACGTGGTCACCGCCACGCTCACCAAAGTAGCCGACAACTGGCGCATCGACAGCGTCAACCCATCCACCATCGACCTGCCGCTGACGGGTGGGCGGGCGCGGGGCATCATTGCCACCGGCCAATCGCTCAGCGAAGATGGCAAAGTGCCGGGCGAATCGTGGATTTTGCCGTTTGCCCTGTACGGCGGCCTGCTCAAGATGAAGCTGCGTCCCGAAGCGCTGGCGGATCCGGTAGAGGAACTGCTCATTCCAGGAATGCAGGAACGTTCTTATGGGGCGATGGCGTTGGTAAACGGCCGTTCCCTCTGGCGCAGCTTCAAAGCGATCAGCAAACCCAAACTAGACAAACCCGCCGCCTGGGCCGCCGCCGTCGAATTTATTATGAGCGAGCTGGAGCTGCGCAACCTCTCCCAGGCCGCCGTCGCCAAAAACCACCAAACCCCGCTCATCACGATGGTGCCGCGCATGAAGCAGATCAAAAAGGTGCTGAACATCCAGCCAGCGGACGAGCGGTACGCTGATATGCAAAGCACCCAAATTGTTTATGAATAAATGTTAGCGGGTAACCTCCCGCAGGCTCCGTTAACGAGTACCGTGAGGATGCAAAATTGCAGGAAGTTTATCCAGCAATTTGAAAAATATGGCTGTTAAAACAGTTTTTACCCATAGTGATTTTCAAAATATTCTTGCCCGGTACGATCTGGGAACATTCACTCAAGCGGAATCCGTTCAACAAGGCACAGTACAAACAAATTATTTCATAACAACCTCACAAGGCAAGTTTGTCTTCCGCTGCTATGAAAATCGCTCCCGAGAGTCCGTTCTGTTTGAGAGCGATCTGCTTGCGTATCTCATCGAGCGCGGCTATCCGTGTCCAGCGCAGATCAAGAATACGCAAGGCACAACCATTGGTACTTATCAGGATAAACCGTATGTATTTTCTGAATTCCTTGATGGTGTACTTATAAAACATCCATCCCTTCATCATATGCAGCAGCTTGTGCAGAAAGCCGCAGAATTGCAAGCGGTCACGCGGGATTTTCGATCTCAGTACACGCCTTACCGCTGGAACTATGGTCGTGATTTATGCCGAAGGCTGGCACGCAAGGAAGCGACAAAACTTAACACGAAAGACGCTCAGGAAAAATTCAACTGGTTAGATCAAGAACTCACATTGCTCGATCTCCCCGCGGCATTACCGAAGGGAATTTGTCACTGTGACTTTCATTTTTCAAACGTGCTTTTTCGAGGGGGAAAATTCGCAGCTCTACTCGATTTTGATGATGCAAATTATACGTTTCTGCAATTCGATTTAGTATGCTTGATTGGGGAGTGGGCCTGGCCTTATACCTCTGATAGAATTGACATAACAATGGCACGCGCCATTGTACAGGAATACATTAAACATCGGCCCTTAACGCTTAGCGAGCAAAAACATCTATATGATGTATACAAGTTAAGCATTTTAATTGATTGCATATGGTTTTTTAGAAGAGGCGCAGCCAATGATTTCTATGAAAAGAGAAAAATAAATGCCCTAACCAGGCTGGGCAGAGAATATTTCTTTGAGGCGCTTTTTCATAATTAAGGATTTGAGGTGAAATATGAATAAAAAAACTGTTGAAGATATTGACGTAAAAGGAAAAAATGTGCTGGTACGGGTGGATTTTAACGTGCCGCTGAGCAGCAAAGACCCCAAAGACACCATCACCGTCACCGACGACACCCGCATCCAGGCGGCGCTGCCCACGCTGAACTATCTGCTAGACCACGGCGCGGCGCTCATTTTGTGCTCCCATTTGGGACGGCCGTCCACCGCCGCCGATACCCAATATAGCATGGCCCCCGTCGCTGCCCACCTGGGCGAGCTGCTGGGCCGCCCTGTGCAAACCGCCGATGACGTAGTGGGGGCCAACGTCACCGCTGCCGCCGCCGCGCTGCAACCCGGCGATGTGCTGGTGCTGGAAAACACCCGCTTTCACCCTGGCGAGAAGAAAAATGATGCGGCGCTCTCGGCCGAGCTGGCCGAGCTGGCCGACTTCTACGTAGACGACGCTTTTGGCTCAGCCCATCGCGCCCATGCCAGCACGGAAGGGGTGGCGCAGGCCATTCGGGCCAAAGGCGGTTCGGCTGTGGCTGGCTTTTTGATGGAGAAAGAGTTGAGTGCGTTGGGAACGGCCGTTTCCAATCCACCCCATCCCTACGTCGCCATCATGGGCGGAGCCAAAATCTCCGACAAAATCAAGCTGATCGAAAACCTGCTCAACACCGCCGACAAAATCCTGATCGGGGGCGGCATGGCCAACACCTTCATCCGGGCGCAAGGGCATGAAACCGGCACTTCCCTGGTTGAAGAAGACGCGCTGCCCGAGGCCAAACGGCTGCTGGGCATGGCCGGGGATCGGCTAGTGCTGCCCGTCGATTTTGTCGTCACCACCAAATTTGATGCCGACGCCGACGCCGAAACCGTGCCTGCTGACAGCATCCCGGCAGACAAAATGGCGCTGGACATCGGTCCCAAATCGCTGGAGACTTTCCGGCAGGCGCTGCAAGGGGCCAAAATGGTGATCTGGAATGGGCCGATGGGCGTTTTTGAATTCCCTCGCTTTGCCCAGGCCACCAATCAGCTGGCGCAGTTGTTGGCGGCACAGGTAGAAACAGGCACCGAAGTCATCATTGGGGGTGGGGACTCTGCCGCCGCCGTCACCAAAGCGGGCCTGGCTGAAAAAATGAGCCACATCAGCACCGGCGGCGGAGCCAGCCTGGAGCTGCTGGAAGGTAAAACCTTGCCCGGCATTGCTGCCCTGGACGAAAAATAGGATTTGGGAGATTGGAGATTGGCAACAATCTCCAATCTCTACTCGCCACCCAACGGTGTCGCCAGCGGCACAATCCAGGCAGACGGCCGTAACGAATACGTCTGGGTCAATAAATCCACCGTGGGGTCGATGAGTGGCTGGGGGGAACGGCCGTTCAGCGAAGCCATCACCTCAGCATAAACCACTACCTCTGTCACCCCTTGCTTTTGCCATTCCTGCGCCACAAAGCGGGCAAACTGCCAGATCATATGCGGGTTAGCCGCTACCTTGTTGGCCTGCCAGCTCCGCAAATAATCGTGCGGGGCTACGTACCACGTTTCGCCTGTTTGGGCATCCACTACCCGAAAGACCGCCTCAGCATCCTTGTCGCGCAGCTTCATGTGCCAGGCGTAGCGGTGCCCCTCTTCCGTCCAGCTGGGATCGCCTGCGTACAAATGATGGCGCAGCGGCAGCAGCAGCTGCACGAGCAGATACGCCCCCAGGAAGCCCACCACCAGCGGCTTCGAGCCAGAGGCATAGGTCTGTTGGGCGTCAGCTTTGACGCTGCGCACGCACTGGCAGCCCAGCCAGGCGATAACCTGCCGGGGCCAGCCGGGATCAAAAAACAGGGCCGTTGCCGCAATCATAAACCAGGGAAAGATGCCAATCGAAAACATTTTGGCGTTGAGCAGATGGAACAGCAAACCGACGGCGAAGGCAAACGGCCGTGTGCGCCGCCACAGCAAAAAAGGCACAATCAGCAAATCGAGCAGCAGCCCGCCGTAGGAAAAGACATACACCAGCCACTCTTCCGTAAAATAGCCGCCAATGATGGGAATATTGGTGCGGCTGGCCAACCAGTCCCGCATTGGTTGCCCCCGGAGCCAGTCGTGGTTTATCTTGGCCAACCCGGCGTAGAAGTAGACAATGCCAATTTGCGCTCGCAGCAGCCAGAGCGTCCAGGCGGGAGCACGCTGGATACTGCCATGCGCCGCACGGCGGGCGTCGAGCGAATAAACCCGCCCGGCAGGCAGCCAGATGAGCAAGAAGCTGAGCAAGATAATCAGGTAAAAATGGTTGAGGTAGCGGGCTTGTTCCAACAAAAAGCTGTAGGTAAAGCCCAAAAAGAAGAGCGCAGCGCTGAGGCGGTAATAAAAGCCGAGGGTAATGCAAATAGCTAAAATCCCCAAACCCGCAAAAAGCAGCTCCATGCCAATGCCAGGCAACGGCCGTAACCAACCAAACCCGTAGTAAGGAAAATTCAATACCGGATCGACCCAGTAGCGGGTAATCCAACCATTGTCAAAATAGCGGTACACCTCCCACAGCATGATCAGCCCAAAAGCGATGCGAAAATAAGCCAGAACGGCCGTATCCACCGGCAAAAACAGGCGGTCAAGCACCGCAGCGTGACGCAAACGGCCCAGAACGGTTTCACTTTTTCCAGTCACAGGTGCCAAACTACGCATAAAGTTCCCTCTCTTTCACTGAAATGGGCAAACGGGTTCATTCTGTTAGTGTCGTTTCATCATAAAAGGTAACGCATTCAATCCTCAATCCAAAATCGTCAATGAAGCTCTGTTGTTACATTACAACAATTGGTACTTGACATAGTGCGAGTTTTGTTGTATTGTTGCAACATATAGAATTGTTGTAGTATCCCGCACTTGTGGGGATGCTTCTTCATAACCAATGAGAAGCGATGAGTAAAGACGACTTAATAGAAAACTATGCGGGTGTGGCGGAAGTCAGCAAGCGGCTCAATATTCACCCAGAATCGGTGCGCCGCCTCATCCGCCAGGGCAAGCTGCCAGCCATCAAGTTTGGTAACAAATGGTTGGTGGAAAAAGCGACACTGGACCAGTATGCCAGCCGGTACGATCCCCGACCCGGCAACAAAGCAACCTTGTTTTAACCGATGAAGGTGCGGGGTGAACCAGGGAAGAGGGTTATGTTCGCCCTCACCTTCATCGTCTTTTTGATTCATTTTTAGTAAGAGGGTATTCACATGCAAAGAGCGCCTGAGTTTGAAAATGTAGCCTGTATCCGCGTGGTTGGTGTGGGTGGTGGAGGCTGCAATGCCGTGAATCGGATGATTCAGGCAGGCATTAGCGGCGTCGATTTTGTGGCCATCAACACAGACAACCAGGCGCTTCTATTGTCGGATGCTCCTGTGCGTGTGCGTATTGGCGAAAAGCTAACGCGCGGCCTGGGCGCTGGCGGTCATCCTGAGCAGGGCGGCAAGGCGGCTGAAGAATCCACCGAAGAGCTGCAAGAAGTGCTGGCTGGCTCCGACATGGTGTTCATCACTGCTGGCATGGGGGGCGGCACCGGCACTGGCGCGGCACCCATCGTGGCTAAATTGGCCCGCGAACAGGGCGCTTTAACGATTGGGGTGGTGACACGGCCGTTTCTCTTCGAAGGCAGCAAGCGGTCCAACTCCGCCGAAGCCGGCATCGAAAAGCTAAAAGAGCATGTCGATACCCTGATTGTGATTCCCAACGACCGCCTGCTGGAGCTAACCGACCGGCGCGTCTCTTTGAAAGATTCATTCAAGATGGCCGATGACGTGCTGCGCCAGGGCATTCAGGGCATCAGCGAACTGATTACTGTGCCTGGCCTTATTAATCTGGACTTTGCCGACGTGAAAGCGATTATGTCGGAAGGTGGCGCGGCACTGATGGCCGTAGGCCACGGCGAAGGGGAAGAACGAGCGCGGCTGGCTGCCGAGCAAGCCATAAGCTCCCGCCTGCTGGACGTAACCATCGACGGGGCACAGGGCATTCTGTTCAACGTCACCGGCGGGCCAAACATGAGCTTGTACGATGTGAACATCGCCGCCGCCATCATTCGTGAGACGGCGCATCCTGAAGCCAACATGATCTTTGGCGCGGTCATCGACGAGAGCATGGGAGATGAAATGCGGATTACGGTCATCGCCACCGGGTTTGAACGAACCATTTCCCGGCGACAGGTATTGCAGCAGCAGTACGGCCGTTCCACCACCAGCACCTCCACCCAGCGTCCCCAAACAGAAGCCAACATCGCGCCCGCCCGGCAAGTTCCGGCCCGTGAGCGGGAAGAGCGCGAAATGGAACCGGTGCAGCCTAAATTTGCACCCAACAATCTGGAAATTCCGGCCTTCTTGCGTCGGCGTTAAGGCCAATTCCAGAAAATAATGCTCCAAAAATCGAGCGTATTTCTGGAATTGGCTAGAGGCTTTTTCGGGACGAATTGGATCATTAAATTTCCGAAAAAGCCTAACCAGCTTTTACAACCTTATCAACTCAAGAGAGTTGGCAGTCCAACCGGATTGCGGTGGTCCTTAACCGGACTGCCAGCCGCCAACACTTTAAATTACCTCTGGTTTAGAAACCGTGCCACCCGGTACGGTTCCTAAATCAGGGTAATGTACACACTTGCTAGAGCAGGTATCGGACAACACCCAACAGCAGTGTGTACAACACTCCTTTTGTTTTCGTTGGTGCAGTCCCTCGTTTCAATCGCTCACCAACAAACAACATCCCCTCTGCACGCGCCCCCTGTTTATGCAGGACAGGGGGCGCACTTCTTTTTTAAGGCACCCAAATATCAAGCTGTACAAACTGTACGGCCGTTCCTGCCACAACTCGTGTGCTGCCTGCCAAATTCCCCGTCAACAAATCCCAACTGCCGCTGCTGCCAACGGCCGTAACAAACGCACTGTCATTCAGCCACATCTGAGTATCCACCCTGCCCGGCACCAACACTTCCAGCGGCGGCTGCCCTACCTGCCCGATGCCAAAATAACCCTGACCGGTATATAGAAAACGACTGCCAGACCGGTTCCAGCCGGTAAATTCCAGCTGGTTGGCAACTGAAGCAACCGTTACCGGATTCCCCCCATTGCCATCGGCTACCACCATCGACCGCACATTGCTTGAATCTATCACAATCTGAATATAGCCCAGGTTATTGCCGCTGCGCGTCCATTTTGGCGGCGAAAAGAGCGTGTTGCCCAGCACCGAGCCAATTTCTACTGCCGGGCCGCTGACCGGAATCTGGTACAGCGTGGCTGTCGCTTCGGGCATCCATGGGTCCGCAGCCGCAATGGCGACTGTCGCCTGGCTGCCGCCAGACAGCCATTGAGCGGTGGGGACCCAGGCATATTCGCTGGCGGTGTTTACCGCGGGGAAGGTGATGACCGTTTCTCGATTGCTGCCGTTCAGATTCACTCGCGTTACGCTTTCTGGGTTGCCTAAAATGAGGCGGGTGCCATCTGGCGACAGGGCAAAACTGTGGCCAGCCGTGCCGCTGGCGAACTGTTCTGTGAGGCCACCGCCCATTGTCACCAGCCATAAATCTGCCTGCGGGCCAATGCCAGGCCCTACCAGGTTAGAGATCACGGTGTTGAATGCTATCGTCTGGCTGTTGGGCAGCCAGGCAATCTGGTCAATGAGTATGGCAAAATCTGGACCAGAGGCATTGGGCAAATCGGCAGAATCAACCAAAATCTGGCTGCCGCCCGCCACGGAGACGACCCCCAACCGATTGTTCTCAAACGTCCCGGCCACAAAGGCTATCTGCTGGCCATCGGGTGAGATGAGGAGCTGGTTTACATTGGCTACAGCCGTTAGCAGTACCGGTGTGCCTGCCGTGGGCGGCGATTGACTAACGTCTAGCGGCAGCCGCCAGATGCCGTCTGTGTTGCTGTAGACCAGATAGCTGTTGAGGCCGCCGATTACGGCCGTATCCGCCGTGGGTTCCGCAGTGGGCTCAGCCGTAGGCACCAGCGTGGGCGTGGGCGGCGCGGCGGCAACCGGCACGCTGCCCGTGTTGGTGCCCAGGGTGTACTGCGACCCGCCAGAAATCCAGCATTGCGGTGCGGCAATATCGCCGGGGCAAACCACCAGCCACCAGCCAGAGGCGGGATCACGCCCCAGCACCTGCGCCGTAGCATCTTTCAGGAAGAAGCCCAGCCGATCATACGCCACGCCAGGGCCAGAGCGGATGTTGAGATCGACCAGAATGGTGAGGTATGGGTTGCCGGAGGCAACGGCCGTACCGCCATCCCCACTGCTGCCTTGCAGCGTCGCTGTGGGGGCAATATCGGTAATGGGGGATTCTGGGTCGGGAACGGCCGTACCATCTTCCACCGTGACCAATGGGGGCGGCACAGCAATGGCAGGCTCTACGTCGCCTGCAAAAGCGTTACAGGCCAGCATGGCCAAAAAGAGTATCGAAATAAAAAACAATAGGGGATGTTGGCGCAACATGCGGTCACTCCTTAAAATAATTTTTACAGGTGTGACGCACTTGTCCTGATGTAAAGCACAGCAAAACTTGCTAACGTAAGTGTGTCGCACCTCTGAGACCTGAATAGTTATAAATTTTTAGTATAAACTCAAACAGTTTACAATAGATTACGTCACCGTGCGATTGCTTTCTGCACGGGAACACAGCGGATTTTCTACGCAACCGCCCCGTTAGCGTGTGATTTGCGTGAAGAGGGAACATGAGCTTTCGACAATTTTTGGCACAAGCCGCCCAAACGGGTGATCTCATTGAAATCGACACGCCGGTGAGCGTGACCTACGAACTGGCCAACGTGGCCCACGCCCTGGAAGGTCGCCCGGTGCTGTGCAACAACATCATCGGCTATCCTGGCTGGCGCGTTTGCGCTGGCCCTTGCTCCGACCGCAAATATTTCAGCATGGATTTGAACGTGCCCGTGCCGGAGCTCATCGCTCATCTGGCCAGGGCCACGGAAAACCCGCAAACGCCGCCAATGGTGGAGAGCGCCCCCTGCCAGGAAGTGGTTCTGGAGCAGTTTGACCTGAACGATTTGCCCATTTTGTTCCATTTGCCGCAGGATGGCGGACATTACATCGCCAGTAACGTGGTGATTACAGAAGACCCGGAGCTGGGGCGCAACATGTGTTACCACCGGCTGCTGCGGCTGGATGAACGGCGCTTTGCTGCCCGCATCATCGAGCGGCGCGGCACCTGGACCGCCATGCAAAAAGTTGAGGGGGATCTGCCGGTGGCGATCTGCATTGGCGTGTCGCAGGCGGTGCATCTGGCCGCCTCCATGTCCCCCGCGCCAGACGTGGATGAGCTGGCGGTAGCCCACGCCCTGGCCCCCACGCCGCTGGTGAAATGCCTCACCAACAACCTGGCCGTGCCCGCCGATGCGGAGATTGTGCTGGAAGGTCGGCTGACCAAACGACAAACGCAGGAAGGGCCGTTTATGGACCTGACAGAGACGATGGACATCATTCGCGACCAGCCAATTATTGAGATTGATCTGATTACCCACCGGCACAATCCCATTTTCCATGCCCTGCTGCCGGGCGGGCTGGAGCACAAGATTTTGATGGGGATGCCCAAAGAGCCAACCATTTTTGCCGAGGTGAACAAGGTGGTGCGCTGCACAGATGTGGTGATTACGCCGGGGGGCAGCTCCTGGCTTCATGCGGTGGTGCAGATTGAGAAGCAGGGGCCGGAAGACGGCCGTCTGGCCATCGAGGCTGCCTTCAAAGGACATGGTTCGCTCAAGCATGTCTGGGTGGTGGATACGGACGTGGATATTTACGACCCGGCGCAGGTGGAGTGGGCCTTTGCCACCCGCTTCCAGGGGGACAAGGATATGATGCTGTTTCAGAATCAGCCGGGCAGTTCGCTGGACCCCTCCGGCATTCACGTGCCGGGGCAAAAAAGCCATACCGCCAAGCTGGGCTTCGACTGCACCATCCCCTGGGGGGCGGATAAGGGTAAATTTGTGCGGGGGGAATACGGCCGTATCGAACTAAGCAAGTATATTTAGTGGCTCGTTGCTGGCTGCTGGCAAAAACCAGTAACTAGCAACCATTGACAAGGAGTAAAAATGGACATTTCTGCCCTGGCAGAACAATTCCCCCCATTGTTATTCGCCGAAGAAAGCGGGCTGGTACGGCAGGAACTTAGCCTCATGGTGCTGCTGTTCATTGCCGCTATGGTGGCCGTTGTGGTGCGCCGCATTCGCCTGCCCTACACCGTGGCGCTGGTGCTGGTTGGGCTGGTTCTTTCCTTCTTCCCCAACTTTTTGGGCTTTACCGTCAGTTCAGACCTGATTTTGGCAATTCTGGTACCGCCGCTCATCTTTGAGGCAACCCTGCACATCCCCTGGGCCAAGCTCAAAAAAGATTTGCTGCCGGTTCTGCTGCTGGCCATTGGCGGCACGCTAGTGGGCACCTTTTTGGTTGGGGGGCTGGTGGTGCAGTTTTTGGGCATCCCCTGGGCGGCGGCGCTGGCCTTTGGGGCGCTTATCTCAGCCACAGACCCTGTCGCGGTGATCGCCTTTTTCCGCAGCCTGGGCGTGAGCAAACGGCTAACAATTCTGGTGGAAGGGGAAAGCCTGTTCAACGATGGCGTGGCGATTGTCATCTTTAACCTGGCGCTGGCGGCGGGTGCGCTGTCTAACTCGTTTAGCCTGGGCGGGGCGCTGCAAGAGTTCTTTGTTGTGGCTTTTGGCGGGCTGGCTGTGGGTCTGGTGATGGGGTATGTGGTTTCCTACATCATCCTGAAAAACGTGGATGACCATCTGATTGAAACGGCCACGACGGTGGCGTTGGCCTTTGGCTCGTTTGTGGTGGCGGAGTTATTTGGCGATATTGTGGGGGTGCCTGGGCTGCACTTTAGCGGCATTCTGGCGGTGGTGGCGGCGGGCCTGATGGTGGGCAACATCGGCCTGGAAAATACCTCCCCCACGACCAAGCTGACGCTGGACAACTTCTGGGAATTTTTGAGCTTTGTGGTGAATTCGCTGGTCTTTTTGCTGATTGGGCTGGAGATCGAGCTGTTGCAGCTGCAACCCAATCTTGTTCCCATTCTTGTGGCGGTGGTGGCGATTATTTTGAGTCGGGGGTTGATTGTGTATACGTTTGGCTGGATTTACGGCCGTTTCCAACCCCAAAACCGCATCCCCCTCAGCTTTCAACACGTCATGTATTGGGGAGGCCTGCGCGGGGCGATCAGCCTGGCGTTGGCTCTGTCGATTGAAAACGCCGTCTTTGGCTCGGATGTGGCGCTGGAGCTGCGGGTGATGACCTTTGGCGTGGTGCTGTTCACCCTGCTCTTCCAGGGAATGACCATCGAAAAGCTAATCAAACGGCTGAAGCTGGCCGAAAAACCGGTACAGCGCCTGGAATTGCAGCGGCGGCAGGCCACGCTCTCGGCTAAATGGGCTGGAAAACAAGAGCTGGAGCGCCTGCACCGGAACGGTATTCTGTTCCGCGACATTTGGGAATCGATGAACCAGGTGTATGATGAAGAAATTATTGAGAAAAAGAGTGCTTTACGGGCGCATTTAGAGACATTTCCGGAACTGGAACAAGAGATGTATTTGCAGGCGCGGCAGGATGCGCTAAACGCTGAGCGCAGCGCCATTGGCGAGGCAGCTCGCCGGGGCCTTATTGCCAATGAAGTGAATGACGAGCTGATCGTTGACCTGAACAACCGCGTTGCTGCCCTGGAAATCCTGATGAGGAATCGCGGGCTGAACGGTGGAGCCGAGGAGGCAGAGCATGAGTAGTATTGTGTGTGCCACCCGAGGCGGCGAGGGCAGCCGCGCCGCCCAAATGGCCGCGATTGCACAGGCCAAACTGACGGGGAAACCACTGCTGTTTTTATATGTGGTGGACCCTAACAGCCTGGATGACAAAATTAATGACAGCTTGAAGGAGCCGATGTTGGCCGAGCTAACCTGGATGGGTGAAACGCTGCTGCGCATTGCCCAAAAGCGGGCCGATACCGCCTTTTTGAGCACCGAGGTGAAAATTCGCCGGGGGGTGGTGCAGGCAGAAATTGTTCGTTTTGTGAAGGAAGTGAACGCCGACCTGCTGATCCTGGGTGCGCCACGGGGCACCACGGCCAACGTGTTTGGGGATGATGCGATTGAACAATTGGCGGCAGGGATTCAGCAGGAAACGGCCGTTACCGTCGAAATCATCCGGCCAGAGTTTGTGTATACAGCAAGTGAGCCAGCAAACCTATGATTGAACAAATTAGCCAGACACTGAATGAGTTTTTTACTTCGCTCAGTATCGATTTAGAGAGCCCGTTTCAGCGAAACTTGCTGTCCTCGTTACTGATTATACTGTTGCTGTGGCTGGTACGCTGGCTGGCGCTGCGCTTCATCCATCGCTATTACGCCGACAACGCCCGTATGCGGTACAACTGGCGCAAGACGGTGGAATATGCCTCGGTTGTGCTGGGTATCTTGCTGGTGGGGCGGCTTTGGCTGGCGGGCATCGGCACGCTGGTGACATATTTGGGGCTTTTATCGGCCGGTATTGCCATTGCCCTGCAAGATTTGATTGTGGCGCTGGCGGGCTGGGTTTTTATTGTTTGGCGACGGCCGTTTGTCGTTGGCGACCGGGTTGAGATTGACGGAAATCTGGGAGACGTAATCGACATCCGGCTCTTTTCCTTTAGCCTCCTGGAAATCGGCCACCGCATCCAGGCAGAGCAAAGCACGGGGCGCATTATCCACGTGCCCAACGGCAAAATCTTCTCCGAAATGCTGGCCAACATGCACCAGGGTTTTCCTTACATCTGGAACGAAATCCCGGTCTCGATCACATTCGAGAGTGATTGGGAAAAGGCAAAGGCGATTTTGGCCAACATCATCAATGAGGTGGCTCCGGATGTAAGTGAGGTTGTGAAGCAATACGGCCGTCGCACTGACCAGCGTTTTGTCATCAGCTATTCCAACACCACACCCACCGTCTACACCCATGTGGGCGACAGCGGAGTGGTGCTCACCCTGCGTTACCTGGTCGATCCGCGCAAGCGGCGTGGAAGCGAACAGGATATTTGGGAAGCAACCCTGCGTGCCTTTAAGCTGCATTGGGACATCGACTTTGCCTACCCCACCCAGCGCGAATATCTCCATTTTCAGGAGCGCCAGCTGCCGCCGGATCCACAAGAAGCCCAAACCGTGGTTGCCCAGCGTGGTAATTTACAGTCAGACACAGGCTTTCGGCCCACTACACCCAGGGAACCCAAAAAGTAATGATGACGCAAATCGAATTGAACAAAGCACAACAGGAAATGCTGGCAGGCGGGCAAGGGGTCGCCCGCCAGATGGCGATGCGGCTGCTGCTGGATATGGCCGCAACCGCCGGCGCAACCGAACTGGTGCCCATCGCCAGCGCCCACCTCTCTGGCGTCTCGCCCCTGACGGGTGGGCTGGGGCTGCGCCAATTTCTGGCCCGGCTGGCCGAAGACCCGCAGGCTCAGGTTGCCGTGTCCACCACGCTCAACGCAGCGGGCTGCGACATGGCTCAATTTGAAGCGATGCGCATTGTGGCCCCCAACTTCCGGGAACACAACCAGGAAATCGTGGATCGCTATACTCAGCTGGGCGTGCGACCTACCCAATCCTGCATTCCGTATGAGTGGGAAGGGGTTGTTACCAGCGGCGAAGCGGCCTGGGCCGAATCGAACGCCATTTGCTTTGGCAATTCTTACACCGGGCTGGTTACGAATCGTGAATCGGGGCTGTCTGCCCTGGCAGCGGCGCTGACGGGCTACACGCCTAAATATGGTTTGATGCTGGCAGAAAACCGCCGGCCAAACCTGGCGGTAGTCGCCACCACGCCGCTGGTAGACCCGGCCGACTTTTCGATTTTGGGCGACTGGATCGGCAAGCAGCGCCAGCCAGAGTGGAAGATGCCCAACGGCCCGATCCCGGCCATCAAAGGATTGCCTGCTGAGCTGACGCACGAGCAAAAGAAGGCGCTGACGGCCGCAGCGGCCAACTACGGCTGCCCTTTGTTGTACATCGATGGGCAGGGGGAACGCCCCCCGGCAGCGTTTCAGGCGCGGCTGCAATTTGGGGCGGCAGAGCTGCAACAGAGATATAAAGAGTTGGCTCCGGAAACGGCCGTTTCTCTCATCACCATCGGCTGCCCCCAGGCGTCGATTGGCGAACTGCGCGCTACGGCCGAACTGCTTCAAGGCAGGCAGCTGCACCCGGACGCCCCCCCGCTCTGGGTCTTCACCTCCTCCGCCAACAAAGCGATCGCCGAAAAAACGGGGCTGGCGGCGATCATCACCGGCAGCGGGGCGCTGCTGCTGGAAAACACCTGCCCGGAAGTGGTGCCATACGATCCCAGCTGGGTCAAACACATCCTCACCAATTCGATGAAGGCGGAACATTACATCAAATCTGGACTGAACGGCATTCCTACATCTGTCATGAGGCTGCACGACTGCCTTAAGCTAGCTCTGGGTGAAACAGCCATTGACGCAGCTACCACAACTCAAACCAATGAGGAAACGGCCGTAAAACCAACCAAATTTGTATCAAGGTCTACTAAAAAGCTTGCCACCGGTTCCTTCACCGCCACCGGGCATGGTCTCCCCTCCCAAACCGATTTCAGCGTCACCGCCGAAGCGTTTGTCACCGATACGCCTATCACACTGCTGGGGTTTGTCAATCGGGAAAGCGGTGTCATCGAGGAACCAGGGCATCCGGCCGATGGGGAAAGCATGGCGGGTAAGATTGCCATTTTCCCGAAAGGAAGCGGCTCTACAGTCGCTCCGTACGTCTTGCTAGAACTTTTTTATCGTGGCAAAGCCCCCCTGGCCATTGTCAATACAGAAATAGACCAGCAAAGCGCCCCCGCCTGCTCACTGGAATATATCCCCTACGCTTACCAGTTTGATGAGGATATCATTCGCAACATCAACAATGGCGATCTCGTTCAGCTAAAGCGAGACGAGAACCGGGTCACGATTGACGTGATCACCCGCTGCAAGGCATAAATTAGCCAGCGCTGCCAGTCTCACAGGTAGTCGGTTTAAAAGGTGCCCAAAAGCGGGCTTTGGGTGATGCGAACGAGGGAAAATAAAAAAGACCCGCAAGGGTCTTTTTACCATGTGGTGGGCGCGATTGGACTCGAACCAACGACCTCTCGGATGTGAACCGAACGCTCTAACCAACTGAGCTACGCGCCCGATTAAGGGATGCAGATTATAGCAATGTGGCCACCGGATGCAAGCAAACGGCCGTTCCCAACTGCTATTTTTTGCCCTGTCGGGTATAATGCGCCCAATTGATCCTACAATTTGAGAGGGAATAATTTATGAAAGCGTTTGTAACAGGTGGTTCCGGGTTTATTGGCCAGCACGTTGTGCAGAAGCTGGTGGCGCGTGGCGATGAGGTGCATGCCCTGGCACGCACCGAAGAAAGCGCCATCCTGCTGCGGCAGTTGGGCGCTATCGTTTTTATAGGCGACATCACCGACACTGCCTCGCTGCGTCCGGCTATGCAGGGCTGCGATCTGGTGTTTCATATTGCGGCCTGGTACAAGCTGGGGGCCCCAGACTGGATGAATGCCGAAGCGATTAACGTGGGCGGCACGCGGCGTGTGCTGCGTCTGGCTTATGAATTGGGTATCCCCAAAATTGTCTACACCAGCACCGTGGCCGTCTTTGGCGATACCCACGGGCAGCTGGTGGATGAAACCTACTACAAAGAAGGCCCATTCCTCACTGAGTACGACCGTACCAAATGGCTGGCGCATTACAAAGTGGCCCTGCCGCTCATTGAGAAGGGCGCTCCCATTGTGATTGTGCTGCCGGGCGCTGTCTATGGGCCGGGCGACACCAGCTTCGTTGCCCAACTGATGCGGATGTTTTACCGGGGTTTGCCTGTGCTGCCCGGCGCTGATTTAACCGTGACCTATGCGCATGTGGCGGATATTGCCGCCGGGCATCTATTAGCCGCAGAGAAAGGCAAGGTGGGGGAAAGCTACATTTTAGCCGGGCCGGCCATTCCCCTCAACGAGATGGTCGATTTTTGGGCGCATCTCATTGGGCGCAAGCCACCGTCGTTTCGTTTGGCGGGACGGCCGTTGCGCAAGTTTGCTCCGATAATGGGAACACTAAGTGGCGTGCTGCCCCTGCCGAGCCTGTTTTCTGAAGAGTCGGTGGCTAGCCTCGGCGCTTCCTACATGGCTCGCTCCGACAAGGCACGCACGGAACTGGGCTGGACCACACGGCCGTTGCAAACCGGCCTGCTGGAAACGTTTGACTGGATTGCCCAAACAGAACAGAAAGAAGCCGCCTATCATCAAGAAAAAAAGTGGGCTGGGTATGCGCTGTTGGCAGCGGCCGTTTTGCTTTTTTTGTGGTATTGGGGACGCCAGAAGCAGAAGAAGTAGCTTCTGTTGGCAGTAAGTAACCGTCTGAAATTTACTTACTGAGATTGGGCCAATCTTTAAGATTGGCCCAATCTTGCTAAGTCGCCTGGTACAGACAAAAACAGGCAGGCTACCACATGGTAGCCTGCCTGAAATTTTTATAAGAACTGTAAAATTTTATTAAAATTGATCGTATTGTTGGCGGCGAAGTCGCTGTTGACGCTGCTCGGCTGAAACAGCTTCTTGAAGCTGAAGCTGACGACGATGTCTTTGAACCATAGCAATAATGAGTACATAGAACAAGATAGATGCCAACAGTATCAACATGATTTAGCCTCGCTTTTTTTCACTGACCTGAACCCAACTTTTTAAAAGATTTCCTATCAGGTTAATTATTGGGTCAGTAAACGACCAACTACAGTTCATAACAATAATGGTTTTTGATAAAAATATCAAGACCGAAACTGTAGGAATTAGTATCTATCTTACACAAAAATAAGCCTTTGGGTATGAGTAATTGTTGAGAAAGGCGCTTTTTTGCAAAAACAGACCCTCGCTACCGTGCCCCAAAGGATAAGAGCCCTTTATTACAGCACTGCTTACGGAGCCTGAGCGGCGGCCTGGCTGGGTTCAATAATTACTTCTGGGGTGAAATCACCTAAACGGCCGTTTTCATCCAGCGCCGTCAGGCTCACGGCATATGTCACGGTAGGGTCCAGCCCGGTAAGCGCCACGTTGCCCGCCTGGTTGGCCTGCACAAAACGGAACGTGGTAAAGCTGCCCTCTACCAACGGTCGAAACGAGATAGCATACCCCGCTGCATTCGGATCGGTGGGCCAGCGCAGCCAAAAATCCCCTGGCGAATCCAGCGCCTGAATGATAGGCGTCTGCGGCGTTTGGGGTGCGCCTGCCAGATTGGCTACCACGGCAATGTTCACCTGCACGATTTGCTGTAAATAGCTGTAATTAATCCGCTCCCAGGTATCCTGCCGGGAATTTACCATATCTGGATCTTCCACAGATTCGATGATGCGGATGGCGGGCATACCGGCATTGACAAATTCCCGCTGATCCCCCCAACGCCCTTCCCGATCCAGCGCATCGTTGACCTGCAAGGGGAAGGTGGGCACGTACAGCCCGGCGATATATTCGTAATAGCGAGCCAATTCACCTGAAGGGGATTCGCGCAAATTGGCGGCAAAAAGCCGGGCGTATTGGGGAATTCCTCTGCGCCCGCCTACGCCATCGTAGTTAATGGCGGCGATGATGTTCATGCCGTCCAGAAAAGCATTTTGGACGAAGTAACGCGAGCCGAAGGTGCCTTGCTCTTCGGCCGCTGCAGCCAGGAAGATGATGGTTTGGTTCCATTCATAGGCGCTGAGCAGCCGGGCCGATTCCAGCAGCAGGGCGATGCCGGAGCCGTTGTCGTTGGCGCCAGGGGCGTAGGTCTCGCCATCGGTGGGGTCTGGGGCGCGGTTGTCGTAATGGGCCATGATAACAATGATCTCGTTGCCGCCAGAGCGACCAGGTAAAGTGGCAACGACGTTGGCGGGGGTGGTGGCCAGCCCGTTGTAATATAGGGGGAATTCCTGGGTGGTAACTTCCAAACGGCCGTTTCCCACTCGCCGAAACTCGTCCACCAACCACAGCCGTGCGGCCCCAATGCCAAAAGTAGGGTTGTCTATGGGGCTAAAAACGTTGCGGTTGCCAAAGCTTTGCATGGTTTGCACGTAGCCCATGAGCTGCTGTTGGGAAACATCGTTTAGTAAATTGGCAATGAGGGGATCAACTTTGGGCACCACGCCGCTAACCGGGTCTAGCACCATTTCGTTGGCGGGGAATTGGGAGAGGTCCCAGGAAACGGCCGTTGCTACCGGTGTCGGTACAGCGGGCAGGGAAGGCGCTTCAACCAAACTACACCCGCCCAGCCAAACCGTTATGATGAGGAACCCAAGCAAATATCTACGTAACTGCATGGCTCTATTTTCGAAGGAAACGAACAATGGGGCAACTATAAAGCAATATCAACGGCAAATTCTAAGCTTCTGTAAAAAACAAGCCAGAGAAAATACCGGTGTCAGGGCTCTTTAGTCGCTGTTCTCTTCCCAGCAGGCGGCGTGAAGCTGTAAAGCCCAGACGCCAATCTCGTTGTACAGCTGGCCGAAGTTGTGGGGCATATCGGGGATGATGTGCAGCTGGTGGGGGATGTTTAGCTCGGTGAGCAGCCCCCACCGTTTCCTCATGACACTATCTTAACAAAAATTAGCCACAAGCCAATCTCACTGTCTTTTTCGGGCTAATTTTAGCTGCTACTGCCGGAAAATGCGCAGGGCCAGGCCAGAGCAGCGCAGATAGCTGATGGTGTCGCGCACGCGGGCAGGCTGGAAGCCAAACTGGCGTAAAATGGCGTCGTGGGGGGCAAGTTCTGGCACAAAAAAGCGGTCCATAAAGTAGCGGCTGACGGCGGGCCAATACCACCAGCGAAAAATGATGGAGGAAAACGGCCGTAACAGCAGCATGGGCACAGGCAGGGGCACACGTTTGTAGCCGGAAACGTTCAACAGCAGCTGCACGAGATTCGCATAGCGCAATCGTTCGACCCCGGCGACTGCTACCGTTTTGTTGATGAGATCGGGCCGACTGAGCGCCAGCACCAGGCAGCGCACAAAATCTTCTACCCAAAGGGGCTGTACGGCCAGTTTGCCGCCACCGGGCAGCCAGACAAAGGGCCATGTCCAGATAGCCAGCCCCACAATCAGCTCAAAGAAACGGTCGTTACGGCCGTACAGCGATGCCGAACGCAAAATGGTGTAGGGAACACCGCTGTGCTGAATCCGCCGCTCGATCTGCCCTTTGGCTTGCAGCAGCGGGTGCATACTGGCCGGGTCTGCTCCCAGACGGCTGGCAAAAAGGATGTGCTGCACCCCGGCGCGACGCGCTTCTTCCACCAGCCGCTCGCTGCCGTCTACATCTACATGGTTCAGCAGTCGGTCTCGCCCCCGAGATTCTGATCCTGCCAGATGGATGACGGTGGAAATATCGGCCAGCTCTCGCCGCAGCGTAATGGGATCGTTCATGCGCCCCTGGTAGGGACGGGCGGCAATCCCCTCTCGCGCCAGGCAATCCATCAACGAACGGCCGATAAAGCCGGTAGCACCTGTCACTAAAATCATGAGGGAATTGTAGCGGCTAGCCGGGGAAAGTGAAAAAGAGATAAGTTGACGCGAGTCCGCTTATCATTTTCTAACTTGACGGAGCCAATCACTTTGCTATACTGGCGTCTGATTCAATAAATCAAAATTTCTAAAAAAGCGTGATGAAAATGATTGGACAATATTGCAGGTGTATTGAGCGAGGGAGCTAACCGTCGTTCGATAACCTGAAAAAATTTCTACAAGTGCGTTTTAAGCACAACGAACAGGAACGGTGGTGGCTACCCTCGCGAAGCAACAATGAGCTTTATCTGCTCTTCATGTTGTTCTCGCCGGCTGGTAATAGCTGCGACCGTTTTTTGTTGGGTAGTGTGTAAGCGCTGCCCTGTGTAGAAATTAAATTCAGGAAACACCTAAAATTATGTTGTCAACAATCGAAAATAGACGCATTCTTCCTTCTGCCACAACTGCTGCCCATCGTTTAGAAGCTCAGGTTGGTAACACGCCGCTGATTCGTTTGTGGAATACGGCCGTTACCCACAACCTACCCGACACCGTTGCCCTCTACGCCAAGGCAGAATGGTTCAACCCCAGCGGCTCCGTTAAAGACCGTGCCGCCCTCAACATCATTCGCACCGCCGAGGAAAATGGCCAGCTCCGCCCCGGCATGACCCTGCTGGACTCTACCTCTGGCAACATGGGCATTGCCTACGCCATGCTGGGCGCGGCGCGGGGCTACAAAATCAAGCTTACGCTGCCCAGTAACGCCAGTCCAGAGCGCATCGCCATCCTCAAAGCGTATGGCGCAGAGCTGATCCTCACCGATCCGCTAGAAGGCTCCGACGGGGCGATTATGATGGCCCGCGAACTGGCTGCGGCCGATCCCACGCTGTATTACGCCAACCAGTACAACAATTCAGCCAACTGGCAGGCCCACACCAAAACCACTGCACCAGAAATCTGGCAGCAAACCGGGGGGCAGATCACCCATTTTGTGGCCGGATTGGGCACCAGCGGCACCTTCACCGGCACCACCCGCCGCCTGAAAAAGTTCAACCCCAACATTCAAGCCGTGGCGATGCAGCCAGACGGCCCGTTTCATGGCCTGGAAGGGCTGAAGCATATGCCCTCTGCCCTGAAGCCGGGCATCTACGATGAGCAGGTGGCGGATGAACAGGTGACGGTGCGCACGGAAGCAGCCCGTGAGATGGCGCGCTTTTTGGCGCAAAACGAGGGGCTTTTTGTGGGCATCTCGGCCGCGGCGGCGGTGGTTGCCAGCCTGAACGTGGCCAAAACGCTGGACGAAGGGATGGTGGTAACCATCTTGCCAGACAACGGCTTTAAATATTTGAGTGATACCTTGTGGCAGTAGGTTCGCTTAAGATTGGACCAATCTAAATTTTTGACGCTTCCAACCTGTTCTGTTAAGATGGCGACCGCTGTAAACAATTACATAAGTTTGCCTATCTTATCCAGAGAGGTTGAGGGAACGGCCCGATGACACCTCAGCAACCGCGACAGCCCCGGCTGGCGAAATGGTGCTAATTCCGTCAAGTGCAGAAGCAGATTCTGTGCCTGAAAGATAAGAAGATGGTTCTGAATTTCCAGACACCTTCCTTATCTTCCAGGAAGGTGTTTTTGTTTTTAGAAATCCGCAGATTGCGCAGATTAACGCAGATTTTTGTTTTGCATAAAGCCCAATCTGCGTAATCGGCGTCAATCTGCGGCTAAATAATCAGGGATAGTTTGGATGTTGATATTGAGTAAAGAGATTCACGAAGCGATTAAGGCGCATGGCAAGGCATCGTATCCGTTTGAAGGGTGCGGGCTGCTGCTGGGGCAGGCTGAGGCGGGCAAAAACAGCGTGCAGGAGATTCGGTCGATGGCCAATGTGTGGCCTGTCGAGGCAGAAAAACCGATTCGCTTCAGCATCGACCCCAAGGCGTGGCAGCAGGTGGAGCTGGAGACGATGCTGGCTGGCCTGGACGTCATCGGCATTTTTCACAGCCACCCGGACGACGTGCCGGTGGCGTCGCCGCGCGATCTGGCCTGGGCCAGTTGGCCGGGCTATTCGTATCTGATTACCCAGGTGTTGAAAGGGGAACCGACCTACAGCCAGTCGTGGCAGCTGGCGGTGGATCGGTCTGGATTTTTGGAAGAAGAGATTGTTGAGACTGACTGAGAACCTGTAATTGGGTAATTGAGCAATTACGTAATTACCCAATTACTTAATTACAAAATGAGGAGAGAGAACTTATGCCTACCATTCGTATTCCAACGCCGCTACGGCCGTATTCCGGCAACAACGCTTCGGTAAAGGTAAGCGGTACAGACGTGAGCACCGCCCTGAACGACCTGACGCAGCAGTATCCCGACCTGCGCCAGCATCTGTTTGAGGGTGACGCACTGCGCAGCTTTGTCAACATTTACCTGAACCAGGAAGATGTGCGCTATTTGGATGGGCCGGAAACGGCCGTTGGCGAAAACGACACCTTGATGATTATTCCCTCCATTGCTGGAGGCTAAGACCAGTAAACAGTGATCAGTAAACAGTGATCAGTAAACAGTAAACAGTGATCAGTAATCGGTAATTGACAGCATGACCCGTGACCTCCACTGAATACTGAACACTGACAACTGATTACTGATTTTATGGCAGAAGGGCAGGAGATAAAGAGATGAGCAACAAGAGAGAACGAAAAGTAGATCAATCTGCACTGCGGGTGAACCAGGCGTTTATTATTGGTTTGAGTATTCTGGCCTTTGTGCTGGATGCGGTCTGGCTGGCGGCATTTGTGGGGGTGGTGATGCTGGTGGGAACGGCCGTTCCCAGCCTCTCCCTCTTCAAACGGGTCTACCAGCACGCCTTGCGCCCCGCCGGGCTGGTGAAGCCAGATTTGATTGTGGATAATCCGGAACCCCACCGCTTTGCCCAGGGCTTTGGCGGTGTGGTGGTGGCTTTGGCTGTGTTGGCTCTGGCAGCCGGACTGCCTGTGCTGGGTTGGGGATTGGTCTGGTTGGTCATTGCCCTGGCGGCACTGAACCTGTTTTTAGGCTTCTGTGCGGGCTGCTTTGTCTATTACCAGCTCAATAAGCTGGGCCTGCCTGGCTTCCGCGTGAGCCCGATCCGGTAGGACAGTATTCAGTAATCAGTAGGTCAGTATTCAGTTCACTGACCCACTGATTACTGACCTACTGATTACTGAAATGATAGAACGATTACTCATCACAACCCTACTCATTATGCTTGGCACTTCGGCTTACGCCACGTTTAAGCGGCGGCATGTGCGGGTGTTGGGGGAGTTGGCAACGGCCGTTTCTCCCACCCCTACCATCCTCTACTTCGCCAGCGACAACTGCGCCGCCTGCCCCAGCCAGGCACGCTACCTGGAGCAGCTGTTGAACCTGTGGCAGGATGGGCTGGTGGTGCAAAAAATTGATATGGAGGTTGAGCCGGAAACGGCCGTAAAATACGGCGTGTTTACCTTGCCCACCACCATTCTCATCGACCAGCAAGGCGACGTGCGCGAGATAAACTACGGCCTCACCCATACCCACAAGCTGACGCAGCAGGTTGCCAGCCTGACCTAAAATTACGCAATTACCCAATTACCCAATTACTACAATTCGTAATTGGGTAATTAATGGAGACTACTATGAGCAGCAAAACCTTAATAAACCCGGCGGCCGTGGCCGAAATGAGCCTGTCGCATGAAGAAGTAGAGCGGTACAGCCGCCACCTGATCATGCCGGAAGTGGGCATGGAAGGGCAGAAGAAGCTCAAAGCCGCCAGCGTCTTGCTGATTGGCGCGGGCGGGCTTGGCTCACCGCTGGCCATGTATTTGGCGGCGGCAGGAATCGGCCGTATTGGCCTGGTCGATTACGACGTGGTTGATTACACCAATTTGCAGCGCCAGATCATCCACGGCACCAAAGACGTGGGGCGGCCCAAGCTGCACAGCGCCAGAGACCGCATTCTGGACATCAACCCGCACGTTCAGGTAGACGCCTACGAAGTGCCGCTGACCTCCGACAATGCGCTGGAGATTCTGGCCCCGTACGACATCATTATCGACGGCACCGACAACTTCCCCACCCGATACCTCACCAACGACGCCTGCGTGCTGCTGGGCAAGCCCAACGTCTACGGCAGCATCTTCCGCTTTGAGGGGCAGGCATCTGTCTTTTACGCCAAAGAAGGGCCGTGCTATCGCTGCCTCTTCCCGGAACCGCCGCCACCCGGACTGGTGCCTAGCTGCGCCGAGGGCGGCGTCTTGGGCATTTTGCCCGGCACCATTGGGGCCATTCAGGCCACGGAAGCGGTGAAACTGATTTTGGGTCAGGGGGAGCCGCTTATCGGCCGTTTGCTGCTGTACGATGCGCTGAGCATGGAGTTTGACCAGGTAAACCTGCGTAAAAATCCGGACTGTCCCATTTGCAGCGAAAATCCGACGCTCACCGAGCTAATCGATTACGAGCAGTTTTGCGGCATGCCTGCCCATGATCGCAGCCATTTTTCGGCCGTAGACAGCAGCAACGGCGACACTGTGCCGCAAATGGCTCCGGCGCAGCTGAAAGCGCGGCTGGATGCGGGCGACAGCCTGTATATTTTGGACGTGCGCGAACCGCACGAATGGGAGATTTCTAACCTGAGCCATTTGGGGGCGCACCTGATGCCTAAGGGGCAGGTAGTGAACCGGCTGAACGAGCTGGACACGGCGCAGGAGATTGTGGTGCAGTGTCGCACGGGCGCACGCAGCGCCGACATCGTGCGCGAGCTGCAAAAGCACGGCTTCCGCAAGCTGTGGAACCTGGACGGCGGCATTAACCGCTGGGCCAAAGAGATTGAGCCAGAGCTGCCCACTTACTAATTAGTCCGTTAACAATGACATTCTGGTACAGTGCGCAAGAAAAATCAAAGATTACGCAGATTGAAAAGATTTTATCTGCGTAATCTGCGCAATCTGCTGATAAAAATCTTGTTTGGTTCTGGCTTGTCCAGGTTGGGAACTCAGCGGGTTGACCAGCAATTCCAATTATGAAATTTCTGGGCTCTTTGGGAATTCGCGGGGTATCTGTAAATGTAGGGGCGGGTCTTGTGCCCGCCCAGTCGAGGGCGACCACAAGGGTCGCCCCTACAAATGGCGTCAACCCCCTGAATTCCTAAAGAACCAATTTCTGCGGTAGGGGCGAGACGGCGCGGCAGTGAGGCCATTTGTTTTTCCCAAGGCCATCCCGCGCCGTCCCACCCCACCCCACACCATAATTGGAATTGCTGGCGTTTTATGTCTGATAAGCCGGTAAATCTGATAGAATCGTATGTGAATTCGCAGCCAAAATGTAATTGAGTAATTGGGTAATTAAGACGGTTGCTTCAATTACCCAATTACTCAATTACCCAATATTCACATAGGAAGTTTTGTTTTTATGACCAAAACAGTATGGTTTATCCGGCATGGGGAGAGCGTATCGAACGCGAATTTGCCCACGACGCACCCGGCAGCGTCTTACTTGACGGCGAAAGGGCTGCGGGAGGCGGCGTATGTGGCGCAGGCGTTCACCAGCAAGCCGGATTTGATTGTGGTCTCCCCGTTTATTCGCGCCCGGCAAACGGCCGTTCCCACCATCAATCGCTTTGACCCTGTCAATGTGGCGGAATGGCCCATTGAAGAGTTCACCTATTTGCAACCGGAGCATTACAACGGCACCACCGGCAGCCAGCGCGGCCCCATTGCCCACGCCTACTGGGAGCGGCTAAACCCGGCGGAAAAAGAAGGAAGTGAGGCGGAATCATTTGCGGAACTGCTGGCGCGGGTGCAGGTGATGGAAGATTTGCTGTGGCAAGCGCCAGAGCAGTTTATCGCCGTATTTAGCCACGGCCTCTTTTTGCGGGCCTTTTTGTGGATGACCCTGACGGGCATTCGGCAAGCGACCCAACGGTCTATGCAGAGCTATCTGCTGTTTTCTCGGGCGGTTCCCATGCCCAACGCCAGCATTTTGCAGACCCGGTTTGAGGCAAACGGCCGTATCCTCTTCAGCCCGTTCGACACCACTCACATTCCAGAGAGGCTGGGCGTAGTAGACGAATAGTCTGCCTACGGACGGCAGGAAAGCCGCCTGACGTTAATCGTTGTCATCGTTCAAGGCAGCGGCAATGGCCTGGCTCAGTTGGGTGGGCTGGATGGGTTTGGGCAGCACTTCGGGCACGCCCAGCGCTTGCAGCGTGCTGGAATCCATGTTCAACGGGTGCCCCGTGATGAAGATCACCCTGGTTTTTAGCCCCATCTGGCGCAGCGCTTCCACAAACGCCACCCCGCCCATCTTGGGCATGATGACATCGCTAAGAATCAAATCAACCTTTGTTCCCCGTGCCAGAAGTTCCAGTGCTTCTTCCCCATTGGTGGTTTGCAACACTTCATACTGCCACAGCGTCAGGCTTTCTACCAGGGCACTGCGCAGCGCGGGTTCATCTTCGATGACCAGCAGGCGCTGCCCCTGGCCGAAAACGGCCGTTTCCAACATATCCGGTACGGCCGTTGCCGCCGTTGCCGCCTCGATCACTAAAGTTGGCAGGTAAATATCAATCGTCGTGCCTTGCCCCACCTGGCTGCTTACCGCAATAAACCCGTCATGCTGGGCTACAATGCCATGAACCTGCGACAATCCCAGCCCCGTACCTTTACCTGGTTCCTTAGTGGTGACAAAGGGTTCAAAGATACGATCAAGCAGTTCAGGCTCAATCCCCGACCCTGTATCCGTCACCGAGAGCCGTACCCAGCGACCCGGCAGCATGGTGGGCAAAGGGGCTGTCTTGTGGCTGTTCACCTGCAAATGAGACAGTTCAAACTTCAGATGGCCGCCAGCGGGCATGGCGTCGCGGGCGTTCACCGCCAGATTCATAATCGTTTGCTGAATGCGGGTTGGGTCGGCCAGCACCACGTAATTTTCAGGTTCGGCCAGCAGCGCAAGCTCCATATTCTCTGGCAGCGTCCGCTTGAGCAGCTTCACTTCTTCTTTCAGGATAATCAGCAAATCTAACGGCCGTCGCTCAAAAACAGCCCGGCGGCTAAAGTCCAGAATTTGCTCAATGAGCAGTGCCGCACGCTTGGCCTGTTGGCTAATTGTAGCCAGCTGAGATCGCTCTTTTGCAATAAGCCTGGGAGAACGTTCCAGCATCTGGGCGTACAGCAAGATAACAGCCATCAGGTTATTAAAATCGTGAGCAATACCCGCTGCCAGGTGACCAATAGCCGCCAGCCGTTCCTGCCGCTGAAACTGCTGTTCCAGCCGTTTTTGTTCCGTCACCTGCCGCAGTAACACAGCCCAGCCCTGAGAAACAGGCCCAGATTCAACCGGTTGCGCAATCAGCTCAAAGATCTGATCTTTTACCTTTATTTCGTGCCAGTTACTCCTGGCTGGCGCTGCCAGCAAAGCAGCTAGAGAAAGCTCGCCCAGACCGGTTAGCTGATCGCCCACGGTGACATTGGCCAAAAAAGCCAGGCATTCCTGGGCATGGGAATTGGCCACCAAAATCTGCCCATCCAGATCCAGCAGAAAGATGCCTTCCGGCACGCTCCGCATAATCTGGTTCATCTGTTCCGCCTGAGCCTGCATCTGTTCTAACAGACGTTCCCGTTCTCTTTCCGCTTGCTTGCGTTCGGTAATGTCTTGTTTAATGGCGATAAAGTGGGTCATTTCGCCGTTTTCATCCCAAACCGGCGTAATGGCCTCTTCTTCAAAATAGTTAGTGCCATCTTTGCGCTGATTGATGAGCTCGCCCCGCCAGATATTGCCGCTGAGAATGGTATGCCAGAGCGATTCATAAAACGCCTGGTCATGTTCGCCCGACTTAACCAAATCTCTAGGATTTTTGCCCAACGCTTCTGCTAACGGGTAGCCAGTTAATTCTGAGAATGCCGGATTGGCCCACTCGATAGCGCCATGAATGTCGGTAATAACGATGCCGTTGGCGGCTGCGTCCAGGGCGCTGCTTTGCAAATGCAGCTGTTTTTCTGCGGTTTTGCGTTCGGTAACGTCTACCGCAATGCTGATGACACTGCGACGGCCGTCTGGCAAACGACCCAACGGCGTGGAGCTAAACTCCCAGATGCGCTGCGAACCATCTTTACAGGTGATGACAAACTCACCTTCATCCACCCGTTCATTCAGCGCATACAAACGCTCAATGACAGCCATAACCTGCGGCTGGCGCTGACCATAGGCGCGTTCAGTCCAGGCGTCAACGGTAGGAATTTCAGCGGGCGTGTAACCGGTGATGTCCAGCCAGGTCTGGCTTAAAGCCAACACCTCCCCATCTTCTGCATGAATGATGATGGGGAAGGGGGCAAATTCAATAGCGGTCCGAAAACGATCCTCGCTTTGGCGGAGCGCTTCTTCCGTTCGTTTACGCTCGTCGATATCCAGAAAGACCCCCACCACTTTTTCCAGTTTGCCTTGCTCATCGAGGGTCAATACGCTTCTATCATGCATCCAGCGATAGACGCCATCTTTCTGGCGAAAGCGGTATTCACTCTCTAAATTTCGCTGCGCTCTGAGGGCGTTTTGCATGTCCTGCCTGACACGGTCACGGTCATCTGGATGGATTTTTTCTTCCCAAACGGCCGTTGTGTCTCCCATCTCGTCTGCTGAATAACCCAGAATGCGCTGACAGTCACCGGCCCAGATCACTTCATCAACCTCAGGTGTCCACTCATACACAATTTCGCCCAGCGCTTGAACCAGCGCCTGGTTGCGCTGGAACACTTTGTTTCGTTCAGCTTCAAGCTGTTTTTGTTCGGTAAGGTCTTTGGCAACGACGAGGCGGGCGGAACGGCCGTTGTAAACCAGCTCATGCGACACAATCTCCACCGGAAATACCACGCCATCCTTGCGCCGATGTCGCCATTCACCGGCAAAGTTCAGGCGCTTTTTTGTATGGGCCACATTCTCTAGCAGCAAAGGGATATCTTCTGCCGGGCGAATATCTTTCAGTGTCGAATCCAAAAATTCGGTGCGCGAGTAGCCATATTTATCAATGGCTGCGCCATTCACTTCTAAAAAAGCCAGGCTTTGCAAATCATACGCCCACATCGGCAGCGGGTTGTTTTCAAAAAGCAGGCGGTACAGCTTTTCGCTCTGGGCCAGAGCTTCCTTGGCGGTCTGATTTTGCCGGATAGACCGGGAAACAAGCCAATGAATAATCAACGTGCTAAGACCCACAAAAAGCCAACCTTTATAGGTTTGCCAATAAAGGGTGCTTCTTAAATCGAGCCCCACTAAATAAAGCAGTCGATCCGTCAGCATGATCCATATTAAGCCAAATATGGCGTAGATAAATGGAATACGGATTGATTCAGATTCAGATATGAAAGCCTTCATCGGTTTCATCCTCAAAAAAACGATATGAACATAATTCGGCAGACACACAGCGCGGGGTAGTAAAGAGGTGAGCTGCAAGCGCATTGCGCTTAAATTAGTATTCAATGCCAAACTGAGGCGCAGGGCAAATAACCCATCATTCGTTACTGGACAGATATTCGATTTTCGCCAGAGTCAAATTCTTTATACTTTTTTTATGCGAGATGCGCATTGTACAACAGCCAGCACAAAAACAATAGCTGCTTTGATAAAACAGTTTTGTGACGCTGTTCGTCTGCATCCCTGTACTATCTTGTTTGGGAAACGGCCGTTACTTCCCTGTATAATAACAAGAAAATAGATGTTGGTGGCTGGTGGCTAGTGGTTCGCACCAGCCACCAGCCACCAGCCTTATTTTCAGGACAGACAACATGAGCGCAAGCTCAACACCAAGAATGAAAGGGACACAGATGAACACAGATAAACGCAGATAATAATCTGTGAAAATCTGCGTTTATCTGTGTCCCATTTACGAGGAGAATAAAATGTTATACGAGCAGCGCGATCACAAATGGGTTTACTTGTTTACCGAAGGACGTGCCGAAATGAAGCCGCTGCTGGGCGGCAAAGGGGCCAATGTGGCCGAAATGACCCAGGCTGGCCTGCCCGTGCCCCCCGGCTTCACCATCACCACCGAAGCGTGCAACGCCTATGCCCAATACGAAAACCAGTTCCCTGAAGGGATGTGGTCCCAGGCCCAGGCTGCCCTCACCCAGGTAGAGGCCGACACCGGTAAACAGTTCGGCAACAGCCAAAATCCGCTGCTCGTTTCCGTGCGCTCCGGCGCAGCCACCTCCATGCCCGGCATGATGGACACCGTGCTCAACCTCGGCCTGAACGACGAAACGGTGGAAGGGTTGGCCCATCTCACCAGCAACCGCCGCTTTGCCCTGGACGCCTACCGCCGTTTCATCGCCATGTTTGGCTCCATTGTGATGAAGGTGTCTGGCGACAAATTTGCCCGCGCTCTGGAGCGCTTCAAGGTGCAAACCAGCTCTGGTCGCGACACGGATCTGAGCGAAGCGCAGCTGGATGAGCTGATCACCGTTTACAAGCGCATCATCTTCACCGACCAGCACGGCAACGAATTCCCCCAGGACCCATACGAGCAGCTGCGCATGGCCATTGCCGCCGTGTTTGACTCCTGGAACGGCCGTCGCGCTATCGATTACCGCCGCATTCACCGCATTGCGGATGATTTGGGAACGGCCGTAAACGTTCAATCTATGGTCTTTGGCAACATGGGCTGGGACAGCGGCACTGGCGTCGCCTTTACCCGCAACCCGGCCACCGGCGAAAAGAAAGTGTTTGGCGAATACCTGCTCAACGCCCAGGGAGAAGATGTGGTGGCCGGCATTCGCACCCCCAAATCGATCCACGAGATGGCCGACGAGCTGCCAAAATCGTACGAACAGCTCATGGCCATCACCCAGCGGCTGGAGAGCCATTACCGCGATATGCAGGACATTGAGTTCACCATCGAGCAGGGCAAGCTGTGGATTTTACAGACGCGCACCGGTAAGCGCACCGGGGCGGCGGCCGTGGCCATTGCCGTGGATATGGTGGCGGAGGGGGTGATTGATCGGGAAACGGCCGTACTTCGCGTAGAAGCCAATCAGCTAGACCAGCTTCTCCACCCCACCGTCGATCCCGACGCCGACGCCACCGTCATCGCCACCGGCCTACCCGCCAGCCCAGGAGCCGCCTCAGGCAAGGTGGTGCTTACCCCCGACGAGGCCGTCAGCTACAGCGAACAGGGCCATCCCGTCATCCTCGTCCGCCACGAAACCAGCCCCGATGACTTCCACGGCATGGTGGTGGCCGAAGCCATTCTGACGGCACGCGGCGGCATGACCTCCCACGCCGCCGTGGTGGCTCGCGGCATGGGCACTCCCTGCATCGTCGGTGCTGGCGACATCGAGATCAGCGAAGAAGAAGGCTACTTTTATGCCGATGACCACAAAGTGCGGCGCGGCGACTGGATCACTATCGATGGCTCCACCGGCACCGTGCTGCTGGGCCAGGTGGAAACCAGGCAGCCAGAGCTGGGCGCCCACTACCACACCCTTATGGGTTGGGCCGACGCGGTGCGCCAGCTGGGCGTGCGGGCCAACGCCGACACCGGCCACGACGCCACCGTCGCCCGCGATTTTGGCGCAGAAGGGATCGGCCTCTGCCGCACGGAGCATATGTTTTTTGGCGAGGAGCGGCTGGCCATTATGCGCGAAATGATTTTGGCAACTGATTTGGCCGCCCGTCAGGTTGCCCTGGACAAGCTGCTGCCCATCCAGCGCCACGACTTTTTAGAGATTTTCCAGGCAATGGACGGCCTGCCCGTCACCATCCGCCTGCTGGACCCGCCGCTGCACGAATTTCTGCCCAACTTCGAGGAGCTGCAAGCCGAACTGTACGAACTGAAGCTGCAAACGCAGCAGGTAGACACCTTTGCCCACATGGACCAGCTGCTGCGCCAGATTTGGGAAAAAGAGCAGCTGCTGCATCGCGTGTCCCAACTGCGCGAGGCGAACCCGATGCTGGGCCATCGCGGCTGCCGCTTGGGGCTGGTTTACCCGGAAGTGACCGAGATGCAGACGCGGGCCATCATGGAAGCGGCGTGCCAGGCGCAGGCGCAGGGGGTCAACGTCATCCCTGAAATTATGATTCCGCTGGTTTCGGTGGAGACGGAGCTGCGCCACCAGCGGGCGGTAGTCAGCCGGGTGGCGGAAGAGGTGCTGGGCGCGTATGGCATGACGATGGCTTACCAGATTGGCACGATGATCGAGCTGCCACGGGCGGCGCTGATGGCCCACCGCATTGCCGAACACGCCGACTTTTTCAGCTTTGGCACCAATGATCTGACACAAACCACCTTTGGGCTGAGCCGGGACGACAGCGGCCGTTTTCTCTCCCATTACGTCAGTGAAAAGGTGCTGGCAGACGATCCGTTCCAGGTATTGGACCAGAGTGGTGTGGGCGAACTGGTGCAGCTGGGGGTAGAGCGGGGCCGTCAGACCAAACCAGACCTCAAAACCGGCATTTGCGGCGAACACGGCGGCGAGCCGCGCAGCATTGCCTTTTGCCAGAAGGTGGGGCTGAACTACGTCAGCTGCTCACCCTACCGGGTGCCGATTGCCCGGCTGGCGGCGGCGCAGGCGGCTTTAAAGAATTAGGAAACAGTGGGTAAGGGTGTCAGTAAAATGACGGGAATCTGGCGGGAGGTGCGTTGTTCATATGCGGCGTAGCCTGGGTAGGTTTGCAGGGCGATTTGCCAGCACGCGTCTCGTTCGGGTCCTTTGGTTTCGTGGGCGTGGTGAGGTTGGGAACGGCCGTTTCTAACCACAACCACCTGGGGCCAGGCCAAAATGTTGTAATACCAGGCCGGGTGCTTCGCCTGGCCCCAGTTGGAAGCAATTAGAATGAGCTGATCATTTTCGTGGGGAATGGCTACCAGCGGCACGGTCCGCGGCTGGCCACTTTTGGCTCCGGTGGTGGTGAGGCTGAGAATTTGCAGTCCGGTCAGGAGGCTGGCGGCAGTGAAACGGCCGTTGCTCAGCCGCAGCGCCAAACGATCCAGATGATGCATCGTCCGCGCCGAAATCTGCGCCCCCACGGCCGACATGGCAATACGTGTGTTGATCTTTTGCAGCCAATTTTTCTGGGTAGAACTTGTCATGATGGCCTCGATTTTACTTGTCCTCATCTGTGATTTCAATCGCAACCACGCGGCTGGTCGCCGTGCTCATCAGGGTGGGCTGGGCGGGGGCGGCAACGGCCGTTTTCACACACTCTTTTGCTGTTAAATCTGGAGCCGGACGCAGCCGTCCGGCTCTTTAAATTTATCCTTGCCTGGATAGGGTGATGGCCTTACAATGATCCCCCAGACGAACCGACAAGAAGCCCAATTTGAACAATGAGACGACATGCCTCTTGCGTGTCTTTTTTTTGGACAACGTGCCGGACGCCAAAAATCATTCAAAAAGAGGTTCAAAATGATGATTCAAGAGTGGCCGCGCATGTGGCGGCATGAGTTTGCCGGTTACAACCGGGACAAACTGCAAAAAGATGTGCTGGCAGGCATTACGGTTGCGGCCGTTTCGCTTCCCCTGGCGTTGGCGTTTGGGGTGGCTTCGGGGGCTGATGCGGCGGCGGGGTTGGTAACGGCCGTTCTCGCCGGTATCTTGATTGGTCTGCTGGGCGGCGCCCCTTACCAAATTTCTGGCCCCACCGGGGCGATGTCGGCCGTACTCATCGTTCTTGTCAGCCGCTATGGCTTACAGGGCATGTGGCTGGCTGCCGTAATGGCCGGCATTATGCTCACCCTGCTCGGCATCTTTCGCCTGGGGCGCGTCGTCGCCCTCATCCCCGCGCCGGTCATCTCCGGCTTCACCAGCGGCATCGCCATTATTATTGCTCTGGGCCAGCTCGATAACTTCCTGGGCATCCAAACCCCGGCCGCCGAAAACGTCATCGAAAAGCTGAGCTACTATACCGAACACGGCATCACGCCCAACCTGGAGGCGATTTCGCTGGCCTTGCTGGTCGTTGCCACCATGATCATCTGGCCACGCTTCAAATTCGGGCAGCGGCTGCCCGGTTCCCTCGTCGGCATCATCCTGGCGACGCTGGTCGTTGTCATCACCCATTGGGATGTGCCGGTGATTGGCTCCATTCCGCGCACCATCTTACTGGAAAACCGGCTCACGCTGGATCAGATTCCCTGGGCCGACCTCAACAATCTGGTTGTGCCCGCCATGTCCATTGCCGCCCTGGGCGCCATTGAAAGCCTGCTGTGCGGCGCGGTGGCGGGCAACATGACCGGCATTCGCCTGAACAACAACATGGAATTGATCGCCCAGGGCATTGGTAATATCGTCATTCCGCTGTTTGGCGGCGTGCCGGCCACAGCCGCCATTGCTCGCACCAGCGTCAACATCAAAAGCGATGGCGTCACCCGCCTGGTTCCCATCCTGCATGGGGTGATTTTGCTGCTGGCGGCGCTGCTTTTAGCCACAATTATCGGGCAGGTGCCACTGGCCGCGTTGGCTGGCGTGCTGCTGGTAACGGCGTGGCGCATGAATGAATGGCACACCATTCGCTTTTACCTGGATCATCGCCTGAAACATGCCCTCATCGCCTTTGCTCTTACCCTGGTCGCCACCGTCGTGCTGGATTTGACGCAGGCGATCCTGATTGGCTTTGGCATCAGCACGCTCATTTTTATGGCGCAGATGAGCGAGCTGCAAATTTCGCGCAAGCCAGTGGAAGTGGAACGGCTGACAGAAGCCGGGCAACCGTTTGTGCATCCTGGTCAGAATATCGCCGTCTACTATCTGAGTGGCCCACTCTTTTTTGCTGCGGCCCGCCGCTTGCTGGAATTTGTAGAAAGCCACGACACCCCAGACACAGCGTTGATTTTGTCGATTCGGGGGGTGCCGTTGATTGACGCCACCGGCGTGGAGGTGATCCGGGAGATTCTGCACCGCCAGAAAAAAGGGGGCGGCGATGTGCTGCTGACCTCTATGGATGACCGGGTACGGCTGCTGCTGGAACGAGCCGGAGTACTGGCCGAGCTGGGGCCAGAGCATGTCTTTTGGAGCGCCGATAAGGCGATTGCGGCTTTGGGGGCGACCGTTGGCAGCGGTACAGCTTCTGATACGGCCGAACAACCCATTATGGAAAGCTTGCTGCTGGCTCCTTTTGCCGAAAAAATGGAAATGAACCGCCACACGCCAGACCCGCTTGATCGGGCCGTTGCCGAGGTTATGCGGACGGAAGTTGTCACTGTTTCGCCGGATGCCTCTGCCGCTGACATTGTGACGCTGCTGCTGCAAAAAGGGTATCGCAGTTTGCCGGTGGTGGCCGAAAACGGCCGTCTTCTCGGCATCATCACCGACGGGGATCTGCTGCGGCGGGCAGATCTGAGTACCCGCCTGGACGCTTCCAGCGCGGATTGGACAGAGCGGCTGGCGGCCATAAGCAACCTGGCCGTGACCGGCGCAAACCTGATGACCGCGCCTGTCGTCACCATTCCGGCGACGGCGGCGCTGCACCAGGCGATGCAGCAAATGATCGCGCACAACTTGAAGCGGCTGCCGGTGGTAGACGGGGGTCATTTGGTGGGCTGGATCAGCCGTGTCGATCTCTTGCGGGCAATCGAGCAGCATCAATCGCTGGATGAGCCATTAACCTATCAAACGAGCGAAGTTCCTGTTGATCGCAGCAGCGCCACCGCAGCCAGTCTCATGTATCGGGATGTGCCAACTGTGTCGCCCCAGGCCACGCTGGAAGAGGTTTTGCAAGCGTTAGAACAGGATCGTCGCCGCCGGGTCATCGTGGTGGACGAGGATCAGCAGGTGTTGGGCATCATTACCGATGGGGATTTGTTGCAGCGCAGCCAGCACGCTGCCAGCCCTGGCCTCCTGGGCCGTTTGCGGTATCTGGTCACGGGGCAATCTTCTGATTCTGCATCTTTTTTGGCGGCAACGGAAACGGCCGTTGATCTCATGACGACGCCCGTCTTTACCGTTTTGGTCAACGCCACGCCGGATGAGGCGCTGCGCTTAATCATGCAGCATGGCGTTAAACGGCTGCCGGTGGTGGATGAAAACGGCCGTTTGGTGGGTCTGCTTAGCCGGGCCAGCCTGCTGCGGGGGCTGTTGGGCGAGGCTTAAGAGGAAAGTCGAGGGGTAAATCGGCCTCGGCGATACCTTTCGCGGTTAGTCGTTACCAATATCAACAAAAAGGGATTTTTATGAGCCAGCTCCAGGCAATTGTTTTTGATATGGATGGGTTGATGGTGGACAGTGAACCATTGTCGCAGCAGGCGTGGGATGAATATTTACGGCCGTATGGCCATCAGCTCACCGCAGAAATTGTCAGCCGCATTATTGGGCTGCGGGCCGATGTCAGCACACCGACCATCAAGGCGCTGTTCAACCTGCCGGAACCTGTGGCCGTGATCATCGAGAAACGGGCCGCCATCTACAGCCAGATTCGGGCCAACGGCGTGCCCGTCATGCCAGGCCTGCACGAACTCCACGCCGAAATTGCCCAGCGGCAGATCCCCTGGGCGGTGGCCACCTCCAGCCCGCGCAGCCACGCTCTGGAGATTTTGCACCAGCTCGGCCTGCACGATCGCTGCCACGCCATCGTCGCCGGGGACGAAGTGAGCCACGGCAAACCTCACCCCGAAATTTACCTGCTGGCAGCCAAACGGCTGGGTATTGCTGCTGAACATTGCCTGGCGCTGGAAGATTCCGGCCCCGGCAGCCAGGCAGCCGCCGCAGCGGGCATGACGACGATTGCCATTCCCAATGCCCAAACCAACACGACCGATTTCAGCCACGTCCACCACCGCTACAGCTCCCTGCACGAGGTTCTGGCTAATTTAGACAGCTTTTTTGGAGAAAATGGGACACAGATGAACGCAGGTTTGCACAGATAACGGCCATCTGCCGTCTGTTTTGACCTAATCTGGACGAGCCAGAAAATCTTTTGACGCAAAGGCGCAAAGAAGCAAAGGGAAATAAAGAACTTTTGCCCCTTTTCCACTTTGCATCTTTGCGTTAAAAATTCTTGCTCTTTGTGCCAGAATCTGACTGGTAAGATACTGACTGATAATGTACTAACTCCCGGAAACGGCCGTTAGCAGCGGATTCGGATTTCGTTTATCATCTTGCCGCATAGCCACCAGCAGCGGGAACGAGAGCAGGCTAAAGATCGCCAGCCCCACAAAAATCCAGCGAAAATCTATCGTATCGATCAGGCTGGTAGAGGTAGATTGGCCCAAGCCAACACCCACGTTAGAGATTGCCATGAAGATGGCAAACTGCCCCGCTCCCATGCGCCGGTCTGCCTTGGCCATCGCCAGCGTGATGTAAATTAGCTCCGATGCCGACAGGCAAATGCCCCACAGCACAAACATCAGCATGATGTTGCCTTCATTGGCCACCATCGCCATCAGCAGCAATATGATAAACACGCCAACGGCCGTCCACATCCCCTGCTGCCAGATTGAAACGGTGGGACGACGGATGACGGCAGTGGCTGAAACACCGCCAATCACCATCCCTACCCCGCCCAGCGCGGCCACATCCCCCACCTGCACCAACGACTGCCCCAGCCCTTCATTGGCAAACAGGGCCACAATGGCATTTGCCCCGTAAACGGCCACGGAGTAGACAATCGCGTACAGGCTAAAGCGAAAAATATCGGGCCGCCACAGCCTGCGCAGCGCTTCCCAGCTAAACGTCTGTGTCTGGGCACGATCTTCTGCTTCGTGGGTAAAGCGGAGCAGCAGTTGTGGGGTGAGCGTGAGCAAGGCCACGGCCACAAAGATGACTGGCCAGCCGAGCAGCTCGATGATACGGCCGTAAATCGAAGCCAACGTCACCAGCCCCAGCGCCCGCCCTACCACCATCACCCCCTGAATTTGCCCCTGCTCCTCCGCTGGCGTCACGTCGATGGCGTACCCGTCTGCCACCGTGTCATACAGGGCCAGCCCCAGGGCAATAAACAGCGCCGTCATCACAAACAGCGGATACATCTCTACCGGCGGCACAAACGCCGCCGCAATGCCCGCTACGGAAATCAACAAGAGGCCCAGGCTGATATACGGCCGTCTATGCCCCGACCCAAAAAAGGGCAGCTGTAACTTTACCTTGTCACTCAACATGCCAATGCCAATTTTGAGTATAAAAGGAATGATCAACAAGCCGTTGAGCAGGGAAAGCTGCCACGCCGCCGCCCCAAAAGCCCGCAAATACAGGTTGTTGAATACCAGCACATAAGCAGCAATGGCTCCCTGCGTAAAGTAGAGAAAGCCAAACAGGAACATACGGCCGTTCCGCGAGCGGGTCAAAGAGATGTTAGACAATTTAGACATGAACGATGTTCCTGTTGCGCTGTTGAATGAAGAAAAAACCTGCATTTAGAGCAGTTCCGCACTAAAAATGCGATCCAGCCGAAAAGTGCGCTGATCTTTGGCCCGATGGCAGTATGCAATCAGGTAGGCAACATTACGATGCCGGCTGGGGAAAAGCGGCGTGATCTCACGGCTAGATTCCCCACTTTGGCCCAGGTAGAGAATGCGTAAATTACGGCCGTTTGCCAAAGCCGCCGACACCATTTCCGGTAAAACCACATTGATAAGTGACGGCGCAAAAATAGGCGCACCCTGGGCATGAAGCAAATCATCCACCGTTTCCAGCCGACGCTGTTCCAGCGTGCGCACCATCCGCTTGAGAATTTCGGCCGTCATATACACATCGCTCAGCGCCCGATGCGCCCGTCCCATGCGTACTCCTAAATGTGCCGCAATGTGGCTCAGGTTGTTCCGCCCAAAATGAAAATGCCGCCGTGCCAGCTGCAAGGTACACAGCCACGGATTGGGCAGGGTTTCCGGTACGCCGCTGGTTTTTAAACCGTGAATGAGCAGCTCCTGCCCCAGAAAACCAGCGTCGAATTCTGCATTGTGGGCCACCAGCACCGCCCCATCCAGCAGCGCCAGTAGTTCGTTGGCCACCTGGCTAAAGGTGGGCCTTCCCAGCAAATCGTCATCGCTAATGCCGTTGACACTGCTGGCTTTGGGGTCCATCTTGCGCTCTGGTTGCAGCAGAGCGCTCATTTGCCCCACCTCGCGCCAATTTTCCAGGCGAATAGCCCCAATTTCCACCACGCGATGACCCAGACCAGGGTACAGTCCGGTGGTTTCCGTATCCAGTATTACCAGCGGCACGTCAGACGGCCGTTGCTCCAACCAATTCAACACCATGACCCAATTGTAAACAACTCCGCTGCTCGTGGCGAAACCCCACATATTTTGCCCATTTTCTTCATATGAGAAATTTTGCCAACTGGCTAAACCCATGTTATACTGCCCACACATTTGACGAGTGCAACGCGGAAAGTGGGCAGCCCCCACTTTTTTTGTTTCTTGGCTCTATCAGCAGATTAAAGTTAAGAGGCTGTTTCGTACCATATAATGTGGCATGGCCTCAAGAAATAGATTATTTGAAAACAAGGTATTTGCTCTATGAAAAGCGAATTTATATTAGCCTTCAATGAAATTTGTGAACAGCGCGGCCTGCCTAAAGAGGAAGTCTTCGAGGCGCTTAAAACGGCCCTGGTTTCCGCTTACCGGCGCGATATCAACATCAGCGCCCAGCAAAAGGTGACGGTTGATATCGACCCCCGCACGGGCGAGCCCACCATCTATACCGAAAAAGAGGTAGTGGATTCGATTTTCGACAATCGTACCGAAGTGCTGCTGGAACAGGCCCAACGGGAAGGCTACCCGGATGCCGAGTATGGTGATTTGGTGATGGTAGACAGCACCACCTCCACGTTTGGGCGTATTGCTGCCCAAACGGCCAAGCAGGTGCTGCTCCAGCGCGTTCGCGAAGCAGAACGGGAACAGCTTTATGAAGATTTCTCGGGCCGTGAGGGCGAGCTGGTCAACGGCACGGTGCAAAGCATCAGTGGTCAGCATCTCACCATTGGCCTGGGCCGCACCGAGGCAATTTTGCCCAAGAGCCAGCAGGTTCAGGGGGAACGATACCGGGCACACGACAAGATTCGCGTCTATGTGCTGGAAGTGCGCCGCACCAATCGCGGTCCGCAAATCTTTGTCAGCCGAAATCATCGCAACCTGCTGCGCCGCTTGCTAGAGTTGGAAGTGCCGGAAATTTATAACGGTCAGGTAGAAATCAAGAGCATTGCCCGCGAAGCAGGGCAGCGTTCTAAAGTGGCTGTGCTGGCCTTGCAGCCGGGCGTAGACCCGGTTGGCGCTTGTGTGGGTATGCGCGGCGTGCGCATTCAGAGCATTGTGCGCGAGCTGAATGATGAAAAGATCGACGTCATTGAGTGGGATTCCAATCAGCAGACGTTTATTGCCAAGGCGCTTAGCCCGGCGCGGGTTTCCCACGTCTTTTTGGAAGAAAGTTTTGCCGATGGAAAAACGGCCGTTGTCATTGTACCCGATGATCAGCTCTCTCTGGCCATCGGGCGCGAAGGGCAAAATGCGCGTCTGGGTGCCAAGCTCACTGGCTGGCGCATCGACATCAAAAGCCTGACCGAAGCTGCGGCCGATTCGTTGAATAACCTGGATCATCCAGCCGCCGACCCGGCCATTGTGGGCAACGAAAAGCTTATCGAATCGGCTACACTCGTGTTGGCCAAGAAAGAAGCGGGTCGCCCCATCACCTCCGAAGATTATTATAATCTGGACCGGCTGGTAGGTGGCGTAGAAGGCAAGATTATTGCCGCCCGTGCCACCACCTTTGAGGCAGAACGTAAAGCACGCACCGAAGCGCGTAAAGCAATTCCCGATCAGGCATGGCAGCTTGATTTGGAGGTGCTGGATTTGCCCGGGCGTGTTCACAACCTGCTGCTGGATGCCGAAATTGAAACGGTGGGCGCTCTCATGATGACCCTCTCGTTAGGTGAGGATGTTTTCCTCAATATCAAGGGGCTGGGCGATAAAGCGCTGGAGGTTGTGCAGGAACATCTGAACAACTTCGATGGCTGGGATGAGGTGACAGAACCGGAAGTTGTGGCTGAGGCAGAAGGCGAAGCTGTGGCTGAAGTGGCAGAAGCCGAAACAGAGGTTGAAGCTGAGGTTGCTGAGGTTGAAGCAGTGGTAGAACCTGAAGCAGAAGCCGAGCTTGAAGCTGTGGTCGAAGCCGAAGCGGAAGAAGCGCTGGAAACGGCCGTTGCCGAACCTGAACCAGAAGCGGAACCGACCCCTGTCATTGACGATTTGTCTCAATCACTCATTGAGGGACCGGCAGTGAAAGAGCCTAAAAAGCAGCCAGAACCTAAAAAACCAGCTGTGGTTGTTGCTCGTCCCACCACGACGCCAGAAGTAGACCCAGAGGAAGAGCGGCGGCGTGGTCGCAAAGGCAAGCAGCTGGTGCTGGATGAGAAATCTGGCGAGGTTGTGGTTAAGCGGAAGCGTAAAGGCAGCCGCCATCGTCCCGAATGGGAAGAGTACGACATCGATGATTTTTAGAACCAGTAGTCACCATTGCCAAACGGCCGATTTTGCAACGGCCGCTTAGCTGCGGGATAAAATCATGATAAGAGATTACTGGAGTCAGTGATGTAAATATTAGGCAGCGGGAGAGAGTGGGTCACAACTGTCTCCCCAAACAACACTGCACTTGAACAATTTTTGTAACAGAGCCACGTAGGGAACGGCCGTGTCTGGCCCCCTCCGTGGCTTCGTGATTTTGGTAAAAAACAGTGAGTAAAAAAAAGCAGCCACCACGTCCTAAACATGTGCCCCAGCGCACTTGCCTTGTTTGCCGCGAAAAGCGCGACAAACGGCGGCTGACCCGCCTGGTACACACGCCAGAAGGCACAGTTGTGGTTGATCTTACCGGGAAACAAAACGGCCGTGGGGCATATTTGTGTGACCAGCCAGTTTGTTGGGATAAAGCGGTGGCAAACGGCCGTTTGCTTAGTCAGGCGCTAAAAACCACCGTGAACCCCACAGACCTGGAAGCCATCGCCGCCCAGCGGCCAGCGATTTTGTCACAAGCAGAATCGCACTAAATAATAAGTAACGTAACAAAAAGCCTGCGCACTGCCAGGCATTTGAGTAACCAAGCAAAAATTGGTCAACAGTTTTTGTATGAGGAAGAGTAAAACATGACGACAACAAAAGCACCCATTCAACTACCCAGCTATATTTCAGTTCGTGAACTGTCTGAGCTGATGGGCGTTAGCCCAATTAATGTTATTAAAGAGTTGATGAACAATGGCATCATGGCCAACATCAACCAGGAGATCGATTTTGACACCGCTGCCATCGTGGCGGAGGAAATGGGCTACGAAGTTGTCTCCGACACAATCGAAGAGGCTGAAGAGGCAGCTGATGTCGCTGAACAGCCCAGATGGCGGCAAGTTTTGGCTGGCGAAAAAGAAGCGGATCTTCAGGCCCGCCCGCCGGTCATTACCATGTTGGGGCATGTCGATCATGGCAAAACTTCCCTGCTAGATATCATTCGCGAGGCCAAAGTGCAAGAAGGGGAGGCGGGTGGCATTACCCAGCACATTGGCGCTTACCAGGCCGAGAAAAATGGCCAACTGATTACCTTCCTGGACACCCCCGGCCATGAGGCGTTTACCGCCATGCGTGCCCGAGGTGCTCAGGCTACCGACATCGCTATTTTGGTGGTAGCTGCCGATGACGGCGTGATGCCCCAGACGCGGGAAGCGGCCGACCATGCCCGCGCCGCTCGCGTACCGATTATTGTGGCCATGAATAAAATCGATCTGCCCGCTGCCAACCCCAATAAGGTATTCCAGCAGCTCAGTGAGATTGGTCTGGTGCCAGATGAGTGGGACGGCGACACGATGGTGGTGCCCGTTTCGGCTAAAGAAAAGCTGGGGATTGATGATTTGTTGGAAGGCATTTTGCTGGTGGCAGAAGATATTAAACCCCGCGCCAATCCCAACAGCTCGGCTACCGGTACGGTGCTGGAAGCGCGTGTGGAGCGTGGTCAGGGCATTATGGCCACGCTGCTGGTACAAAACGGCTCCCTGAATCATGGTGATACGCTGCTGATTGGGGAACATTACGGCCGTATCAAAGCCATGTTCGATTTTCTGGGCAAAATCACCAAAAAAGCGGGCCCATCCACCCCCGTCGCCGTCGCTGGGCTCAACGGTATGCCCCAGGCTGGCGACCAGTTTGTCGTGGTAAAGTCTGAAAAAGACGCCCGTAAAATTGTGGCCGAGCTGCAGGAGCAAAAGCGTGCCGGTGTGGTAGTCGAAGAGCGTAAAGTAAGCCTGGAAGATTTCTTTAACCGGCTGCAAGAAGGAGAGAGCAAAACCCTCAATCTCATTGTTAAGGCCGATGTGCAAGGTTCCCTGGAACCGATTGTCAACAGCCTGAAAAAGATCAACGTCAACAACGAAGAAGTGACCATCGATATTTTGTTAGCCAGCACCGGTAACATTACCGAATTCGATGTCATGCTCGCTTCCGCTTCAGACGCCGTGATTCTGGGCTTCAACGTAGACGCCGATCCCATTGCCCGTAACGCTGCCAACAGCGAGCAGGTGCAAATTAACACCTACAGCATCATCTACAAACTGTTTGAAGACGTAGAAAAAGCAATGAGAGGCATGCTGGCTCCCGTTTATACCGACCGCGTCATTGGCCGGGCCGAAGTGCGCGAAGTATTCCGAATTCGCACCGTTGGGGCCATTGCTGGTTCCTTCATGCGCACCGGCGAAGCCCGCCGCAACGCCAAAGCCCGCATCATTCGCCAAAACAAGCTCCTTTTCGATAGCAAAGTGAGCAGCCTGAAGCATCATCAAGACAACGTACGTGAAGTGCGCACAGGCTTTGAATTTGGTGTCAGTCTGGACAACTGGAGTGATTACCAGCCAGGCGACATCATCGAGTTTTATGTCACCGAGCGGGTAGAGCAAGCATAAGCTATCCCCGGTAGACAAAGTTGTTAACTGAAATGAGTAAGATACGTCAACAAAGAACGGCCGAACAGCTGCGTTTGGTGCTGAGCGATCTGTTTTTGCGCGAAATTAGCGACCCACGACTGCACGGATTAACCGTAACCCAGGTAACCATTGACCGCGAGCTGGAACATACTGATATTTACGTCAGCGCTTTGGGGGATGAAACGCGCAAAGCTGATGTGCTGGCGGCGCTGGCCAGCGCCGAAGGTTTCCTGCGGCGCGAGCTTGCCAGTCGGGTGCGTTTGCGTAAAGTTCCCCTGCTTCATTTTCATTGGGACTCCACATTGGCCCACATTCAAGAGGTGGAATCGATCCTGAATAATCTGGATATTCCCCCTGCTCAAGACGACCCGCCTGAGACACCCTAAAAGGATTTCCATTGCACCCAACAGAAAAGGCCCTTTTAACGGCCGTTCGTCAGGCAAACAATATATTGGTCATTACCCATCTTGGGCCGGATGGGGATGCGCTGGGGTCGTTAACGGCCGTTGGCGTTGCCCTGCGGCAAATGGGTAAACAAGCCACCCTTATGTGTGATGATCCCGTGCCAGAACGGTTTCGCTACCTCCCCCTGGCTGACCAGATTCAGCCCCCCAACCAGGACCGATCCACCCATTACGATCTGCTTATTGCGGTCGATTGTGGTGATGAAACCCGGATGGGAGAAAGTTTTGCCAATCTGCCAGACCCCGTGCCCACCGTTATTAACATCGATCATCATGTTACCAACACCTACTTTGGCGACATCCAGCATGTTGTGCCAGAAGCTGTTTCTGCCACCGAGATTTTGTACGACCTGTTCCGCCACATCGGCATAACCATCACCGCCGATCTGGCGATGTGCCTGCTCACTGGCGTGGTGACAGATACGCTCGGCTTTCGCACCGTGGGTGTCACCGCCAAAACACTGCGCATAGCCAGCGAGCTGGTAGAAGCCGGGGCCGATTTACCGCTGATCACCATGCAGGGTCTTAGCCGCAAGCCATACTCCACGGCCCAGCTGTGGCAAATTGGCCTCAACAACATGCGGCTGGAAGATGGGCTTATCTGGACCAAGATCAGCAATGCCCAGCGTGAAGCGATTGGCTACAACAACACCAGCACGGGTGATCTGGTGAACTTTTTGGGCAATGTCAACCAGGCAGCTGTTAGCGCCGTCTTGATGGAAATGGACGACGGCACGGTGCGCGTGGGCTTCCGCTGCTCTCCGCCCTACAGTGTCTCTGAATTGGCGCTGAACCTCGGTGGCGGTGGGCATCCACTGGCTGCTGGCTGTTCCATGGATGGCCCGCTGGATAAAGCTGAGGCGCTGGTGGTGGCAATGACCAAAGAAATGATTCGCCAGCAGCGGGCTGGTATCTCCAACGATTAGTCCCATATTTTCAAGGGAGCCAGCTATGAACGATTTGGGCGGCGTTTTGTGTGTCGATAAGCCGCTGGGCATTACTTCCCATGATGTGGTTAACCGCATACGAAGGCTGGCCGGGCTGCGCCGCGTGGGGCACGCGGGTACGCTGGATCCGCTGGCTACGGGCGTACTGCTGCTTTGTCTGGGCCGCGCCACCCGCCTGATTGAATACATGGTGGGGCACGACAAGCTGTACGAAACGACGGTGCGGTTGGGTCAAACCACCGCCACCTACGATGCCGAGGGGGACGTGGTGGCAGAACGGCCGTACACCCACCTCACCCTTACCCAAATTCAGCAAGCCCTTGAACCGTTTCGCGGGGAGATTCAGCAGCAGCCCCCCCTCTACTCCGCCATTAAGCAGGGTGGGCAGCCGCTGTACAAGCTGGCCCGGCAGGGGGTGATAGATGTGGCACGGCCGTTTCGTCCCGTCACTATTCATGAGCTCAGCCTGCTCAGCTGGGAACCGCCCTACCTCTCGCTGCGCATCGGCTGCTCGTCTGGCACCTATATTCGCTCGCTGGGGCACGATTTGGGCGAGGCGCTGGGCTGCGGCGGGCACCTGACCGCGCTGCGGCGGCTGGCGGTGGGCGAGTTTGGCGTAGAAACGGCCGTTCCTCTGGATGATCTTACGCCTGACAACATTACCGACTACCTGCTGCCGCCGGATACGGCCGTACGCCACCTGCCCCGCCTGAACTTACCAGAAACGGCCGCTGCCGACATGCTGCAAGGCAAACCTGTCCCGCAAGATGGCCAGCCATCGACCCAGCTGGCGCGTGCCTACGGGCCAGACGGCCACTTTTTGGGCGTGATCGCCGCCGAAGATGGCCAATGGCGTGCCCGCAAAATGTTCCCTGCCGTCCCTTAAGCTGGATGAGCCACAAGGCATCTTGACCTTTAATGTTTATGACAAAGAAACGAAGAGACGAAGGAACAAAAGAAAAATCTTTGTTTCTTTCTGCCTTTCGTACCTTCGTATTAAAATTCTTGCCCATAGCAATACTGCATAGCTACCAATCATTTTGATACAATTCCCGCCTATGACAACCCGTGTTGAACAACTCTCTGACGTGACCGAGCGCGTATCCACGTTTGTGGCCGTTGGCTCGTTCGATGGCGTCCATTTAGGCCATCGTTCTGTGCTGCAAAAAATGGTCGAGGCTGCCCAACAGGTTGGGGCGCGTACGGCCGTTCTCACCTTTTTCCCTCATCCCCAGCGCGTCATCCAACAGCTGACCGAGCCGTACTATTTGGGTACCCTGGACGAGCGCGTGGCGCTGTTGGCCAGCCTGGGCATCGACCTCATCATCACTCACCCCTTTAACGATCAAGTCCGGCACACCCGCGCCGCTACGTTTGTAGATGATCTGTGCCGCTACCTGGATATGCGCCAGCTGTGGGGCGGCAATTTTGCCCTGGGCTACCGGCGAGAAGGGGATGTTCCCTATCTGCGCCGCCTGGGCGAAGAAAAAGGATACATCGTCCAGCAGGTGGAAGCGATGGTGATGTGGCAGGATGAACGGGTCAGCAGCAGCCGCATCCGGCGCGGCTTGCTGGAAGGGGATATGGCGGAGGTGACGGGTTGTTTGGGACGGCCGTACTGCGTCAGTGGCGTTGTGGTTCATGGGCAGCAAATGGGGCGCACCCTCGGCTTCCCCACCGCCAACCTGGATCATTGGGCCGAACAGCTGCTGCCTTCCAACGGCGTTTACGCCACCAAAGCGTGGCTGGGCAGCACTTGTTATGCGGCAGCAACCAACGTGGGCGTGCGCCCTACGATAAAAAATGGACATCAGCTCACCGTCGAAGCCCATTTGCTCGATTTTGATGGGGATTTATACGGCCGTACGCTCAATCTAGAATTTATCGACCGCATCCGCCCCGAAACGAAATTCTCCGGCCTGGATGCCCTGAAAGCCCAAATTGCGGCCGATGTGGCGCAAGTGCGGCAACTTTTAGAAAGTAATTGAGTAATTAGGTAATTGGGCAATTTGCAAGCCAACCCAATTACTCAATTACTCAATTACCCAATTGCTTTTCCACTATGCAAGTCGCCTACTTCAAAAAAACGCTTACCTTCAAGCACGATGACAAAACGCTTCAGTTCCACGTTTCGCAGGAGCTGTTTAGCAGCCACGAGGTGGATGCTGGGACGCGCTTTTTGCTGCGCACACTGGACCAGCTGCCGATGGCCGACGTGCGGCGGGTGCTGGACGTGGGCTGCGGTTATGGCCCGCTGGGGCTGACGCTGCACAGGCTGGACAACCGCCGCACCGTCCATCTGGTAGACCGGGATGCGCTGGCGGTCGATTTTGCCCGGCAAAATGCCGAGCTGAATAATTTGCCTGACGTGCAAATCTACGGCAGTTTGGGCTACGATGCGGTCACGGAGCGTAATTTTGACTTGATTGTATCTAACATCCCCGGTAAGGTGGGTGAAGCGGTCATTGCCCACCTGATTCTGGGGGCACGGCCGTTTCTCACTCCAAACGGCCACGTGGCGATAGTGGTGGTAGCGCCCCTCGTGCCGTTGGTGGACAAGCTGCTGGGGGAGATACCGGATACGGCCGTTACCTTCAAAGAAGTAACCGCCAACCACACCGTGTTTCATTACCATTTCACCTCAGCATCCCCTGCCGAACCGCAGCCCGCTTTTTCTGTCGGGCTGTACTGGCGGCAGCAGCTGCCGGTAAATTACCGCAAGCTAGACTTCACCATGCAAACCGCTTTCGGACTGCCAGAGTTCGATACGCTGAGTTTTGCCACCCGGCTGCTGTTCAATTTGCTTAACGACGTGCCGGCGGGTCAGGTTGAGCATTTGCTGGTGATAAATCCTGGGCAGGGGCATACGGCCGTTGCCGCCTGGCACACCCTTCAGCCCCAACAGATTAGCCTGGTAGACCGGGATTTATTGGCTTTGCAAACGGCCGTCTACAACCTGCAGCAAAACGGCTGCTCCCCCGAACGTATCAGCAGCTATCACCAGATTGGGCTGCCGCAGCTGGCCACGCCCCCCAACCTCGTTCTCTACCCGCTGCGCGACAGTGAAGGACCGCGCCTGGCCGCCGCCTGGCTGAATCTGGTGGCAGCGCAGTTGGCTCCTCAAGGGCTGGTGCTCACGGCGGCCAATTCCCACCTCATTTCCCAGGTGGAGCAGTTGGTGAAGAAGAACGGCCGTCTTAAACCCCGTCAGCGTAAACGCCGCAAAGGATTTAGCGCCCTCAGTTTGCTTCCAAAATAAATAGCTGTTAGTTACACGTTACAGGGGGACAACGATATTGCTTGCGGCCTCTTCATCCTGCATTCTGTTTGTTCGGTATTGACTGAACAAACAGAATCTATTAAAATTCAACCCATTAACAACTAAATCCAACAAGAGGAGAGAATGCTATTTGAGTGAAAAGCACAACCAACTGCTGCATTATGTAGAAGAGTTTGGCCTTTATTTTGAACAATTTGGGCTGCCCCGCACGGCGGGACGCATGTTGGGTTGGCTGCTGATTTGCGATCCACCCCACCAGCTGATGGATGAGTTGGCAGAGGTGTTGCAGGTGAGCAAAAGCTCCATCAGCACCACCAGCCGGATGCTCATTCAGTCTGGACTGGTGGATAAGGTGAGTTTTCCGGGCGAGCGCAAAGATTTTTACCGTATTAGTGATGATGCCTGGGTCAAAGCATGGTCGGCACGAAACGATCAGGCGCTTATCTTGCGACAGATGGCGGAGCGCGGCCTGGATTTGCTGGCAGAGGATATGCCAGACCGACGCAGGCGCCTGCAAACGATGCGCGATTTATATAAATTTTTGGAAGATGAACTCCCGAAACTCACAGAACGCTGGCTAAAAGAACGCCCCCAGCAAACATAATAAACAACTGGCCCCTACGACTCGCTTCGTAGCTAGAGAAAAGGAAACCGGGCATCGTTTTCTTTTTCTTTATTTATTCCGCGAGCTAGGCTTGCTGCTTGATGTTTTTCAGTCAATTTTGTGGGCGGAAACGGGCTCGCCATAGGTGCATTTTTCGTGAATGCAACGGAGTGTGCGATGAGTGAACGTGTTATTGAAACCAAGGGCCTGACGATGTATTACGGCCGTCACCGTGGCATCCTGGATGTGGATTTGGCGGTGGAGAAAGGGGAAGTGTTTGGCTTTTTGGGGCCAAACGGAGCCGGTAAAACCACCACGCAGCGAATTTTGCTAGACATCCTTCGCCCCACGTCGGGCCAGGCAAAGATTTTTGGCCTGGACTGCCGTGAGCAGGGCGTCGAGCTGCGCAAGCGCGTGGGGTATTTGCCCGGTGAACTGGCGCTTTATACCAATATGAAGGCGAGCCAGTTTTTCAAGATGTATGAATATCTGCGCCTGGAAAATGGCACCAAGGGGTATTGGCGCGAGCTGGCTGAACGGCTGGATCTGGACACCAGCCGCAAAATTGGCAACTTCTCGCGGGGCAACAAGCAAAAAGTGGGCATCGTTGCCGCTTTTATGAATCGCCCAGACCTGCTCATTTTGGACGAGCCAACGGGCGGGCTAGACCCATTGGTGCAGCAAACCGTCTTGGAAATGGTGCGTGAGGTGAAGGCAGACGGCCGTACCATCTTTTTCTCCTCTCACATCTTGCCCGAAGTGCAGGCCGTGTGTGACCGGGTAGGCATCATTCGCGATGGCCAGCTGGTGACGACGCAGCGGGTGGAAGAGCTGGTTGCGCAAAGAGTAAATCGCCTTAACCTGATATTTACCAATTTACCGCCAGCGGCTACCTTCGACCTTGAAGGTGTGACAGAACTGAAACGAACCGAACGAAGCATCATGTTGGAGGTCCGAGAGAATTTGCCGCAGGTTCTGGCTCTCGCGGCGCAGCATGACATTCATGGTATTGAAACCATGAATGTGAGTCTGGAAGAAATCTTCCTGGCCTATTACGGCAAAGGGAATGGAGGTAACCATGTTTAGGTTATTGTGGCAAGAGCTGCTGTTTCGGCGCAACGGAATTATCGGCTGGAGCCTGGGCTTATGTTTCTTCCCGCTGGTCTACATTGCCATCTACCCGTCTGTGGCGGAGGAAATGGCGGGGCTGGCTGACCTGGAGATTTATCAGGCGATGGGGATGAGTTTGGGCACCTTTCCGGATTGGGTTGGCTCTATCCTTATCATTTTTATGCCCTTGATTGCGGCCGTTTATGGCATCATCAACGGCACGGTCACGCTGGCTGGGGAGGAGGAAGACGGCCGTTTAGAGATGATCGTCACCCTGCCCCTGCCGCGCTGGCAAATTGTGACGGCCAAGGCGATTGCCTTCGCGATTTCATCCTTCATCATGTTTTTAGTCGTCTCGGTGGTTTCCCTGGTGGTCTTTCGATCCATTGAGAGCCAGATTGAAACGGACATGATGGGGATAGATTTGTTTACGGCCGTACTCTCCGCCTGGCTGCTGGTCTTTGCATTTGGGATGATAAGCATGTTCCTGGCTGCCTTCTGTGCCAATCGTCGCACGGCGTCGATGATTGCCGCCGCTATCCTGATTATCAGCTACTTTGGCAGCAATCTGGCCAATTCTACCACCGCGCTGGAGCCGTTTGAGCCATTTTTCCTGTTTACCTATCTGGATGCGTCGGGAACGGCCGTTATTCAGGGTCAACAAAGTGGCGATATGTTGGTCTTGTTGGGAATCGGGCTGGTCTCTTTTGCCCTGACGCTGTTCTTCTTTCAACGGCGCGATCTGACGGTAGGCGCCTGGCCCTGGCAAAGGGCACATGTTCAGTAATCAGTAATCAGTATTCAGTAATCAGTATTCAGTAATCAGTTGAGCATGGCCTTGACTGATTACTGACCTACTGATTACCGACCTACTGATTACCAACCTACTGATTATTGTCAACCGGGGATTTATGAACGTGGACCACCTGCCAGCCGTTGGCGTCCTTGATCAGGACGCGGCTCTCGTTGTGGCTGCGGTGTTTGATGCCCGCGTCGGTGGCAATGGACAGCATGAAGGTGTAGCAGACAACGGCCGTAACCACCCTTTCCCCTTCCCCGTAAATCTGCACCCGCGGCTCCCACAAATCGTAGCGAAAATCGGTGTCTGTACCCGCCCAACTGTGATCAATCATGAAAAGATGAAAGTCCAGCCCATCCTGCCGGTGCGGTGTGACAAACCATTCGTACAGCGATAAATCTTCGGCCGTTGTGGCTTTATAGGTGGCCACATCCTTGCTAAAAATGCTCTGAATGTGCCGGTGCAAAAAATCCCAAATCTCTCTTTCTAAAACAGTGCTCATACAATTAAAATCAACTGGCCGCCGCCCGAATTTCATTCAGGATGGTCGAAATTTCTTCTTTCGATTGAATATGCTTTGAAAGCACTTGGGCTGTTGTTTCCAGAACCCGTTCAGAGTGAAGCTTGGCTAAATCCTGCCGCAAGCCTTGGCCTATGTAGAATTTTAGCAATGCCTCCTCACTCATATCTTTTTGCGCGGCAATGCGTTTGAGGGAATCAACTATCTCGGATGGAATTGAAAGATTTACCGATTCCGATTTCCTAGGCTTAAAATTCAACTCAAATTCTTCGTTAAGCTCGTTCATACTGTTTTCTTTCCTGACGTGTAGCCGGACGGGCTGAAATGATTCGAGTCAGATCACTCCGCTCTACATATACGACTAACAAAATCCGTTGTGACAACGAGTAATCAAGTATGAATTCTCGCTGTTCATCCCCCCGTGATGCATCGCCAAATTGATAGAATGGATCGAAAAATACTTCTGCCGCTTCTTCAAAAGAGACATTGTGTCTTTCCAGATTCGTTTGCGCTTTCTGGATATCCCACTCAAAGGCAGCGCCTAGGAAATAGTATACAACATCCATAGCTGATTTTATCCTTGGTCAAGATGTTGCAATGCCATTTGGACGCGCTTGTCGAAGGATTTGACCTCGCGGGGGATGTTTTGCAGGGCGGATTGGGCTTCGACGATGCTGAACCCCAGTCCGGTGAGGAAGTCGATGACATCGGCATCCACATCACTGACAAACGGTACGGCCGTACTCACCTGAGTCAAATCGAGCTTGTCGCGCAGCTGGAACATGATGCGTTCGGCCGTTTTTTTGCCAATACCGGGGACGCGCTGGAGAACGGCCGTTTCTTCCCGCATAATGGCACTTTTTAGCAGCTCCGGGCTGAGCGTGGCCAAAATGGAAAGCGCCACCTTAGGGCCAACCCCGTTTACCCCCAGCAGCACCTCAAACAGCTGCAAATCCTCTTCCGTCTCAAAGCCGTACAGCGACAGCTCCTGCTCACGCACAATAAAGTGGGTGTGCAGCTTGATCGAGCGCCCCACGCCGCCCACATCCTCCAGGACCGTACGCGGCACAAAAACGCGAATACCGACGCCACCCACGCCGATCACCAGGCTGCTGGCTTCAATTTTTAGAATGGTTCCACTCAGAGAAGCTATCATAAGAAGTAATTGGGTAATTGGGTAATTGGGCAATTACCCAATTACTCAATTGCTAACTCAGTTAATCATAGAGTGATTCAAACCGTTGGTAATGGTAATGGGTAATCGCCACTGCTAGGCCGTCGGCGGCATCATCGGGGCGGGGTGTTTCTTCCAGGTCGAGCAAATTTTGCACCATCATTTGTACCTGGGCTTTGTCTGCCTTGCCGTAGCCGGTGACCGCATCCTTGATTTTGGGCGGGGAGTATTCGCCGATGGGCAGCCCGGCGTTGGCCAGCGTCAGCAGCAGCACGCCACGCGCCTGCCCCACCGTAATCGCTGTAGTTACATTGCGGCCAAAAAAGACCTCTTCAATGCCCACGCTGTCCGGTTTGTATTCGTCTAAAAGCTGTTGGAGTTCCTGCTGGATAATTTGCAGGCGCTGGGGCATGGCCATACTGGCTGGGGTTTTGATGACGCCGTAGGTAACGGCCGTAAATTCCCCATCCGCCACATCCACAATGCCGTACCCGGTCGTCGCTGTGCCGGGGTCCAAGCCCAAAATGCGCATGAAGAATTGTGAATTGTGAATTATGAACGGCCGTTAACCATTCACAATTCACAATTACTTAGGCTGCTTCCATCGCAGCGATTGCTTCGTCGCTAATTTCCAGCGTGGAGTAAACGTTTTGCACATCATCCAGATCTTCAATGACCTCAATGATCCGCATCACCTGGAGCGCTTCCGCTTCGGTCAGTTCAATGGCGTTATTGGGTTCATACACCATGCTGGCTTCCTCAACCGTCATGCCCGCTTCCTTGATAGCCTCGCGCACCGCCTGGAAATTTTCCAGCTCGGTATACACTTCAGCCACCTCGCCAAACTGAACATCGTCGGCGCCAGCCTCGGCGGCCACCAGGAACAGCTCATCCTGATCCACCTTGCCGCCCACAGCAATGTACCCTTTGCGGGTAAACTGCCAGGCCACCGCGCCGCCCTCGGCCATGTTGCCCCCATTTTTACTCAGGGCGTGGCGCAAATCGGCCACGGCGCGGTTTTTGTTGTCGGTGACCACTTCCACCAGCAGGCCAACGCCGTTGGGAGCGTACGCTTCGTACATCAGCTCGAACAGCTCTGCCCCTTCCAGTTCGCCAGTGCCCCGCTTGACGGCTCGCTCGATGTTGTCTTTGGGCATGTTGTTGGCTTTGGCTTTGTCGATGGCCAATGCCAGCCGGGTATTGAAAGCGGGATCGCTCCCGCCGCCTTCACGGGCGGCAATGGTTAATTCTTTGGTCAGCTGGGTAAAAATCTTGCCGCGCTTTTTATCCGTAGCTGCCTTTTTATGTTTGATTGTGGACCACTTGGAATGTCCAGACATAGGTACTCTCCAACAATGAATGAAATTTACGTTTTACGATTTTAGAGTGACGCTGTTTTGGCATAGGGTTGCACAACTTTTTACAGCGCATTGAACGATAAGTATAGCACAGTCATAAAGGGAAAGGTTAGGTTGTTTGATTTTTTAAGCGATGGCCAATGGCCTGCACCAGCAGGCGATGTTCCGCCTGGTGCATTCGGGTTTCCAGATCGGCCAGGCTGTCTGTGGGCAGGATGGGTACGGCTGCCTGGGTAATCACGGGGCCTGCATCTACCTCTGGAATGGTAAGGTGGACCATGCAGCCAGTGTGGCTGATTTCGCCTCGCTGGTATGCTTCATAGGCGCGTTGGATGGCGTGGGTACCGGCAAACTGCCCCGGCAGCGCCGGATGCAGGTTGATGACGCGGTTAGGAAAATGATCCAGAAACGCGGCGCTGAGGATGTGCATCCAGCCTGCCAAAATAATGAGATCGGGGTGATACGGCCGTATCACCCCCGCCAAATCCGCATCATATTCCTCACGCGACTTGCCCGCCTCCCGGTACGGTTTGAAGGGGAAGTACGCCGTGGGCACGCCTGCCTGCCCGGCGCGAACCAGTCCATAAGCATCCTTGCGGTTAGAGACGACGAGGCTTGGAACGGCTGGTATCGTCCCCTCTTCCACCGCATCCAAAATCGCCTGCAAATTACTGCCCGACCCAGAAATTAAAATCACTAACCGGGGAAGTTCCATTCAAGTTTCTCCAAGATTAGGAACACAGAGTTGCACAGAGGAACCACAGAGATGCACAGAGAACAAAGAAAAATCTGCGTTTATCTGCGTTTATCTGCGTCCCATTCTTCAAATATGACGCCATCAACACCAGCTGCGATTTCACCGACGATGTGGGCCTGGGGAACGGCCGTAACCGCCAACTCCACCTGCTCACGGGGCACCATCGCCAGCATCCCCAGCCCCAGGTTGAACACGTGCGCCATTTCAGCATCGCTGATTTGCCCCTGCTGCTGGATGAGATCGAAGATGGGCGGCACGGGCCAGCTGCCGCGCCACAGCTTTGCGCCTAGCCCCGCCGGGAAGATGCGCGGCGGGTTGTCAATCAGCCCGCCGCCGGTGATGTGGGCCAGCCCGCGAATGTCGATGCCAGCCGCTTGCAGCGCTCGCACCTCGCCCAAATAGCTGCGATGGGGCGTTAGCAGAAGATTGCCAATGGTGTCGTTGAGGCTGGGCTGAACGGCCGTCCAGTCCACCCCCGCCAGCGCCCGCCGCGCCAGCGAGTAGCCGTTGGTGTGCAGCCCGCTGCTGGGCAGCCCCAAAATCACGTCTCCCACCCCGATGCGCGAGCCGTCAATAATTTGGCTGCGCTCGACCAGCCCCACTACCGTACCGACCAAATCCAGCTCGCCGGTTTGGTAAACGCCGGGCATTTCGGCCGTTTCGCCACCCAGCAGGGCGCAGCCCGCCGCCCGGCAAGCGGCGGCAATACCGCCCACCACCGTGGCAATCTGCTCCGGGTTCAACCTGGCCGAAGCCACATAATCGAGGAAAAAGAGCGGCCTGGCCCCCTGTACCAAAATATCGTTGAGGCAGTGGTTGACGATGTCGTGGCCAATCGTGGCCCAGCGATTCAGGGCGGCAGCGACCATTGTTTTGGTGCCTACGCCATCGGTGGAGGCGACCAGGACAGGCTGTTCCATTTCTTTTGCTGCGCTGATGTCAAACAAGCCGCCAAAGCTGCCCACCCCAGATAACACCTCGGGGCCAAAGGTGCTGTGTACGGCCGTTTTCATCAACGTTGTGGCTCGATTGCCAGCTCCTAAATCCACCCCCGCTGCGGCGTAGGCAGAGTGCTGGCGACCGATGTCTGTGCGGTAATGGGCATCTTCAAAATGGATTTTGGCCACGCCAGCGTAGGCGCGGGATACGGCCGTATCCAAATCCTCCCCCCGCGCCGTGACGGCCAGCACCCGACCGCCACTGGTGACAAGCTGATCATCTTTTCGGGCCGTACCCGCGTGGAAGACCATCACGTCATCCGGCAGGGCATCCATCCCGGTGATGGGCAACCCTTTGGGGTAACTGGCCGGGTAGCCCGGCGCGGCCAGCACGACGGTGGAGCAGGCGCCGGGATTTATTTTGACCATGTCAGAGATGAGACGGCCGTTCAGGCAAGCCAGCATCAATTCAACCAAATCGCTTTCCAGCAGGGGCAGCACCACCTGCGTTTCCGGGTCGCCAAAGCGGCAGTTGAACTCGATCACCTTCGGCCCATCGGCCGTGAGCATCAGCCCGGCGTACAGCACGCCGACGTAGGGCGTGCCCCGCGCCGCCATGCCGTCAATCGTTGGCTGGACGATGGTGTCCATGATCTGGGCAATCAGCGCGTCGTCCACGTCTGGCGGCGGAGCAAACGCGCCCATGCCGCCGGTGTTGGGGCCCTGGTCGTGGTCGTAGGCCCGTTTGTGGTCGCGGGCGGGGCTGAGGGGAACGGCCGTCTTCCCATCCGTCAGCACCAGCAGCGACAGTTCCGGCCCGCTCAGCCGCTCCTCAATGACCACTTCAGCGCCTGCCGCACCAAACGCACCGTCCAGCAGCATCTCGCGCAGTGCCGCTTCCGCCTGGGCCACGTCGTCGCAAACCACCACGCCTTTGCCAGCCGCCAGGCCGCTGGCTTTGACCACGATGCCATCTCGTAGGGACGCTTCGCGAAGCGCCCCGACCGCAGCCTCGAAATTATTGAATGTTTGGGAAACGGCCGTGGGAATCCCCCGCTCGTGCATAAACTGCTTGGCAAACGCTTTCGACGCTTCCAGCTGCGCCGCCGCCTGCGTGGGGCCAAAAATGGCCAGCCCCGCCGCCTGGAACGCATCCGTAATCCCCAACGCCAGCGGCACCTCAGGTCCCACCACCGTCAGGTCGATGCTGTTTTCCTGGGCAAAGTTGAGCAGTTCGTCGATGTCGCTGTCGTGGATGGAGATGTTTTGGGCAGAAACGGCCGTGCCCGCATTCCCCGGCGCCACAAAAATCTGCCCCACCCTCGATGACTGACCAATTTTCCACGTTAGCGCATGTTCCCTGCCCCCACTACCAACAATCAAAATTTTCATCACGCTCCCCCATTAACCATTTACAATTAACCATTTACCATTCACAATTCATCACCCCCACATATCTTCAAATATTAATTTCTCCTGATCCCGTTCATCGTCGAAAAGCCACTCGGGGATGGCAATGGGGTAGTCCCCTGAGAAGCAGGCGGTGCAGTGGCCGGTTTGCTGGCGGATCCCTTTGGTGACGGCCTCGACCATGCCCTCGTGGCTGAGGTAGGCCAGGCTGTCTGCGCCGATGCGCTGGCGGATGCCTTCGATGTCCAGCTTGTGGGCGATGAGGTCTTTGCGGGTGGCCATGTCGATGCCCATGAAGCAGGGGTGGCGCACCGGCGGCGAGGAGACGCGCACGTGCACCTCTTTGGCTCCACCCTCGCGGATGAGCTGCACCAGCGGCCCGGCGGTGTTGCCGCGCACAATCGAATCGTCGATGAGGACGACGCGCTTGCCCCTCAGGTTGGCCTCCAGCGGGTTGTATTTGATGCGCACACCTTCTTTGCGCAGCTGGTCGTCTGGCTGGATGAAGGTACGGCCGATATACCGGTTCTTCGTCAGCCCTTCAGTAAAGGCCAACCCAGACTCTAAACTAAAGCCAATCGCGGCCGGTGTGGCCGAATCGGGCACGCCAACGACCACATCGGCGTCGGCCGGGGCTTCGCGGGCCAACATGCGGCCCAGCTGCTGGCGCACCTCGTGGATGACCTGGCCCTCAAAAACGGAGTCGGGCCGGGCAAAGTAGACGTATTCAAAGATGCACAGGCCACGCTGCTGCGATTTGACGCCGGTGAAGGAGGTGATCCCTTCATGGTCCAGGCGCAAAATCTCGCCGGGCATAATTTCCCGCAGATAAACAGCTCCGATGGTGTGCAGGGCGCACGATTCGCTGGCGACGACGTAGCCGCCATCCCCCAACTGCCCCAGGCATAACGGCCGTAATCCCAACGGATCGCGCACGGCATAGATTGCTTCACGGGTCAAAATGGTGAGCGAGTACGCCCCTTCGGCCACGCCCATCATGGCGCGCAGGCGAGCAACCCAACGATCGTTTTCCTTGCCGTTGCCGTTGGTCGGGTTCCACACCTCGGCCGGGGCGGCGAGCATCTGGGTAATCACTTCGCTGTCGCTTGTGGAGGAGAGGCCCACGCCTCGCTTGAGCAGCTGGTGGCGCAGGTGCAGCGCGTTGGTCAGGTTGCCATTGTGGGCTACACCCAGCGGGCCATAAATCGTCTCGATGAGGTAGGGCTGTACGTTGCGCAGGTGGGAACCGCCCGTGGTGGAGTAGCGGGTCTGGCCAATGGCCATATGCCCGGCCAACGGCCGTAAATTTTCCTCATTAAACACCTGCGAGACGAGACCCATCCCTTTGTGGCTGTAGGCGGAACGGCCGTCGCAGCTGGCAATACCGGCGCTTTCCTGGCCGCGATGCTGGAGGGCATATAGGCCAAAAAAAGTGAGCCGCGCTACTTCGCGCCCCGGCGCATAGACGCCAAAGACGCCACATTCGTCGTGAAACTTATCGTTTTCGTGAAAATCAAGATTGTCCATTACTTTCCTCTACTTTGGGAAATGGCAATTCTGTAATTGGGTAATTAGGTAATTGAGTAATTGCCCAATTACCTAATTACTCAATTACTCAATTACCAATCTCCTTCTCGCTCCTCTAACAATTTTTTCTGCCTCAGCTGCACTGCTTGCGAGTGCGGTGAGATGCCCCATTTTGCGGCCGGGGCGGGCGGATTTTTTGCCGTACAGGTGCAGTTTCAGGTTGGGGTCGGTGAGTACGGCCGTCCAATCCGGGAATTTATCCGCAGATTGGCGTAGATTGCGCGCAGATTTCTCTCTTTGTGCCTTTTGTTCCTTTGTATCTTCGTATTGAAAATTCCACAAATCGCCCAGCAGGTTGGCCATGGCCGCCGGGCGCAAATAGCTGGTGTCGCCCAGCGGTAGGCCGCAGATGGCGCGCAGCTGCTGCTCGAACTGGCTGGTGACACATGCCTCAATGGTGAGATGGCCGGAGTTGTGCGGGCGGGGCGCAATTTCGTTGAGCAGCAGTCTGCTCCCCTCCCCATTCCAGGGGGAGGGGCTGGGGGTGGGGGTCAAAAAGAATTCTACGCACAGCACGCCCACCACATCGAGCGCGGTCAGCACCGTTTGCACCATCGCCTCCGCCTGGGCCAGTACCTGCGGCGGCACATCAGCCGGGGCGACCGATACGTCCAGGATGTGGTTGTCGTGGCTGTTTTCGATGAGGTTGTAGTGGGCGATACGGCCGTTTACATCCCGCGCCGCCACCATCGAAAGCTCACGCTCAAACGTGATCCAGCCTTCCAAAATACAGTCCACCCCGCCCACCGCCTGCCACGCTTCGGCCGCTTCATCGGGATGGTTGAGCTTGATTTGTCCCTTGCCGTCGTAGCCGGAAACGGCCGTTTTCAACACCGCCGGGCAGCCAATTTCGGCCAGACCCACTTGCAGATCTTCCAGCGACTGCACGGTGGCAAACGGGGCCGTCGGCAAGCCGTTGTCGGCAAAAAAGCGCTTCTCAACCAGCCGGTTTTGGGCCACGCGCAGTGCCTGCGCCCCAGGCTGCAGCGGCACGAGGGCGGCACACGCTTCGGCCGTGGCCAACGGTACGTTTTCAAACTCGTAAGTTACCACATCCACGCTGTGAGCAAATTCTCGCACAGTGGCAAGGTCGTCGTAGGCGGCTACAAATTCCCGGTCGGCCACCTGCCCGGCGGGGGAGTTGGCGTCTGGGGAAAAGACGTGGACGTTGTAGGAAAACGGCCGTGCGGCCAGCGCCAACATGCGCCCTAGCTGGCCGCTGCCGAGAATGCCGATGGTGGCTGGTGGTAGAATTAGCATTTTCTGCTCTTGTCCAAATGACTACAGCGAATGTAAGAAATCAACGAATTTTATGGCTTATTCGTTAATTTCTATTATTCGTTGCAGCCTCCACGAACGATAACAATATCTAAATCTCGCCCATGAAAATTGGCGATTAGCCCAACCTTTTTGTCCAGCTGCCGCAAACGGACACGCATTTGAGATTTGATAGTGTCATCAACTTCTTTAACTGCAACCGTGGCCAGCAAAATCTCGCCATCCAGGGAGATTAATCGGACTGGTTGATTGCCTAAAAATGTGTCCCGGTAATAGATGGGAATCTCCTGATAAAACTTCTCCGGCAGCAGTGGGCCAAGCTGGTTATGCACGTCAAACAAAACCCCGCGAAGCGCATAACTCAACTCTTTGTGAATAATTTCAGCCATTCAAAACCCATTTTCCAAGAAAGACGACAACGAATCAGAGAAATCAACGAATGAAAGCCAACAAAAATTCGTTCATTTCTTCCATTCGCTGTAGCCCTTATTTCGACGAAAAATCAAAAATCCAGCGCAGCAAATTAATCAAAATTAGCATCGCGCCTTCCCAACGGTTCAGCTTCCAGCCCACACGCATCAACACCACTACAAAAATCACCATGCCGCTCAGCACCATCAGGCTGCTAAATCCAGCCGGATCAATAATCATGGGCTGCGATTGGATAACGCCCGCCAGCCCCAACACGCCCAGCAAATTGAATAAATCGCTGCCAATCAGATTGCCAATGGAAATGTCCGAATGGCCACGCAGCACACCCACCAGCGAGGTGGCCATCTCCGGCGCCGAGGTGCCTGCGGCCACAATCGTCACGCCGATGACCCAGTCAGACATGCCCAGCAGCCGGGCCACTGCGGTGGCCGACTCGACAAGATAATGCCCGCCGATGACCACCATGGCGATGCCCAGAGCAAATAGGGGCACGTCGCGCCGGCGGAACCCGCCGTCGGGTATTTCTGCCAAATCGATGTCGCGCTGGGTGTACAGGTAGCCCAGGTAGGCAAACAGCAGCGCCAGCAAAACCGCGCCTTCCCACTGCTGTAAATGCAAATCGCGCATGAAAAAAAGCAAAATCAGCGTCGCTCCAGCTAACATGCCGCCGTCGCGGTACACAATCTTGGGCGTGGTGGCGATGGCCCGCACAGCGACCACACCGCCCAGGATGAAGCCCAGGTTAAAAATGTTGGAGCCGACGATGTTACTCACAGAAATATTGGCCTGGCCGGAAACGGCCGCACTAATCGTCACCGCAAATTCAGGGGCTGAAGTACCAATAGCCACAATCGTCAGGCCAATGATCAGTTCCGAGACGCCAAAGCGCCGCGCCATCCGTGCCGCAGAGTCCACGATGAAAGTGGCCCCGTACGCCAGCGCTACAATGCTGGCAATGATGATGAGTACGTTGAGAAACATGAATTTCCCTGCCTTGTTCAGTGAGTTATTGAATCATTCCGAACTTTAACGCAGACGGCAGGTCGCGCCAATGGGTGATTTTTGTTGTTAAGGAACGATAGAGTGATGGATTGGGAACGGCCGTTACTCCACAAAAATAACGGTATGTTCGGTGCGCCCATATTCTTCGTTGTATTCTTCCATATCTACAATAAGGCCATTTTCGATTTCATCGACCCTTCTTTTATCTACTTCCAAGAGCAATTTGTAGATAGCCTGGACGATTTCTTTACCTACTTCCCCATCAACATCACTTTCAAGCAGTTCAAATACCCGTGGAGGCAGCAGCTGCGCCACGAGGCGTATGATGGCCAAGGGAATACGAACTTTTCGGAGATACTTGCCCGTTTCCATCTCAGTCACGTAGATTCGTAAACATTTCATGCTTCGTTTCCTGGTGGTAAAGTATTCTTTAAAACTCTAGCCTGCTGCGCTTCGCGAAAGGCTTGCAGCTTTTGTCGAAATTCGGGATGCTGGTTGCCCAGAATGGCAATTGCCAGCAGGGCCGCGTTTTTGGCCCCGGCTTTGCCAATGGCCAGCGTGCCCACCGGCACGCCACCGGGCATCTGCACAATGGAGAGCAGCGAATCCAGCCCGTTCAGCGTACGGCTTTGCACGGGCACGCCTAGCACCGGCAGCACTGTCTGCGCCGCCACCATGCCCGGCAAATGCGCCGCCCCGCCTGCCCCGGCAATAATCACCTGCAAGCCCCGCGCCTCGGCGCTTTGGGCATACTCAGCCATCAACTGCGGCGTGCGGTGCGCCGAGACCACCTTCGCCTCGTGCGGCACGCCAAACTCCGCCAGCGTCTCCACCGCATGCCGCATCGTCTCCCAATCGGACGTACTGCCCATGATTACTCCTACTAGCGGTTGTTTGTTCATTTAAGTACCTCAAAATTTATACGAAGGAACGAAGGGACGGAGGGACAAAGGATTTAATAAAGATTGGGTACGCGGTGGATGCCGCGTTTGACGTACTTTTCGCCAAAGTTGATAACGAGGCCCAACCTCAGATTCATCAGGCGCAAATAAGTCAGGGTTTGACTGGCATAGATGGAATTGTAGGTGGTCATCGCCTTGTTCTCGACAATGATCACGTCTTCAACCAACAAATCAATGCGCAATGGTGTTGCAAGCTGGTTGCCCTTGTAGGATATGGGGACTTGCACTTGACGCTTTACAATCAACCCCCGATCTATTAATTCCCAGATCATTGCTTCTTCGTATACACTCTCTAAGAGACCGGGGCCACCCAAAGTTTTATGCACTTCAATCGCCGCGCCAATGATTTGATGACTCAGATCATCCTCCGGAACCAACTTCCCAACTACTTTACTCCCCTTCGTTTCTTTCATCCTTCGTCCCTTTGTAATAAATTCTTCTGGATTCGCGCCAACACGGGCTTTTCACCAGGAGAAAAGCTTTTGCCCGTAAGCATTTCAAAAGTGGTAATGTAGCGGGCGGCGATTTGGGTGATGAGGTCGGGGGGCATGGTGGGGGGCGTGCCGTCGCCGCGGTAGCCTTGGGCGGCGTACCATTGGCGCATGAACTCTTTGTCGTAGTTTTCGGGTTCGGCGGGTGGCACGGCGGGGACGCCGGCCACAGCAGGCGGGTCGGCCAGCCAGTAGCGGCTGGAATCGGGGGTGTGAATTTCGTCGATGAGGGTGAGACGGCCGTTTACCAACCCCATCTCATACTTGGTATCCACCAAAATAAGCCCCGCCTGGGCCGCAATTTCCTGGCCGAGCTTGAAGAGGGAGACGGCCGTTTCCCGAATCTCCGCCCACAACTCCGCACCAACCAACCCCTGCTCCAAAATCTCCGCCTCCGTCAGCCGCTCATCGTGGCCCCCTTTCTCCGCCTTAGTGGTGGGGGTGATGATCGGTTCGGGCAGGGGATCGTTTTTACGCAGGCCGTCGCGGAGCTGAATGCCGTACGGCCGTCGCTCCCCCTGCTCGTACAAATACCACAGCGACGTCTTGGTCACGCCGGTGATGTAGCCGCGCACCACAATTTCCACCGGCAGCGGCTGGGCTTCGTGGGCAATGGTCACGTTGGGATCGGGCACGGCGATGAGGTGGTTGTGGGCCAGATCGGCCGTTTGGGCAAACCACCAGGCGCTGAGCTGGTTCAGCACCTGCCCCTTGTACGGAATCAGCCCCAGCACCCGATCAAAAGCGCTGACCCGGTCGGTGGTGATGAGAAGGCGACGGCCGTTCTGCACATACACATCCCGCACCTTGCCCTCATATTTTTCGCCGAGTCCGGCAAAATCGGTCTTGTCTAAACAGTTTGGAATGGCGTCTAACAATTCTTGATGAGTCAACATTATGTCACCTTGGTGACGTAATTGAGTAATTGGGTAATTAAGTAATTGAGTAATTACCTAATTACTTAATTACCTAATTACGCATTCTTAATTCCATTTTCAAACAGCCGCAGCCCCAACATGCCCCGCTCGCCGCGGCTGGCGCGGGGGTGCTGCCAGGGGAAGATGTGATTCTCCGGATGCGGCATCAGCCCCAGCACGTTGCCTGCCGGGTTGCACAGCGCGGCGATGTCCAGGACGGAGCCGTTGGGGTTAGCGGGATAGGAGACTGGAGACTGGAGACCAGAGACTGAATACTGCTCACTGCTTACTGAATACTGGAGCGGTATTAAATTCTCCGCCTGCAAAACAGCGAGCGCGGCCTCATCCGCCACCGCCAGGCGGCCTTCGCCGTGGGCGACGGGGCAGTAGATGGGTTCGGTGAGGCCCTGGGTGAAGAGGCTGGGGCTGTTTGGATTGGGTTGAAGCACTACCCAGCGGCATTCAAAACGGCCGTTCTCATTAAACGTCAACGTCACCGCCCGGCTGTTTGGTGGGCGATTTGGAAAATCGCCCAACACGCCCGCTTTGACCAATGTTTGGAAGCCGTTGCAGATGCCCAGGACGGGACGGCCGTTCCCCACAAAGCCTCTCAATTCCTCTCCAAACCGCTGCCGCAAATCCAGCGCCCACAGTACGCCTGCCCCCAGGTCGTCGCCATACGAGAAGCCGCCGGGAATAACCAACATGCCGTAATCCGCCAGCCGCCGTTCGCCCGCCATAAGCTGGTTGATGTGTACAATCTCCGGCTCGCCGCCCGCCAGCGTACAGGCCAGCGCCGCGTCGTGATCCCGGTTACTGCCGTTGGCGTGGAGGATAAGGACCTTCGGTCGGTAATCAGTAATCAGTGGTCGGTAATCAGTTTTAGCTACTGAATACTGATTACTGATTACCGAATACTGATTACCGTTCACGTGGCCTCGCCACGCTGCTTCCATCTCCGCCACGGTGAGATTAAGGATGGGGGTACCGGTACGGCCGTTCACCACCAACCCTTCCCCACCAACCACCGCCACACATTTGTGCGGCACGTCGGCCAGCAGTTCGCGGAAGCGGGGGGCGTCTTCCGGGCGGACCTCGACCAGGAAGCGGCTGAGCGATTCGGCAAAGAGCACTACCTCATCCTGTGAGTACGACGCGTGCCAGTCACGCGGCACATGAATGAGCTGGAGCTCTGCACCGATGCGGCCCGCAATACACATCTCCGCCAGGGCGACGGCGACGCCGCCCTCGGCGCAGTCGTGGCACGCCTGCACCAGTCCGGCCTGGATGGCCTGGTGCAGCAGGCGCAGCCGCGTC
>JBGTCV010000054.1:0-17537 GCA_041748655.1 Promineifilaceae bacterium (SeqCode) | reverse complement strand
CACGTCAAGGTCCATTAACCCCATCGCTTTGGTCAAAGCTTTATGGGCATGCACGTCTTCTAATGTCGCTTCTATACTCTTTGCCATTTTTCGTTTTTGGCCAATTTTACCACTTCACCACACAAAACCTCAGAGAACCATTAATATTAATCCACAAACGGGGTGTTTTGGTGGATTTATGCCTTGCGCAGCTGCAGGGTCACGTCCTGATCTCCGATGGTGATGGTTTGGCTGTAGAGGACGTCGGGCAGCGAGCCAGCCAGTAGGGAGACGGTGAGCGTTTCTTGCTGCACGTACTCCGCAAAGCGGGTCAGGGCTGCGGCGACGTCGCCCGCAGCCCCCTGGTAGCCCAGCGTGATCCGGTCGGAGATTTCCAGACCGGCGTCTTTACGCATGTTGTTCACCTGGCGCACCACGTCGCGGGCATAGCCTTCCTGCACGAGGGCGGGGGTTAGTTCAGTATCGACGGCTACCGTGACGCCTTTGTCGCTGGCCACGGCCAGACCGCCGCGCGATTCGGTCTGCACCAGCACATCCTCATCGCTCAGGCTGACGGTTTCGCCCGCTACGTCCAGCGTCAGCGGCTGGCCTGCTTGCAGGGTGCGCGCCGCCTCGGCCGGATCGAGCGCCAGCAGCGCCTGCCGCACCTGCGGGAACTTTTGGCCAAACTTCGGCCCCAGCACCCGGTTGTTGGGCAGCAGCACATAATTCACCAGCTCGCCCACCTCAGAAACCACTTCGATTTCCTTGACGTTGATCTCTTCGGCTAGGACGCCTGCCAGCTCTTGCAGATCGTCCTGCGCCTGCTGGCTGGCCACGTTGACCCGCGCCTTGGCCAGAGGCTGGCGCAGCTTGATGTCGGCGGCGCTGCGGGCGGAACGGCCGAGACTGGCGGTGGTGATGGCCAGACCCATCTTGTCCAGCAGGCGGCGGTCCAGCGAAGCGGCATCGGCCTCCGGATAAAGGGTGTGGTGCACGCTGAGCGGGGCGTTGGGGTCTATGCTGCGCACCAGATTTTGGTACATCGCTTCCGTGGTGAACGGGATGAAGGGCGCCAGCAGGCGGATGAATTTGACCATCACCTGGTAGAGGGTGCGGTAAGCGGCCGTTTTGTCGGTGTCGGCTTCACTTTTCCAGAAGCGGCGGCGGCTGCGGCGCACGTACCAGTTGCTCAGGTCGTCGAGCAAGGCTTCGAGCGCCTGGGTCGCTTTTTCGGCGTCATATTTATCGAGGGAGGTGCGGACGGAAACGGCCGTTTCCGCCACCCGCTCCAAAATCCAGCGATCCAGTTCAGCATGGGCACGGTTGGGAGATTGAGGAGTTGTTTGGCCATTTTCTACTCTCCAATCGCCACTCTCTGGGGTCCAGTTGTCCAGGTTAGCATACGTCACCAGGAACGAATAGACATTCCACAGCGGGATGAGGAAGCGACGGCGCGTCTCGTCCCCCTTGCCAAAGCCAAAGAGCAGGTTTTGCTCCGGCTTGCAGCTGGCGTAGAGCCAGCGCATTGTGTCTGCCCCCATCTCGTCGGCGGCTTCGTTAAACTCAATGGAGTTGCCCCACGATTTGTGCATCTCACGGCCGTCTTCGGCCAACAGCGTGGAGTAGCCAAACAAATTCAGGAACGGCGGTTCATCGCCCAGGACGGTGCTTTGCGCCAGCAGGCTGTAGAACCAGTTGCGGAACTGGCCGGGGAAGCTCTCCGAGATGAAGTCAGCCGGGTACCATTTGGCCCACAGCTCGGGATGATGCCGGTAGCCCAACGTGCTGAAGGCCACGATGCCCGCATCCAGCCACGGATTGCCCACGTCCTTGATGCGGCTCACCTTGCCACCACATTCCGGGCAGGCGATTTTTACGGCGTCGATAAACGGCCGATGCGGCGTATGCCCCTCAAACTGTTCCCAACCCTCAACGGCCCGCTCTTCCAGCTCGTCCTCGTCGCCAATCACCGTAAAATGGCTGCATTCTTCACATTCCCAGATGGGCAGCGCCAGCCCCCAATACCGCTTTTTGGAGATCATCCAGTCGTGCATGTTGCGCAGCCAGTCCATCTCGCGGTCGTAACCAAAGCCAGGATACCAGTTGATTTTCTCCACGCGATCCATGATCTGGTAGCGCAGGCTGCGTGCTTTTTCTTCGGCCGTCACCTCTTCGCGCGGCTTGTCGTACTGCTCACCCATGCTGATGAACCATTCATCAACCAGCCGATAAACAAGCTCGGTTTTGCAGCGCCAGCAGTGCGGGTAGCGGTGGGCGTACCGCTGCTTGCGGTAGTAGACAGCCTTCTCACGCAGACTTTCAAAGATGGCTTCGGCCACTTCCTGCGAATGTTGGCCTGTCAGCCAGCCAAAACCGTCGATGTAGACGCCATTTTCATTCAGCGGGGCGATGATAGGCAGCGCGTTTTCCTTGCTCAACTGGAAATCCTCCGCGCCACAGCCGGGGGCGATGTGGACGATGCCCGTTCCTTCCGCCGCGCCAACCTCTTTCCAGGCGATGACGCGGTGAATATAGCTGGCCTCGGTGAAGGCAGACATGGCCGCAGGCAGTTCATCAAACGGCCCGCGATAGGTCCAGCCGACCAAATCCTCGCCCTTCAGCCTGTCTACCACCTCAAATTTACCGATGAGGCTGTTTTTGACGGCTTCTTCGGCCAGGTAGTAGGTCCAGCCATCTTCGTGCTGCACTTTGACGTAGGTGAGCTCTGGGCCAACGGCCGCAGCCACATTGCTCGTCAGCGTCCAGGGGGTGGTGGTCCAGACCAGCAATGCCTCGTTCTCCGAGACCCCAGAGGTTTTGGAAACCTCTGAGGTCTTGCTCACGATGGGGAACTTGACAAACACCGATTCATGGGTCACTTCAAAGTAGCCGTCGGTGACGATCTCGTGCTGGCTGATGCCGGTGCCGCAGCGGGCGCACCAGGGCATCACGTCGCGCCCTTTGTAAAGCCAGCCGTTGTCGCGGCACATCTTGAGGAAGCGCCAGATCATGTAGTTGTTCTCGTTGCTGAAGGTGAAGTAGGAGCCACCGACTTCGGGCAGGCCCAACATGCCCACAACCTGCTCCACGGTGCCGCTGATCGGCCCGTTTGGCCCCTGGATGGTGGTTTCCTGCTGCGGGTCTTCCTTGATGAGGGCGCTGAGGCGGCGCAGTTCGTCCGGGCTGTTCCAATCCATCCAGTAGCCCAGCCGGATCGACTGTTCGGTTTGAACGGCCGCATAATTCAGCACCCGCGCCTTGCACAGCTTGACAAAGTTCTCCAGGCCAAACGCTTCGATGTCGCGCTTGGACTTAAACCCAAGCTCTTTTTCCACCTCCACTTCGACCCACAGCCCCTGGCAGTCGAAGCCGTTTTGCCAGCGCTGATTTTTGCCCAGCATGGCGTGGTAGCGCTGGTACAAATCTTTATAGGTGCGGCCCCAGGCGTGGTGTACGCCCATCGGGTTGTTGGCGGTGATGGGGCCATCGATGAAGCTGAACCGTTTGTTGCTTTGGGCCCGCAGGCGGCGCAGCTCGTTGAAGGCGTCGGTTTCTTGCCAGAATTTTAAGGTTTTTTGTTCGAGTTCAACAAAATCTACTTTGTTGGATACGTCTTTGAAAGACATGGGGTTTACTCCGAATGGTTAATGGTTAATTTTTAATGGTAAATGGTTAATGAACTGGGTGCCCGCCGACGGTGTGGCAGGGATGAGGTGTGGAAACGGCCGTGTCGGGGCCAGTAATTCGCTTGGATATCCGTATTCGGAAATATGTATTCATCATTCGATTATTCATAATATTTGCTCATCAATGAGTGTCTTAGTCAACCAGATGACGAAAATCAACGGGAATCAAATCTGCAAAACCGATTGTTTTACACCAGTAACCAATTCCTAAAGCTGTGCCGATCCACTCGAATGAACCATATTTGCGATAGTTCAAAAGCAGTTCGTCCATTAGCTTTGCAACTGCTGACTTCTTTACTTCTTTAGCCTCAATCAAGCTCAGCCAAACTTGTGTAATTTCTACTCCCGGCTTCCACACTTCACTACTTGGATCCTCACGATGATATTGTTGGAAAATGCTTGATAGTTCACGAGCTTGTTCAGCTGATGGCGTCACATGCACATTTTGAATGATGTTTGATATGTTGCTCGGTGCAAAAAATTCCTTTTGAGGTGGAACTGAGTGCCCTTTTAGTCGGGCCCAAGCATATACTTCACCTGTCAGGAGACCCCAACCACTTGATCTATCCCTATTAGCATGAACGACACCTAAAAGGGAGGAAAGTTCCTCTTGTGAAAATTCCTCTGAATCAATCAGCCTCAGCCATTCTTGAGCCGTGCTTAATCCCCTTCGCCAAACCTCCAAATCATTATCTTCGAAAATTCGTGCGAAGTAATTGACCATATTTTCTGCTTGCTCGCGAGGTTCTATATCTTTCCACATTTTCTTTAAATCAATACCAGATGTATCGCGTTTCTTTGGCCTCAAGCAGTTTGCCATCAGCAAAATCAGGTCGCTGCATGGCGACGGGCCAGTATTTTTGGTCGCGCACGACGATGCGTTCGCTGCTGTTCCAGCGCACCATCGTGGGCACGGTTTCCAGCGTTTTGCCCGCCACTGCCATCGGTTTGGTGTCGGTTATCATAAAAAACACGTCCACCGAGACCTGCTGCAAAGCCAGGGTGTCGTCGCCGCTGATTTTGCCGTTGAGGGTAACGGCCGTATTCCCCGACACCTTTTTCGCCTGCAACGCCAACCCCAGCCCAATCGCCGAGGGAAACCAGAACAGGGTGCCGGGTTCGATCTCCAGATCTTCGGGGTAGGAACGGCCGTTTATCACCCGCATCCCCGAAATATTTGTCTCGGAAAAGAGCAGCGTGCCCTCAACTTGTAACCCATCGCCCCAAAAACGATACGCCAACCGCTCCGGCGCGCCATCCACCCGCCGCACCAAATTATATAAATACGAATGCCCCGAAGCCGCTTCCCGCGCATCCAGATCGACGCGCAGCACCTCGTACCCCTCGGTGGCCTGCGTCAGCCGCCAATGTTCTACTGCGCCAGTTGGTACGCCGTCCAATTCGTAGCGCATCAGCCCCGCGCCAATCGGCTTCTCGTAATCCTGTTCCTTGACAATAAATCTCATGTTTTTATCCGCAGATTGGCGCAGATTTCGCAGATTATTTTCTCTTTGAGTTGGCGTAGCGTTTGTATTCCAGCGATCTGCTGCCAAAGTTGATAAGGATTCCGGTTTCATAGCCAGTTGCCTTCAGGTAATTTAATATTTGCGCCTCTTCAACTGTGCTTAATTTTCTCAATGCTTTCAGCTCCACAACCACATTTTCAAAACAGAGAAAATCCGCACGATAACCCACAGTTAATTGCCTGTTTTTGTAATGAACCGGCAGCATAACCTCACGACCAAATGGAATTCTTCGAAGTTCCATTTCAACAGCCAGCGCCTCTTGGTAAACTGCCTCAAGAAAACCATAGCCAAGCTACTTATGCACTTCCATAGCAGCCCCAATAATCGCATACGTCCGTGGATCGCCCTGCCCATTCATAAAAATCTGCGCCAATCTGCGTTAATCTGCGGATTAATCCAACTCCACATAGATGCGCTTGTTGATTTTGCCTTTGCTCTTGTAATCGGTGATGCGCATACGGCCGACTTCGCTTGTGTTGTTGACGTGGGTGCCACCGTCGGCCTGCAAATCCAGCCCGACCAGCTCCACGGTACGCACTTCGCTGATGCCTTCGGGCAGCAGGCTGATTTTGGTGCGAATCAGGTCGGGAATCTGGAACGCTTCTTCGCGGGGCAAGATTTGCACGCGGGTTTCGCGGGCGGCTTCGACCTCTTTGTTAACGGCCGTTTCAATCTCCGCCACCAACTCCAGCCGCATCGTTTCAAACTCAAAATCCATGCGCCCCTTCAGCGGGTCCATATTGCCACCCGTCACCGAGGCGCCATAGTCGCGCCAGATGACGCCGCATAAAATATGCATGGCCGTGTGGGTACGCATGAGCTGGTAGCGCCGCTCCCAATCGAGCTGACCGGTTACGGCCGTTCCCACCACAGGCAGCTCGCCATCCACAAAATGAACCACATCCCCGCCCACTTTCTTCACCCTGGTCACGTGCCAGGTCTGGTCGCCTGCCGTCAACGCGCCCACATCGTTCGGCTGACCGCCGCCGCCGGGATAAAAAGCGGTTCTGTTTAGAACCACGCCGTTGTCGGAAACGGCCGTTACCACCGCTTCAAAAGTTTGCACATACGCATCCGTCACATACAAAAGTTCCGTCATCACATCCTCCAGAAAACAAAAAACGCCATCATCCCCATTGGGACGAAGGCGCATTGTCTCCGCGGTACCACCCAAGTTCCCGGCATATGAACAGATGCCAGACACTCAATCAGCCACCTGAGAATGGCTGCAACCCCGATAACGTGGGGTGAATCCGTCTGAGCCTACTTGTGCCGGTAATCAGTTTTCGGTAATCAGTTTTCAGTAATCAGTAAAAACCAAACTGACTACTGGCTTACTGTTTACTGACCTACTGACTACTGGCTTACTGATTACTCGTTGTTCAGTCAGATGCTCCGGAGGGATTTTCGCTGTCTCAATCTGGGCCTGACTTCCACCCGCTCAGGCTCGCTTTACCAGTTCAAAGAAGCTACTCGTCTCCATCAACGCCAGTTCGTCTATAGATTAGGAAAGATTATGCCAAAACGGCCGTTCCCTGTCAAACAATCACCGCAATTGCCAATCTGGTGGCATCGCCTGGGGATATTGCGAACATTGCAATCGGCACAACCCTAGCCAATTTCACCCTTTTGGTGGATAATTTTTAACATGGCAGATATAAACGCTTACTACCAAACAATACAAACCCAAGGCAATTTACGGACACCCCAGCATGCCCACCGCTGGAGTACGGCCGTTCTCAAAACGCTCGGCTTTAATCTGGACGGCCGTACCAAAAAACGGCTGGCCAACGCCCTGCCCCAGGAGCTTGGCAATGACCTCAAGCGCATCTTTTGGCTGCTCCATTTCCGCAACAACCAGCTGAGCGGCCACGAATTCCAGAACCAGGTCTCCCGGCGCAGCGGCAACAGCGACCCGCAGTTTGCCAAAACCCCCATCCTGGCTGTCTTTCACGGCGTTAAACAAATCGTGGATAACGACACGCAGCAGGCCGTGGCCAATTCGCTCGCCCCAGAAGTACGCGAGCTGTGGGAAAAAGCGTAAAGCCAGTAATCAGTAAACAGGGGGTCAGTAATCAGTAAAAAATCTGAATACTGATTACTGAATACTGATCACTGATTACTAAATAGTGATTGCTAAAAACGTAACCCCAAAGGCAGATAACCATTGCTGGCAAACAGCCAGCTGCTGGATCATCTGTCTTTTTTTGTTGTTGGTTAGCTGTTCCCAGCCAAATATCAGCAGCAATGGGGCAACGGCCGTTCCCCTCACGCTCCAGGTAGATGGGCAAACGTTTAACCTGACCACCAACGGAGCTACCGTGCGGGAACTGCTGGCCGAAGCGGGCGTAGCCGTCGGCGAGCTGGATGAAGTCGATCCGCCGCTGTTTACCCCCCTCACCCCGGAAATGGCCATCCAGGTGGTGCGCGTCAGCGAAACGGTGGAGATACTCGACGAAATCATCCCGTTCGAGCGCAAATTTGTGCGCACAGACAGCCTCAGCGCCGACGATCCGCCCCAGATTGTGCAGGCCGGGCAGAACGGCCGTAAAGAGATCACCATCCGCATCGTCTACCGCGACGGGCAGGAAGTGAGCCGCATCCGCACCAATGAAGTGATCCTGGCCGAGCCGCAGGACGAGCTGGTGATGATTGGCATCGGGGCCAACCGGGGCAACGTCGATTTTAGCGGCATTCTGGCCTATATCAGCGGCGGAACGGCCGTTCTCATGCGCGGCAGTACGACCGTTCCCGAAACGCTCAACACCGGCGGCGGCCTCGACGGGCGCGTCTTCAGCCTGTCGCCCAGCGGCAGCCACCTGCTCTACACCCGCGTCCTCACCGACACGGGCAGCTTTGTCCAAAGCAGCAGCTTTGGCAACAGCCTGTGGGTGATTGGCACCGAGCGGGGCGCGGAACCGCGCGAGCTGGGGGTGGAAAACGTGCTGTGGGCCGACTGGAACCCCAACCGCACCACCGTGCGCCAGATCGCCTACACCACCGCTGACCCCATCGACCAGCCGCCCGGCTGGGAAGCCAACAACGATCTCTGGCTGGCCGATCTGTTTGAAAACGCCGGGTCGCCATTTAATCCCGAGCTGTTCATCGATACCTACCCGGCCCTGAACGGCTGGTGGGGGGGCAATTACGCCTGGTCGCCAGACGGCCGTATGCTGGCCTACGCCTACGCCAATGAAGTTGGTCTCATCGACACGTTTGCCGAAGAAAATGCCTTCAAGCGGCGGCAGCTGCAAGAGTTCACGGCGTACAACACCCTGGCCGATTGGGTCTGGGTACCCACGCTCACCTGGTCGCCAGACGGCCGTTTTGTGGCCTTTACCAACCACGGCGGCGAGAGTGACCGCACGATGGAGTTCAACAGCTGGGTGTTCGACATCTTCTCCACGCTCAACCGCCAGCTCATCGACCAGACCGGCATGTGGGGCCATCTGCATTGGGTCACCAACCCGCGCCAGAGCACCATCGCCTTCCTGCGCACTGCCGATCCGGTGGACAGCCTGCGCAGCAACTACACTCTCTGGCTGATGGACCAGGACGGCAGCAACGCCCGGCAAATTTACCCCCCCCTGGGTGAAAACAGCGCCTTCCCCCGCGACCGGCAGTTTATGGCCTGGGGGCCAAGCGGGCAAGAGATCGCCTTTATTTTTGATGATAATCTGTTTATTTTGAATCTGGAAACGGCCGCTGCGGCAGGCGCAACTCCGTTGAGCAGCTCAGCGCCAGCCGCAGCCACCCAAATCACCGCCGACGACACCCCCGCCAGCCATCCCACCTGGGCCCCCTACGGCCTCGGCCTGCGGCTGCCCCCTCCCAGCGCCATCCCTGATGAAGAACCAACGGCAACGCCAAACGGCCGTTTCCTCCCCGACAGCTAACCGTCCTATTTCAATGGATCTCTTTGGATAACCACCAGAGTCATATCGTCTGATTGGGGCAGGCTGCCGGTGAATTGATTGACCGCAGTCAGAATAGCCTGCGAGATCTGACTGGCTGAGGCGGTGTCGCTGTTGGCAATAACGGCTTCTAGCCGGGATTCATCAAACAGCTCTGTTTCATTCCGGGCTTCGGTAATGCCATCGGTGTATAAAATGAGGCTGTCACCGTGGGCCAGGATGATTTCACGCTCATCAATGCGAACGGTGGGGAAGGCTCCCAGCAGCATTCCCTGCCCGTCGAGCTGCTGGATGGGCTGACCGTTGGCACGCACCCAATATGGCCGATCGTGCCCGCCAATGGCGTAGACCAGCCTGCCAGTTTTGAGATGAAGCGTACCAAAAAAGGCGGTGAGAAAAGGGAGCGAGCGCTTTTCATTCATCAGCTGATGGTTGGTGCGCGTGAGAAGATCGGCGGGGGAACGGCCGTTTTGCGCTTCGGTGCGGATGATGGTGCGGCACACGGCCATAAACAGGGCGGCGGGCACACCCTTGCCCGTCACATCGGCAATCACCAGATGAAACAGGTCTGGATTGTGAGGGTCGGGAATGAAGTCGTAGAGGTCGCCACCAACCTGGCGAGCCGCCTGATAGTTGGCGACGAGAGTCCAGCCAGGAATAATGGGGCAGACTTCTGGCAGCAGGCTCAGCTGAATTTTTTGCCCAATAGCAATTTCTTCTTCCAACCGCAGCCGATTAACTTCTTCCTCCATGTAGCGGCGCAGCCGGACAGACATGATGCACATCACTTCGGTGGCAAAGGTGGGGATTTGTTGGGTCAGGGCGGCAAACTCCTCCTTGTTGATAGGAACAAGTTTACATGGCAAAACGGCCGTTGCCGTGGCGCTCCGTACGCGGTTATCGGCCAGAGCCATCTCACCAAATACCTGCCCTGGCAGTAAATAATCTAACTCCCGCGCCCCAACGGTAATCCGCACTTCCCCAGACAAAATGAAGTACATGGCATTACCACTGTCGCCCGCCTTAAAGATCTGTTGTCCGGCAGCAAAGGAGACGGCGTCTGACTCATTGAGAAAAGGGATGATGTCGTAAAAAGCCATAGGGTAGTTGATGAACGCTCAGTCATGTGCCCGTACCGGGTGCAGCGTTTGCGATTAAAAGCTGGCTACGGCCGTTTCCCGGTCGCTGTATATCTCTAAAATATCGGCAAATCCCGTCATGCCCAGCGTTTTTTCCACGCGAGGTTGGGGTTGCAGCAGCTTGCAGGTGGCCTCCAGACTGGTGCTGCTGCCAACATCATGGGAAATATTGTGGATAACATTCCAGCCACCTTCCATGTCTGGTGGTTCCTGCCCCCGCATGATCATGACGACGCTGTGCAGCCCTACCAACCCCGCGCTCGACATGAAAGTCATTTCGCTCAAGTCCAGGAGCAGGTTGCGGGTGCCAGCAGTATAAAGCGTTTGCGCTTCCTGGATGAGGGATAGGTAAGAGCTGCCATCCAGTTCCCCCTGAATTTTCAGGATGGTAACAGGTTTATTTGCGCTAACTTGTTCAACAGAAAGGTTCATTGTGCCTCCAACGTTGCTCAGGGTCTATGGCTGAGCGAAGACGTGATGTTTGATCAGGGTAAGTTGGTTACGGCCGTCTGCCGTTTGTTGATAATAAAGTGCATCGATGAACTGCCGCATCATGTGAACGCCCATGCCGCCAAACGGCCGTTGCGCCAGCGGTACCGTAATATCCGGGGAGGGCAAGCTGGTTGGGTCGAAGAGCGGTGCTTCGTCGCGCACCTCAACCAGCAGAGAGCCTTGCTGGCGAAAAAACGTAACCTCTACGGGCCCTGGCTGTTGTTGGTAGCCATGCCGGACAACGTTTACCACGGCCTCATTCAACGCCACAATCATATCAGCCACCGCTTCCGGATCGCCGCCGCTGTTGAGCAGCAGCTGCTCAACATTTTGGCGAAAATACGTCATTTCCTGGCCCAGGCTAAGCGTTGGGGAGTAGTGGCCTAACTTTTCCATAGAATAAAAATGGCTTAGAACGAACGGATGGCTGCATCCAGGTTCGTGAACGTTTCCAAAAACATGTCGTAACCAGAGACACTCAACGCCTTGGCCCCATTTTTGGAGGGATTGAGGAGCTTGAGGTTTGGCGCCTTGAAGGTTCCGGCAGCAATGCCCCGATTCATGGCGCGTTTGTCCACATCGCCTAAATCATGGAGCAGTTCAAACACGCCCTGGATGGCCCGCAAACCAGCGCTGCTGATGTATGGGACTTCTTTTAGATCAAGCAAGATCGCCTGGCTGCCATCGGCTACAGCCTGTGCCACCTGGCTGCGCAGCGGTTCTTCTTCTACCAAATCGCCATGTAGATGAAAAATGGTGACGGGAATACGGCCGTTTGCCTGAGACATTGATAGTTCCATGCTGCTTTTCTCCTCTGAGTGTATCTGCCAGAACGAACCATCCGGCCCGCCTGGGGCTGATAAGCGTAACTGTTGATCTTGGGTATTGTGCAAAGTATAGAAGATAACCGAAACTTCAGCGTGAATCGGTGTGGTGCAAGGTGAGGAGATTTTGCCCTGATTGGATGGAAATTACAAATTGATTTTCAGGATGTTCTGCTTGATGGAAAACGGCCGCATTCATCTGGAAGTACAAGATCAGGGCATGGGCATCCCAGAAGAAAGTCTGCCGCACCGTGAATCTTCAACATGGTAACAGGTGGAAGTATGCTAAAATACGGCCGTATCTGGCCACCCAGCCAGACGCAATGAACCAAATTTTTATCTGCGTTCATCTGTGTGCGCAACTTGCGCCAATCTGTGTCCCATTTTCTCCGGAGGAAAGATGAATCAAAAACCAGATGCCATAATCATCGGAGCCGGTATCATTGGCTGTGCCATCGCGTTTGAAATGAGCAAACGCGGCTACAAAACGTTGAACATCGACAAACTGCCCGCCGCCGGTTTTGGCTCCACCAGCAATTCATGTGCCATTGTGCGCTTCCATTACTCCACGCTCGATGGCGCCCGCATGGCCTTTGAAAATTACTTTTACTGGAAAGATTGGCAAAACTACATCGGCCCGGTCGATGACCGGGGTTACGCCAGATATGTGGAATGTGGTTTTGTCATCTTCCGCAATAACGATCCCAGCGAACAAAATTTCATCAATTTGTTTCAGAAAATCGGGATCGATTATGAAGAGTGGAGCCTGGAAACCTTGCATGAAAAGTTCCCCATTGGCGATCTGCACACCTTTTCGCCACCCCGTCCCATTGACGATGAGACATTTTGGCAAGACCCAACTACCCCACTCACGGGCGGCATCTACAACCCCCAAGGCGGCTACGTCAACGATCCCCAGCTGGCGACCTACAACCTGATGCAGGCGGCAAAGGCCAACGGCGGCGAGTTTTTGTTTAATGCGGAAGTGGTGGCGGTGAGGAGGGGAAACGCTCGCACTGAGCGGAGCCGAAGTGGCCGTGTTTCCGGCATCACCCTTAGCGACGGCACCCAAATCGACGCTCCGATTGTGGTCAACGCTGCCGGACCACACTCATTTGTCATCAACCGCCTGGCAGGCGTGGAAGCGGGCATGAAGATCAAAACTGGTGCGCTGCGCCGTGAGGTGCATCATGTTGCCTCACCCAAAGGGTTCAACTTCAACGAGCAAGGCTTCGTCTTTTCCGACGCCGACGGCGGTATCTACTTCCGCCCCGAAACCGGCAACAACATCCTCGTCGGCAGCGCCGATCCAGCCTGTGACCCCAAAGAGTGGGTGGCCAACCCCGACGAATACCAATCCGAGCTCACCGACCAGCTGTGGAAAACCCAGGTCTACCGCCTGGGCCGCCGCATCCCCGAACTGGAGATTCCCGCCAAGCCCAGCGGCATCGTCAGCCTGTACGACGTCTCCAGCGACTGGATTCCCATTTACGACCAGTCCGACCTGCCCGGCTTCTACCTGGCCATTGGCACCAGCGGCAACCAGTTCAAAAACGCCGCTGGCGCAGGCCATCTCATGGCCACGCTCATCGACGCCGTAGAAAAAGGGCAAAACCACGACGTGGACCCCGTCCAGGTGAAAATGCCCTACACCGGCGTGGTGCTCAACGCTGGCTTTTATTCCCGCCTGCGCGAACTCAACTCCAAAAGCAGCCATACGGTGATGGGATAGGGGTGGTGGGAGAGGAACGGCCGTGTTTACTGCAAGGCTGGTGGTAAAACACGGCCGTATCCACTTCAACAAAATCTAATGAGGATGAGAGCTACGCTTGAGAACCATAGGGTCCCAGAAAACGGACCCCATCAAAATGGACCAAATGGTCGGGGCTGCTGGCTATCCACACTTCTGTTTCCCAGGAAATGTCAGCAACATAGCGTGCAAATTCACTTTTTGTGGAGAAAGCCGTCACATAAACGATCTTGTCTTTGACAGGCTGAAAAAGCTCTTCCAATTCAATACGTCGCTTGGGGTTCACCGGCCCATGGCTGGTTACAGCTTCAATCAGCAAAAGCCAACCTTTTTCTGAATCGTAAAAAACCACATCGGGCATTTTCCCATGTAAATCAACCTTCACACCTAATAGAGCCATCAATTCCTTATCAAAATAGCCCCATTTGTCGCCAGTGTCACCGACATACAGCAACTCGCCTCCTGGTACAAATCGAGGAGCAAATGCTTCAATGATCTGCTTAATGAGCGTGCTGTGCTTGCCTGCCGATAAAGTGATTTCTTGGTCAGCCGCAATTTGAACGGGAACACGGTTCAGCGTTCTTTGCCTGGCGTACCGTTCTTTGAGGGTAACGGCCGTTTCCAAATATTGAGCCAACAGACTATCCCATTCGTCATCACCATACTGTTGCAACAAGTCAAAAACCGTTTGTTCGACTTGATAACACCATTTTGGGCTGTTTACAGGACGTACTAAATCGTCTGGATTTTCAACCACCAAAGCCGCCTGAACAAACTGATGAACTGTCTGGCGGCGAATTGTTTCTCGGGTGTTTGGTGCGTAATCAACACCATAATGCTCCCGAATAAAATTCATGATCGGGGTAATCCCCAGCAGAGGTCTATTTGCCGAAGACCAGGCTTGATGAGGTGTTAAGTTTAATAATGCCAGAAGCGTCATGGCAGATCTTTCGTTCTGCTGAGCCTGTGGCAATCCAAGCTTGTTCAGGACAGTTAAAGCTTCAGCAACTCGCTTTCTAGCAGCGACAGGATCAGGGGTTTCTAAAGCAGCCATACTTTGTAACTCCGCTTCAATTAAGATATCTATGGTTTGTTGATCTGGAAACTGTTTCTGATAACTTTGCCCCCACTGCTCAAGCGTCTCCCGACGAGGATACAGAAGAGAGCGCAGGTCGGTAGCGTTAACTTGCGTGTGTCCATTAAACTGCCGGAAATAGACATCAAGCAAAGTTGAGCTGAGGTAAACAGCTAATCCTCTGGCTAAGTCTGGTGTAATTCCCTGGTTCCAGGCGTGGAAAACATTGACGTGGTTTTCAAAAGCAACGGCTTGCATTGAGCCTGCCGAAGCGGCCGTTTCCCCTACTACCATCTCTGGATCGTAAACGGCCGCATGTATCCGTTTCGGCTCCTCTTTCGAGGAAAATCGCCTGACAACCACATAATAGCCTGATGGCAACAGCGATTTTCTTGTTTCAGGCACATTCACAAATGCATTCGGTTTGCGATGGTAGACATCTGGCCACCTGATGAAGCCATCTTGCATATGGTGAGGATAAATCAACGGTACGCTTTCTTCGTCTGGCAGTTGGCGCAAATACGGCTTGGCTCGAAAATCAACAACGCGCCCCGTCGCTACATCCAGGCCCAAATCCGCCAACGTGCATGGAAAATGTTCAATGCGATCGGCAATATTTTGGTCAAGATCGCTGGTGGTAATGTGAATAAAAAGATGCGGATCTTCTGGATTGATAACCCGTTCATAGGCAACAGAACGCCGCACGCTAATTTCTTCTCCGATACCCGCCGAACTTGTAATCGAAACCTTTTGTTTAACAGAACTCTTTACCGCATGAAAAACAATGTTTTCTTGCAGCACATCATCCTCTGCAAAAGCCTTGTCTCGTGATTCATACAAGTGAATCTGCCGAAAGGCCATCTGGGCATCAAACAGCTTGCGAAACGGTTTGTAATACGGGCCATTACAAAAACTGCGCGGGGTAATGGCCACCATCTGCCCACCCGGCTCCAGCACACCAGACACAAGCGCCAAAAACGCCGTGTACAGATTGCCCGTCTCAATGCCCGCTTCGCTTAACCGTTTACGGTAAGCAGATTGGCTGTGGATTTTTTTGTACGGTGGGTTCAAAATGGCACAATTAAACCGCTGAAACTGACCCTCTAACAGTCGCGGGCGCAGCATGGCGCTGGCCGCATCCACAAAATCTTCCGCTCTCACACTGCTGGTAAAAGCAATACCAGCCCGCTCACAAACTAAACGACATTGGTTTAAGGTTTCTTTGAGATAAGGCAGGAATTCTTCCGCCTGTTCATAAACAGTGACGTGAATTTTCTCTGGTGGCATTTGTTGCATGACCACGGCATCAACAAACGCGGCCGTTAACGTCCCAACCCCTGCCCCGGCATCCAGCAGCCGGATTTCAGACGGCAGGGAATCAAACAGGGCTGCCATCATGTGGGCAATCGCTGGCGGCGTAAAAAATTGCCCATTTTCGGCGCGGGAATCATCGTCCACCGCTTCATACGCTTCGGTACGGTACTGCTCCGCAGAATCAGTGACAGATGTTGGTTCACCTGCTATCCGGGAAAATGCATACAAAGGGGTTTGTTCCATAGACAGGATAGTAGCACATTTTAGCTGATGTTTACCAAAGGGTGGGAACGGTCACCCCTGGCACCACCCCACAACCCCACCCCGGCAGACATCGACATCCCCCACTACACCGAGTAGACTAAGTTTTGGCTGCAGGCAGGGATTTTGGGGCAACTATATAAGCTCTTCTTACCCCACACCGGCGTGGTGCTCAACGCGGGCTTCTGCTCCCGCCTCCGCGAAGTGAACACATACTGTTCAATCTTTTTATGCTAATACTTTTTCTACTAATAGAGCGATTTTTTTACAGATGCTATAATCATAGTTATTAATGCTCTTTACTTTAGGATTCGTGCTAGTAAGGCTATAAGCATAGTAAGGCTATAAGCAATGGAAGAAACCAATTGGATCAAGCAACAAAACTTCACGTTTGCAGTTGCACTTGCATACTTGAAGTCGCGAATACATTTGCAAAAAGACCCGCTCACATTAATTTCTCAGTTTCGACTTTTTAGGAATTTAGAAGCTAGAGAGGAATTATCACAGGTAGAATCGGAAGTCAATGCATATTTTGATAATCTCGTCAATTTACAAGATTCTGGTTTTCAAATGCGCGACTGCTTGTTCGTCGCAAACTATGCTCAATTGAATAATTTGTATTCTAAAAATGAGAACAAATTTAATGCCGTTGTTTTGCCAAGACTAAAAATTGTATCCAAATCCAATTGGTATGACGAACCAGAGTTAGCTCAATCTGTCATAAATCTTCAATATCTAGAGGAAGACTTACATAGAAGTGCCCATGACTACTTAACAAAAAACATCACCTTCTGGTTAAAGTCTGACTACCTGATCGGCATTTTGCATTATGCTCTTACTTATACATCAGATAAAACAGCTAGGGAGTATTTGAATAGTGTTAATTGGCCAACTCAAGATTTAATACTTCAAAGTTTAGCCCTAGCTTATTTTTACCAGATAACTCCCTTCAATATTGTTTTGCAAAATAAATTGTCCAATTTAATTTATGATAAGTTAAATGCTTGCGAAGCCATAACAAATTATCTCGCATTATCTGGGGCGATCCGTAAAAAATCACATAGTGATTCTCGTTTATCTTTAACAGATTACGAAATCACATTAGCTCTCAAAACATTACACAAGGTAAATTTTCATGAAATTTTAGGTGTGAAAAACTCAGAATTAGTGGAATTTGAAATGCTCATAAACTATCAACGCGAAGTCCAACAAGGTGGTATTTTTATTTCAAGGAGATACTTAAAGTTTTATGAGATATCGGTGCTTATTTCATTGCTTTCAATACTAATATTTCTTATGCGGATCGTTGAAATCCCTCAAATAGGTAGTATTGCGGGACCGCTTATAGAAGTTATCGTAGTCACAATTCTGTTTATTTTGGGTGCGCTTATTGTACGGCAAAAGCGGCCATCAGAAATCATTGCCAAAGAAATATGGTTCTTTGGGATCTCATGGGGTTGACAGCAAATATGGGGTCAGGCAATAAAATGCTGATACCCATTCAGGTCAAGCCACAGACGGCGAAACAAGCTATCAACGCGCGTGAGACCATAAGAACGTCTCGTGATCGTTTT
>JBGTCV010000053.1:0-61169 GCA_041748655.1 Promineifilaceae bacterium (SeqCode) | reverse complement strand
CGATCACGAGACGTTCTTATGGTCTCACGCGCGTTGATAGCTTGTTTCGCCGTCTGTGGCTTGACCTGAATGGGTATCAGCATTTTATTGCCTGACCCCATATTTGCTGTCAACCCCATGAGATCCCAAAGAACCATTTTTATTTTTCCGACACCTGGCACATTGATAATTCTACTGTCGATTAGATGCTCTAAATTCGTCAACTCGACCAAATCTTCGTTAAGATAAATTTTGAAAGTCGGATCTGTAACAAACTTGGATCCAATGAGGTCATATACATCCTGAATTGGCAGGTACTTCTTGGCAAGCGTAGTAGACACCTTTGTCCCGTGACCTTCTTTTGCAAACTTCTTTATATGGGCTATTTCGTAAGGTGAGAGTGCAATTGCACTTGCGCGCTTTACGCGAAATAGATTAGCTTCACCTGAGCACCAAGTTTCCACCCAGTACTCGTTAGCAAAACAAAACATACTGTGACGCCCTTTACCATTTCGACCAAAAGCTTTTCGATGACTTTCTCGATTACCTGGAGGGAATTCGACATTTAATCCTTGTGAACTTCGTCGATTATATTTTAGTTGAGGCCATCGTTGAACAAACTGCTCATAGGTCATACCTGTGCCGTTGTCTTCAATTACAATTGGATCAGGCACGGAATCTTTAGGCCAAGTGATTCTTACCTCGTCTGCTCCTGCATCCCAACAGTTAGCAACTATTTCCACCAATGCGATTTTAGGATCTTTGATGATTCTTGGGGCATGGTCATCCAGAAATCCTGGAGCAAAGCTAGGCTGATAAAGATTGCTATTTGAGATGCGATTCATGAGTCTCTCCATACAACAATATTTTGTATTAGTGAAGGATATTTCAGCGAATATTTAACTATCTGGCAATGAATAATTTAGGTTACGAATGGCACTATGAAGCCAGTGTAGCAAAAACGAAGGCATTTGTTAACCGCCTTATTATTACTTAGGTAGCTCGGTCTGGAGACCGACCGCAGCACCTGAATAGGTGCAATTTTTAATGGTTAATTGGCTTTCAGCTTTTTCAGCTCTTTGGCGCCCCATTTGCAGATGGAATTGCCAACTTTGAACTGAGCCGTCTCCCTCCTCTCCCATGCTGAAAAACCGTTCCTCTTCTAAGTCCTGAGGATTTGGCGAGGCCGAATGTTTTTGCCGCGAATTGCGCGAATTTGCACGAATAATTCGCGTTAATTCGTGGAATTCGCGGCTGAACCCATAAAATCCCAAACAACCCACTTCTCACTTTTCACTTACCACCATCCCCGCCACCCCATCCGCTGCCGCTTCAACGATCTCCGTCGGTGTGATCCGGTTGGCCAAATCCACTGGCCCGTTGGCCTGGACGCGGATGTAGTTGTCGGTGTAGCCCACCCAGCGCAGGCCGTTGTTGTCTGCCCCCACGCTGCCTTCCCACAGCACGTTAAGCGTCTGCCCCACAAACTGCCGGTGGAAGTTGTGGCTCAGCCTTTTGCCCAGCTCAATCATCCGCTGGGTGCGCTCCTTTTTGATTTTGCCGTGTATCTGATTGGGGAATTGGGCAGCGGCCGTTCCCGGCCGAGGGCTGTAGCTAAAGACGTGCAGCCGGGCAAAGTTGATCGTTTCCACAAACGCCAGGCTGTCGGCAAAATCAGCTTCTGTTTCGCCAGGAAATCCCACAATGAGGTCACTGCTCAGGTTTAGATGGGGGATATGGGAGCGGGCGGCTTCGGTCAGCTCCCGGAAGCTGGCCCGGCTGGTGCGCCGCGCCATTCGCCTGAGAATCTTGTCGCTGCCGGATTGCAGTGGCATATGCAGGTGGGGCAGCAGGCGCGGATTTTGCCACAGTGCAAAAAAGTCCGGCGCCAAATCCCACGGCTCCAGCGAGGAAAGGCGCAGCCGGGGAATATCCGTGTGCTGCAAAATCGCCAGCACCAGATCGCGCAGCCCCGTTTCATTGTCAAAATCATGGCCATAACTGCCCAAATGCACCCCAGTCAGCACCGCTTCCTGGTAGCCCGCAGCGGCCAATGCTTGAATCTCGGCCACCACGTCGCCCAGGTGGCGGCTTTTTGCATCGCCTCGCGCCACGGTGGTGACGCAGAAGGTGCATTTGTTGTCGCAGCCATCTTGCACCTTGATGAAGGCGCGGGTGTTGGCTCCTACGCTGCCCGCCAAAAATTCACGCAGTACCGGTTCCTGGTCGAACACGGGTAGATCGATGCGGGCTTTGGGGTCCAACAGCTGTACCAACTGCGCTTTTTGCTGATTGGCCACCACGCGGCCTACCCCCGGCACGCTGCCCAGCTCATCTGGGGCGATGGTGGCGTAGCAGCCGGTGAGGATGATTTCGGCGTCGGGGTTTTGGCGGTGGATGCGGCGGGTTTGGCTGCGGGCGTCGCGGGCGGCTTCGGCGGTGACGGCGCAGGTATTGATGATGACTTTGTCGGCAACGGCCATATCCGTCACAATCTCATGCCCCGCCGCCAGCAGCTGGCGAGCCATCGTTTCGATCTCGCTCTGGTTCAAGCGGCAGCCGATACTGTTCAGGTAAACTTTCATGCCCACATTTTAACGCAGGCAGTAGGCCGTGGCGAGGCGGATAAAAAAATATGGCTCAACAGGATATCAGGTAGTTGGCACCATTTGTAGGGGCGACCCTTATGGTCGCCCTCGACTGGGCAGGCACAAGGTCAGCCCCTACATTTACAGATATTCCAATTGATTTTAGCGCATTCGGCGACCAGGGCTGCTGCTTCGAGTTCCCATAAACATGGTGGCCGGCAGATTAAACCCGTAGGTGCGCAGGCGTTGTTCACAGTTGGGGCGCATACCGCCCGGCACAAATTCCCCGATCAGCTCCCCGTCTGTGCCACCCTGGTCGTCAAACTTGAAGATGTCCTGCATCACCACCGTTTCCCCTTCCATGCCGGTAATCTCGGTAATGTTGATCACCTTGCGACTGCCGTCGCGCATCCGGGCCTGCTGCACAATCAGGTCCACGGCCGACACAATCTGTTTGCGCACGACGGAGAGGGGCAAATCCATTCCGGCCATCAAAACCAACGTTTCCAGGCGGGAGATGGTATCTCGTGGATTGTTGGCGTGAATGGTGGTCAGGCTGCCATCATGCCCCGTATTCATCGCTTGCAGCATGTCCAGCGCTTCACCACCCCGGCATTCACCTACTACAATGCGCTCTGGCCGCATTCGCAGCGAGTTCCTTACCAGATCGCGAATCGTTACTTCTGTATCGCCCGCTCTTGAAGGCTTTTTGGTTTCCAAACGGACGACATGCCTTTGCAGCAGGCTCAATTCGGCCGCGTCCTCAATGGTTACAATGCGATCCCCCTCAGGAATAAAGCTGGAGAGGACGTTGAGCAGGGTGGTTTTACCAGAACCAGTACCGCCGGAAACCACAATATTCAGCTTGGCCCGCACGCAAGCTTCCAAAAACTCGCCCATATCTTTATTCAGGCTGCCAAAGTTGATTAAATCTTGAATGCCAAACGGATTGCGAGAAAATTTACGAATAGTAATGTTGGCGCCATCGATGGCACAGGGAGAGATGACGGCATTAACGCGGGAGCCATCAGGCAGGCGAGCATCTACCAGCGGCGAATCAACACCCACGTACCTCCCTAAAGGTTCGATAATTTTGCGAATGACGCGCTCTACGTGGGCATTATCTACAAATGTGATGCCAGATTCTGTCAGCTTACCTTTTTGCTCAATGTAAATCAGGTCAGGCCGATTGACCATCACTTCAGTGATGGTCTCGTCATTGAGGATACGCTCTAGCGGCCCAAAACCTACAATTTCGTCTAGCAGGTCTGCGAAGAACTGTTTTTCGTCGGCAGGGGCAATGTTTACTTTGGCATGCTGCCGGGCCAGTTGATACCGGTCTTGAATCAGTTTAATGGTTTGCGGGCTGCGGTCCAATGTGATGTTTTTGGGGAGAGAGGTTTCGATCTTTTGGGCCAACCAGAGGCGCATAGAAGCCAGATCTTTATTAAAGGGGTTATCTGCCCCATATTTTTCTTCTTGCATAACAGTTCCTTGTACAGCTTAAACGGTTCGAAAAGCGTTTCAATTGAGGATACAAATAAATATTCTTGAACCATTGTATAGAGAACGGCCGTTACTCAACCATAGCCCGTTCTTACCAGAGACGGCGATCCGCTGCCCGGATGCATGAACAAGTTGTCATTCCCTCACCTTCGTGGGCATGACAATGATTGACAGATTGTTCGTAGGCCCATGCGCTGCCTGGCACTTGACAGGCCATGCCGCATTGGATAGAATTTCCCAGCCTTTAACAAGGCCTTTAAGAGCCGGGATAGCTCAGTCGGTAGAGCACTGCACTGAAAATGCAGGTGTCCCCAGTTCGAGCCTGGGTCCTGGCATATCACTTTTTATGATTATCTGGTAATAAGTTTTTGCCAAAAAAATCAGCAGTTGGTATAACTATACAGATTCTCTTTGCGGGCATAGTTCAGTGGTAGAACGTCTCCTTGCCAAGGAGAAGGCCACGAGTTCGAATCTCGTTGCCCGCTCTAACAACCGGCAGGCCGCAAGCCTGCCGGATTTTTTTTCGGCGACGTGGCCAAGTGGCAAGGCAGAGGTCTGCAAAACCTTTATCACCGGTTCGAATCCGGTCGTCGCCTCAAGATCAAGCCCTTGCCCATCGGCAGGGGCTTTTTATTTTTTACACAACCTTCTGGAGAGAGTTGATGAGTTCGTTTAAGATACCCCACTCTGTTGAAGAGATAAACCCACGCACCTGGGAGACGTTTGCCCCATTTTTCAGTGATTTACAGGAACGGCCGTTGTCCCCCGACACCCTGCGCCAATGGTTAACCGATTGGTCAGACCTGACACGGCTGCTGTTTGAAGCCGCAGCCATGATCTATATTGAAAAATCGCTCGATACGACCGATCAGGAGAAGGAGCAGGCATTTCTTGACTTAATCAACGATGTCTACCCTCAGGCGCAGGTGGCTATCCAGCTGCTCAAAGAACGTCTGCTGACTTTTGATCCCCACAGCGAAGCGCTGCATGACATGACGCTGGTGCTGCGCAATATGCAAAATGAAGCAGACTTGTTCCGGGAAGAAAATATCCCACTCTTTACCCAGGCTTCTAAACTGGAAAATGAGTATGACAAAATCACGGGCGGGCTGCAAGCCCTCTGGGATGGAGAAGAAAAAAATCTCAGCCAGCTTGCCTTCTTTTTGAATGACAAAGATCGGACTGTGCGTCAGCAGGCGTGGCAAACGATTGCCGATTTATGGCTCAGCCAACGGGAACCGCTTAATGCACTCTATGGTGAACTGCTTGGCCTGCGCCAGCAAATGGCAAAAAATGCCGGACTGTCAGATTATCGCGCCTATGCATTTCGTGAAAAGGGACGCTTCGATTACACGCCAGAGGATTGCCTGACGTTTCATGAGGCGATTGAAACGGCCGTTGTCCCCGCCTTATGCCGTATTTTAGCGAGAAAACGAAATCGCCTGGGCTATGACCATCTGCGCCCCTGGGATTGGGTCCCAGAAAAGGGTGCGTTGGTAGATGATTCGGTAGGGGAACCGTTACGGCCGTATCAAGGTCAGGAAGACCTTATCCAACATACCCTCAACATCTTTAACCAGCTAGACCCGCAGCTCAGCAGCTACTTTGCCACTATGGCTGAAGATGGTCTGCTGGACCTGGATACAAGAACAGGTAAAGCGTTAGGTGGGTATTGCAGTTCGCTGCCGTTACGGAATCGGCCGTTTATCTTCATGAACGGCGTCGGCAGCCACGACGATGTGCAAACTATGCTCCACGAAGCTGGACACGCCTTCCATGTCTTCGAGACCGCCAGCTTGCCCCTAATCTGGCAAACAGACCCGCCCATGGAATTTTGCGAAGTCGCCTCCATGTCTATGGAACTGCTGGCAGCCCCCTATCTCTCCAACCAGCATGGCGGGTTTTACACTTCACCTCAGGCCGCCCGCGCCCGTATCGCACATTTAGAAGGGATTATCGCCTTTTTGCCCTACATGGCCGTGGTTGATGCGTTTCAGCATTGGGTGTATACCCACCCCCAAGATGCCGCAGACCCTAACCAATGTGATGCAGTCTGGGAAAAACTGTGGCAGCGCTTTATCCCGGATGTGGATTGGGCAGGCCACGAAGAAGTGCGAAAAACCGGCTGGCACCGCAAGCCCCATATCTTCACCTCGCCGTTTTACTACATTGAGTATGGCATGGCCCAAATTGGGGCGCTGCAAGTGTGGCGCAACAGCCTCACCGATCATACCAAAGCGTTACCCGCTTACCGGGAAGCATTATCGTTGGGTGGTACAAAAACCTTGCCAGAACTGTTTGCCAGCGCCGGTGCCGAGTTCCGTTTTGATTCGGCGCTGCTAACCGAACTGGTTAACCTGATTGAAGAAACAACAGCTGCGCTGGAAAAAAGCGTTCTGAGTTAATACAAAGAGATTAACCAGTAAGGGGTAGATAGTTGGCAGCACAGTCGGGATCGAGATAATATCAAGATTATGGAGAACAAAGATTATCAACCTAGCGTTGCCATGCGGGAATATCTGGCCGAAATTTATCGACTTCAGGAAGATTCTCCCACAGTTAGCACCACCAGCCTGGCTGAACGCCTGCATGTTTCGGCGCCTGCCGTTCCCCGCATGTTAAAACGGCTCCGCAATGCTGGCTATGTTATTCATAAACCTTACCAGGGCATTGAGCTTACGCCGCGTGGCCGTGAAGAAGCGCTGCGTGAGCTGCGTCGTCACCGTATATTAGAAGTGTTTTTGGTTAATGTAATGGGCTTTTCCTGGGATGAAGCACATGAACATGCAGATGAGATGGGCAAGGGACTTAATGATACCATCACTGAGCGTATGGCAGAAATGACCCAAAACCCCACTCGCTGCCCTCATGGCGAACCCATTCCCGATCTTGACGGTAAATTACCAGATATCAAAGACGTTTGCATTATGAACCTGGGTGTGGGGCATATCGGTACCATTAGCCGGGTGCGCACCCATGACCCAGAACGACTCAAATATTTTAAAACGTTGGGACTTGTACCCGGTGCCGATTTTGAAATTATGGGTCGAGCGCCGTTTAATGGACCGATGCGTTTGCGCGTGGGGCGAGAGGATGTGGTGCTGGGTGTCGAGCTGACAAAATCGCTCTGGGTAGAGTAAGGCTAAACTTACGGGAATAAACGGCGCGTTTTCACTTCAGCCACAGCATCATCCCGATAACGATACAGCATTGCAGGACGGCCTTCGCCGTCCTGTTTCTTTTCCCCGGTTTCTTCCAATATTTCAGCGGCTAAGATTTTGCGGCGAAAGTTGCGTTTGTCTAGCTGTTCCCCCAGGATGATTTCGTAAGCTTTTTGCAGTTCGGTAAGGGTGAAGACATCGGGCAGAAGTTGGAATCCCACTGAGGTGTACTCCAATTTGTAGCGCAGGCGGGTGTAGGCATAGTCCACAATTTCGGCGTGATCAAAAGCCAGCTGTGGCAGCTGCGAGATGGGAAACCAGTCGATTTCGGCCGTATCTCGCCCGGCTTTGTGCGAGATGGCATCGTGGGGAACCAGGGCAAAATAGGCAACAGTAATCACGCGGGTGCGTGGGTCACGACCTGGCTCGCCAAAAGTGTACAGCTGCTCAGAGTAAACATCTGTGACGCCGGTTTCTTCAGACAGGGCACGAACGGCCGTTTCTTCCAGCGATTCATCTATTTTTACGAAAGACCCAGGAATGGCCCACATTTGCGCAAATGGAGACGCTAGCCTTTTAATGAGCAAAACCTTTAGCTCATCACGCACCAAAGAAAAAATGACCACGTCTACCGTAACAGATGGTCGATCAAACTCAGCTGGATCGTAATTCTCTGGCAAATCTACAGACAAGAGAGCCTCCGCTCTTACTCTGTGTAAATAAAAAGTCTCCAGCCAGAAGCTAGAGACTTAAACCTCGTTAAGGGTTGGTTAATTACGGAACTTCATTTGGGTTTTCTGCCGGCAAGATTGGCGGCTCCACATCATTCATTGAAGGATGCAGATCAAAATTGGTTTGCTCCGGTATGGCCAACCCACCTTGATCGATAATTTGGGGTAGACTGACGCTGGTGGTAACAAAGACAGTTTGGTCACCGGGTGAACGCAGCGCCAGATGAATGTCTACACCCCGAATCATGGCCCAGTTTAGCGACAGGGCATCTTGGGAAGACATGCTCAAGATGACAACGTCTGGGGTTTGTTCCAGCCTGGAGGGGATCGGGGTTGGCGTGGGCGCACCAGCGGCCTGAGCCGCAGCCTGGGCCGCAATTTGCTGCTGCTCCAACTCGCGAGGATCTTCCCAAGTGCCGACATAAAGGACCCTGGCTTGTTGAATGGTTAGTTGGGTAACTCGCTTGGGAATGGGCAAGCCTGCGGTAAAATCCTGACCTGGCAGATCAATGGTGCTGGGCACGATGGCGGCAACCTGGTTAATTTCGGGGATGAATTCTAGACGGCCGTTTGTATCTTTCTCAAACAAGAATGGCTGACCCGCCAGCAAAGCAGACTGAATCACACGCTGTATTTGGTTTGGTAAAACAGTCCCAAACTGCGGATCAATATCCACAACCCGCAGCGTCATCATGACATCAACCCGATCGCCGGGACGCATGGCCAGGGCCGCTCCATTGAACCGGTCTACCGGAAAGGCAATAGCCACTTCACCAAAGGGCACATACAAAGCCAGATCAGAACCAAAAGAGGCGATGTCGGTCGGGTTAAGTGCTAACATCGGGCTTAAGATCGACTGTCCCCGCGAAACATCCACCTTGGTGATTCGGCCAACCAGGCGGGTTGTATCTGTAAATGTGTAGCCACCTTGCAGCGCAATATTTGTACGGGGCCACCGCTGAACCTCCAGCAGGTCATTTGTTATCAGGGTGCCTACTGGAATATTTGCTTTGGCAACAACCACATTTTCCAGGCCGGGTGTCGCTGTAGGCGGAGGCAGCAGCGGTTCTTGTATGCCTGCATCCTCGGTTTCTTGAGCCACATCATTATTTTCGCCAGCACCGTTGAAAAAGCCAGCTAAGGGGCCTGTACCCATGTTTCCCAGCAAGACGAGCGCTAAAGCGCCTACCAGGATTAATACCAAGATCAGGAGAATAAACGTTCTGAGACGCATAACAGGGTCCTTGTTTGTTTAGCTTTTCAAATTATTAACCGCCATCATTCAGGCGTTGTCTCTTCCTGTGGGGGCGGTGTTGGCGTTACCTGTCTGATAGTCGATTCAACTGAAAACCCCAGATTCGGCGGGATTTCTACATTAAAACGCTCAAGTAAAAAGTCCAGCGTCATGTTTTCAACACTGTACAGCTGCCCATCATTTACACCACGCAGGGCAAAGAATATCTGCGCATTTACTTCTACTGCATAGCGCAGCAAAAGCTGCTGCTGCGGCTGCAAAGCGAGCACCAGCACATCGGGCGGGAATGGCGTTGCCGTTGGGGCAAGCACTTGGGCCGGTGTTGGGGTGGGGGCCCCTTCCTCAACCGGTTCAGGCGTTGGCGTGGGTATCAGCTCAGAAGGATCACCGGGCAAGCGATATTGTCCCACCTGAACAACGCGGGCATTTTGTATAATCATAGTGACAGGCACCGGGCGTGGCGCTGTGTTCTCTTCATTGGGGCTGATATGGGCTAAATCGCCGGTGGGCAGCACGACAAAACGGCCAAGGGGATCCAACGAGAAAATGGTCATCTGGGTGCCGTCTTCGCTTTCTGCAACTTCGCCAGTGCCTGCGGCTTCTGCGGCTTTAATCTCTTCTTCCAGATAAAAATTAGCGTTATTGGGCAAATAGGTTTGGAACTCTTCATCAATTTGACGGAAGAGGAATGTGACCATGATGTCAACGTAATCCCCTTCGCCGATGCCATAGGCCACACCGGTTAGCCGGTTCATGGGGACCGATTGAGCCACATACCCTGGCGGAATTAACGAGCTGGGGCCATAGGATTCCAAACCGACCTTGGTAATATCATCCACAAGGGTATCGTAGGTAAGGGTTTCTCCCTGGTAAATATCTGTTCGGGCGTAGAGATTGAGGGCATCATCAATGTTAGTAATGACATTGGTACCAACCGTTCCGGCGGGGCGCAAATCCAGGGCCAGGATATCAGCCGTCATTTGGTAGCCGCGTGGCACTGTTTGTAGGGAAACAACAACTTCAACCAGGGGGGGTAAAGTTTCTACAGGCTCGGCGCTGTCCACACCATCTGGAGGGAGAGCACCATTTTGACCATCCGTCACTGTATCGGCTGGTGCGCCGGTTGGTTGATCTTGTTGCAAAAGAAAAACAACAAGCACGATTGACAGCAGTACGATGCCAAATACGAAAATCAGAATCAAGATAGTTCGACGGCTCATATGATCGTCCCTTCTTTAATCGTATGTTTTGGGGCTAGTGGGTTTTGCGGGTCGCGTGTCATCACTGGAGTATGTTGTGCTGACTCAAACCATTTTTCTACACATTGCCCGCATCTATTTTGTTGGGCTGGTGAATAACGGAACCATTTTTGTGTGCAAAGACGCGGCCGTAGCCTGGTTTGTTTGTCTATGAATACCAATACATTAATAACAATATGTAAACCTCTCAACGAGGCGTATGTTATCATATGTAAAGTTGAATAGCAAGTCATCCCCAATGGAGAAGCACGAGTTTATAGTACAAATGGGGGAGGTGAGACAAGAAGAAAGGTCTTTAGTGAGTGATGATGCTCTATCTATCCTGGCTAAAGATGAATTCAAGTGCCAGCTACTCAGATAAAACATCAAAATATGCCCGTTAGCTGCAAACTTACCCGTGAGCAAATTGTTTGTTAATGCGTTGGCTGTGGGGCATCGGTGAGCAAATGCCACCATGCTTGCCAGGGGCGGGCGTTTGTGATGGGGTCTGGCGTGGCGGTGGGTACGGCCGTTGCTTGCGGCGTCGCTTCAATAATAAGGGGGACGACTCGTTTTTCACCAGGCAGTAGATAGCCTGCTTCATTCCGGGCATAGGCCGCCACATAATCATCACTTTGCACATATTCCAGCGTCACTTGCAGCTCTACCTGCCGTGTCGATTCAGCATAAACTTCTATTTGCAGGTCTCCTTCACCAATGCCAACCAGCTGGCCAGCCTGTGCCCGCTGATTAAGATCAACTGCGACAAAGAGCGCCGCGCCTATGAGCAGCAGGATGATAATTTGCGGGAGGGTGAGTAACGGCCGTTGCCGCCATAAATCTTTGTACATATGGTTTTTCCTACGGAATACAAATAATATCGGCGATACGGATGGCGTAATTAGCATCCAGCCCGTTAATTGCTTGCAGGTTGGCGGGTGTGGTGTTGAACCGCTGACCAAGGTTGAACACCGTATCCCCTTCGCCAATGGCATACGGCCGTCCCCGTCCGGCGCAGTAGGCTGGGTTGCCAATGGGCAGCCGAATGGTTTGCCCAGGAACCAGGCTGGTTTGCGAGATGCCCTTATCAGCCATCAGGGCAATGGAGGTGTCTAGCCGATTAGAAATACTGTACAGCGTATCACCCTGCTGTACAAAATGATCAATAAAGATGATTTTTTCGCTGGTGGAGGCCGGAACGACCGCAGGTTGCTCAACCGCAGGAACGGCCGTTGCCTCTGGCAGTGTGATCGTTTCAATAATCTGTTGGTCGGGCGGGGTATCCACACGTGGCGTGTCGTCGATGATAGGGGCCTCGACAATGTTGGGGCGCAGGTTGGGGTCTACCTGCAAGGCGATTTGCTCTGCACCTACCGTTACCCAAAAGTTTGTGGCTGCGGTTTCTGCTCCAGTTTGACTATTGCGGCCTCGCACCACACTGATGGCCAAAAAGACGCCAGCTGCCATAATAATGGCAATGGCAATCATCAACAGCGCAATGGTTCTATTAAACCCTGATGACATATGGTTTTCCCTCGGTACGCCAGCCCAGGTGTGGCGGACGCTCCTACCACAACTGCTATGGCCTCAAGACGGCCGTATGGAATTATGTTACACTTACCATAAAATTATAGCAAGTTGTTTTAGAAGTTAAGCGTGGTTACTGGTTCGTTGTGGGTGATTGGTACCCGCAACGAACCACCCCGTAGCCACCTCAAGGAGTTTCCCGTGATTTACAAGCGCAAAAAGTTGGAAGAGATCGAACAGATGGCCCTGGCTCCTTACGGACTTAAGAGCGCCAACAGTCGTGGGCGTGTTTATCCGGAAGCTGAATCGGAATCCCGCCCCGCTTTTGAGCGGGACCGCGACCGCATCATTCATACCACCGCCTTCCGCCGCCTGGAATACAAAACCCAGGTCTTTGTATACTATGAAGGGGATCATTACCGGACGCGGCTGACGCATACGCTGGAAGTAGCCCAATTGGGGCGCTCATTGGCCCGCGGGCTGGGCTGTAATGAGGTGCTGACCGAAGCGATCTGCCTGGCGCATGATTTGGGGCATCCGCCCTTTGGCCACGCGGGGGAATATGCTCTCAACGCTCTGATAGCCGAGCATGGCGGTTTTAACCACAATACCCAAAGCTACCGTATCGTTACCAGGCTGGAACAGCGCTATCCCAACTTCCCTGGCCTCAATTTAACCTACGAAACCCGTGAGGGAATGATTAAACATGAAACCGATTACGACAAGAGTGACGCCCAGGGGTACGAACCAGACAAGCGCGGCTCATTGGAAGCGCAAATTGCTAATCTGGCGGATGAGATAGCGTACAATGCCCACGATTTGGACGATGGCTTGCGGGCGGGCATGTTTGAGATGGCCGCGCTGGATGAGCTAACGCTGTGGCAGGAGCTGAAGGAGATTGTGGGTTGGCAGTCGGAACGGCCGTTACCCGCCATCATTCGCCATGAGCTGATCCGCGAACTTATTGGCCAATCTGTCATGAACGTGCTGGAGTGCACCGGCAAAAATCTGGTAGATAACCAGATCGATTCACCAGAGAAAGTGCAAATCCACCCCCAAAATCTGGTGAGCTATTCGCCTGAATTCAAAACAAAAGTGCGCCAGTTGAAAAAGTTTCTGCTGGACAGCATGTACCATCATTACCGGCTCATTCGGATGCAAACCAAGGCGGAGCGCTTTGTGACAGAGCTTTATCAGGCGTATGCTCAGGAGCCAAATATGCTGCCCACCGACACCAAAAAGAAGCTGGACGACGCCCCGCTGCACCGGGTCATTACCGACTACATCGCCGGGATGACAGACCGTTACGCCCTGGACGAATGGGAGAAGCTGTACAATCCGTACCGCCGCGCTTAACTGCGAGTGAAAAGTGATAGAGTGAAAAGTGATAGAGTGATAAGTGAAAAGTAAAACCTGTAGACTTTTCACTTATCACTGATTACTTTCACTGAATGATGATTCGACGCCTTCAACTTTGGACTAAATTACTGCTGCTGGGCTGCCTTTGTTTGCTCACCTTCACCCGCGAATGGCCCCCCTTTGGCGATGAGCTTTACCAGATTAATCGGCTGGTGGGGCAGCGCCAATTCGACTTTTTAACCTGGGAAGTGAACGCCATTGCTGCTAAAGTAGGGGCGGTACTGGCCAACGGCCATATCTTTATGGCAGAGGCCGAACGGAAGCAAACCGTACTGGATTACCTGGCGCTTATGCGGCAAATTCAGCGGGTGGAGAGCCAGATAAGCCAAATTTTTACCGACCCAAACGTGGCTGATCCTGAGATGGCAACGGCCGCTCTGCAAACCGACCTCACCCAGCTCCGCACCCAACTGACCACCCTCCAACCTGTAGCCGAAGCGATTGTGCAGGAGCAGGTAGGCACTATTCTGGTGGAGGAAGCGTTTGGCGTCCTGGGGCAAGCATGGCCCCCGGTGATGATGCAGATGACGCCGCTGCCCTCGCTGCTCATCGTTTCGCCCCGTGACAGAATCGAGCGCATCTACGGGGTTTCGCTGGTGCCTGGCTTGTCCACGGCAGAGCGGGATGCGTTGGAAACGGCCGTCTTCGAGCAGCTCAACCTCTCCGCCCTGGTGGTGCCCCTCGGCGGCCTGGGCACCTACCCCGCCATGATCAGGGAAACCAGCAATCTCAGCTGGTTGGTTGAGGTTACGGCGCATGAATGGTCCCACCATTGGATGACCTTCTTTCCCGTCGGCTGGAACTACAACGATCCTCAGGTGCGCATCATCAATGAAACTATCGCTTCTATCATCGATCAGGAGATAGCTAACCGGGTGATGGCCCGCTACTACCCCGAATTGGTGCCGCCGCCTGCGCCCCCAACCCCGCCATCACCAGCCGAGACGATGCCAGCTGAACCGCCCGCCTTCGATTACGGCGCAGAGCTGGCCGCCACCCGCATTCGTGCCGAAGAACTGCTGGCGATGGGGGATATTGAAGGAGCTGAAGCGTACCTGGAGGAGCGGCGGCTGGTTTTCTTGCAAAACGGGTTTGCGATTCGCAAGTTGAACCAGGCGTATTTTGCCTTTTACGGCGCGTATGCCGCCGTACCTGGCGCAACCGGCAGCGACCCCACCGGCCCGATGCTGCGCGACATTCAAGCCAACACTGGCTCCCCGCGTGAATTCATGAAGGCCGTTGCACCCATCGCCACGTTTGCCGATTTGGAGCGGATTTGGGCGGAGATTATGGTAGGGGAACGGCCGTAAAAAAAAGCCGCAACGATGCGCTGGGCGTCGGCCCAATTTTCGTCGATAGGGACGGTAGCGGAGTGTGCATCCGAGGGTGAACATCGTCTGCAAATTTAGAAATTTTATGCACTGGCCGCGTTTGGTGGATGTTTTGTTAGGCAAAGCAAAGAAGCATCGGTAATATCCACATCATCACGCCATGCGGATAACTTCATGGCTAATAGCTGGGCTACAGAGGGTCATGGATTAAGTATACCATATCTATTTTGGGGTTATGACCTCGTCTCGTATTGTAGAGGCTATTCCTGTTCCAAGTCGCGGAGCAGGCCGACGATGCGTTGGGCGTCGGGCCAGTTTTCATCGCTGGGGTCGGCCAGTTCCAGGTAAGCTGTTATATCGGCGAGGGCCTGGGGGAAACGGCCGTTTTCCAGCCACATCATCCCCCGGTTAAACAGAGCCAGGTTGTAGGTAGGGTCTTCAGCCAGCAGCGCATCAAAATCGGCAATCGCTTCCTCAATACGCCCCAGCTCCCGCCCCAGCAAAATGCCCCGGTGCAGCCGCGCCGCCCGAAACGTAGGATCAACATCATAGGCGCGGCTAAAATAATGAATCGCCCGCTCATGTTCCCGCGCCATGCTGTTTTGAATACCAAAATAGCGGTGCAGCCCCCCCCAGGTATACAGCAGCCAGGCCCACAAAAATCGCATCAGGCCGCTCCTCGCAAGGTGGCTTTCTTGCAGGCCATTTTATCGACGCAAAGGCGCAAAGAGGCTAAAGGCGCAAAGAAAGCAAAAGGCACTCTTTGCATCTTTCTATCTTTGCGCCGTTGCGTTAATTTTTTTTGGTTGACTAAATACGATCCAGGATTAATCATGCTAGCGGACCCGGGTGTCCCGCAGCAGTCGCACCAGATACTCAGTACCCTCTGGCTGTGACTCTTCAATGGCCAACTGCCAGTTGCGTGCCATCTCTTCCAGCGGCATCGGTAGGTACCCTTCCGCTTTAAACAGCTCGCGAATCGGTTCGGGCACATCATCCGGCAAAAAGGCCACCAGAATCTGCCCCATATGGGTCACCGCCGAAATTTCAATATCTTCCAGCACCGCCTTGCCCGTTTGCGTGGCCATTTCCAGCGGGTAAATGTAAATTTCATCGATGCGGGCTACCTGGCTGTCGATGTTGTAACCCACAACTGCGCTGATGTCGCTGCCCACCTGGCCGATAAAATAGCCCCGCTCACTGAGCGCCATTAGCAGGTCGGCCCGTTTCATGATGACCTTGCCGTCGGTGGCTTTTTGAATGAGCAGCAAAATGGAGGGGATGTCAGACGGCCGTGCCCGGCGCACCTGCAAATCATCAGGGCGATCACTGGGTTTCCGGCGTGGCGGCTGTAGCTCACTGGTTGTTTTTCGTGGTGTGGCCGCCTTGGGCGATATGAGCCGACCCGTCAACGGCCGACCGCCACTTTGCGCGGTCTCATCGGGCAGGGGCAGGCGGGCCATAGGCTGAACCGTAGCCAGATCTGGCAGCCTGGCCCAGGCAATGTTGAACTGGGTTTCGGTATCCTTCATCAGCCCGTTGGTATCGATGAGCACATCGGATTGGGCTACTTTTTCTTCCTGGGGTGGCTGGGCTTTGATGCGTACGGCCGCAACTTCGGTTTCCATGCCCCGGCAAACGCGCAGCCGTTCCAGCTGTCGCTGTGGGCTGCATCGCGTCACCCAAATTTGGTGACAAATATCGTGTAGATTGCCTTCCAGCAGCTTAATCGCTTCGATAAAAATGATGCTTTGTTTGCTGCCTAAAATGCGAGCATCCACTTCCTTGCCCACGGCAGGATGCACCATCGCTTCCAAATCCTGCATGGCGCTGGGGTCGGCAAAGACGATTTCGCCTAATTTGGCACGGTTGATACGGCCGTCTTCCCGCCGCACCTCAGGCCCAAACGCAACCGCAATAGCTGCCTGCATCGTGGCATCATGGTCCATCAGTTCATGTACGATCTTGTCGGCATCAATTGTCAGGGCACCGTGGTCATAGGCCAACCGCATCACGGCCGATTTCCCCGTGGCGATGTTGCCCGTCAGCCCCACAATCACTTTTCCAGCGTAGGTCGTTGCTTCGGTGGTGTCATTCATGCATCGTCTCCCATTGTTCCAGCAGTGCTGCCAGTTTGGCTTCAGCGGCGGCATACGCCTCGCTCAGCGTTTGTATCTTAGCAAAAGATTGGCTGGTTGTCGCGGCTTGCAGCGCGTCGCCAATCTGGGCGATTTCCGCCTCGGCCTTTTCTATGTGGGTTTCCAGCTCGGCCAGCGCTTCGGCCTGACGGCGCAGCTCATTTTTGCTAAACTGGCTGCCATTTTCGCTGCTGCGGGCCGCTTTTTCCGCTTCTCGCGTCTGGGCGGCGGCTTCTTTGGCTGCCTCGGCTTCCTGCTCGCGCATGGCAAGATAGTTTTGGTAGCCGCCGGGATAGACACGGAGACGGCCGTTGTCCAACGCCCAAATCTGTGTCGCCAGCGCATTTACCAAATACCGGTCGTGCGACACCATCAAAATAGTGCCGCTGAACTGCTCCAGCGCCTCTTGCAGCGCCTCTTGCGACGGGATGTCCAGATGGTTGGTTGGCTCGTCCAGCAGCAAAAAGTTCGCGCCTTGCAGCGCCAGAATGGCCAGCGCCAGCCGCCCCCGCTCGCCGCCGCTGAGCATACGCACCGTCTTGTACACATCCTCTTCGCGGAACAAAAAGCGGGCCAGGTAGTTGCGTGCCTCGCTGATGGGCAGATTGCGGAAGTTGAGCAGTTCATCCAGCACGGTATTTTCTAGATTTAAGCCATCATGGGCCTGGGCAAAGTAGCCAATTTGTAGACTGGCGCCCAAAACCACCTTGCCGTGCAGTGGGTCCAGCCGCTCCAATGCCGTTTTAAGAAAGGTGGTTTTGCCTGCGCCGTTGGGGCCAATCAGGGCGGCACATTCCAGCCGCCGCAGCTCAATGTCCTCAGAATCAAACAACACCGTGCCGGGATAGCCAATCGTTAAATCTTTGGTGCGCAAAACCAGCTCGCCGCTGCGCTGTTGGGTATCCAGATTGAGGCGGAGGGTAGACGGCCGTATCGGCGGCCTCAATTCCCCAATTTGCTGCTGCAATTCGCCGACGGTGGTGGCTACACGGCCGTATCGGGTAATGCCGTAATGCTGGTCGGTTTGCAGCCACCCTTTGCTGTTGAGCATGGCTAATGCGGGCAGACCCCCGAGGGAAACGGCCGTTACCTCCCGCGCCAGACGGCTCAACTTGCCCTGGGCCATCTGCGTGCGCTGCCCGGCAATATTGCGCCGGATGAAATCCATCTCTTTTTCGATGTGCTGCTGGAAATCTTGATACGCCTGAATTTGCTGCTGCCAGCGCTCCTGCCGCTGCTGCACGTAGGCCGAATAGTTGCCGCGATAATGCTCCATGCCGCTGCGGTTCATCTCCCAGATGGTGGTCACCACCCGGTCTAAAAAGTAGCGGTCGTGGCTCACCACCAAAATCGCCCCGTCCCACGTCTTCAGCATCCCTTCCAGCCACTCAATTGCCGCCACATCCAGATGGTTTGTCGGCTCATCCATGATGAGCAAATCTGGCCTTTCCAGCAGCAGGCGGCCCAGCAGCAGGCGCGTTTTTTGGCCGCCGCTCAGGTGGGGCAGCGGCATTTGCCAATCTGCCTCGGCAAAACCCAGCCCCGTCAGCACCTGCCGGATGCGAATCTGGTAGTCGTAGCCGCCGGCATGTTCAAAGCGTTCTTGCAGCTGGCTGTAGCTGGCCATCAGCTCTTCGGAATGATCGCCAGCAGCCATCTGCTGCTCCATCTGGCGCAGCGCGACCTCATCGTCGCGCAGGGCGTCGAAGACAGTGAGCATTTCATCGAAGACGGTGTTTTCCTGCCCGGCAAACGCCTGGGCCGCTTCCTGCGGCAGATAGCCCAAGCGCGTGCCACGCGCAATTTGCACGCTGCCCGCGCTGGGCTTGCTCAATCCAGCCAAAATGAGCAGCAGGGTCGTCTTGCCCACGCCGTTGGGGCCAACCAGTCCCACCTTGCCGCCGTCGGGGATGCTGCCGCTGACGCCGGTGAAAACGTCAAATGCGCCAAATGCCTGGCCAATGTTGTGTGCCGTCAAAAGTGCCATAGCCTGCGATTATACCGAACGTGTGGGGGGATGTACCAATGGTTAATTGTGAATGGTGAATGGTTAATTGTTAGGGGATGACCCGTCCTGCGGCTGGGTGGTGTAAAATGCGACCGTATCCTATGACATGGCGTTTCTTTTTCCACTAAGCAAGAGTTCGACAAAAAGTGCAGAGCTTGCTAGACAAGTAACCTTTGAGTTACTATAGGGGCGATAGCGTGAAGATAAAAGAGTATGTTCGAGCAGATGGTTCGATACCGTTTAGTAAATGGTTCGGCCGTTTGGACGCTCAAGCGGCAGCAAAAGTAGCAGTAGCACTTGCCAGGTTAGAGCAATGAAATATTTCAAACATTAAATGGTTTAAGGGTCTTGGGGAATACCGAATTAATTGGGGTCCTGGCTACAGAATTTCTCTGGCTCAAGAAGGCTTAGAACTAATTATCCTGTTCGGTGGCGGTTTAAAGAAAAACCAGCAAAAAGATATAGAAAAAGCGATGGCACTGATGCAAGAATACAAAGAGCGGAAGAAAGGCAGATAAACGATGACAGTTACAAGAGATGTGCAAGAAACAATTCAAGAGCGTATTCAAAACGATGCAGAGTTTGCTACCGCATTGCTGGATGAAGCCATTTTTCTCTTCCTAAATGACGAACCTGAAACAGCCAGACTCGTCCTGCGCGATTTGGTAAATTCGACAGTAGGATTTGAAGAATTGGCAGTTGAAGTCAACAAGCCCAGCAAAAGTTTACATCGAATGCTGTCCGCCAGGGGTAATCCAACAATGGACAATTTAACAAAAATTTTCACTGTTCTTCAACGAAAGCTGAGAGTTGATTTGGAAATCCATGCGGTGAAACAAGGATAATTTGTTTCGTTGTATCAAACGAAAATAAAAAAGGGGCCGTGAGGCCCCTTTTTGTCGTTAGTTGAGGTACTGCCGGAGATGTCCGGCGAAGTTGGGATGGCGCAGCTTGCGCAGTGCCTCTTTTTCTAGCTGGCGGATGCGCTCGCGGGACAAGCCAAACATCTCACCGACCTCTTTGAGGGTGCGGGATTCGCCATCTTGCAGGCCGTAGCGCAGGCGAAGGATGCGGGCTTCACGCGGGGTGAGCTGGTCCAGAATCTCGCCCAGCTCTTCCGTTAGCATCTTTTGGGCCACGGTTTCGGCTGGCGGCGGGGCATCCACATCTTCGATGAAGTCACCCAGTTCGGCATCGGACTCGTCGCCGACGGGACGTTCCAGGTGCACGGGCTGGCGGCTGGTGCGCAGCATCCAGCGGACACGCTCGGCGGGCAGCTCCATGTGTTCGGCAATTTCTTCGGCGGTGGGCTGACGGCCGTATTCTTGTTCCAACTCTTGCGCGACCTGATACAGCTTGCTGATGCGGCCACCCAAATGGGCGGGAATACGAATGGTACGGCCGTGATTGGCCAGCGCCCGGGTTACTGCCTGGCGAATCCACCAGGTAGCGTAGGTGCTGAACCGATTCCCGCGACGGTAATCGTACTTTTCTACTGCTTTCATCAAGCCCACGTTGCCTTCCTGAATCAAATCCAGAAACTGCAAACCGCGCCCGCGATATTTCTTGGCGATGCTGACTACCAAACGGGTATTGGCGCGAATGAGATGAGCGCGGGCGGCTTCGGCAATTTCCTGAAGGTTTGCCAGCGCATCCAGTTCGTCGGGGCTCAAAATTTCATCTTTTACGCGGCCTTCAGCTTCCTTGCCCGCCTCAATTTCCATGGCCAGGTTGACTTCTTCTTCAGCAGACAGCAGCCCTTGCTGCCCCATCTCCCGGAAGTAAAGACCAACAGAATCATCTATCGGTACATTGCTTAAGTCGAACAATGGCGCAGCATGTGGAGAAATCTCTTCCAGATATTCTGGATCGAACTCTTTGCCGTTGGCTAAAGCGTCGCTCAGATCGCTGGAATCTACACCACTCATCTGTGCTTCGACTTCTTCTTCGTTTTCATAAATAGGAATGCCTGCTGCTTGAGCCTCTTCCAAGATGGTCTCTAACAGCGGCAAATTGTCTTCGACGTCAGGCAATGCCTCCATGATTTGGTCATATGTAATATAGCCTTGTTCAGAACCTTCGTTTAGCAAAACGCTAACAAAGTCCATTTCGTCGAATGGCGTGGTCAATTTGGTCATTTATATACCCTTTTCTCTAGAGATTTTTACTTGTTCCGGGGTGTTGACTCTCACCCAATACAGCCAGCTCTTCACTATATTCCCCAAATGGCAAATTATTTTATAAAGAATATCATTTCAGGTTCTTAGTTTTGAACTAGCTAGCCTCTTCCTTCCTAGGGGGGCAGTCTAGCACCTAGGGGGGCAGTCTAGCATAGACAAACGACAAAAGTCAAGTGGTTTACCAGCAGTTGGAAAGAGTCAAAGCAATACATATCTGTTTCTCATGTGACGGCAGCAATAGGACATCAGTACCATGCTAGGTTCGCTGCGATTGGGCTTGTTGGATGGCCTGATCGACACCAGGCAAGGGGGTTTTCAATACGGCCGTTCCTCTCTCCAAATCCAACACGCAGTTCAGCGGCCAATTGCCTGTGGATGGCGCAACGGCGAGCGCACGACGCGGACTAATCTGCCAATAATCAAGCAGCTTCAGCGCAAAGTCAGCCCGACTGAGAACCTGACTACCCGCCACGTTGAGAATGCCGGTATAATCGTTGTGAGCCAGTTCCAGCAGAGCTGCGCACAGGCTGTTGACCCAGATAGGATTGCGAATCTGGTTACTGAAGAGGGTAACGGGTTCGCCTTTGGCCAATGCGTCGGCCATCCAGCGAGTGCCGTGATCCATCATTTTTAGGCCGTAGATGAGGGAGGTGCGCACGATGACGCTGTGGGGGTGCTGCTGAACGATGGCTTCGGCATCGGCTTTGGCCCGGCCGTAGGCGTTGACTGGGGTGGGAACGGCCGTTTCATCATAAGGGGCCGCATCGCCGCGAAAAATGCTGTCGGTGGAAAGGTGAATGAGGCGAGCGCCGACTTCGCGAGCTGCCCACATGATGTTGCCTGCGGCCTGCCGAATGACGGCGGCCATGTCGCTGCCCCGGTTGGAGCCTGCCAGGTGGATGATGATCTCTGGTTGAAGGGAAAAGATGAGGGTGCGTACGGCCGTTTCGTCCCGAATATCCAGCGGGTGGGCGTGGGCGGGCAGGGCGGGGTTGTTTTGGTGATAGGTGTAGTGGATGGTGTGGGGGGAAACGGCCGTTGCCGACGAAACCATCGGCACCAGATGCTGGCCCAAATAGCTGCTCCCCCCCGTAATCAGAATTCGGCTCATGCGTCTTCGAGCGCTTCTGCTTTGGCCATGGCCACCTTGGCTGCTGCCTGGGCGGCCACCTGCTTGCTGCGGCCGGTGCCCTCACCCCAGACGTCATCGTCTAGCAGCACCTGCACCGTAAACAGCTTGGCATGATCTGGCCCACTGGTGCCTTTCACATCGTAGCGGGGGGTGATGTTGTATCGTGCCTGTGCCCACACCTGGAACTCACTCTTGTCGTCCTTGTGCAGCGACTCAGCCATGATTTCGGCCAGCGTGGGGCTGATAAGCTGCTCAACCAGCGTTTTCACAGGCGCCATGCCCTGATCCAGGTAGATGGCTCCCACGACCGCCTCAAAGGCGGCACACAGCAGCGGAGTGCGTTCACGACCCCCGTTTTCGGCTTCACCATAGCCTAGCTGGAGAAAACTACCGATTTCCAGCTGCCGGGCAAAAGCGGCCAACGTATTGGCCCGCACCAGCGAGGCACGCAGGCTGGTCAGCTCTCCCTCATCCATTTCGGGGAAGCGATGGTACAGATAGGCACCTACAATGAAGTCCAGCACCGCATCGCCCAAAAATTCCAACCGTTCATTATCCTCCAGCGCCCCGCCGGGATTTTCATTCAGGAAAGAGCGGTGGGTAAGGGCACGCAGCAGCAAAGAGTAATCTTTAAACTGCACGTTTAGATTGTTTTCCAGTTCACTAAAACGAGTCATTTATTGAAACTTTTTTATTACTAACACGGCGTTGTGCCCACCAAAGCCAAAGGCGTTGTTGAGGCACACCTCTACTTTGTCCGGGCGGGCGGTGTTAGGGATGTAATCCAGGTCGCAGTCGGGGTCTGGAGTATCGTAATTGATGGTGGGTGGCATGATCTGGTCGTGGATGGCCATCGTGCAAAAGACGGTTTCGATGGCCCCGGTGGCTCCCATGATATGCCCGGTCATCGATTTGGTGGAGCTGATGCCGACTTTGTAAGCATGTTCACCGAGGGCGGCTTTGATTGCGGCCGTTTCCGAGACATCATTCAGAGGTGTGGCGGTGCCGTGCGCACTAATGTAATCTACATCTTCTGGTTTTAGCCCGGCATCTTCCAGCGCTTTGCGGATGGCGCGGGCGGCCCCTGCACCTCCTTCGGCGGGGGCGGTGATGTGGTGGGCGTCGGTGGTCTGGCCATAGCCAACCAGTTCGGCATAAATGGTAGCCCCACGCGCCTGGGCGTGCTCCAGACTTTCAATGACCAGAATCCCCGCCCCTTCGCCAACGACCAGACCGTCCCGGTTTTTGTCGAACGGCTGCGGCGTGCCGCTGGTTTTGCTGGAGGTGGCCTTGGCTTGTTCAAAGCCGCCCACAGCCACGGAAGCCAGGATCGATTCGCTGCCGCCGGTGAGCATAGCGTCCATTTCGCCGCGCTGCACGGTGCGGAAGGCGTGGCCGATGGCGTCGCTGCCCGCAGCGCAGGCGGTGGTGATGGTGGTGGAAGGGCCGTGAATGCCGTAGTCGATGGCAATCATCCCCGCTGCGCCGTTGGGCATAATCATGGTGATGGCAAACGGACTGATACGTTTGAGACCTTTTTCCCGCCTCACATGCTCCTGATCGACCAGGGTTTGAATGCCGCCGACGCCGGTGCCCAGGGTAATGCCGATGCGCTCCCGGTTTTCATCGGTGATTTCTAGCCCGGCGTGGCTGATCGCTTCGCGGGCGGCGACGGTAGCCAACTGCTGGAAGCGGTCGCGGCGGCGGGCGTCGCGGCGGCCCAGGTGGGCATCTGCGTCAAAATCTTTCACTTCGCAGATGGCGCCCATTTCGTGTTCCCCTTTGGGCAGCACAATAAAATCGCCCACACCGGATTTGCCAGCTTTGATGGCAGCCCAGGTGTCGGGCACGTTGTGGCCTAGAGGAGTGACTAAACCCATGCCGGTAATAACGACACGATGTTTGTGGTAATTTTTTGTTCCGTTGTTCATCTTCTTCTCCCAAGAGTTGATACTTTTTGGGAAGTAATTGGGTAATTGGGTAATCAGGTAATTTGCTTGCTCAATTACTCAATTACTCAATTGCTTAATTACCTCTTTGGTTGTTCATTCTCCACTGCCGGGATGCCCTTTTACCTGCCAGCGAGCCTCGTATTTGGCCAGGGCAGCGGTGAGCGCCTGGTCGAGATCTACGTTTACGGCCGTTGCTAACTGACACAAACTATAAAGCATATCGCCTAACTCGTCGGCTATTGCTGGATTGTCAATCGGGGCATGTTTACCGTAATTTGTTGCCTTCAGCAGCTCTTTGGCCACTTCGCCAAACTCGCTGAGTAAATCTAATGCATAAACACCGGGGGAGTGGGATAAGTTATGCTTTTGGGCGAATTGGTGGGAACGTTCTTGCCAATTTTCCATGATTTGAGAATTTTACGCAAAGGGGCAAAGGATTTATAAAAAGGAGTTCTTTGCCCCTTTCTATGCTATGCGTTCTTTGCGTCGAAAATGTTTTCAAAGAATCAGTTGTCCACTTCGGTGGGGCGGTAATCCCCTTCCACCCAGACCGATTGGTCTTCGCCGACTTCTTTTTTCCAGACGGGTACGATCTCTTTGAGACGGTCGATGCCGTAGCGGGCGGCGTCAAAAACGCCCTGGTCGCGGTGGCCGCTGGCGCAGGCGACGAAGGTGGTGTTTTCGCCGATGTCGAGACGGCCGATTCGCTGCACAATGGCCACCCCCTTCACCAGGGGCCACTTTTGCCAAATTTCGCGGGCGATCTGGGCCATTTTCAGCTCCGCCATTTCGCTGTACGCTTCGTATTCCAGGAACATCGTTTCCGGCGGCAGGCCGTCCCGCTGGGTTTGGCCGCGTACAAAGCCGGTGAAGCTGGCAATTGCACCGATTTCCGGCCCCACGATGCGGGCGTGGATGGCAGAAATGTCGAACGGGTCGGTGGTGACGGCGAAGTAGGTGGGGTGAGGTGTTACCCCACCATCGCTGCCGCCGCTGACGGGGGGGAACAGGGCAACTTCATCACCGGGGGAAACGGCCGTATCCCCTCCAGCATACGACTTATTCACCGACACCAGGGCAATGGGCAGCGACGCCGCCAGTGCGGGATAAGCCTGCTCGGCTGCGGCCAGCAAAGTCGCCACCGTGGCCGGTTCTGCCACCGAGACGGTGATCTTGTTGGTGCCGGCTTTGTCTTTCAGGGTTGCGAATAGTTTGATTTGAATGTCCATAGTTTTTCGTGTTCAGTAGGTCAGTATTCAGTTCTTACAGTATAAGAAAAAAATCAGGTAGTTGTCATTCTGAACGAAGTGAAGAATCCCGCAAGGACCCCATGGCAAGAACCTTACCCACACCAAAGTTTCACTGGTTATCAAGCGGGCGGGATGCTTCGGAGGACCTCAGCATGACAAGTTTATTACCCAAATAAATTTTTAATCCACAACAACTGATTACTGATTACTCTTCAAAATTCCAGTCCCCGCTCTTGCCGCCCGATTTCTGCACCACGCGCACATTGCCAATGATCATGCCGCGATCCACGGCTTTGGCCATATCGTAAATGGTGAGGGCGGCGACGGAAACGGCCGTTAACGCCTCCATCTCCACCCCAGTTTTACCAGTCAAACGCACGGTGGCTTCGATGTCGATGTGGCTTGCGGCGGGGTTGGGGGTGCAGGTAACGGCCACGTGGTTGAGCATGAGCGGATGGCACATGGGGATGAGGTCGCTGGTGCGCTTGGCGGCCATGATGCCCGCCAGTTGGGCTACCGTCAGCACATCCCCCTTTTTCAGGTTACCTTCCATTATAAGAGCCAGCGTCTCTGGCTGCATGGTGACGGAGCCGCGAGCCACGGCCACGCGCACGGTGTCGGCTTTGTCGCCGACGTCCACCATGCGGGCGCGGCCAGCTTCATCCAAATGGGTTAACTTTGCCATAGGGTTTGTATTATAGTGAGCTATCTGGCGTGAAGCCAATCGGCGCGTGGGAGGGATATACGGCCATTCCCAACCGACCAAAACCAAAGTGCGACATGGTACAGAGGCGAACGGCCGTTAAAAACTCTGGCTCTTCGTTAAATAGTGTGCTTGACAATGGCTTTTATCAAAGATTACGCAGATTTACCAGATTTTTCTCTCTGGACTTCTCTGCGACTTTGCGCCTCTGCGCGACCTTTTTTCAGTGGACTCGCGGTCAGGGGAGCAGCCCTTCGGGACTGAGATACGGCCACAGCCCACGATAAAAACCTCGCCACAGCTAATAAAGCCATCAGCCAGATCGGGTGAAGATCCGGATTGTACATCTATCTCTATGTATACCTGTCTCATATATAGTTATCTATTCAAAGGAGTTCAACTCTCTGCTAACTTTGTATATGAGTCTGGAGCATGAATTTGTCAATGATTCGAGCTGACTCAACTTTTTCCTTTCTATTCTAGGAGAGGACACAACATAAATTTGTGTATACGGCCGTTCCGTCTATACAAACAAGTTAAAAGGAGAGACAAAATGAATTTTATTATATGGCTTATCGTTGGTGGTCTTGTTGGTTGGGTAGCCAGCATGGTGATGCGGACAAATGCTCAACAGGGTATGTTGCTCAACATCATTGTGGGCATCGTGGGTGCGTTCGTGGCGGGTCTGGTTGTGACCCCTCTGCTCGGTATCCCTACCATCAACCAAAATAACTTTAGCTTACCTGGTATGCTGGTGTCATTGGTAGGTGCCATCATTTTGTTGGCAGTCGTCAATCTCGTCCGTGGAGGAAGTGTCCGCTCCTAACCCTTATCTTTTTTGGTAAGGAAACCCTGCGACAGGTGGGGTGGTGCTGAAACTTTCTTCCATGAAAGAACAGGAGACGGAATATGAGTAAGCATAAGCGAGAACGAGAAAATGAAAACGAGACAAGTAATCCCGGTGGGTTTTTAGCCGGAGTGCTGCTTGGTGGGCTGGCTGGTGCAGGCGCAATGCTGCTGCTGGCGCCACAATCAGGTAAAAAGACACGAACCAAAATCAAACGCAAAGGGCGGAAACTGGGTAAGCAAACAGCTGAAACGATTGATGCGAGTGTAGACCAGGTCCGTGCCAAAGCGAATGAGGTTACGACCAATATCCACGAGCAGGCTGAAAATTTGCAGCAGCGCGGCCAGGATGTAGTGGATGAACAAAAGAAGCGCTGGGCGCCAGTTGTCAAAGCTGGAAAAAAGGCCGTTAGCGAAGCCTGATTAACTGTTTAGCATCAACTTGGCAGTTTTCAGTAGTGTAAGCTATTCCACATGTTGTATGTTGTAGTTAAGTAAGTGCGACGCACCTTTGAGGTGCGTCGCACTTTTTTGGCCGAGTGGATGGCGGCTTGAAGACGGCCGTTTCCCAGGGTTTTTCAAAAGTCCACATTATTAGCCAATAGGACGCGGATGAACGCGGACAAGCGCAGATTATAAGCAACTTTCCGCGTCATCCGCGCTGGTCCGCGTCCAAAAATTGGGACTACTGAAAAGCCCTGGGCCGGTCCTCCTTCGACAACACCCCCAGACTGGTGTAAGCTATTCTGCATGTTGCACTTGTATGATACCTACGAGCGGCAGATACGGCCGTTTACCCCCCTAAACCCACCCGAAGTCAAGCTGTACGCCTGTGGCCTCACCGTCTACGACTACGCCCACATCGGCAACCTGCGCACCTATATATTTGAAGATATTTTGCGCCGCGTGCTGGAATTCAACGGCTGCACCGTGCAGCACGTCATGAACATCACCGATGTGGGCCACCTCACCGACGACGCCGACGCGGGCGAGGACAAGATGGAAGTAGGCACCCGCCGTGCCGGCAAAAGCGCCTGGGAAATCGCCGAGATTTACACCGACGCGTTTAAGCAAGATTTGGCCCAGCTCCACATCCACGAACCGCACATCTGGTGCAAGGCCACCGACCACATCGCCGAGCAAGTCGCCACGATCCAGTGCATCGAGGCCAACGGTTACACCTACCGCACCAGCGACGGCATCTACTTCGACACCGCCAAACTAGACGACTACGGTTACCTGGCCCGGCTGAAAATCGAGGGCTTGCAGGCGGGCAGCCGGGTGGCGATGAGCGAAAAGCGCAATGTCACCGACTTTGCCCTGTGGAAGTTCAGCCCACCGGACCCGCAGCGGCAGATGGAGTGGGACAGCCCCTGGGGCATCGGCTTCCCCGGCTGGCACATCGAATGCTCGGCTATGGCGGCCAAATATTTGGGGACGTTTTTCGACATCCACTGCGGCGGTGAAGACCACATCATGGTGCATCATCCCAACGAAATTGCCCAGACGCAGGCGTGCCACGGCACCCGGCTGGCCAACTTTTGGCTGCACGGCTACTTTTTGCAGCTCGATGGCCTGAAGATGTCCAAATCATCTGGGGATTTTTTGCGGCTGCAAACGATTCTCGACCGGGGTTACGATCCACTGGTCTTTCGTTACTTCTGCCTGGGTGGCCATTATCGCGCCAAGATAACGTTTAACTGGCAGGCGATGGATGGCGCGGCCACGGCGCTGCACCGGCTGCGCACGGCCGTTTCCCAATGGCCCGATCCCACCCAACCCGATGAAACCTTCCTCACCAACTTCACCAACCAGATCAACGACGATCTAAACATGCCCCGCGCCCTGGCCGTGGTCTGGAATCTGGTTAAAAGTGACCTACCCGGCGGCGTGAAAAAGGCTACCATTATGGAATTTGACCGGGTGTTGGGCCTGGGTCTGGCCGATTGGCAGCCAGTAACCGAAGAGACCCAGCCCATCCCCGAAGCGGTGCTTACCCTGGTGGCTCAACGCCAGCAGGCCCGCGCCGATAAAGCGTGGGCGCAGGCAGATGCCTTGCGTGACCAGATTGCCAACGCCGGGTATGAGATGACAGACACGCCCTCTGGGCCGGAACTGAAGCGGAGGAATGCCGATGCGTGAATGGTACAAAGCAATCTACCTTTCGCCGCACCTGGATGATGTGGCGCTTTCCTGCGGCGGGCAGATTTTTATGGAAACGGCCGTAAAAAACCCCATCCTCATCGTCACCATCATGGCCGGGGAACCAGCCAGCGAGGCGCCGCTGTCTGATTTTGCCAGGAGCTTGCACCAGCGTTGGGAGCTGGCTCGCAATGCCATCATGGTGCGCCGGGCCGAAGATATGGTCGCCTGCCAAATTTTGGGCGCAGATTATCTGCACTGGTCGGTGCCAGACTGTATTTACCGCGCCGACCCGGCCACGGGGGAGCCTTGCTACCCAGATTGGCAGGCAATCATCACCACGCAACATCCGGCCGACGAGGTGGTGCTGGCCGAGCTGATGCGCCAGCTGCAGCAGCTGCCAGCGGCCGACGAGATTGTGGTGCCGCTTACCGCAGGCAATCACGTCGATCACCGGCTGACGCGGCTGGCGGCGGAGCAAGTGTGGGGGCCAGATCTGTGCTATTATGAAGATTATCCATATGCGGCTGCGCCTGAAGCAGTAACGGCCGTTTTAACCCCAAAGCCAGAGCAATGGCAATCGACCCAAATTGTGCTGATGGAAACGGCCGTTCGCGCCAAAACAGAAGCCATTTGGGCATACGCTTCCCAAAGAAGCAGCTTTTTTGCGGATCGCGCCGATTTGGACAGCAAAATTCAGCAATATACGGCACAGGTCGGTGGCGAGCGCTGCTGGCGGCCCAGTCGTCAACACATCGTGCAGACAGGGTAAATTTCTGGCGCTCGTAAAGAAAGCGTTGGTTTCTTACCATTTGTACCGGGTTGCTTGATTAATTATGTCAGGTCAACTTATAATAAACCGCTGTAAAGGAGCAAACCACACCGACTATGGGGCGATTAACGACCAGACAACTTGCTAGTAAAAAAGGCCGTCAAAGAAAGGCGCAGCGTAGTGGGCTGCAGCCTGGTGATATGCTGCAAGAGCGGTATCGTATTGTTGGCCCATTGGGCGCTGGTGGCTTTAGCTCTGTCTACCAGGCGCGTGATATGCGCTTCCCAAACGTCACCAAGCTGTGTGCTGTCAAAGAGATGGTCATCTCTACCCCAGATCCGCAAATGCGGGAGCTCACCATTAAATCGTTTGAGCGCGAGGCCAGTATGTTGGCCATGCTGGACCATGCCGCCATTCCTGATGTGTCGGACTATTTCACAGAGGGGGATCGCTCTTACCTGATCCTGGAGCTAATTCGGGGTAAGGATTTGGATGAATGGCTGGATGAACAGACCGATTATCTGGAACAGGATACGGCAATTGAGTGGGCCATGCAGGTGTGCGATGCCCTTTACCATTTGCACAGCCAAAAGCCGCAGCCTATTGTGTTTCGTGATGTAAAGCCATCAAACATTATGCTGGATCATCGGCGGCGCATTCGTCTGATTGATTTTGGTATTGCCAAAGTGTTTGAAACGGGCGACAAGGGGACGATGATTGGTACAGAAGGGTATTCGCCGCCGGAGCAGTACCGGGGGCAGGCGGAACCGGCCGGCGATATTTACGCATTGGGGGCCACGATGCATCATTTGCTGACGCGGCAAGACCCGCGCCTGGAGCCACCCTTTACCTTTGCCGAACGGCCGATTTCCAAGGTAAACCCGCACGTAACGCCCGCCTTTGAAGCGATCATCATGCGCTGCCTTTCTTATGATCCCAAAGACCGCTTCCCCGACGCCAAGGCGTTAAAGGATGCGCTGGAGGTGCTGTTGGATCGTCCGGAAACGGCCGTTTTTGATAGCAACCCCAACTTGTCAATACCCCAAACCCAGGTTTCCGCAGCCGTTGCTGTGCCGCAAACGGGCACCCCGGCTGCACCGGTTTCCGGCCACGTGAAGCCGCTCTGGCAGTTTAAGTGTGAAGATGAGATTCGGGCCAAAGCGGCCGTTTCCGGTAATATGGTTTATGTAGGGGCGTACGACAATAATGTTTATGCGCTCACTAGCGAAAATGGTGAGTTTGTCTGGAAGTTCCCCGCCTCAGACAGTGTCGGTGGTAGTACGCCATTTTTGTATGAAGACAATCTCTATATTGGATCTGCGGATAAACATTTGTACTCCATTCAGCGGCGCACTGGCCGCCAAAACTGGCGTTTTGCCACCAATGGGGCTATTTACTCCTCCCCCGTTGTGCGTTACGATCACATCTTTTTTGGCTCCGATGACGGTCATTTTTATGCGCTGGAAATAGCTCAGGGGCGGTCAAAATGGAAAGCAAATGCGTATACGGCCGTTCGGTCCACGGCATTTGTAGATGAAGAGCGTATCTTTTTTGGCACCGAAGGTGGCTACATCTTTTGCGTAGAGATTGCCAGCGGTAAAACAAAATGGCAGGCGCAAGCCAAACGCAGCGTCACCTCATCGCCCACGGTGGCAGATGAGATCGTTTTTGTGGGGTCCCTAGACGGCACGGTCTATGCTCTGGATGCCAATACCGGCTGGATTATCTGGCGCTTCCGCACTGGCAGACCGATTATCTCATCCCCCACCGTGCATAATCAGGCGGTATATATTGGCTCTTCAGATGGTAATTTGTATGCTTTAGATATGGATACCGGGCGGCAGTTGTGGACCTTTGAGATTGATGGCCAAATTGCCTCCTCTCCGGCAATTTGGAATGACGCGGTTTATTTTGGTGGCACAGATGGCGCTGTCTACTGCCTTTCTACCAAACGGGGAGATTTGAACTGGAAGTTTGATACAGGTGCACCGGTTATTTCTTCACCCACTATCGCCGGTGGTGTTGTTTACATCGGCTCAACCAACCACTATATTTATGCGCTACCCGCCTGATTGTTACAAGTAAGCCGGGTTTGAAGCATAGCCAATTGGATTTTATTATGAACGAAACGCCTCCCTTTATTCAGCCTGAAGATAAACCGGGCAAACAAGCATCTGTGAAATCAGAAGCCAATCAAGCAACGGTAAAAACGGCCGAATTGGACCCAAAGACCATTTTGCCTGAACCCGCTGTAATTGATACCGGCGCAGGCGAAACGGTTGCCCCGGAACCCACCTTGCGTGCCGCCAGCCGCTGCGATGTTGGCGCACGAGAGCGGAATGAAGATTCGTGTCTGGTGTTTAGTTCAGAAGCGGGTGGGCATTTTCCCATGGTACCCTTTGGCCTGTATATTGTGGCCGATGGCATGGGGGGGCATACCAACGGGCATGTGGCCAGCCGCATTGCTTCGCGAGTGGCGGCCCACTATATTTTGAGCAAAATTTATCTGCCGCTGCTGCAAACCATTGGGCCACCTACCCAGGTGCCCATTCAGGAGGTGCTGCTCGATGCGGTTCAGGCGGCCAATACGGCCGTTTTTGAAGACGATCCCGACGTAGATAGCGGCACCACCCTCACAGTTGCTCTGGTTTTAGGCCGCCGCCTGCATGTAGCCCACGTCGGCGACAGCCGCCTCTATTTGCTGGCCGACGGCAAGCTGGAACAAATTTCTAACGACCATTCCCTGGTACAGCGCCTGCAAGATGTAGGCACCCTCACGGCCGAAGAGGCCACCATGTACCGCTACCGCAACGTGCTGCTGCGAGCCGTGGGCCAGGGGGAAGAGGTTGAGGTAGACACCTACATGCGTCTGCTGCCCCGACAAGGCAAGCTGCTGTTATGCAGCGATGGCTTGTGCGGTTTTGTCCCCGATGAAAAAATTCAGAAGGTGATGAACCAGGGTCAAACGCTGCCGCAGCTGGTGGACGAATTGTATGAAACCGCTTTGGCTGCGCACAGCAATGATAATGTAACGGCCGTTGTAGTAGACTTTTCTTTGTGATCGACGTATAACATGCTCGTAGGAGGGTGCCTGCAAGACGGGTTGTAGTCTGGTCACTACTTTCCCCATGTAGAACAGCTTGGATATGGTTCTGCGCCGATACGGCCGTCATTCTATGGACAAAGAGTTTGAGTATTACGCAATTTTAGGAGTTACTCCCCAGGCAACGCCTGACCAAATTCGGGCAGCCTTTGCTTCTTTGCGCAATAAAATCCCCCAAGACAAACAAGATAAATCAACCAATCCAGATTATGCACGGTTGGCAACAGCCTACGAAGTGCTGGGCGACCCGGAAAGACGTGCTACTTATGACTCGCTGCTTGTTGAAACCAAATCGCTGGAGTTGGTCAACCTGCGGGTGGAGGCCAGTCGAGACCGCATAAAAATTTCAGATGCCCCACAGGTGGTTTATGTACTGGTTGATATTTTGCCACCAGCCCAGGAAACCAAGCGACGGCCGTTAAATCTTAGCCTGGTGTTAGATAGAAGTACCTCCATGCAGGGCACCCGGTTGAGTCATGTGAAAACGGCCGTTGAACTCATCATCAATCGGCTTACCAGCCAGGATACCCTCTCCATTATCAGCTTTAGCGACCGCGCCGAAGTGGTGGTGCCATCAGGCAAAGTGGAAAACCCAATAGCCCTCGTGGGGCAGCTGCGTTCTGTACAGGCCTCCGGCGGTACCGAGATTTATCACGGCTTGCAGGCCAGCCTGCAAGAACTCCGCAAAGTTGATCTAAAAACGCACACCAATCAGCTTATCTTACTGACCGATGGGCAAACCTATGGTGACGCCGCCCAATGCCTGGAACTGGCCCGTCGAATGGCCGAGCAAACGATTGGCCTGAGCGCTTTTGGCTTGGGTACTGAATGGAACGACCGGTTTTTAGACGAATTGGTTGCTCCGTCCGGTGGGCAATCTAACTTTATCGAGCAGCCCAGCGAAATTATTGAACATCTTCAAAAGCGTATTCAGGGGCTGGGGACTATTTACGCCCAAAACATTGGTCTCAAAAGCCAACTGCATAAGCAAGTCACCATTAAATACGGTTTTAAGCTGGAACCATTTGCCCAACCATTGGCGCTGGATGACGAGATGCTGCATCTGGGTAACCTGGAAGGGCAATCCCCCGTTTCACTCTTGTTAGAATTAATCATTGCGCCAAATTCGGTTGAAACCCGCATTAATATTCCTATTGAAGTGGTGGTTGATATTCCCGGTCCACAGCTGCACGCCCAAACGTTTAAGCAAAATCATTGTTTTTATGTGCTATCTGGTGACCTGCCCAAAGAGATACCATCAAACAAAATTGTAGAGGCTGTGCGGGTAATGAACCTGTACCGCATGAATGAGACTGTTTGGGAAGAAGTAGAAGCAGGTCGGCTGGATGTGGCCGCGACACGCATGCGCCACCTAAGCACGCGACTCCTGGAGGCAGGTGAGACGGCTTTGGCGCAGCAGGCACAACAAGAAATTGAGCGGATTGCCAATGCAGGCACCATGTCGTTGGCAGGCCGGAAAAAGTTGAAATATGGTACACGGGCGCTCATTGACAAATCAAGCCCTAGCAGACAATAGCATGAGTAGATGTAGTGATTGTGGCGCTTCCCAAGAAGAGGGAGTCTTATTTTGCAACGAATGCGGCGGTTTCTTGTTGGCAGAAACAGGGAGAATTACGGCCGTACTTCCCTTCTCTGATTTTGCCAACCGACCTCCGCCCCCACCCTTAACGGAAGCTTCCCTAACGCCTGCCGACGTGGTGCGGCATGTTACCCTGGTCGTGCCCAGCAGCCGTCGCCGCTTTAAGCTGATGGTTCAAGACGAACTGCGCATCGGCCGCGCCTCCTCTGAACTTGTACCAGAAGTCGATTTAACCGAGGATGATGGTGCCGAAAAGGGCGTCTCGCGACTTCATGCCAAAATACAATCGGTGCAAGCAGGGTTGGTGCTGATTGATCTTAACAGCACCAACGGAACCTTGCTCAACAACCATCTCTTGCCGCCCCAGCAACCCTATCCACTAAACAGTGGTGACGAAATTCGCTTTGGCGATTTATTGGTTCATCTGTTTTTAAATGATGCGTAATAGCTGCTCCCTGGCCAAAGTCTGAAACCTGATGAGGAAATTCGTATGATCACAGTTGTTGTCCATATTAGAAATGAAGAAGCGTTTGAGTGCGAAATTGATGAGCTGCCTACCCCGGCCAGTCAATTTGTGCTGGTGCATAACCCCCGCCTGCGCGATGGCAAGGATTTACATTATTTGGATGAAGAAGTCACGAGTATGCTGGTTCCCTGGCATCGGATTAACTTTATTCAGATACGGCCGTCTGGCGAAGTGGAAGAAGTGGTAAGCTTTGTCCGGTAATTCGTTAACTGGCTGAACCAATAGATTGAATTAGAGCAAAACGCAAAGAAAAATTATGGTTGAACAAGTACCAGACTCGCTGGAACCAACGGCGCCACGCCTCGTTTTAGTGGTCGATGATGAATCGCGGATGCGCCGCTTTATTCGCATGAATATGGAGCTGGAAGGGTACCGGATTATTGAAGCAGAAAATGGCCTGGTGGCACTGGAACAAATTCGCCAGCATACGCCAGACCTGGTCATTATGGACGTGATGATGCCAGAGATGGATGGCTTTGAAACCCTGAAGCTGCTGCGCGAAATTTCCACCGTGCCTGTCATCTTGCTGACGGTTAAAAGTGATGAGGATGACAAAATCCAGGGCTTAAGCCTGGGGGCGGACGATTACGTGACCAAACCGTTTAGCCCGCGCGAGTTGGTAACACGGGTAACGGCCGTACTTCGCCGCGCCGAATGGCCAGCCCCACCCCCCAGAACCGTCTTGCGCATAGACGGCCGTCTCTCCGTCGATTTCAACCGGCACCAGGTCATCGTCAACAACGAGCGTGTCGACCTGCGCCCTACCGAATACCGCCTGCTCAACCACCTGATCCAGAATGCCGGTTGGGTTGTGCCCCACGACACCCTGCTCGCCAAAGTATGGGGCTATGAATACCGGGATGAAACCCACTATCTGCGTTTGTACATTAACTACCTGCGCAAAAAAATTGAGGATGATCCGGCTAATCCCTACTACATTCTTACCGAGCGTGGCGTAGGCTATCGGTTTGTAGACTATAAGAAAGCATAAAATAGTTTTACTTTTCTTCCGTTTTTAATATCATTACCGTCTATGACACACACCATTGCGGCTGACGGTAAGCAGTTCTTTGACCAAATCAACAAATACCTTAGTGATGAGGATCGCATTTGCGTGCAAGAAGCCTTTGCGCTTGCTCGCCGGGAACACGGCTATCAACGCCGTAAATCCGGCGAGCTTTTTTTTACCCACCCTCTTACCGTTGCCTACTACATTTCTGAATATATGCTAGACGCACCTGCCCTGGCCGCAGCTCTGCTGCACGACATTGCCGAGGATACCCGCGTCACTATTGATCAGATTGAAACTACGTTTGGCCCAGAAGTCGCCCGGCTGGTAGATGGCGTTACCAAGCTGAAAGATGTCACCGAAGGCATTGCCAAAAGTAAAGAGCTGTCTAAACAGGAAATTGAAGACCTGACCCTGCACAAACTGCTCGCCGCCATGACCCACGATGTGCGCACCGTTATCATTAAACTATTCGATCGGCTGCACAATTTACGTACCATCAAATCTACCCCCCACGCCCGTCAGCTCTACAAAGCCAAAGAAACCTTATCAGTTTATGCCCCACTAGCCAATCGGCTGGGCATCTGGCGACTAAAAAACGAACTCGAATCGCTCTCCCTTGAAATTATAAACCCCGATGCGCATACGATTATTCGTAACCGCCTGAAGCAAATTCACAAGGAACAGCAGGAAGAATACCAGCTTATCAGCGGCCAGATTTTTGACTGTTTGCTACAAGCCAATTTAGACGTGCGCAAAGTGTTTCTGGCTCCGGAAAATATTTACAGTGTTTATCAGGATTTGTGTGAAAGTGCCGCTTCGTTTTATGAGGTAGACAAGACCATGCGCCTGGTTGTTTTGCTGGATGATTGGCAATCTTGCTACCAGGCGTTGGGCTATGTTCACCAGCTTTGGCAGCCGGTGCCGGGCACATTTGATGATTATGTTTCGGTGGCTCGCGACAATCTTTACCGCTCGCTGCACACCACGGTGGTGCATAGCAACGGGCAGCACCTAAAGCTGCGGTTTCGCACAGAGCCTATGGACAAGGTGTCTGAAGTGGGCATTTTGGCACGCTGGGTCTATGCCGACACGCCGATGTGGACAAGCGGGATAGCCGACCGGGTGGAGACATTCTTTGAAAACATCACTGAAAACATCAATTTGGAGCCACAAGATCCCACAGCCGGGGTGCGCGGCGTAGTGGAAGATGTTTTCCGCCAGCAAATTCGGGTGTTTACGCCGCGTGGCGATGCTATTGAGTTGGTGAAGGGAGCCACGGCGCTGGATTTTGCTTACGCTATTCACACTGGCCTGGGGAACCAATGCCATTCAGCCTATGTGAATGATATGCTGTATCCGCTAAATCGGCCGCTGCTGGACGGTATGAAGGTGCGTATCATGAAAAAGGATCGGGCGCAGCCGCAGCGGGCCTGGCTGGATGAAGATCTGGGCTACATCATGACGAATTATGCCCGCAGCCATGCTCGCCGCTGGTTCCGCCGATTGTCCCCGCAAACGGCCGTTTACCAGGGTCTCCAACTGCTGCAAGGTGAACTGACCATGCTCGGCCTGCACAGCTACTCGCATGATCAAGTCGCTGAATCTTTTGGCTATGACAACACTCGCGATATGTATTATGAACTGGGGCGGGCCGACTTGCTGCCAACGGCCGTTACCACCAAGCTGCTCAAAGAGATGTGGCTGCAAGGGCCTGCCCGCCCTTTTGGCAAGATCGTCTCATCAGAAAAAGGGGGTCAGTTTGTCGTGACTCAGGCTGAAGGACGCGAAATTCGCCTGTGCGGCACCTGCAACCCCCGTCCTCCAGATGCCATCCTGGGCTTTTTGCGGCTGGACGGAGGCGTGACCGTGCACCATCAGCGATGTCATACCTTAAACCCCGGTCGCCTGGCTGGCCGCAAACTTAAGCTCGCCTGGGGGGAAGCCACCCCGCAAGAAGTGCGCCAGGTTAAGCTTCAAGTCAAAGTGTATGATCGCCCCGGACTCCTGTTTGAAATCACCCAATTGATGAACGATGAAGATATTAATATCGCCTACATCCACACCCCAGAGCCAGGTGCCCCCAATGAAGTTCACATCCATCTGGCCGTAGAGGTGCTGCGACCGCGCCAGTTGGTACGCGTTCTGCACCAGATTCGCGCCCTGGCCAACGTTTTTTGGGTAGAAATGGTGGATTCGTTTGAAACGCCAGAACCCCTGCTGCCCGCAGATTCCTTTTATCGGCCGGAATAAAAAATTACAGGTTTTCGATTTCGACCGGTTTGACGGGGAGTGCCAGCTCAAAGCCAAAGATTTTGCCGTAAAAGTATAGCTCGCCATCCAGGGCACGCTTGATGTTTTCCGCGCTGCGGAAGCCGTGCTGCTCGCCGGGGAAGGCAACGTAGGCGACAGGAATTCCTTTCGCTTTCACCGCCTCAAACATTTTCTCTGTCTGATTGGGCGGCACCACTTTGTCTTCAAGGCCCTGAAAAAGGATGAGGGGGCAGTTTAGCCGTTCGGTAAAATGAATGGGGGAACGTTCTATGTAGGTGTTTTTTGCTTCGGGGTAGGGGCCAACCATGCTGTCTATATAGCGGGATTCAAATTTGTGGGTTTCTTTGGCCAGCGCTTCCAGATCGCTAATGCCATAGAAGCTGGCTCCGGCGCTAAACAGATCGTAAAAGGTGAGGGCGCAGAGGGTGGTGTAGCCACCAGCGCTGCCACCGCGAATGGCCAGCCGGTTGCCGTCGGCCAACCCTAGCTGCACCAGGTGTTTTGCGCCGTTGATGCAATCCTGCACGTCTACAATACCCCACTGCCCGTTAAGACGCTGCCGGTAGGAACGGCCGTATCCCGTACTCCCCCCATAATTGACATCCAGCACCGCAAAGCCCCGGCTGGTCCAATATTGAGTGCCCAGACTTAGCGTTGTTTGGGCGGCGCTGGTGGGGCCTCCGTGGCTGATCACCAGCAGCGGTGGCGCTTCGTCTACCGGGGCACAAAAATCCCTGTTTTGCGGCGGATAGTAGATGGCATGGGCCGTCAGCCCGTTTTCGGTAGGAAACTCCACCGCTTCCGGCACGGAAAGATACGCCGTATCTACCGTTAAATCGGTAGATTGACGCAGCACCTGTGCCTCGTTGGTTTGCAGGTTAAGCCGCACAATGGCGTTGGGGCGCGTCGCAGAACCGCCAATAAAGCAGGCCACGCCGCTGCCTACCTGCAAATGGGTAATCGACGTGTAGGGAATTTCGATGGGTAGGAGGGTGCCCGTTTCTGTGTTGAGCCGGGCCAGCTGCCAGCTGCCGTTTTGGGTGTAGCTGCAAATGAGGCTGTCGGCCCGCTCAAAGCCGTATGTCGATTGGCCAAAGGCCCACTGCGGTTTGCCAAATTCAGCCGTCATTGGGCAGATGGGCTGGACCACGCCATCGCGCCAGCGGTACAGGTTCCACCAGTTGGTGCGATCAGAAACAAAGTACAGCTCACCGGTTGGCGACCATTCTGGCTGGAAGATGGATTCTTCCAGGCCGCCAGCTACCAGAGTAATATTGCTGAGGATGGTACCTGCTTCGTCCAGGTCGGCCAGCCACAGTTCGGTGCCGTCCCAGGGCATGTTGGGGTGGTTCCAGCTAAGCCAGGCCAGCTGACGGCCGTTTGGACTCAGGCGCGGCGAAGCGTAAAAGCTGCAGCCAGCAGACAGCGCGGTTCCGGTTTCATTGGGGCTGTCCAGGTTCAGGCTCACCAGGCTGTTGCTGGGTTCCTGTCCTGGCGTGGTATGGTCCTCGCGGATGCAGTACAGCCGCCCGCGCCCGGCATCGACGGTGCCGTCGGCAAAGCGAAGCGGTTGGTTGGCGGTAAGCGGTTCTGGCTCGCTGTGCGGATATTGGATGTACAGCCGCTGATCGATGAAGTTGGTGAAGTAGACGACGTCGTCGTGGATGGCATAGGCACCGCCGCCATATTCATGGACGCGGCTGCGCACGTTGAACCCGGCAGCAGACAGCTCTTCCAGGCCAGTTTCAGGCGTCCATTTAACCAGAGCGTTACGGCCGTTTTCAGACGGCCGTCCTTCTGTCCAATAGGTGGCATTGCCGTCCATTGTCAGCTGGCTGAGGCCAATCGAGCCCGCCACAATGAGATCTGAGGTAATGGGGGATTTCCAGGAGCCGTATGGGGCTGTTCTCTTTCCAGGCATGGCTTGAATGATAATCCGCAATGGGTAATTCGCCAATTATTGACAGGTGGAAAGGGAATTGTGAACGGTTAATTGAGAATGGGTAACGGTTAACGGCCGTATTCCCATTCTCATCGTTCCAAATTAGCCGATGCTGTTCACCTTGGTTGGCTTGATTTTGCCAATAACCCGCGTCTCTTTTTGGGCCAGTTCGGCGGGCGTCACGCCACCGTAATAGCTATCGGCGTTGCGATACGCTTTGGCCAGGGCGTTGATGTGGTCCAATGCCCCTTCCTCTGTCACCGTCACAACCGTGCCGCGCACTTCCAGATAGCGGAATGGATTCTGCGGATCAACAGCCAGAATTGTGACCATGGGGCGCTCCCGCATGTTGATCTCTTTTTGGCGACCAACGGCCGTATTTACTAACACATGCTCACCATCATAACTGCACCACACTACCGAAGCCTGCGGCTGACCATCTGGCATCACGGTGATCAGATTAACGTAAACGGGCGCGCCCAATAAATCTTTGTGTGAATTTGGGATTTGAGTAGACATAACTTTCCTTTTGTTTAACCTGGCAGCATAGCCGGTATTTTAAGTGGACCAAGGTCCGTATTTTACCAGGAAATTGCTTGCCTGCCTACCCGGCTTCTGTTTTTTTCTTGGATATAATCAAACAATGACGTTCGACACCAACCATCCTCACTATTGGCAGGAAAACTACACCAACGGCCGTATCCCCTGGGACCTGGGAGCGCCAACCCCCACGTTTGCCCGGCTGGCGTCCAGCGGCAGCTATCCACCCGGCCAGATGATTGTGCTGGGGGCCGGGTACGGCCACGATGCCCGCCTGTTTGCCCGGCATGGTTTTGCGGTAACGGCCGTTGATTTTGCCCCCAATGCCGCCGCTAAGATGCGCGAACTGGAAATCCCGGCTTACCCCACGCAGATTTTGGAGGCGGATATTTTTGAACTGCCGCGGGAGCTGAACGGCCGTTTCGATTACCTCCTGGAATACACCTGCTTTTGCGCCATCGACCCGGCTCGGCGTAACGAGTATGCCGCCCTGGCGGCACGCCTGCTCAAATCAAGCGGCCTGTACATCGCCCTCGCCTTTCCCATCGGCAAGCGCCCCGGTGGGCCACCCTTCGTCGTGCAGCCCGATACCATGATTGAACTGCTAGCTGAACACGGGTTCAGCCTCCAGCGCCGTGAATTTCCGCCAGACTCCATCCCTTCCCGCCAAAACATTGAGGAGCTGATTGTGTTGCAGAAACGGCCGTAAGGAGCCCGCAATCATTACCATGATCATCGAAATTGTTGTTTCCTGAGCGGTATGTTACAATTTTCGTTTGTTTGTAGCGCAATTTGTTATTGCGCTATATTTTTGTCTAAACAAAATAAACTGACACATGGAAGAGACAAGGTTCTACAAAATCAAACCTTGACGTGTGGAGGATGGAAGATGAAGAACAAAATTGCAAGAAGCGTGCTGCTGTTGGCAGCAATTTTATTAGTGGCGGTACTCAGCTTTCCGCGTGGTGACGTGGCCGCTCAGGAAATCGTTTCCGGGAACCTGTTTGAAAACCCTGGCTTCGAGGCGGGCTACTTTAATCAGGATGGTATTCCCCAAATTGCCGTCCCCAACGGCTGGCGGATGCATTGGCTAGACGGTGTCGCCTTTGATGGCACCGAAGGAGCCCCTGCTTATCGTCCAGAAACCGTCGTGTGGAATATTCAGGATGCGCCCGTGAGTGAAAGAAGCCTCTTTTTCCGGGATGGCAGCTATACTTTGAAGCTGTTTAAGCCGTGGGCACCCCTTTTTGTTGCGCTTTCACAGGAAGTTTCTGGCCTGGAAGTCGGGCGTAACTATCGCCTTTCTGTGCCGATTTATGTCGATATCGTGGAATCCTATGAGAGTGGCAAAGTTCAGCCACATCGCAGCGATTCCGGGTTTGTGCGGTTTAGCGTAGGGCCAACCGGTTCTGGCTGGCGCAGCGCTGGCCTGGCTTACAGCCCCACCTGGACGGCCGAAAACGTGTTTCCCTTCTACCTGGCGCAACAAACCTACACTTGGGATTTCACCGCGACGTCCGAATCGATGATCGTTTTCCTGGAAATGGGTTCGCGTCACGCCTATATCAACAGCGGCTTTTTCATGGATGCGGTTGGTTTGTACGCCTTGGGTACGACGGCTAGCGCCCCACCCAGTTCTGGCGGCGGCGGCAGCAGTGGCGGCAGCGCACCTGTGTCGGCGGCCCCGGCAGCTGCACCAGCTCCCGTGTCAACACCCCGCGCAGATGGCTCTATCGTTCATGTTGTCACTGCCAATGACAGCTTCTGGACTATCGCCATTCAATACGCCTCGTCTATCGGCATGACGCCTGAAGAGGCCTTACCTGCGATTCGAGAGCTGAACAACAACCCGGCTTTTATTAACGTAGGCCAGGAGCTGCTCATCAAAGAGGCGGGCGAAGTGATTGTTGAACCAGAGCCACTGATTGAAGAAGAGAGCAGTGAAGAAGAGCCCTCTGAAGAAGTGATCGAAGTAGAAGGTGCCGATAGCGACGCGCCAGCTGAGGAAATTGCTGAAGCGCCTGTGGTTGAAGCCGAAACAGCGCCCACAACCGGCACGATTTGCGTGGCTGCTTTCAACGATATTAATGGTGACGGTTCCCGGGATAATACAACCGAAGCGCTGCAAGCAGATGCAGCGATTACCATTTTCCGAGGTGGCAGCACGGTAACAACACATATCACCGATGGCGTGAGCGAACCGTACTGCTTTGAGAATTTGGCTCCAGACACCTACCAGGTGCAAATCTTCCCGCCCGCCGATTACCAGCCAACGACCTCTCCCAGCTGGGCGGTTTCTGTAGCAGAAGGGGCGCATATTTCGGTCTCCTTTGGCACCCGCTTTGACCCGCAGGTAACGGCCGTTGCCGACACCAGTGAGATTGAGTCTGAGGATACGGCCGTTTCCCCCCCAGCCGAAGACACCGCCGCCGCGCCTGCGGTTGAAGGCGGATTCTTTAGCAGCATCGGCGGCATTGTCCTCGTTGTGGCGGCCATTCTGGTGCTGCTGGCTGGCGTTGGCGTTGTGATGCTGCGCCGAGGTTGAGTCCGGTGAGCAGTAATCAGTGAACAGTGAGCAGTGAGCAGTAGATTGATTACCGAATACCGAACAGTGAAAAGAGCGTCCTGCGGGGCGCTCTTTTTTGTGGGCGTAGGCTGGCGTCAGGCTTTCGTGTTTAAATCGTTCAGGGGACGGACAGCAGGGGAACGGCCGTTTCCGCTAAACTTGAAGTTAGTAGTGGCTGGCTGCTGGAGGCTGGTTACTCGCAGCAACCAGTAACCACCAGCCACTGTCAATAGTTTTGTTTGCAGGAGATCCCATGTATAAAGACGACACCACCCGCCCGATGGCTTTATTTGAAAATCCGGCTCCGCCACCTGCCCCGCCTGCCCCCAGGCGGCGCGGCTGCTTTGGCTGTTTAGGCCGCGCCCTGATTGGCGGCATTTTGCTGCTTGCAATGCTCATTTTTGGTGGCGTCGTGGCGGCGGGAACCCTGATCTACTCGAACCTGTCGCGGGAAATCGAGGATGGCATTGCCAAGCTGGAAGTTGCCCGCGACCGGGAGACGTTTGAAACGACCCAGATTTTTGACCGCAACGGGGAGCTGTTGTGGGAAATTTTTGGTGAAGGTAAGCGAACGGCCGTTCCCATCAGCCAAATCCCCTCCCACCTCATCCACGCAACCGTCTCGGTGGAAGACGACAGCTTCTACCAAAACCCCGGCGCAGACATCCCTTCGCTGGTAGCGGCGCTGGTGGCCAATTTGCGTAACCCAGACGGCCGTCCCGTCGGAGCCAGCACCATCACCCAGCAGCTCGTCCGCCACATCGCCTTCGACTACGAAGAACGTACCGAAATCTCTTACAACCGCAAAACCAAGGAGATCATCCTGGCCTGGATGATGAGCCGTCAGTTCAGCAAAGATGAAATTCTGGAGATGTACCTCAACGAGATTTATTACGGCAATCTGGCTTACGGTATCGAAGCCGCCGCCGACACCTATTTTGACAAAACCTCCGAAACGCTAACCCTGGCCGAAGCTTCCCTGCTGGCTGGTCTGCCGCAAAGCCCCGTCGATCTGGACCCGCTCACCAACCTGGAAGGGGCGAAAGCGCGGCAGTGGCTGGTGCTCAACCTGATGGTGGGAGATGGCTTCATCACCCAGGATCAGGCCGTAGCAGCGTACCAGGAGCCGCTCACCTTTGCCCCGCAAGAGGTCAGCTTGCTGGCTCCCCACTTTGCCGTTTATGTGCGGCAGCAGCTGGAGGCGCTGTACGGTGCAGATGCCGTGGCCAACGGCGGTTTGCGCGTCACCACCACGCTCGATTTAAGCTACCAGCGGCTGGCTGAACAACTGGCGCGGCAGCATGTCGCCGCCGTTGGCCTGGAACACAATCTGAACAACGCGGCGCTGGTCGCCTTAAAGCCCACCACGGGCGAAATTTTGGCCATGTTGGGCAGCGTCGATTACAAAAATGAGGCAATCGACGGGCAGGTTAACGTGACGCTTTCCTTGCAGCAGCCGGGCAGCAGCATCAAGCCACTGACCTACGCCGCCGCTCTTGCCCCTGGCGAGACTGGGGAACCCGCCTGGACCGCCGCCGACCTGCTGTGGGATGTGGAAGTCGATTATCCGCAGTTTGATGGCAGCACCTATACGCCGGTGAATTACGACGGCCGTTTCCATGGGCCGGTTCGTTTGCGCACAGCTCTGGCCAACAGCTACAACATCCCCGCCGTGCTGCTGCTGCAAGATGTGGGTGTACCTCGCCTGCTGGAATTTGGTCGGGGAATGGGCATCACTACCTGGCAGGCAGATTCCAGCAACTACGGCCTCTCCCTGACGTTGGGGGGTGCCGAAGTGACCCCGCTGGACCTGACTGCCGCTTACGGTGTCTTTGCCAATGGTGGCAACCAGGTGACGCCCATCGCCATTTTGCGGGTGCAAAAGAGCAACGGGGAGCTTTTGTTTGAGCAGCCACCGCAAGCGGCCGTTTCCGTCCTGGATCCGCGTGTGGCTTACCTCATCAGCCATATCTTGGACGACGACGAAGCCCGGGTCCCGGCGATGGGGCGCAGCAATCCGCTGGCGCTGACCTTCCCGGCAGCGGCTAAAACCGGCACCACCAACGATTTTCGTGATAACTGGACGATGGGCTACACGCCCGGCCTCGTCGTGGGCGTCTGGACCGGCAACACAGACAACAGCCCCATGGTCAACATCAGCGGCCTGACAGGTGCCGCGCCGCTGTGGCGCGACTACATGCAGGCGGTCTATACCAACTACGATCTGCTGGCGGCCCTGAACGTAAACGGCGTAGAGCCTCCCCCTGATTTTGTGCGACCAGAGGGGTTAGAGGAACGGCCGTTATGCAGCCTCAGCGCCGTCACGATTGGGGCAATTGAGTGTACCCCCGCTGGCTCTGAGCTGTTCCTGGTCAACAATATTCCCGCTTTGCCTGACCTCATCGACCCGAATTTAGTGGCCTGGGAGCAGATTGAACCAGCCATCTGGCGCGCCCCCGCCGTGCCGCTGCCTCCTCTCCCCGCCGAACTGCTGCTGACAGCCGAAGCGGATGAAGACGCGCCGCCGCCCCAGCTGTTTTGCCATCTGGCCGAGGGCACAGATGTGACCCTGCTGCCGCCAGACGCCCTGCCACAGCTCTTCCTGGCCCCGCCGCGCAACCTGGAAAGCATGAAGGCGGCGCATGAGTGGGCACAGGCTAATAATGTGCTGCTGCTGCCAACGGCCGTTTGCAACGACGATCTGCTGGCCCTGGCGCGTGATCCCAACCGGGCAGCGGTGTACCGCATTACCAGCCCGACCCAGGGTGAAGTTGTCAGCGGTATTTTGCCCATTATCGGCACGGCCGATTTTGAACCGGGTGTGGTAGAGTTTTACAAGATTGAGCTGGGTATTCCCGACGGTGACAACGTGAACTGGGTGACGCTGGGCGAAACCCACAGCCAGCCGGTGATCAACGGCCCGCTGGAGATGCTGCACGCAGAGGCGCTGCCCCCTGGCCAATATCTGCTGCGCCTGATTGTGGTACAGGACAGCAACTATGTCGGCGAACCACATACGATCAGCATCACGATTGAATCGTAGTCGGCGGTGCGACGCACCTGTTCGGCCGTGAATTATGAATGCTTCCCTAAATCGCCTGAAGGGTTGTTCGGTGTTAGCGGAGCGTCTGATATAATTTGCCCCTTTAAAGTTCTTGTTGGGTTCACCACCGCCAACATATTTCTCAAGACGTTGTAGAGGAAGATGCGTGTGAAGAAAATATTTTTGTTCGTATTGCTTGGCTTAAATTTAGTTTGGTTGACGGCTTGTGGTGGTTCCCCAACACCTGCACCGGCAGCCACGGAAACGGCCGTTTTCCAAACTCCACCCACAGAAACCGCCACCGACGAACCGCCAACGGCCGTTCCCGCCACGCCTACCATCGAAGTTGAAATCGTGCCCACCGAGCCGGAACCAACCAGAGATGCCCTGTTTCCCACGCCGGTGATCACGGCTACGCCCACCATTACCCCCACGCTGGCAGCGCCAGATTACACCGTTACTATTGCTGAGCCGGCCCCAGCCACCACGCTGCTGGCTGGGCGCGAAGTCACGTTTCGCGGCGAGGTGCAGCCACCTACCAGCGACCCCATCAGCCTGACGCTGACGATTGGGGCGTTTACGGCCGTTTCTGCCCAAATCATTCCCGACGCCAGCAGCGGCAGATGGGAACTCACCGCCAACCTGGCCGAAACCGCCTCTGGCCCCGGCACGCTGACGGCCGCGCTGGGCGAACTGGCCCAGGCTGAGCAGCCCATCCAGGTCGCCTTCGACAGCACAACCGACGAGCCGTATATTTCGCTTTCCTGGCCGGTAGAGGGGGAAACGGCCGTAGCTGGTCACGCCTTTTTCATGCAGGGGGACAGCAACAACCTGATCAACGACGCCTTTACCATCGGCGTGCTGGTGGATGAATGCACCAACTTCATCGCCGCCCAAAAAATCTCCCTGACTGACGGCAGCTGGTATGGCTTTGTCATCCTGCCCCAAAACGTAGAGCCTGGGCCAGCCTGCGCGGTGGCGTACACCGGCGAATATGGCGAAGGCAGCTGGCGCGAAGCCCTCATTCCTATTCAGGTGTATGCTTCTGATGATCCGCAAGCCACCCTGCTGTACCTGGGCAACCCGGGAGAGATATCTTTTACCGTGGGCAATGTTACCAACCTGTTTGGCGTAGCCATCAACGTGCCAGAACAAGCCGTAGACATTGTGCTGCTGCTTGATTCCCCAACCGGTGGCAGCCAGCTTGTAACCTCCGGCAAAGCGTTTGCCGATCAATTTGGCTTTTGGGCCATCGATCTCGAACTCCCCAACGACGCCCCCAGTGGCCCAGGCTTGCTCACTATTTCTACCGGTGAAGATGAAACCTATCAGGAAATCCGCCTCTCCGTCACCATTGCCCCCTAAGGAACGCGGATGAAATAGACAATATCGGAAATAAGAATTGATCCACAGATTAACGCAGATACTTCGACTTTGCTCAGTACAAGTTTTCGCAGATTTTTTGCCTTTAATCTGCGAGCGCCATTTGCGCCAATCTGCGAAATCTGCGGATTGTTTTTTGACATAACGTTAAATCCAATAACGTCTAATTACTTGCGGAATTGAGATTAGATTTGTCAATTCCCAATCTCCACGCTCCATTCTCCACTTTCTCCCCCGCTGTAAGCATCTCATAAGAATTTATTTAGAAAACGATCATAACTTTGGGGATAATTGCATACTGAGAAGCAAACAACCATTCGAGGTAAAGTCAAGGTAAACGCATGTTAATCAAAAAACGCACCGGTATCGAAATTCCTTCATCTGAAATCACCCCTCAATCTGTTTATTTGTCCCGCCGCCAATTTATGCGAGGTGTGGCCATTAGCTCGGCGGCTGTGGCCGCTGGCGGATTGTTGGCTGCTTGCGGCAGCCCAAACGCTGAGCCATCTACAATCAGCGGCAGTTCAGCCAATGAGAGCGCAGTCCAAACGGCCATGCCGGGCAAAGTCAGCGCCACAGCCGATGAACTGGGCGATCCGCTCAATACATTTGAAGAGATCACCACCTATAACAATTACTATGAATTTTCTACCAACAAGGAAGCGGTCGCCTCGCTGGCCAAAAACTTCCCCACCGCTCCCTGGCAGGTCGAGGTAAGCGGGCTGGTGAACAAGCCCAAAACCTTTGGCCTGGAAGATTTAATGGCCTTTGAGCAGGAAGAGCGCATTTATCGGCTGCGCTGCGTGGAAGGCTGGTCTATGGTCATTCCCTGGTTGGGCTTCCCCCTGGCCAAGCTGCTTAATGAAGTGGAGCCGACCTCGGCGGCCAAATTTGTCCGCTTTGAAACGATTGAAGATAAAGCCAACATGCCAGGGGTAAATAGTACTTCATTTTCCTGGCCGTATGTTGAGGGACTTCGCCTGGATGAGGCGATGAATGATCTGGCGATTATGAGCACGGGACTGTATGGCGAAGCGCTGCTGCCCCAAAATGGGGCTCCGATTCGGCTGGTGGTTCCCTGGAAGTATGGTTTCAAGAGCATAAAATCAATCGTAAAGATTGAGCTGGTGGAGACGATGCCCACTTCTTTGTGGATGGCGGCTGCGCCGCATGAGTACGGCTTTTACGCCACGGTAAACCCGAATGTGGCTCATCCACGCTGGTCGCAGGCCACAGAGCGGCGCATTGGCGCGTTTGGGCGGCGCGAAACGCTGATGTTTAATGGGTACGGTGAGCAAGTGGCGCACCTGTATGATGATCCAAACTTTGACACAACCCAATCACGCCGTGGTTCCTAACGTGACAGAAGAGAGCAAGCAGATGACAGCTGTACCGGGCCGGGAAACGGCCGTATCCACCCCCAAACCCACTCGCTGGGACCGTAAAAAAACGGCCCGACTCCTTACCTGGGTTACCCACATTGGCGCACTCGTGCCGTTGGTTGTGCTGCTTTGGGAGTACCAAACCAACAACCTGGGCGTTGATCCGGTGCGGGAGATTTTGTTCCACACCGGCACCACGGCGCTGGTGCTGCTGGTGATGTCTTTAGCCGTAACGCCAGTCACAATTATTTTTGGTTGGAAACAGGTGATTCCGTTGAGACGGCCGTTAGGCCTCTACGCCTTCTTCTACGTCTGCCTCCATTTGCTCACCTTTGTCTGGCTGGATTACGCCCTAAACCTCGCCTTCATCATTGACGGCATTGTGGAGCAGCCCTTTGCCCTGATTGGATTTATCGCCTTCCTGCTGCTCATTCCCCTGGCAGTTACCTCTACCAAAGGGTGGCAGCGGCGGCTGGGCAAGCGGTGGAAAACCCTGCACAAGCTCAGCTACCTCATCATCATTTTGGCGCTGATCCACTTTTTCTGGCTGGTGAAAAATGTCTACATCGAGCCAGGCATCTACGCCGCAGTTGTGGCTTTCCTCTTCCTGGTCCGCTGGAATCCCATCAAGCAAAAACTCCTCCGCTGGCAGCGCCAGATTCGCAGCCGCTTGAAGTAGCCCCGTTTCTCGCGAAATTGATTGAACCGCAAAGCGCGCCAAGAACGCAAAGAAATGAAAAGAAAAACTTTGCGTTCTTTGCGGTGAATTCCCGTCAGATTTTCAGAGGGGAGTTGTAACCAATCTGGCACAACGGCCGTTTCCCACTTCTGCTACAATTTTGGCATGACTGCCCCACTTACCCTGTTGCTGGCCGACGACGAAGTGGCCATTACCGATAACCTGGCCCCCTTTCTGGCGCGCAGCGGCTTTACTGTGCTGGTCGCCGCCGATGGTGAAGCCGCCCTTGCGCGGGTCAAAGAATCCGCGCCGGATCTCATTATTTTAGATGTCCTGATGCCCCGGCTGGACGGCCGTGCCGTGCTGCGACAGCTGCGCCAGCAAGGGGATTGGACGCCCGTCATTTTGCTGACGCAGGTGGGTGAAGCGTTTGAACGTGCCATGGCCCTGGAAGAAGGGGCTGACGATTATCTCAACAAACCGTTTGATCCTCATGAGCTGGTGGCACGCATTCGGGCGGTGCTGCGGCGGGCGCGTCCAGGGGAACGGCCGTTAACCGCTGCCCAAAAACTCATCAGCCACAACCTCACCTTTGATCGCCTCACCCGCCGTGCCTGGCTGACCGGCGAAGAAATCCACCTCACGCCCAAAGCGCTCACCCTGCTGGAGTACCTCATGACCCATCCCGACGAGCTGGTGAGCCGCGAACGCCTGCTGGACAGCGTCTGGGGCTGGGCCTACCCTGCAGGCACGCGCACCGTCGATTCCCGCATTGCCGAACTGCGCCGCGTGTTGGGCGATGATGCCAGCGATCCGGAGTTTATCGAGACGGTGCCGGGCCAGGGCTACCGCTTTATGGCCCCGGTGAAAGGAGCATCATGAAGCTGAAGGTGTGGCTGGGCGGTGTGCTGCCGTTGGTGGTGGGGCTGCTGCTGGCGCTGCTGCTCTCTAAGACCAACTTGCCTAACCCGTTGCTTTATTTGCGGGCGAGCTTGAGTACGGCCGTTCTACTAGCTGGCCTATTCACTACCATCGTTCTGACGGGGGCACGCTGGTGGTACACTCGCCAAAGCCAGCAAGCAGAACAGCTGCGGCTGGCTGCTGCCGAAGATCGCCGCCGCTTTTTGCAGCGCCTGGACCACGAGTTGAAAAACCCGCTGATGGCCATACGCGCCGGGCTGGCCAATATCACCAACGGGCACGACGACGCCACCCGTCAGGCGCTGGCCTCCATTGAGGCACAAACGGTGCGCCTGAGCCAGCTCACAGCCGATTTACGTAAGATTGCCGAGCTGGAAACACGGCCGTTGGAATTTGCCCCGGTAGAGATGGGCGCTCTGCTGGCCGAAGTATTTGATCTGGCCCAGGATCATCCCGGCAGCCAGGGGCGTAAACTGACCCTGACGGTGCCGCAGGCTCCCTGGCCGCTGCCACCCGTCCCTGGCGATCGCGATTTGCTTTTTCTGGCCATCTATAACCTGCTAGAAAATGCCCTGAAATATACGGCCGTCACCGATGCCATTGAGCTGCGGGCACGGGAAGACGGCCGTTTTGTCACCGTGGAGGTGGCAGATACTGGGCCTGGCATTGCCACAGCCGACCAGCCCTACATTTGGCAGGAGCTGTATCGGGGCGAAGCGGCGCGCGGCGTACCTGGCAGCGGGTTAGGCCTGGCGCTGGCGAAAGCCATTGTGGTGCGGCATGGGGGGCAGGTGGCCCTTTCTAGCCGTCCGGGGCAAGGGAGCCTGGTGGTGCTGCGCCTGCCCACCGCCTGAGGTGCCAGCGCCTGATGTCACAAAATTGGCACAGCCTTTGCCGGTTTGATTACCACTGTGCCATACGGCCGTTACATTCATTTGTTATCCTGCCAATCAGACCCGCCCACCCGTGAACGGGCGAGCTAGAAATGTAAGCCCCAAAAGGGCTTCTCCACCCGGCGGATGCAGAATGGAGGTTGTTATGTTTTGCACAAAAGAAAAATCTGTTTCCGAACGATTAGTGGCCCTGGTATTGTTAAGCGTATTGGGGTTAACAGCCTGTGGTGAGCTGGAATTTGGTGTGGAAACCAAGATCAGCAGCGGCCGCCCCGAAGTGACGGTGGTGACCACAACGGTGGCCGAAATTCCAGAAGGCATGGTTTTGGTAACGGTGACGCCATCGGCTCAGGCCGCAGTTTTGGCTGAGAGTACGACTACGCCCACGGCTGTTTCCCTCCAACCCATCACGCCGACAACAACAGGTACACCTACGCCTACCAAAGAAGCAACGGCAACGGCCGTTCAACTGCTCCCCACACGCCAGTCTGCCCGGCCCACCGACACGCCCACCCCCACACCCGCCTGGGCCCAGATTCTCACCTATCCCACCGTCTCGGCCATCGTCTGGCCCGGAGACAGCGTCACGGTAGATTACGAAGTGCAAGCAGATTCGGCCACGCTTTGCCTGGCACCTGTTTTCACTCAGGCCTGGGCCTGCCGTCCCGTGCCTTTGTCCGGTCCTTATACCCTGCACATCGACGCCGCGACCACCAGCAATCTGCAATTGCAGCTGCATGCCTACAGGGGCGAAACCGAAGCGACAGGGGCGGCCACTATTGTGCTGTACTGCACCGAAGATAAGTGGTTTTTCAGCGGCCCGCCAAGCACCTGCCCGGCTGGCGCTCCGGTGCATACGGCCGCTGCCTACCAGCAGTTTGAACGGGGCCTGATGCTCTGGCTGGAAAACGGCCAGTGGTGGGAAACTGGAGAAATGATCTATGTTCTGTATAACTCCTCCAGCCAGACCTTTGAGGCTTTCCCAGAATATGCCCTGCCAGACAGCAGCGCCCCTACGCCCAATATTGATTACGATCCACCCGAAGGCTTGTTTGTGCCGGAAAGCGGTTTTGGCCTTTTGTGGCGCGAAAACAGCTGGATTCGCCAGCGGCTGGGCTGGGCGTTGGCGTCGGAAGCGGGATTCTCCACCGTCGTGCAGCGGGAGTTCACCCACGATGGCCTTTATCTTTATCTGCTGGACTTTGACGATCAGCTGGTTGTCCTGAACTTTTTCAACGGCACCTGGGCTGAACGCAGCCAGCCGTGAAGGGGGCGTGAATAAGAAATAGGGGGTGTTACAAACGGCAGTTTCCTCACGACATCCTCATACAGAACACCAAAAAATGTAGCCCGTGTTCCGTGTGTTCATTGTTTAGGAGGCATATCATGTACCGTAAATTAACCGTAGTAACGCTACTTTTAGGCTTGTTCCTATTTTACCAAACTGCACTGGCTCAGGGCGGCCCCACCGCGCAGCATACTGACCCAGTCTGGCAGGTTTCCTACTGGAACAACAAAACCTTAAGCGGCACGCCCGTTGTGCAAACCACCGAAGCCGAGATTAACTGGGATTGGGGGCTGGGCGGCCCCAGCGGCCTGCCTGCCGATGGCTTCTCTGCGCGCTGGTCGAAATATATCGACGTAACGGCTGGCGTCTACCGCTTCACCGCCACCGCCGATGATGGCGTGCGCGTCTATGTAGATGGCAACCTCATCATCAACCAGTGGAGCGACCATCCCGCCCAAACCTTCACCGCCGACATCACCCTCACGGCCGGGCATCATCTGGTGGTGATGGAATATTATGAAAACGGTGGCTATGCTGTTGCCAAGCTCGACTGGCAGCCCAAACCAGCTGACATCGTCAACTGGCGCGGAGAATATTTCAGCAATCGCACCCTGGCTGGCTCGCCCACGCTGGTGCGTGACGATGCCAACATCAACTTCAACTGGGGCAATGGCTCACCTGCCGCTGGCATGCCCGCCGACAACTTCTCGGTGCGCTGGACCCGAACGCTCAACTTTCCGGCCGGTTCCTACCGCTTCACCACCACCAGCGATGACGGTGTTCGCCTCTGGGTTAACGGCCATCTGCTGATTGATAAATGGCAGGATCAGGCCGCTGCTTCTTACTCTGGCGTGATTCATTTGTCTGGCAATACGGCCGTAAAAATGGAATATTACGAAAACGGCGGCCTGGCCACAGCCCAACTCAGTTGGGCGCTGGACAGCGGCACGCCTCCCCCCGTGCCACCGCCAACTGGCGCTGTGGTGATCGATAACACCAGCCCTGGCTTTGTCACTGGCGGCGCAGCGGCTTCCTGGCGGACCTCTACCGTTGGTTACAACGGGGGTATGATCTGGACCTACAACAACGATTATGCCCGCAGCAACTACAACTGGGGTCGCTGGTATCCATCGCTGACAGCTGGCCGGTACGAGGTGTTTGTCTTCATTCCATCTAAGAACGCCTCTACAACGGCCGCTCGCTACTGGGTATCGCACCGGGATGGCTTCACTCTCAAGGTAGTGAACCAGCTCGGCTACAGCGACCAGTGGGTTTCTTTGGGCACCTACTGGTTCCGGGGTAACAGCAATGATTACGTTTCCCTGTCCGACGTGACGGGCGAAAAGTATCTCTCCCGCACCATCGGCTTCGATGCGGTGAAGTGGGAAAGCCGGTAAGCTTCGTTTTAGCTGAGTTTGTGACCCCTTCATTAGCATCGATGAAGGGGTTCATTTGATTTTAAGGCCGGGGTAACGTGGCGGCTTCAGCCACCATTGCTTCACTGCGCGGGTAGGCCCAGGTGAGGAAGGTGACGATAGCCTGTGTGGTTTCGGCGCTGACCTGCCCGCCCTGGCCGCTGCACAACGGCCGTATCTCCATCGTAATGCGCACAATCTGGCTCAGCATGGAGCGATATTCGGCATAGAGCGGCTGCCAGTTGGCGGGCACATCAGTAAAGCCCCGCGCTTCGATAATCCAGAGTTGGGTCCAGCCGTTAAAGGTGCCGCAGTCGCCAGGTTTGCCCGTTTCAGCAAACAGTGACATCTCACTGTTGAAGCTGCGGTAGGAATCGCGCACTAAACCCAAATAGCGGGCGAAGGTATCTGCATCAAACGGCAGAATTTGCGTTTCGGGGAAAGTGGGGGCGGCAATGGGTGCCGCTGTGGGCGGAACGGCCGTTGGTGGAACAGTGGTTGGTGGAACGGCCGTTGCCGTTGGTGTGTCTGTCGGCAGCGGCGTTTCGGTAGGAACATCGGTCGGGGTGGCGGTGTGGGTTGGTTCGGGCGTGTCTGTGGGCACGGGCGAAGGGGTCTCGGTGGCGGTTGGCGGGATGGCGGTTTCGGTGGGAACGGCCGTTGGTTCTTCTGTGGGCACATCTGTGGGCACATCTGTGGCTTCGGCGATTTGCTCGGGAACGGCCGTTTCCGTAGGGACGGGCGTTGGTTCTGCCTCAGAGCCGCAGGCAGCCAGCAGCAGCAAAAATAAAACGGCGAACAATAATAGAGAATGGGATTTCGACCAGTGATAATACATGAGATCCTCCAAACTGGTTCTTCGTGTTGGCAAATTGACTCCCTAATCTTAAAAGGTATTGGCCTGTTTTAACAAGTGCAAAAAGTTGCCGAAATAGGTGAACAAACGCGTAGTCAGGATCGGGCGTCAACGTAGCAATGCAGGATGGTGGCAATCAGGCAAGCGTCATGCAAGGTTGACCAAGGTCCGGCATACTATCACTAATCAAAACTGTATGAGCAGGATTTTTTCGATGCAAACAAACGAACTCAAAACTCAATTTTTCAGACGGCCGTCCGTTCCCCACCCTGTGGTAACGGAAGCCCCCACTCCCACCCGCCCCCACGCGCTGGCCGATGCGCCGACCGAGCTCTGGTTTCCGGCGGCTGCGGCACAGCCACACGTTTTGCCGCAGCCAATCCGGCGCAAACGGCCGTTTCTCAAATACCTCTTCCTGGGAATAGTGCTGCTAACCCTGCTGACCGCAGGCTTTGTGACGGCTGCCGGGGCCGGTCTTATCTACATGAGCAACTTAGTGATGCCCGGCGTGCAGGTAATGGGCATTAACGTCGGCCGCCTGACCCAGACCGAAGCCGCCAACGCCCTGCAAACCAGCGCCAGCCAACAAACCATCCGCCTGACGCACCAAAATACCGTCTGGCTTGTTTCCCCCGCTGAGCTGGGGCTGACGCTGGATGCGGCAGCGACGGCCAAACGGGCGCACGCCTACGGCCGTACCCCCGCCGCCTGGCTGGAGCTGGTTCAAACCGGGTCAATGGTGGTGGAACCGAGCTGGGCGCTGGACACGACCGTTGCCCAAACCACCTTACAAAACCGCGCCGCTGAACTGGCCATCGAGCCAATCAACGCCGGACTAATCATTGAAAACGGCCAGGTGCACACCACACCCGCCGCCGATGGGCAAATGCTGGACGTGGCCGCCACGGTCGCGGCGCTGGCGCAAAGTGGGGCCACCGCTGCCCAAAATGGCGAAATCCCGCTGGTGATGCAGCCCGTTGCCCCCGCCATCACCGACGTGAGCGGTGCGGTGGCCCAGGCCCAGGCGCTGCTGGCCACCACCCTCACCATTCAGGCCACCGATCCGGTGCGCAATGAGGCGGTAAGCTGGGTGGTGGGGCCGCAGGTGTGGGGCAGCTGGCTCACCCTGGCCGTCGATCCAGCCAACACGACCCAGTTCAACTGGACGCTTGATCCCGACAAAGCCGCCCAATTTTTTGCCGATCGCAACGCAGCCCTGGGTGAAAACCGGTATCTGGATGAGGATTTGGCGTTAACGGCCGTTTCCAGCGGCATCCAAAACCAGCAGGAGAGCATCAATCTGCGCATCTACCACAGCCCCAGCCAGTACGTGGTGCAGCCGGGGGATACGTTTGCCGGAATCGGCCGTAAGGTGGGCATGCCCTATCCCTGGATACAAGCCGCCAACCCCGGCGTGGGCGACGCGCTCAGCGTGGGGCAAAGCCTCACCATCCCCTCGCCCGACGAGCTGCTGCCCTACCCTGTGGTAGACGGTAAGCGCATCGTGGTGAGCATCAGCCAGCAGCGGGCGTGGGTGTATGAAAACGGAGCGCTCAAGTGGGAATGGCTGACCAGCACCGGCATCGCTTCCAGCCCGACTGCGCCTGGCGTCTTCCAAATCCAGACCCACGAGCCCAACGCCTACGCGGGCAACTGGGATTTGTGGATGCCTAACTTCATGGGCATTTACCAGCCCGCGCCCAACGTCGAATTCATGAACGGCTTCCACGGCTTCCCCACCCGCGACGGTGCCAATCTGCTGTGGACCAACAACCTGGGCATACCTGTAACCTATGGCTGTATACTACTGAGCAATGAAAACGCTGCCCAACTGTACCAATGGGCCGAGCAGGGCGTGATTGTAGAAATTTTGCCCTGACGCATGTCATTCCGAATCCCCGAAGGGGTGAGGAATCTTTCGGATAGGCGAGATGATAGATTCCTCGTTTCACTCGGAATGACAAATGACGTAACTACTAAGCCTCTCTGGAGATTGGGCCAATTTGTGGCCACCACTGCCCCATTCCCGGAGAAAATTGGTCCAATCTGGCTGAGTAGTTACCAAATGACAAAGTTCAGGTTATAAGGATAGGAGTATGAGCTTGATAGTTTTGTTGGTTGTGTGTGGTGGCGGCCTGACGTTAACGGCCATCGGTGTTGGCCTCTACTTTTTCCTGAAGGATCGAGAGAAATGACAATGACTGGTATTGGCGTAGTAGAGCTTGCAATTATTGTCTGCGGAGCAGGCTTGTTGGTCGTGGCGGTGGTTGCCGGAATCTACTTCTGGCAGCAGCGGGAGCGGTGAAATGCCTATGACAGGATTGAACAAATATTGCACAACTTAATTTGTTTGGGATTTCGTGGGGTTTGGCGTGAAACGTGGTGCGTGATACTTTTCTGGTCATGTTTCACGCACCACGGCCTATCAATCCCCTGAGTTCCTAAAGAGCCATTTGTTTCTCAGCTGTTTTGCGCAGTTTTTGTGGAGATTTAACGATGGCATGGGTACAAAAAGAGATTCGCCTGGACGCACGCAGCCGGGGTTTTCATCTGGTGACATCGGAGATTGTGCAGCAGCTGCCGGAACTGCGCGACTTTCGCGTAGGGCTGGCCCACATCTTCATCCAGCACACCTCAGCCGCGCTGGCGCTGAATGAAAATGCGGACCCAACCGTGAGGCAGGACATGGAGCGCCATTTCAACGAGCTGGCCCCAGAAAATGTCCCCTACTTTGTCCATACCGACGAAGGGCCCGACGACATGCCCGCGCACATCAAGGCGGTGCTGCTGGGCAGCTCGGTGACGGTGCCGGTGAAGGACGGCCGTTTTCACCTCGGCACCTGGCAAGGCATCTACCTTTGCGAACACCGCAACCGGGGTGGCAGCCGTCGCCTGGTCGTCACCATCCACGGGGAATAATTCACCGCAGAGGGCGCGGAGGACGCGGAGTTTTTTTTTAATTCTCTGCGCTCTCCGCGCCCTCTGCGGTAAAAAAATGAGGCAAAGCAATGAAGCGATTTGATGGACAGGTTTGTGTGGTGACGGGCGGGACGCAGGGAATTGGCTGGGCTATGACGCGAGGGTTGGCGGCCGAGGGAGCAACGGTTTACGCTTGCGGCTTTTCGCAAAGCAGCCTGGACGATGCCGGAGTGGAGCGCGTTGCCCTGCCCAGTGCATCTCAGATTCACCTGAGTTTGTGCGATCTGACCGACGGGGCGGCGTTTGAGGCGTGGCTGGCTGAGATTTGGGCGGAGAACGGCCGTATCGACCTCCTCATCCACAACGCCGCCTACGTGCGCTGGGCCAATGTGACCGACATGTCCGTGGAAGAAGCCCAGCGCACCATGCGGGTGGGTTACGACGGTATGGTGATCGGTACCACAATGGTACTGCCCCGGATGCAGGCAGCGGGGCGCGGCCACATCGTCAACATTGGCTCGGTGGCGGGGCGGGCGTTTGTAGGCGGTTCATCGGCGGCGTATGCAGCCACCAAAGCGGCCATCGACGCCTATACCCAGATTTTGCACGCCGAGTTGGCCCGTTCACCCGTCAACGCCACCATCGTGCGGCTGGGCACGGTGGCGGGCACTGACTTCTTCCGCAAACACGTCTCCAACGAGCGGATGCCCCCCTTTACTAAATTTTTGCCTGCGCTGACGCCGGAGGGGGTGGCAACGGCCGTACTCAACGCCGTCGTCAAAAAGCAGCCAATCCTCACGCTGCCCCGCTACCTGGAGCTGCTCACCTTCGTCTACAATCTCTCCCCCCGTTTTGCCCGCTGGCTGGCCCAAATGGGCGGGCCGAATCGCAAAGATTACGCCAAAGTTGATTAAGATTTGCCACAGAGGGCACAGAGATTTCCCCCCTTTTTCTCTGTGCCCTCTGTGGCAAATATCAAGTATTGACTGATTAGTCAATCCATTGTATACTGCGCCCCATGAACGAGAAAGAAAGACAGCTCATTGAAGCCTCTATTGACCTTTTTGCCAAAGAGGGGTTCTGGAATACGCCCACGTCCCGCATTGCCAAACATGCAGGCGTGGCCACGGGCACGCTGTTCAACTACTTTGCCTCCAAAGATTTGCTGATTGATGCCGTGTACAAGCAGCTCAAGCAGGAATGGATGCTGCATGTCATAGCCGGATATCCAGAGAACGGCAGCATCAAAGCGCGTGTGGAGCATATCTGGTTTCGGTTTATCGACTGGGGGATGCTTTTCCCGGTTCGTTATTCCTTGATGATGCAGCTGAAATTGTCCAACCTGGTGAGTGCCGAAGTGCAGCAAAGTCAGGAGACAGAACTGGCTTTTGCCTATGCCATGATTGAGCAGGGGATTAAGGAAGGGCTGTTTGCGGTTGCCGCACCAGAGTATTTTGGGGATATTTTTCTGGCACAGCTGGAAGCGGCCGTTCGCTACGCCACCAAACATGGGTTAACCGATATGCCGCTCACCCGGCATATCACCCAGGGGTTTGAAGTCTTCTGGAAAGGCGTTACAAAATAAAATTTTTTGATTGATACTGACTGACTAATCAATCTAAATTTGCAAAATTAGGAGTATTTCTTATGCATCACAAATGGACACAAAACGACATCCCCGACCTGACCGGCAAGGTGGTAATTATCACCGGAGCCAACAGTGGTTTAGGGCTTGAATCTACCAAAGCGATTGCCGCCAAAGGGGCCACGGTGGTCATGGCCTGCCGCAACCTGAGTAAGGCGGAAGAGGCAAAAGCAGAAGCGCTGCAAACCGTGCGCACCGCCAGGCTGGACGTGATGAAACTGGACAATGCCAGTCTGGCTTCGGTGCGGGCATTTGCCGAGGCGTTTAGGGCGAAATACGGCCGTCTCGACCTCTTGCTCAACAATGCAGGCGTTATGGCCATTCCACGCAGCGAAACCGAAGATGGCTTTGAAATGCAGCTTGGCGTCAACCATCTGGCCCATTTTGCGCTGACCGGGCTGCTGCTGGAGATGCTTATCCGTACGCCGGGGGCACGGATCCACAGCACCTCCAGCAGTGCAGCGTTTACGGGCGCGATCAATTTTGATGATTTGATGGGTAAACAAGCGTACAATCGCTGGGGGGCTTACGGACAAAGCAAGCTGGCCAACGCCGTGTTTGCCACAGAGCTAGATCGGCGGCTCAAAGCGGCGGGATACGATACCCTTGCCAATTCATCCCATCCCGGCGTGGTGATGACCAACTTGCAAACCAACAGTCTGCAAGAATCGGGTGCCCCATTTGCCGAACGGCTGCTTTATGGCCTGCTTGGGCCGCTGCTGGCGCAGGATATCGAGATGGGTGTGCTGCCGCAGCTGTACGCCTCGGTCGCGCCAGCGGCCCAAGGCGGCGTATTTTACGGCCCCAAAACGTTCCGCGTACGCGGCTATCCGGCGGAACAGGAATGCAACAAAGCGCTCCATGATACGGCCGTTCTCCAACGGTTTTGGGACTTGTCGGAAGAGCTGACGGGGATTCATTACGCATTTTAGCTTTCGTTTAGCGCCAGCCACAGTTGTTGATAGGGCAATCGCATGAACGGCTTCGCCGAGGGCGGCCATCCACAGGTGGCGGCCATCCACAGGTGGCTAAAGCCCCCGGCTACGAGATGGAAGGCCCGTTCGGAGTTTAAGAAAATAACCAGGTAAGCAACGTGTCATTCTGAGCGTAGTCTTCGGAGCGAAGAATCCCTACGGCCTCGGCTTCGGTCCCGGCTGGTTCAGTTCAGAGGGATGCTTCGGAGGATACTTAGGGTTCAATCAAAAATAACTTTGGACATTAACAATCGAATATCATCCAGAATAAACATGTGGTTGAAGGATGTAGTTCCAAGTAGGACAAGTGCGACAACGCTGTAAATTGAGTTTGTCCCGTTCTTGAGGGTCAT